>JADLDB010000014.1 GCA_020846875.1 Myxococcales bacterium | reverse complement strand
GCGGCGGAGTCGGCGGGGGCAGCGGCGGAGGCAGCGGCGGAGGGGCAGGAGGAGGCGGCGCCGACGGAGGCGCCTGCGGCGGGTGCACGCCTCCTGCGGACGCCGACACGGTGTGCGCCGACGGGGGCTGCGACTTCGTGTGCCGCCCGGGTTTTCATCGCTGCGGCGGCGCCTGTGCGCCCGACGACGACGCTACGCGCTGCGGGGCGAGCTGCGTGACGTGCCCGGCCAACGGCGGCACCGCCACCTGCAACGCCGGTGTCTGCGACGTACTGTGCGGCGCCGGCCAGGCGAAGTGCAGCGGGATGTGCGTGCCGCAGTCCAACGCCGCCTGCGGACCGGCGTGCGCCGTGTGCAGCTCCCCCGAGGTGTGCGTGGCCGGAGGGTGCCGGGTCCCCTGCGGCCCCGACGAGGTGCCGGTGGGCACGGGCTGCGCGCCCATCGGCCGGCGGATCGCCTCAGGCAACTTCCACACCTGCGCCCTGCACGACGGCGGCGTCGCCTGCTGGGGGCCCGGCTCGTCCGGCATGCTGGGCAGCGGGCCGTACGACGGCGGCCGCCTCCCCCGCTTCGTGGTGGGTTTGTCCGGGCCCGTCTCGGTGGCCACGGGTGACAACTTCGGCTGCGCGCTCATCGCTGACGGCGGCGTGCGCTGCTGGGGCACCAACATGCTGGGCCAGTTGGGCGACAACGCCACCGCGGACTCCTTCGTGCCCGTCGTCACCGCAGTGGGCGGCACCGCCACCGAGGTGCAGGCCGCCGCCAACCACGCCTGCGTGCGCCTCTCCGACGCCGGGGTGCAGTGCTGGGGAGCGAACTTCGTGGGCGAGGTGGGCACGGGCTCCACCACCATGTCGGTGTACCGCGTCCCCACCTCCTCGCTCGTCCCCGGGCCCGTCACCCGCGTCTTCACCGGCGGCAACGAGAGCTTCGCCCTCCGCCCCGACGGCGGACTGCTGCGCTGGGGCGAGGCGCTCCTCGACCTCCTCACCTCCACGCCCACGCCCTTCACCTGGCTGGACGGCGGCGCCCTCGTCCTCGAGCGCTCGCTCAACCACGGCTGCGTCATCCGCTTCGACCGGCAGCTGGAGTGCTGGGGTCGCGGCCTCGAAGGCCAGCTGGGCTACCCGGTGGCGGTGAGCAACGCGCAGCCGCCGGCGCTGGTGCCCGGCCTGGGGCCCGCGCGCAGCGTCTGCCTGGGGGACCGCTTCACCTGCGTGGTGCTGGGAGACGCGGGCGCGGCCTGCTTCGGGGACAACACCTTCGGCCAGCTGGGCCGCGGCAACTACCAGGGCGGCCCCACGCCGTCGGCGGTGGTCGACTTGCCTCCGGTGCTGGAGGTGTCCTGTCACTTCCGCAGCGCCTGCGCCGCCACCGCCACCCGAGGCGTGATGTGCTGGGGCGACAACACCCTGGGCCAGTTGGGCGCGCCGTCGCCGCCCTCGTCCACGCGGCCCCTCGACGTCGGCCTGCCGTAGAAAAAGAAGGCGGCCCGATTCGAGAATCCGAACCGGGCCGCGGGACTTCCGGTACTGCGTTACTGCTCAACGCCGAGCCGCCGAGCCAGGTGGGGGGATGACTGACTCGCCGGTTGCTACAACGTTGCGGGGCGGCGAATAGCGAAGTCCGTGCCAGCGCACTGCGTCGTGCTGCCGCGCACTTGGAGCGCCGGCGCGCGTGCAGATCTGAAACGCCTTTCAAGGCTGCGTTGCATATCTGAAAGCGGTCAATTCTCTCAGTCCTTCAGGGGTCAAACGCGACCGGGTGGCCGCGCGGCGCACCCACCAGCGCCCCGTCGCGCATCACCGGTTGCCCGCGCACCACGGTGGCGATGGGCCAGCCCGTGACGGCCAGGCCGTCGAAGGGCGTCCACCCGCAGCGCGACTGCGACCACGCGTCGGTGATGGTGCGCCTGGCGGCGAGGTCCACCAGGGTGAAGTCGGCGTCGTAGCCCAGCGCCAGGCGGCCCTTGCGGCGGGTGCGGAAGACGCGCGCCGGCCCGGCGGACGTCAAGTCGACGAAGCGCTCCAGCGTCAGCCGCCCGTGGTGGACGTGGTCGAGCATCACCGGCACCAGCGTCTGCACGCCCGGCATGCCGGAAGGGGAGGACGGCCAGGGCTTCGCCTTCTCCTCCAGGGTGTGGGGCGCATGGTCGCTGCCCAGGCAGTCCACCAGCCCGTTGCGCACCGCTTCCCACAGGGCGGCCTGGTGGCGCGCGTCGCGGATGGGCGGGTTCATCTGCGCTCTGGTGCCCAGGCGGGCGTAGCAGTCGGGCGCGGCAAAGGTGAGGTGCTGCGGCGGCACCTCCACGGTGGCCACGTCGCGGTAGGCCTCGAGCAGCGGCAGCTCGCCGGCGCTGGTGACGTGCAGCACGTGCAGCGGGCGGTTCGTCTCGCGCGCCAGGGCGAGGATGGACCGGGTGGACTTCACCGCGCACTCTTCATCGCGCCACTCGGGGTGCGCGTCCACGCCGCGGCCGGCGAAGAGGGCCTTGCGCTCCTTCAGGCGCGCCTCGTCCTCGCTGTGCACGGCCACGCGCCGGCGGCCCGAGGCCAGCACGCGCCGCTGCACCGCCGGGTCGTCCACCAGCAGGGTGCCCGTCGAGCTGCCGAGGAACAGCTTCACCCCCGCGCAGCCTTCGAGCTGCTCGAGGCCGCCGAGCTCTCCCACGTTGTCGTTGGTGGCGCCCACGAAGAAGGCGAAGTCCACCCAGCTCGTCTCCCGCGCGCGCTGCACCTTCCAGGCGAGGCGCTCGGCGGAGTCGGTGTTGGGCTGGGTGTTGGGCATCTCGAAGAAGGCGGTGACGCCGCCCAGCGCGGCCGCCGCGCTGCCGGAGCCGAGGTCCTCCTTGTGGGTGAGGCCGGGCTCGCGGAAGTGCACCTGTGGGTCGATGACGCCGGGCAGCACGTGGAGGCCGGCGGCGTCCAGCACCTCCTTCGCCTGCGCCGCGTCCAGCGCGCCCAGCGCGGCGATGCGCCCGTCGCGGACGCCCACGTCGGCCCGCGCGCGCCCCGCGGGAGTGACGCAGGTGCCGCCGCGGATGACGAGGTCGAACATGGCCGTGCGACTTACCGCCTCGCGCGCCCGGCCGTCAGGGATTCGTCGCCCGAGGCAGCGACACTCTGGGCGCCGTCTCGTCACCCTGAACGACGTCGTCCTGCCCCCAATCGAGCAGGTATGGAGGTATGACTACGAGAACACGCTCGGGATGTTCGAGGCCTCGACGACAGCCCTTGGACTGGTGCAGCGCCCGCCGGCCGTTCAGTCGCCTGTCCTTGTCGTTTTCAGAATCCAATCGAATCCCCGTCTGAAACTGGCCTGCCCTGTGCTGCGAAGCCGGCGCCTTCTCTCGCCTTCGGCTCCGCGGAGGCAACGACGTCCCCGACGAGCGACTGCCAGGTCGCCTCGGAGATGACGACAACCGGACTCGCGTCTCGCGCCTGGTCGTTGACGGGAACATTGGCGGCGAGTTCATCGAGCAGGCTGATCTCCTGCACCGGGTCGCGGGTTCGACCCAAGTCTTCCCTTGGCCGAGCCTCCTGCTCGCAAGCAAGTAGCCAGCCCAACCACGAACACAGCCAGCAGCGCGGCGCCTCCCGAGGTCGAACCAGGAACGCCGGGAAACACACTCACCCTTGCGTAAATAAGTCAATTAATTAATTAGAACGGGCTGTCCTTGAGCTCTTCGCTGGGCGGGCGAGGAGGCCGTGGACCGGCGGGCTTCCCCTTCGCCCTCGTCTTCTCCAGCTCGAGCGCCACGGCGGTGTCCGCCTCGAAGCGCAGCTTCCTCGTCGCCGGCTCATGGCCCTTCGCCTCGAAGCGCAGGGTGGTGAGCGTCCCCTGGGGCCGGCTCAAGGTGAGCGGCGTGGTGCCCAGCAGCACGTCGTCCTCATACACCTCGGCGCGGACGTCCCCGGAGGTGAAGGTCAGCTTCACCGCGGACGGAGTGGGAAGGGGCGAGGGCCCCTTTGGCGCGGGCATGGACGGTGGAGCGGGCGGGGCGACGACGACGCCCGGCGGGGACTGCGGCGCTTGCGGTCGGGCCAAGGCCACCACCAGCACCGCGCCGAAGAAGAAGAGCGCCCCCAGCCCGGCCACCAGCGGCCAGCGCCGGGGCTTGAGGGCCGCCCCCTCGTCCTCGAGGGAAGCGGGCGCGGGCGTCGGGCTCTGCGCCGGGGCGGCCGACGTGGGCGGGGCGGGCGTCTTCACGCCGGCCTCGAGGCGGGTGGGCGCGGTGGACAGCGGCGCAGGGGCTGGCGGCATCGGCACCGTGGGCGACGGCCGCGGCGCCACCAGCAGGTCCGTCTTCGAGCCCGCCTTCACCGCCGCCTCGAAGCCGGTGGGCTGAATGGCGGCCAGCGAGGCGACCGCCGGCGCCTGCACCGGCTGGACGGGCGCGGTGCGCGCGCTGGGGGTGGGGAAGGCGGCGATGGA
The DNA here is from genome assembly GCA_020846875.1 of Myxococcales bacterium. Lineage (GTDB taxonomy): Bacteria > Myxococcota > Myxococcia > Myxococcales > Myxococcaceae > JADLDB01. The sequence goes on along the minus strand of JADLDB010000014.1, from coordinate 33,463 downwards.
CTCCAGCCCGTGGGCCACCGCTTCCATGGAGGAGGGGCGATCCTCCGGCGCCTTCTTGAGCATGTGGAAGACGAGGTGCTCGAGATCGCGCGGCAGCGGGCCCACCGGAGAGCGCAGGGGCGGCGGCTCGTGCTTGAGCTGCATCGCCATGAGCGCCGGGGCGGTGTCGCCGGTGAAGGTGGGCCGGCCGTTGATCAGCTCGTGGAAGATGAGCCCCAGCGCGTAGACGTCGCTGCGCGCGTCCACCGCCACGCCCGCGGCCTGCTCCGGCGACATGTACTGGGGCGTGCCCACCACCGTGCCGATGGCGGTGAAGCCCCCGCTGCCGGAGTTGCCCGTCACCTTGGCGATGCCGAAGTCCAGCACCTTCACGAAGTCCGGCTGGCCGGGGCGCTGCACCAGCATGATGTTCTCGGGCTTCAAGTCGCGGTGGATGATGCGCTGCGCGTGCGCCGCGGCCAGCGCGCGGGCCACCTGCAGGCCCACGTGCACCACCCGCTGGGCGGGGAAGGGGCCGTCGCGCTTCACCGCCTTCGAGAGCGTCACCCCGTCGAGGTACTCCATGACGAAGTAGAAGCGCCCGTCCTCGGTGCGCCCGAAGTCGGAGATGTCGACGATGTTGTGCTGCCCGATGCGGGACGCGGCGAGGGCCTCGCGCTTGAAGCGGCCGACGAAGTCCGGGTCCTCCGACAGCTCGGGCAGCATCACCTTGAGCGCCAGCGGCTTGCCCAGCTCGACGTGCTCCGCCCGGTACACCTCGCCCATGCCCCCCGCCGCCAGGCGCCCGAGGACGCGGTAGCGCTTGTCGATGACCCGCCCGGTCTGCAGCTCGGCGGTGTCCGGCTGCCCGCCCGGGGTAGGCGTCTCGCCCGAGATGGTGCGGGCCTTCTTGTCCACGCCGGTGTCCTGCACCGTCAGCACCACCGCGCCGATGCGCACCTTGTCGCCGGCGGCCAGCCGCTCGTCCAGCACCGGGGTGCCGTTCACCACCACCGCGCCGGTGGCCACCAGGTCGCGGATCCACCACTGCCCGCGCAGGTCGCGCACCACCTCTGCGTGGCGGGGCTGCAGCAGGCCCTGGGTGAAGCGCAGTTGGCAACTGTCGTCGGAGCCCACCACGAAGCACGCCGACGGGAAGGCCACCGCGCGGCGCTCCCCCGGGCTTTCGATGATGAACTCGAGCTCCGTCATACCCGCTGCGCTCTTGGCCTCCGTGGCTCCGACGAAACTCCGTGGGCGCAAGCTTAACGCAGGCCCCCGTTTCCTTCGCGCAAAGCGGGGCCGTTGGCGGCATACTTCGCTCACCGTGGGCATGTGGCAGCTCATCATCAACGGGCCGGGCTACTTCGACACCGCCTACGAGCTCCCCGAGGGCGTCACCCACGTCGGCCGCGCCGACGAGAATGACATCGTCCTCTCGGGGGACCTGGTGTCGCGGCGGCACGCCCGCTTCCACGTCAAGGGCACCAGCCTGGTGGTGGAAGACCTGGGCAGCCGCAACGGCAGCCAGCTCAACGGCCAGAAGCTGGTGGGGAGCCTGCCCCTCAAGGCCGGCGACAGCGTGGCGGTGGGGGAAAACTCCCTGGTGGTGCGCCAGCCGGCCGACGCCGAGACCATGGCCACCGAGATGGTGGACACCGGCTTCGGCGGCCAGGTGAAGCGCTTCGGCCGGGGCGTGGACATCCGCGAGGCCGTGGTGATGGCCCGGAAGCTCGACTCCCCCAGCCTGCTCAAGGCGCTCGACAACTTCGCCCCCTTCGACACCAGCGCCCCGCCGGTGTCGGAGCCGGCCGCGCCCCACGGCGAGGCCTCGAAGCCGAAGAAGGACGCGAAGAGGGACGCGAAGGAGAAGGCGTCGGACACCGACGAGCAGGAGCGGCCCACCACCGAGATGGTCAGCACCGCCGAAGGAGAGCCCGCGGGTGCGCCGGTGGCGTGGCCTTCGCTGCTGCTCCTCTACAGGGTGACCGAGGCGCTGGTGCGCGCGCGCAGCCTCAAGGACTTCCTCGACCAGACCTGCGACCTGGTGATGCGGCGGGTGGGCGCCACCACCGGCGTGGTGCTGTTGCGCCACCCCACCGGGGTGATGGTGCCGGCGGCGGTGCGGCACGGCCAGAGCCTCTCGCGCGGCGAGGTGCCGGTGTCCGACGCGATCATCGACGCCGCGCTGTCGCAGGGGCAGGCGGTGGCGGTGGTCAACGTGCACGACGACGCGCGCTTCAAGGAACGGGACTCCGTGGTGCTGTACGGCATCGACCAGGTGCTGTGCGTGCCGATCGGCGCGGCGGCGCCCTTCCTGGGCGTCCTCTACCTGAACCGCTCGTCCGTCACCGAGGAGCCGGTGGAGGTGCTGCTCGACCTCTGCACCGCCATCACCCAGTTGCTCCAGTCGGGCGTCGAGAAGTTCCAGGACGCGCCCGCCGGGGGGAAGGACGATCGCCTGCGGGTGATGCTGGAGCGCTTCCACGGGCCCGACATCGTCGAGCGGCGGGTGGGCGAGCTGCGGCAGAAGGGCGCGGCGCTGACGGGGCTGGAAGAGAAGCAGGTGACGGTGCTCTTCGCCGACATCGCCGGCTTCACGTCCCAGTCCTCGAAGCTGGCACCCGAGCGGGTGCTGGAGCTGCTCAACGAGTTCTACCGGCTGGCCACCCAGCTCATCTTCAGCTTCGAGGGCACGGTGGACAAGTTCACCGGGGACGCCGTGATGGCCCTGTTCGGCGCGCCGTACGGGAAGGGCGACGACGCGATCCGCGCCGTCCGCGCGGCGATGGCGCTGAAGGCCGAGTGGCAGCGGGTGACGCAGAAGCGCCCGCCCAGGGAGCGCCTCTTGCTCAAGGTGGCGCTCAACACCGGCAAGGTGCTGGCCGGCACCGTGGGGAGCGAGGCGCGGCTGGACTACACCGTCATCGGTGAACCGGTGAGCATCGCCAGTTGGCTGTGCACCAGCGCCGAGCCCGGGCAGGTGTTGATCACCGGGAAGGCGCTGGCCGCGGTGGGCGCGCGCTTCGACGTGACGCCGCTGGGGGAGCGGCTGCTGCACGGGAAGGTGCGCACCGCGGTGTTCGAGGTGGTGGACGAGGACTCGGACTCCGGCACGCTGTCCGGGGTGCGGTAGGCGCCGGCCCTTCAGTCCCACCGCGCGGCGGCGTCCGGCCAGGCGGCCAGGCACTCCTTCTTCAGCCTGGTGAAGGTGGCGGGCGACGACGTCGAGGCCAGCTCTTCGATGAAGGCGGGGGTGAGCACGCGATCATCGTGCTGGAGGCAGGCCGCCCGGGCCACCAGCAGCAGGGCCCGGTGGTAGCCGGCCGCCGAGGGGAACTCGCGGCGCAGCGCCGGGCGGCGCGCGAGCACCGCGCCCAGGTCCTTCTGCGCGACCAGTTGCTGCAACCCGGCGAGGGACGCCTTCTCGGCGTCGCTGAGCGGACCGGAAGGATCGCTCCGGGTGGCCCTCACCGGGCGCGCCCCCGCGTCGGCCACGGGAGGGGCGGCGGCCAGCGCCGCGTCCGGCGAGAGGGAAGCCCCCTCCACGGCCGCGTCCGGCTTCTCTGGACTCGCGGCGGTGACGGCGCCAGCGTCTACGGACGGCAGCGCCGGAAAGACTCCGGCGTCCGCCGCCGAATCCGCCGCCGGCCGCAGCAACGTCCACCCCACCACCGCGGACAGGGCCAGCACCAGCGAGAGCAGGCCCACCAGCGCCGGGACGCGCGAGGTGGCCTGCGGGGCGGGAGGTGGGGACGGCTGCGGCGGCGCCGGCGTGGCGCGCTCGTTGGAGCCGCGGGAGATGGTGGCCCCGCCGGCCATCGAGTCGCTCACCGGGCGATCGGGCGTGTACACCCCGCTGGACTCGTCGGCCGCGTCCGTCCGCGGCGGCGCGAGCGGCTGGCCGGTCAGCTCGTGAACGAAGGCGGCCATGTCCTTGGTGCGCTGCGCCTTGTCCTTCACCAGCGCGTGCTCCACCGCCTGCGCCACGGGGGCCGGGAGGTCGGCGCGCGCTTCCCCCAGCGGCCGGTGCTTCTCGTAGGCGATGCGGAACACCACCTTGGCCACGCTGTCCGCGAGGAAGGGCGGCTGGCCGGTCAGCATCTCGTAGGCGATGCCGGCCAGGGAGAAGACGTCGGACTGGGCGGTGACGTCGCGGTTGTTCCCCAGCGCCTGCTCGGGGGACATGTACAGCGGCGTGCCGATCAACACCGAGTCGGTGGTCTGCACCGTCTTCGAGTCGGCCAGCTTGGAGATGCCGAAGTCCAGCACCTTCACCTGGTCTCCCACGCCGGTGGGCACCAGGAAGATGTTCTCGGGCTTCAAGTCGCGGTGCACCACGCCCGCCGCGTGCGCCGCCGACAGCGCCGCGCCCACCTGCCGCACCACCGCTACCACCTGGTCCCACGGCAGGGGTCCGCCCTTGAGCCGCTGGGCCAGGCTGGTCCCCTTGAGGAGCTCCATCACCAGGAACGGCTCGCCGCTGGGCAGGGCATTGAAGTCGAGCACCTGGACGATGTTGGGGTGCTCCAGGCGGGCGGCGATCTCTGCTTCGTGCCGGAAGCGCGCCAGGGTGTCGGGCGGCAACTGCCCCTGGGTGCGCAGCACCTTGATCGCCACCTGCTTGCCCGCCAGCCGCCGGTGCCGGGCCAGCCACACCTCGCCCATGCCGCCCTGGCCGAGCTGCCGTTCGACCTCGTAGGTGTCGGCGACGACGACGCCGGGCGCGAGCACGGAGGCGCTCATGAGCCGCGTGACTATACACGTCCCTCATCCGCTACACTCTTCCGCCATGCTCGCCTACCCCGTGCTGGTCGCGTTCCTCCTCTCGCAGCCCCGCCCCGACACCGTGGACATCTCCTCCTGGAAGGCCCAGGCCAGGGCGCTGAGTGACGGCAAGGGCCACTTCCTCGTCTTCGACTCCAAGCGCCCCTACGACGCCATGTTCTACGGCGACGCGACGAAGCTGGTGCAGCAGCGGATCAGCGGCGGCGGCATGAGCGGCGCCGAGTCCTGGAGCGCCGTGCTGTGGGATCCCCGCGTCCCCCGCGTCGACGGCAACCTGGTCGAGGTGTCCATGGAGGACTCCGGCAAGCGCTTCAAGCTGGTGTGCGGCAAGCGCGTCACCGAGCTCTCGGAGGTGAAGGCGGACGAGGCGGCGAAGCTGCTGGGCACCGCCACCTTCGCGCCGCCCAGCTGGGACCGGATGCCCGAGCGGCTGTTGCGCGACGACAAGGGCAACTACTACCTGGTCGATCGCTTCCGCGCCCAAGACCGGCTGGACCGCCGCGACTTCCGGCTCTTCGTGGGCCCGCGCGGGAAGATGAAGCAGGTGCCGCTGAAGGACGTGGTGGACGACTCGGAGGGCATGATCTTCTCCACCAAGAACGGTGAGCTGCGGCTCATCTTCGGCAACGCCGGGGCCGCAGACGACAAGGTCCGCAAGGAAGACTTCAAGTGGATTGAAGGCAAGAAGCAGCTGCACCTCACCGACGTGCCCCTCGACCTTCCGCTCAACGCCCGCATCACCTACCTGGATCTCGGCGTCTACGCGGGCGCCCGGCTGGGCACGCCCTGCGACGATTGGATGTGAGCGGGCCGTTCCAGGCCGACCTTCGAGGACCTGTTGCACGCGCGCGTCCTCGGACCTCAGCGCACCCTGGAGCGCTTTTCCCGACAGTTCCGCAGGAGTTCGCCGGAGGGAAGGGGCCACAACTCCCCGCGCAGGCGGGCGAAAAACCCTGGTGGTGGACCACCCACGCGTGGTGTTCAATGGTCGCACTTCGCCTCCCGCCATGAGCCAGGGAACCGCCAGCCAACAGCGCCTGCGCCCGTTCAAGCCGCAGCGGTTTGGGCGCTACACGCTGCTCATGCCCATCTCCACCGGGGGCATGGGAGAGATCTTTCTGGGCCGCATCGAGGGCGCCCACGGCTTCGACAAGCTGTGCGTCATCAAGAAGATCCTCCCCCACCTGGCGGAGGACCGGGAATTCGTAGAGCGCTTCGTCAACGAGGCGCGGATCCTGGTGAAGCTGTCGCACGGGAACATCGCCCAGGTGCTGGACATGGGCGTGCACGAAGGCGCGCCGTACATCGCGCTCGAGTTCGTCGACGGCAAGGACCTGCGGCGGGTGCTGGCGCGGATGAGGGATCGCAAGCTGCCCATCCCCATGTCCTTCGTCCTCACGGTGATGACGCGGGTGCTGGACGCGCTGGCCTACGCGCACCGCAAGCGCGGGGAAGACGACCGCGAGCTCAACCTGGTGCACCGGGACGTGAGCCCGCAGAACATCCTCATCAGCTACGAGGGCGAGGTGAAGATCATCGACTTCGGCCTGGCCAAGTCGACCCTGTCCTCGTCGAAGACCAACCCCAGCATCATCCTGGGGAAGTTCATGTACATGTCGCCGGAGCAGGCGAAGCACCAGCAGGCCGATCGCAAGAGCGACCTCTACGCGGTGGGCCTGTGCCTGTACGAGCTGGTGACCGGGCACAACCCCTTCGAGGAGGTGCCGCCCGGCGAGCTGATGGCGAAGGTGGCCAGCCCCACCATCCGCCCGCTCTTCGAGGTGGAGCCGCTCACGCCCATGGCGCTGTCCGAGGCGGTGTCGAGGGCGCTGCAGCCGGATCCAGCGATGCGCTTCCAGACGGCGGAAGAGTTCCGCGCCCGGCTCCAGGCCATCCTCCTCGACATCGACCCCTCCGCCGGGCCGGAGACCGCGTCGCGCTTCATGCGGGAGGCCTTCGGCGTCGAGTACCACGCCGAGCGGCGCATGCTCACCGCGCTCCGCGAGCAGGCCAGGCAGATGGTGGTGGAAGACGAGGCCCCCCCCGCCTCCTCGCCCGGCGAGACGCTGGAGGGCGCCGAGCCGCCGCGCCCCACGCCGCTGATGACGCCGGTGGTGAACCTGGAGGCGAGCGCGCGCCCCGCGGCGACGGCCCTGTCCTTTCAGCCCACGCGCAAGACGTCGGAGCGCAAGCGCGTCACCCCGGACCTGGACCAGGAGACGAAGCCGGGCATCGTGCCGGCGGAAGCGAAGGCCCGGCTGGTGAAGTCGCGCGACGAGGAGCCCACCGAGGCCGCGGCGCCCGCCCTGCGCGCGCCGCCGCCCAGCGAGCCGGTGCCCTCCATCGTCGTGGACGGGCTGCCAGTCGAAGCCGTGCCGGTGTCTCGCGCGCCCGTGACTCCTCCTCGCGGCGCGCCGAAGGACCGCGAGGTCAGCGGGGTGAGGCGCGCCCAGGTGAAGTCCAACCCCAGGGCCGACAAGTCCGACAAGGGCGACAAGTCCGACAAGGGGAAGCGGGTGGAGAGGACGTCGGAGCGCGCCGCGGTGAAGCGGGAAGCCAGGCCCACCCCGCCGGAGCCGAAGCCCGCGGCGAGCGCCCCGGCCGCGCCCGCGCCGGCGAAGAGGTCGGGCGTGCTGGTGTGGCTGGTGGTGCCGGTGCTGGCCGTGCTGGCGGTGGGCGGCTACATCGCGTGGGACGTCTACACCGAGCAGCTCAAGCAGGAGCAACTGCAGGCGGAAGAGGAAGCCCACCCGGAGCTCCCCCTGGAGGAGCCCGAGAAGTCGCGCGAGGTGAAGGTGGGAGGCGAGAGCGAGGCGGTCGCGCCCGCCCCCGAGGTGCCCGAGAAGGTGGCGCCGGAGAAGCCGAAGAAGAGGCCGGACAAGCCGAAGCCGGCGGCGGCTGCGGGCTCGCCTGGGGCGAAGGCGCTGGCCGCGCTCAAGGCGGACTATGGGCGGCTGGAAGATGAGGCCGTCGCCAAGAGGTTCAAGCTGAAGCTGAACCAACTGGAGGCGGAGGCGGGCGCCAAGGGCGACGACGCGGCCTACGTGTCGAAGGTGAGAGAGCTGCACGAGCAGGTGAAGGCCGAGCTCGGCAAACAGCCATGAGCCCGGTGCTGTCCCTTTCCCAGGTGCGCGTGGGCTACGGCGCGCGCGACGTGCTGCGCGCGGTCGACCTCCAGGTGCTGCGCGGCGAGGCCTGGGCGGTGCTGGGCCCCAACGGCGCGGGCAAGTCCACGCTGGCGCGGGTGGTGATGGGGTTGCTCCCCGCGCGCAGCGGGAAGGTGGAGGTGGCCGGGCTGTCGTTGCCGGGCGCCGCGCCTGCGCAGGTGGCCAGGCAGGTGGCGTGGGTGCCGCAGGGGATGAGCGACGACGCGGGCTTCACCGCGCTGGAGCTGGTGTTGATGGGCCGGGCGCCGCACCTCGGGGCCTGGGGGCTGCCGGGCGAGAAGGACGTCGAGAGGGCGCGCGCTTGCCTGGACGAGCTCGGCGTGGGCGCGCTGGCGGACCGGCCGCTGAGCGAGGTGTCGGGCGGCGAGCGCCGGCGGGTGTGGGTGGCGCGGGCGCTGGTGCAGGCGCCGTCGCTGTTGGTGCTGGACGAGCCCACGGCCTTCCTCGACGTGCGCCACCAGGTGGAGGTGCTGAAGGCGGTGCGCCGGCGGGTGGACGACGGCCTGGGCGTGGTGGCGGTGCTGCACGACGCCAACCTCGCGGCGCACTTCGCCACCCACGCGCTGCTGCTTCGGGACGGGGACGTGCTGGCCCGCGGGCCGGTGCAGGAGGTGCTGACGGCCGAGCGGCTCACCGCGCTCTACGGCATCGAGATGCACCCGGCCAGCGCCGAGGAGCGGGTGCACGTGCCGCGCTGGAGCTGACGGGCCGGGGGGGGGGACTTCAAGGGTCGCGCCAGAACTGGCCGCAGAGCTCGTCCCACTTCCGGACGCGCTCGTCGTCCTCGCCCATCGTCTCGACGAGCCACCGCCGGACCCAGGGAGCGTCGAGGCGCTTGCCCAGGCTGCCGAGGAGGCGCTCGAGGTCGACGAGGTCCTTGCCGCGGAAGAACATCATCTTGAAGAAGGCCAGCGCTTCCGCCGAGAGGAACCAGGTGGGCTGGCCGCCGAGAGCGACCGAGACGCGCGTCTTCAGGGCCTCCCACGAGAAGGGGATGCTGGGCGTGAAGACGTCGATGCGGCAGGCACCGAGCCAGCCGACGAAGAGGCCGTCCTCGGCCGCGGCCCGGCGCGCCGCCTCGCGCTCGAAGGTGACGCCCGCCGCGGAGAGCACGTCGAAGGCGGGATCGAGCTGCTCCGGGGTCACGAAGAGGTTGAGGTCCACGTCCCTGGTGGCGCGGGGAAGCGCCCAGACGCCGTACGCGAGCGCTCCGCCCAGCGCGTACGGAATCCCCTTCGCTTCGAGGGCGCGGCCCAACGCGAGGCCGATCTCCGCCGCGTTGAACGGCTGGTCGGTCACCGTCCGCCTCGGCTCCGACGGTACTCGTCACGCAGCCGGGCGAGCGCGCGTCGAGACGACTCGGGCAGCGGATCGACGGCCTGCCTCACCCGTTCCGCGTAGCCGGGAATCGACCAGTAGAGGCGCAGCATGTCGCACGCCGCCACCAGCTCGGCCCAGCGTTGCTCGGGCGTCTGGCGTCGGGCCTGCTCGGTTTCACGCCACACGGATTCTGCGTTCGACGTGACCCAGCCGGGCAAGCGCCGCAAGTGGCTCATCGGCCTTCAGCGTAGCGCAAGACCGCCATCGTCGCCGGGAGCGATGCTCGCCCGGGCCATTGGCGCGCTGCGCGGTGGGCGCTATGGGACGGCCATGGAGGCGCGCGGCACGGCACCGGGCAGGCAGGGCGGCACCCGCCGGGCCTGGCTCTGGGCGCTCGCTGTTTCCGTGGGGCTGCACGTCGTGGTGCTTTCGGCGCTGCTGACGACGCGCCTCCCGACGGTGCGGTTGCCCACCGGAGCGGCCCCCGCGGAAGCGAAGCGGACGCTCTTCAAGGTCGGTGTGCAGTCGCGCCCGAAGGAGGTTGCCGGCGCGCCGCTCCCCGCCGCCGGCGAAGCGACGAAGCCGGGTGGCGCCAGGACGAAGGAGGCCTCGCCGGAGCCGGCGCCTCCCGTACCTGCGCTGGAGGAAGCCAGTCCGGACACCGCGCCGGGTGGACAGGCGCCCCCGCCCGCCGAGTCGGGCGAAGGCGTGGCGGACGGACCCACGGCCGAATCGTCTCCGGGAGGGCAGGGCGTACCGTCTGGTGAGGGAGCTTCGGGGCCGGCGGGAGCGGGCCCGGAGGCAGCCCCGAGGGCCGCAGCGGCTGAGGCGACGGGCGCGGGGGGCCTTGAGGTGGCGGCGCAGGTGCACGCGCGGCTCGCGGCGGCGGCGGAGCGCTGTTACCCGGCCAGCGCCCGGCGCTACCAGCAGCGCGGGACGGTCGAGGTGCGCTTCTGCGTGGATGGACAGGGCGCGGCGCGCGACGCGCAGGTGCAGCGGACCAGCGGCGCGGGGCTCCTCGACGCGGCGGTGGGGGACTGCGTGCTGCCGGCGGCGGCGCCCTTCCCCGAGGTGGCCCGCGGCCAGTGCTTCACCGTGCCGGTGCGCTTCGGGCTGCGCTGACGGTCCGCTTCGGGAGAGCCCGTCGACGAGCTTGAGGCCGGGCACCCGCGGGAACTCGCGGGGGTTGTGTGTCACCAGGGTCCACTCGAGGGCCAGGGCGTGAGCGGCGATCAACGTGGCCAGTGGGCCGAGGGCCCGAAACGCCGACGGGCCGCCTCCTCGCGCTGAGGAGTGCGGCCCGTCGTGAAGCGCAGCGGAGAGCGGCCTACAGCGTGCCTTCCTTCTGCAGCTCTGCGACGACGCTCTCGATGCCGCGCTTGTTGATGATGCGCAGGCCGTGGGCGGACACGCGCAGCGTCACCCACTTGCGCTGGCTGGCCACCCAGAAGCGGTGCTTCTGGAGGTTGGGCAGCGAGCGGGTCTTGGTCTTGTTGTTGGCGTGGCTGACGTTGTTGCCCACCATCGGGCGCTTTCCGGTCACCTGGCAAACGCGGCTCATGGTCGTTCTCCGAGTTCTAGAAAGAGTTTACCAGGACGCCTTGACGACGCCGGTCAGCTCGCCCTTGAGGGCCTTGTCGCGGAACTGCATGCGGGACAGGCCGAACTTCCGCAGGTTCCCGCGGGGGCGGCCGGTGACGGCGCAGCGCAGCGTGACGCGCACGGGGTTGGAGTCGCGGGGCAGCTTGGCCAGCTTGGCCTGGGCGGCGGCGCGGTCCTCGGCGGAGGTGGCCGGGTTCTTGATGGTCGCCTTGAGTTCCCTGCGGCGGGCTGAGTACTTGGCCACCAGGGCCTTGCGGCGCTCGTTCTTGAGGATGGAAGAGGTCTTCGCCATGGATTCGTGGTCCTTCGTTTTGGGAGGCGCCCTTTACACACACTTACCCGGCTCGATCAAGTTGCCCGTGGATCATTTGCAATCGGCCGTCGCATCGGCGATACGAGCCGCCCTTTCGCAGTCCACGCCACTGAAAATCCGAGGAATCACGCATGGGTACGTTCAAGAGCTTCACCGAGTCGAAGGGTCTCACCGCGAAGCAGATCGCGATCACCAGCCGGCGCATCGAGACGCTGGACGCGGAGAACCGGGATCTGCTGCACAAGCGGTCCATCAAGCGGGCCACCAAGGAGCACGAGGGCAAGAAGTACGACGAGCTGGGGCTGAAGAAGCCCAACGCGCTGGGGCGGGGCGTCACGGCGATCCAGGTGAACGCGGCGCTGGGGGACAAGCCGGTGGCGAAGAAGGTGCGCTCGAAGATCCTCCGGGCGGTGAACACCATCCTCACCAAGAAGGGCCAGCCGGCGGCGGACATGAAGGCGCTCTTCGAGGGCGTGGCGGCGCGGGTGGGCAAGAAGAAGGAAGAGGCGAAGAAGTAGCCGCATCGACCGGCGCCGGCTGTTAGACGGGCGGGGCGCATGACGTCCCCGCCCGCCGCCGGGCTCACCACGCAGCAGAAGGTGTTGACGCTGGCCGGCATGCTGCTGGCCATGTTCCTCGCTGCGCTCGACCAGACGGTCGTGGCCACGGCGGGCCCCGACATTCAGAAGTCGTTGGCCATCGAGCCGTCGCTGTACACGTGGATCACCACCGCGTACCTGGTGGCGTCCACGGTGCTGGTGCCGGTGTACGGCAAGCTGTCGGACCTCTACGGGCGCCGGCGCATCGTCGTCCTGGGCATCGTCATCTTCCTGGCAGGCAGCATGGCCTGCGGCCTGTCGAAGACGACGGAGCAGCTCATCTTCTTCCGTGCGGTGCAGGGGGTTGGCTCGGCCAGCATCTTCACCTCGGCCTTCGCGGTGGTTGCGGACCTGTTCACGCCGCGCGAGCGCGGGAAGTACTCGGGCGTCTTCGGGGCGGTGTTCGGCGTCTCGTCGCTGGTGGGGCCGCTGCTGGGCGGGCTCATCACCGACACGGTGGGCTGGCACTGGGTCTTCTTCATCAACCTGCCGCTGGGCGTGGTGGCGCTGGCCTTCATCCTCTTGCGCATGCCGCCGCTCAAGCCGGCGGGCGGGCGGCGGGGCGCGGTGGACGTGGTGGGGGCGCTCCTGTTGGCGGCGGGCGCGGTGCCGCTGCTGCTGGCGCTCTCTTTGGGCCGGCCCACGGTGCGGCCGGGCGAGGTGGGCTTCGAGTGGCGCTCCGCCCCGGAGCTGGGGCTGTTCGCGGCGGCGCTGGTGGGCCTGGGCGCCTTCATCTGGTGGGAGCGCCGGGCGAAGGAGCCGCTGATGGACTTCTCGCTCTTCCGCGCGCCGATGGTGTCGTGGGGCAGCGCGACCGTCTTCGTGATGGGCGGGGCCTTCCTCACCCCGATGGTGTTTCTGCCGCTCTTCCTGGTGAACGTGGTGGGCGTGTCGGCCACCGCGTCGGGGCTCACCGTCAGCCCCCTGGTGCTGGGCGTGGTGGCGGGCAACGTGCTGTCGGGGCAGTTGGTGTCGCGCCTGGGCCGCTACAAGGTGTTGATGCTGAGCGCACTGGCGCTGCTGTCCGCCGCCTTCGTGATGATGGCGCTGACCCTCACCTCCTCGTCCACGCAGCGGGAGGTGACGGCGAAGATGGTGCTGCTGGGCCTGGGCCTGGGGCCCACCATTCCGCTCTACACCATCGCCATCCAGAACGCGGTGCCGCTGCCCAAGCTGGGGGTGGCCACCTCGATGATCACCTTCTTCCGGCAGATGGGCTCGACGGTGGGCCTGGCGGTGGTGGGCAGCCTCTTCGGGGCCACGCTGGCGCACGAGCTGGACGCGCGGCTGCCGGAGGCGACGAAGGGCCTGCCCCCGGCGATGGTGCAGCGCTTCACCCAGGGTCCGTCGGGGACGAACGCGGAAGGCAGCCTGGGCCAGGGCCACTTCGACGCCGCGGCGGTGAAGGTGCGGCTCGACGAGCAGCTCGACGGGGCGAAGGCGGTGGCCCGCAAGGCCCTGGGCGGCGACGCGCTGGCCGCGGCCATGGTGGAGCAGTCTGCGCTGGCCGACGCGCGGCTCAAGGCGGCGGTGAAGGACGGCGGGGTGAAGGAGCAGGTCCGCACCACCTTCGGCGCGCTGCGGGCGCGGATCAGCGCGGCGTCTGAGTCCCCCGAGGCGTGGGCGGCCCTGCAGGCGGCGGCCGACGTGCCGCAGCCGGTGAAGGGTGAATTGGTGAAGGTGCCGGCCTCGGCGATGGCGTCGCCCCAGTCGCGCGGCGCGGCGCTCTTTGGCCTGAAGCTGGTGGTGGACCTGGCGCAGGCGGTGGCGGAGCAGGCGGCGCTGGCCGGCGCGATGGCCCAGGTGGACCGGGCCATTGACGAGGCGAAGCCGGGCCTTCATGCCGCGGTGGACGCGGTGGACCAGGCGCTCAAGGAGGCCTTCACCCGCGCCATCCGGGTGGTCTTCGAGGTGGAGCTTCTGCTGGCGCTGCTGGCCTTCCTCCTCACCTTGAAGGTGCCCCAGCTCGCGCTGCGCAGCACGTCGAGTGCGCCTTTGCCCGTGGCGGAGTGAGGCGTTACCTCTTTTCCCATGCGCACCGGCGGGGACTGGTGGGAGTGGCCGTTGACCGCGATGGACGCGGCGCTCCTGGGGCAGACGTACCCCGGGCGGCCGATGATTACCCACCATGGGCTCGTGCACCGGGCGCCTTTGGACGAAGAGGCGCTGCGCCAGGCGGCCGCCCACGTGGCGCGGCGCTGCCCGGTGCTGCGGTCCACCGTGCAGGAGGAGGACGGCCGGCTGTGGCGGCGAGTGGAGCGCTTCGATGAGGCGCGGGCGCGGGCGGCGGTGGAGCGGTCGGCCGAGCCGGGCTGGGTGGACCGCCCCTTCCAGTTGGACGCCCAGTGGCCCTTCCGGGTGTGCTCGCGCCGCCTCGAGTCGGGCGCCTTCGAGTTGGTCTTCACCCTGCACCACGGGGTGACGGACGGCCGCGGGGCGCTGGGGTTGTTCGACTGGTACCTGCGGAGCGCGCTTGCGCTGGCGCGGGGCGAGGAGGCGCCGGCGTGTCCCTTCTCGGAGGCGCCGGGCCCTTCCCTGGTGAAGGCCATCGGCCGGCAGGGGGCGGCCTTCGCCGCGGCGCTGGCGCTCAACACGGTGCGGAGCGCGGGGCGCTTCCGGCAGCACCGCGCCTGTCTGCTGGAGGCGCCCGAGGCCGTCCCCGAGGGGACGGGGCTGGCGGTGGTGGACGTGGCGCGCGGCCGGTGGAGCGCCCTGGGGAAGGCGGCGCGGGCGCGGGGGTGCACGCGCAACGACCTGCTCTGGGCGGCGGCGCTGAAGGCCGCGGACGGCTTCTGCACCAGCCGTGGGCGCAGCGACGAGCCGTTTCGCCTGGTGGGCGGGGTGGACCTGCGGGGCTTCTTCGGCGCGGGCGACATCCTGGGGAACTGGGTGGGCACGCTGGAGGCCGACTTCACGCCCGGGGAGGTGCGCGCGCGGGGCCTCGAGGCGCTCGTGTCGCGCCGGCTGGCCGAGGAGCGCCAACCGGAGCGCGCGCTGGTGACGCCGTCGTTGCTGGGGGCCCTGGTGGCGGCGGCCAGCCCCGCGCAGCAGCGGGCCGTCTACCGGGCGGTGGACGAGGCGCCCCGGCCCTGCCCGTACTCGTTGCTGTTGAGCCACATCCGCCCACCGGGGGCCTGGTGCTGGCCGGACGCGCTGGGGCCGGTGCGGCTGTGGTGCGCCAGCACGCTGCCGAGGAAGCCGGGGCTGGGCGTCACGGTGACGACGGTGGGCGAGGCGGTGACGCTGACGGCGTGCTGGCCGCTGCCGCTGTCCAGCGAGGACGCGGTGCGGGGCTTGCTGGGCGCGCTGCTGGCGCGGCTGGACGAGTACGCGGCGGAGGCCTGACGCTCACTGCACGCGGCGCAGCTCCTCGAAGCCGGGCAGGCTGGACAGGTCCGGCACCACGACGATTTCGATGCGGCGGTTGGCGGCGCGGTTCTCCGGGGTGGCGTTGTCGCGGGTGGGCCGGCTGTCGCCGAAGCTGGCGGCGCTGATGCGCTCGGGGGCGAGGCCCGCGTCAACCATGGCGTGCAGCACGGTGAGGGCGCGGGCGGAGGCCAGCTCCCAGTTGGACTTGAAGGCGCCCTTCATCGGCACGTTGTCGGTGTGGCCTTCCACCTGGAACTTCCGCACGGGGATGGTCTTCAACAGCTCGGCCACCTCGACGATGGCGGCCTTGCCGTCCTTGGACAGGCTGGCGGATCCGGACGCGAAGAGGATGTCGGTGGCCAGCTCGACCACCATGCGGCCCTCGCGGATGGTGACCTTCAGCTTGCCGGAGTCGATGAGGCCCTTGAACTTCTCCAGCAGGGCCTTGAACTCGGCGACGCGGGCTTCAGTTTCCTCCTTGCGCTTCTTCAGCTCGGCCAGGGCGCCTTCCAGCGCGGACTTGTCGGACTGCGTCTTCCCGTAGGCGGCCTCGAGCTCGGCGATCTTTGACGACAGCACCTTCACCGTGGCCTGCTCGGCGGCGAGCGCGGACTTCAAGTCGGTGACCTGCTTGTCGCGCTCCTTCAGCGTCGCCACCTGAGCGTCGCGATCGGCCTGCATCGCGTCGAAGGTGCCCTGGGTGACACAGCCGGAGGAGACGACTGCCACGAGGAGGAGTGAGAGGCGCATGGGCCGGGTGGTTAGCCCCGCTGGCCGCCTCCCACAACTGGGAAGTGCGCCCGGCGCGAGTTGTGGACCGTCCGCACCCGCGCCCCCAGAATGCGCCGGGTGAGCTCCTCCGCCGACTCGCGCCCGCGCGTCTTCCTCGTCGACGGCGACGGCCTCGAGCGGCACCTCATCCGCCAGTGGATCGCCAAGGAGCTGGGCGGGGCGGCGCACGAAGTCGTCCGCCTCCCTCCCACCCGCGCCTGGGACGTGGGCCGCCTCGACCAGGCGCTGGTGGACCGCCTGGGCAGGGCCGACGCCGAGGTCCTCACCCCGGTGCGCGTCGCCTGGCTGCCCCGGGAACTCAAGGGCGAGCGCGCGGTGCGCCTCTTCGACCTGCTCACCCTGGGCAACCCCCGCGCCCCCGGCTACCTCGGCAAGCGCTGGGTGCTGGCCCGTCATCCCGACCGCGTCCGCGTCGTCGCTGGAGAGCCGGCCACCGCCGCCGAGCTGCGCGCGCGCTGCAAGCTGGGAGGCGACGCGGATCCGGAGGCGTTCGCCCTCTTCGTCCTGCGGCAGGCGGCGCTCGCCCTGGAACGCGCCGAGCGCTCCATCCGCGGCGCCCGCTACAAGGTGCCCCGCTTCGTCCGCGAAGAGGTGCTGTCCCACCGCGACTTCCGCGCCGGCCTCGCCGCGCTGGAGAAGTCCACCGGCCTCGAAGCGAAGCGCGTCACCCGCCGCGCCGAGTTCTACCTGCGAGAAATCGCCGCCCGCGTCAGCCCCTACGTCATCGACCTGGTGCACCGCCTCATCCGCGTGGTGTACCGCCAGGGCTACGCGGAGGAAATCGCCTACGACCGGGAGCGCCTGAAGGCGCTGCTCGCGCCGAAGCCCGGGCAGACGGTCGTCTTCCTGCCCACCCACAAGTCCAACCTCGACCACGCCATCCTCCAGTACGTCCTCTTCGACAACGGCGCGCCGCCCAACCACACCGCCGGCGGCATCAACATGAACTTCTTCCCGGTGGGCCCGGTGTTCCGCCGCACCGGCGTCTTCTTCATCCGCCGCACCTTCAAGGACAACCCCGTCTACAAGTTCGTGCTGCGCCAGTACGTCGACTTCCTGGTGGAGAAGCGCTTCGCCATGGAGTGGTACATCGAAGGTGGCCGCAGCCGCTCCGGCAAGCTGCTCCCCCCGCGCTTCGGCATGCTGGCCTACGTGGTGGACGCCTGGCGCCGCGGCCGCGCCGACGACGTGCTGCTGGTGCCGGTGGCCATCGCGTATGATCAGATCTCCGACGTGGGCGACTACGCCCACGAGGCCCGCGGCGGCGCCAAGCAGAAAGAGGGCCTGGGCTGGTTCGTGAAGATGCTCAAGGCCTTGAAGCGCCAGTACGGGCAGATCCACCTGCGCTTCGGCGAGCCCGTGTCCTTGAAGGCCTCGCTGGGCAAGCCCGACGCGTCCCAGGCCGGCGCAGACTCCGAAGAGAAGAACCTGCCGGTGCAGAAGCTGGCCTTCGAGGTGTGCCACCGCATCAACCGCGCCACGCCCATCACCCCCAACGCCGCCCTCTCCCTCGCGCTGTTGGGCGCCGGCGAGCGCGCGGTGACGGTGGACGAAGTGCTGCACGGCCTCGCCAACGTGGTGCGCTACGCGCGGCTGCGGGGGCTGCCGTCCACCACCCCGCTGGACGACCTGGAGACGAAGGAAGGCCTCACCCGGCACCTGAAGGGGCTCGCCGACAACGGCGTCGTGCGCTGCTTCGACGAGGGCCCCGAGCCGGTGTGGGCCCTGGTGCCCAACCAGTTCCTCACCGCCGCGTACTACCGGAACACCATCCTCCACTTCTTCGTCGACGGCTCCATCGCGGAGCTGGCGCTGCTCTTCGCCGCCACCGCCGCCGGTGACAAGCGCCAGGCCTTCGAGGACGAGGCGATGTGCCTGCGCGACCTGCTCAAGTTCGAGTTCTTCTTCGCCGAGAAGGACGCCTTCAAGAGGGCCCTCTTCGACGAGGTGGCCTTCCACGCGCCGGACTGGGAAGCCGCCTTCGCCCGCGGCGAGGACGCGGTGGAGGACGTGGTGCGCCGCTTCAAGCCCTTCTCCGCCCACCGCGCGCTGCGGCCCTTCGTCGACGCGTACCGCATCGCGGCCGACGCGCTCTTGCGGGAAGAGGGTCCGGTGGAGGAAGGGCCCTTCGTCGCGAAGTGCCTCGCGCTGGGCAGGCAGTACGTGCTGCAGAAGCGCGTGCACTCCGAGGAGAGCGTGTCCAAGGTGCTCTTCTCCACCGGCCTCAAGGTGGCGGTGGCCCGCGGGTGCCTCAAGGGCGACGGCCTCGTCGAGAAGCGCCGGGCCTTCGCGGAGCAGCTCAAGGACGTGGTGCGCCGCCTCGACGCGGTGGAGTCGCTGGCCGCCAGCCGGCGCGCCGGCCTCATCGAGTGACCGGCGCACCCCAAGGCGCTACACCTCGCGCCCGCATGGCCTCCAGCGCCCCAGACGACGTGCCGCCGAAGGGCTCCGCCTCGGTGTCCCCGCTGTGGATGGTGAGCCAGGCCCCGGCGCTCAACGAGCTGGTGGTGGCCTTGAAGCACGCCCGCCGCGAGCTGGAGGCCGGCACCCAGGGCAAGCGGCTCGTCTTCTCCAGAGCGGCCCTCTCCAGGGCCCGCGGCGAGTTCCAGGCGATGATCCGCCGCGGCGAGAAGGATCTCCACGCCCTGGCCGGGCTGTTGGCGGGCGAGCTGCTCGGCACCTACGCCTTGCGCAGCTCGGCCATCGGTGAGGTCGAGCGGACCCGCGAGCGCTTCACCATCACCGTGGACGTGTCCGAGGAGGAGGTGGCGGCCTCCACCGACCTGGACCTCGGCACCCGCATCCTCGCGCGGCTGGCCATCGCCGCGGAGCGCGGGTGGATGCGCGCGTCGCTCGTCTCCAACGTGGTGGAGTACGAGCCCACCGGCCCCACGCCGCTCAAGGTCTACCGCGTCCTCACCCGCATCAAGGCGGAGGAGGAGATCTGGAACAAGGTGGTGGACGAGCTGTTCGACCTGGACTCCATCGTGCTCCGGGACAAGCAGCTCCAGCACCTGTCCCGCTTCGTGAAGGACGTCTTCGGGGTGAAGGTGGTGGTGGGCAGCGAGGACGACGCGCGGGCGCTCCAGTCCCGCCTGGCCGAGCTCCGCTTCACGGCCGCGGCGCTCACCTCGCGCCACCTTCCGGCGGAGGAGGCGCACCAGAGGCTCGCCTTCGTCGAGACCAAGGACTACCTGACGCGGCCGTCCCGCAAGCAGTCGGGCTGGTCGGCGCTCAAGTCGGTGGTGAGGTGGGCGGGGCGCACCTTCGAGATCCAGGTGCAGCCCCTGTCCAACTTCCTGCACGAGCGCGAGCGCCTCACCCGCGAGAGCCACGCCAGCTTCAAGCTGACGCGCGAGCGCGTGCGCGACGAGGTGGCCCAGCGGCTGCCCCTGTTCGGCTTCTACCGGGGGCTGTTGCGCTGGCTGTTTCTGGATCCCACGTCCGAGCCGCCGCAGCACGAAGGCGTCGACGTGGTGCTCGTGGATTGATCCGGCGCCTGCGCCTTCCTCCCCAACCCTTCGAGCAGGCAGAACGCGACGGGCGGGCACGGGCCGGTGCCGCGGGTTACCCCGACGGGCGGGCTCTTCGCGCTGGGGAGTCCGGCAAGGAGGACTGTCATGGCGCTCGACATCAAGCAGCAGTCCCGGCGGTTGTTCGACGAGCTGTGGAGCAAGGGGAAGCTGGAGCTGATCGACGAGGCGATCGACCCGCGCTACCAGGGGCGCGATCCCTTGCTCGGCACGCTCGACCGCGACGCGTTGAGACAGGCGGTGGTGAGCTACCGGAGCGCCTTCCCGGACCTCAAGTTCACCGTCAACCAGCTCAACGTCGACGCAGACCTCGTCGTCGTGCAGTGGAAGGCGGAGGGGACGCACCGTGGGGCGCTGGGCGAGCTTCCGGCGACCGGCAAGTCCGCCAGCGTCACCGGCATCACCCTGTCCGAGTACAAGAGGAACCGGGTGGTGAGAGACCACACCGAGTGGGACGCGCTGGGCCTGTTCCGGCAGTTGGGCGTGCTGCAGCCCGGCAAGGCCACCGCCGCGGCGCCGGGCACGGGCATGGAGCAGCGGGAGCCCACGGGCAGGGAACGCGGATTGACGTGACACCCCGCGCGGCGCTTCCCACAATGCCCGCATGTCCGCGTCCGGTGGCCAACGGGTGGTGGTGAAGGAGCTGGGCGAGACGCCGCCCGACGCGCTCGAGCAGCACCTGGCGCTGGAGCCGATGGCGCGCCCGTCGACGCTGGGGCCGCGCGAGGTGCTGGTGGCGGTGAAGAGCGCGGCGGTGGGGTGGGTCGACCTCCTCATGTTGAGCGGCCAGTACCAGCACGTGCCGAAGCCGCCGTACACGCCGGGCCTGGAGTACGCGGGCGAGGTGGCGGAGGTGGGCGCCGAGGTGAAGGGCGTGTCGGCCGGCGAGGCGGTACTGGTGGACGGCTTCGTGGCGGGGCCGCGCTCGCTGGGGGAGTACCGGGGCGCGGGCGGCTTCGCCTCGTGGGCGGTGGTGCCGGAAGAAGCGGTGCGGCGCCTCCCGGGAAAGCTGTCCTTCGACCAGGCGGCGAGCCTGCTGGGCAGCTACGAGACGGCCATTCACTGCCTGGTGACGCGCGGGAACTTGCAGGCGGGCGAGACGGTGCTCGTCCACGGCGCGTCGGGCGCGACGGGGTTGGCGGCGGTGCACGTGGCGAAGCTGCTGGGCGCACGCGTCATCGCCACGGGGCGCAGCGACGAGAAGCTGGCGGTGGTGAAGGCGCAGGGCGCTGACGTGGTGCTCAACACGCGCGCGCCCGAGGGGCACGGCGGCGCGCGGCGCTTCCGCGACGAGGTGAAGGCGCTCACCGGCGGCGAAGGCGCGGACGTGGTGTACGACGGCGTGGGCGGGGACATCTCGGTGGAGAGCCTCAAGTGCCTCAAGTTCGGCGCGCGCTTCCTCATCGTGGGCTGGGCGGCGACGCCCTTCGTGGCGAAGGGGAAGGGCGGCCGCGGCGCGCCCAACGCGAACCTGCTGCCGACCAACCTCATCATGATGAAGGGCCTCGACGTGCTGGGGTGCCCCACCATCATCTCCACGGTGGTGAACCCGGCCATCCGCGCGCCGCGGCAGAAGCTGCTCTTCGACTGGGTCGAGTCGGGGCGGCTCGTGCCGTACGTCTCCCACGCGTTTCCGCTGTCCGAGGTGAAGGAGGCGCTGCGCGCCAAGTGGCGCGGCGACGTCATCGGCGGGGCGGTGCTGCACCCGTGAAGGAAGCCGCGGCGCTGGCGGTCGGCGCGTCCCTTCGCGGTGACGGCGCCGGCCAGCCTCGAGGCGTCAGTCGCCGAAGCAGATGCCCATGTCGCGCCCGGTGATGAGCGTGTCGCAGTCCAGCGGCACCGCCTTCATGCGCCCGGCCACTTCCTCCAGCGGCACGTACTGCACGTTGGGGAAGGCCAGCGACACCATGACGTTGGAGTGGCCTTCGTCCAGCGCGCGCACCGCCGCCGCGCCGAAGCGCAGCGCCGCCAGGCGGTCGAAGGACGTGGGGCTGCCGCCGCGCACCAGGTGGCCCAGCACCACCGTGCGGGTGTCCTTGCCCGTCCGCTCCGAAAGGGCCCGCGCCACCTGCTCGCCGATGCCGCCCAGCCGCTCCGCCTTGCCCACCTCCGCCGGCGCCAGCACCGCGCGCTGCCCGTCGATGACGCGCGCCCCCTCCGCCACCACGATGAGCGAGTAGACGCGGCCCACCCGCTCCCGCTGGCGGATCTTCTCCACCACCTTGTCGAGGTCGAAGGGCAGCTCCGGCAGGAGGATGGCGTGCGCCCCGCCCGAGATGCCCGAGTGCAGGGCGATCCACCCCGCGTAGCGGCCCATCATCTCCACCACCATGATCCGCTGGTGGCTCTCGGCCGTGGTGTGCAGGCGGTCCAGGCACTCGGTGGCGAAGGACACCGCGGTGTCGAAGCCGAACGTGGTGAACGTCTTGTCCAGGTCGTTGTCGATGGTCTTCGGCACGCAGACCACCTTGAGCCCCTGCTTGGCCAGCGCGTGGGCGATGGTGAGCGAGCCGTCGCCGCCGATGGAGATGAGCGCGTCGATCTGCTTCTTGGCGAACGTCTCCAGGATCTCCCCGGTGCGGTCCACCTGCTTCACCGTGCCGTCCGGCATCTTCAAGGGGTACTGCAGCGGGTTGCCCTGGTTGGTGGTGCCCAGCACGGTGCCGCCGAGGTGGGCGATGCCGCGCACCCTGTCCCGGGTAAGGCGGAACACGCCGCCCTCCGGGTAGCGCTCCGGGAAGAAGATGCCGTTGAAGCCGTCGCGAATGCCGTAGGCCTCCCAGCCCCGGTTGGCCGCGGCCAGCACCGCGGCGCGGATGACGGCGTTGAGGCCGGGGGCGTCTCCGCCGCCGGTGTTGATGGCGATGCGCTTGATGGAACCCATGGCTACGTTTCCACTTAGCGCAACGGGGTGGAGTTGCCGAAGAATCGGCCCGGCTGAACTCGCAGGCCTCGCCCGGCAGACCGACCAGGCTCCCCTGGCTGGGGAGACAGCAGCGCGCCGGCTACTCCACGTCCAGGTCGGTGACGCGCAGCTCTTCGCCGCCGGTGACGAGGAGCTGAAAGCTGCCGCACCCGGGGCAGGGATCGCCGCGGCGCTCCACGGTGACGCTCTTCCCGCAGCCCATGCAGGTGGCGGTGCCGGGTGGGCGGGTCAGCACCAGCTCCGCGCCTTCGGCCAGCGTGCCCTTCGCCGCCGAGGTGAAGCCGAAGGCCAGCGCCTCGGGCATCACCTGGGACAGCGCGCCCACCAGCACGTGCACCTTCCGCACCCGGCGAAAGCCGTCCTGCCTCGCCTGCTCCTCGATGAGGGAGACGATGCCTTCGGCCAGCGAGAGCTCGTGCATGGGGAGTTCAGTCTTCCACGACGACGCGGCAGGGCACGCAGGGGTCGAGCGACAGCACCAGCAGGCCCGCGCGCCGCGCCAGGTCCTCGGCCGGGGCGCCCAGCAGCGCCTCGCGCAAGACGCCGAAGGGGTGGAAGCTCCACTCGGTGGGCGCCACCTGTCGCCAGTGCACCACCGTGTTCGACGTGAGCTCGACGGCGTGGGCCAGCCTTCCCCGCGAGGTGTCCGCCACGCCCGCCCCCTGCCCGCTGTCCCGCTCGGCGGGGGCGTGGCCCTTCGACGGCTCCAGCACCTCCGCGGCGGCGGTGACGGTGCCGACCAGGGCGTGAAGATCGACGAGCACCGCGAGGAGGCGGGTGAGGACGGTGTGCCCGTGGGCGCTCACCAGGGGCGCGAGGGCCGGGTGCTCTGCCACGCGGGACAACGCGCCGGCCTCGGCGGCGCCGCTGTCCAGCGCGGGGCGGGCGCCGAAGTCGGGGCCCACCAGCCGCTGTCCGTACCAGGCCGCGCTCATCGCCGGCAGCAGCGGCCGGGTGGCCTTCCCGAAGTGCGCGGCGTCCAGGGCGCGCACCTGGCGAAGCAGCGCCGCGACCGGGCTGTCGCTGCCGTGGCTCCAGCGCTCCAACTCCCGCGCGTCCCCCGCGCGCGCCGCCGCGGGGACCAGGGCGTCCACCGCCTCGCGGAGCGCGTCCACCAGCGCCCGGGGAGAGCCCGACGGGGTGAAGCCGACGCCGCCCACCCGCGTCCAGCGCGTCCCGTCGTGGGCCCACAGGCGCAGCGCCTCGGTCGCCCGGCGCAGTCGCCGCAAGGCCTCCACGGCGGGCGGCGCGCCCGCGTGCTTGGCCCAGGCGACGCACACCTGGAAGGCGTGGTTGTCCAGGGCCTCCAGTTGGGTGAGGAGCCGCCGCAGCCGCGCCTGCTGCTCGTCGACGTGCACACCCAGCGCCGCCTCGCAGGCGCCCAGGCCCGCCACCGCGTGGGCCGCCGCGCAGATGGAGAAGAGCGAAGGGACCAGCAGCGCCGCGTCGTGCACGTCGCGCCCCGCCAGCGCCGCGGAGTAGTCGGTGCGCCGGGTGGAGGACACCTGCACGTCGTCCACGCGCCCTCGGGAGACGCGCAGAGTCAACGTGAGGGCGCCTTCGGGGCTCATGGCGGAGTGGGGGGGCGTCCGCGCAGGGTGGCGAAGAGCTCCCGCCGGCTGTGCGCCGGGGGCGGCGCGGGCGCGGCGCGCAGCAGGGCCAAAGCCTCGCGCGCGGCGGCCACCGCGGCAGCCTGGCTGTCGAACTCCTGTGCGGGAGAGAAGAGCGACGCCACCTCCACGTCCCCGGCCGTGGGCAGGCGCTGGGGGAAGAACGTCACCGCGCCTGCAGGGAGGAGGCGCTGGTGGCCCTTCGCGCCCGGCACCGGCGCGCCGGCCGGAGGGAGGAAGACGGCGTTGATGCTCCACGGGGTGATGAGGACGCCGAGGTGGCCGTCGCCCAGCGGCTGGAAGTCGACCGCCTCCACGCCGAGGCGCGGGTTGCTCAGCGGCAGGTCCTTCATCGCGGTGGCGGCGATGGCTTCGAAGTCGGACAGGAGCGCGTCGACTCTTCCCCTCACCCCGGCCTTCTCTCCCGACGGGGAAGAGGGTGCAGGTGCCGTGGGGGGCAGGAAGCGGGACTTGTCCGAGTCGCAGCGCGGGCAGCGCCACTCCTCGGGCAGCGCGTCGAAGGGCGTGCCGGGGGGCACCTGCCACACCCCGTCGCCGTCCCCGGGCCGGTAGACGTACCAGCAGACGCCGCACTCGCGCTCGCCGCTCATGCGGGCACGCGGCCCAGCCACTCGGACAGCCGGGCGGCCGAGTCCAGGAAGTCGTCGCTGGCGGCCAGCAGCGCCTGCGGCACGTCGCCCACCTCCAGGGTGTCGAGGATGAGCTTGTCCATGGCGTTGAAGTGCTTGACGCTCCACACGTGGCGCACCGCGGTCAGCTCCACCGCGCAGCGCGAGAAGCCCTTCGACTCGCCGCGCACCGGCCCGTGCCCCACCTGCTGCTCGAGGTACGCCACGTCCACCTCGTTCATCGGCAGCAGGGTGAAGCTCAGCACGTGGTTGGGCTGGCCCGGCTGCCACGCCTGGCTGCGGTGCCGCAGCTCGGCCAGCACCGGCAGCGCGTTCATCGCCCCCTGGGGCGGCTGGCCGATGTGGAGGTCCTTCAGCGTGGCCGTCTCCTCCGCGGCGCGCACCACGTGCGGCACGTCACCCACCTCGAGGTGCCGCGACAGCACGCGCGCGCCGTCCTTCGTGGTGACGCGCCACAGGCCGGGCAGCGCCGTCTCGGAAGCCTCGTAGCGGTGCCGGCCGCCCACCGTCAGCGTCACCTCGCCCTCGCCCAGCGCCTCATCGAGGGCGCGGCTGGCCTCCGGCGACAGGTTCTCCAGCGGCAGGAGGAAGCCCTCGCCGGTGGCCGCGGCGCGCGCCAGCGCCTTCCGGCACGCCTGGAGGAGGGGCAGGCACTCCCGCGTGCCGGGCTCGCCCTCGACGGGCCTCAAGCCCGCGGGCTCGGGTGAGAGGAGGCCGCCGAAGGCCTGCTGGTTGCCGAGCTCGGCTTCGGGGGTGGCCTCGTGGAGGAGCGGCAGGGCGAAGACGGGCTTCATGGCGTCACCTCCGGGGCCGGGGCCGTTCGGCGCGCGCCCCACAGCACGTCGGCGGCGCGGGAGTACACCGCCCACTCCTGAAGCTTCGGGATGCGGGACAGCACCTTGCCGTCGCGGAGCACCAAGAGCGCGGGCAACGCCGGCACCTGGAAGTAGGCCTTCACCCTCGCCTCGTCGGCGTCCGTCACCACGCCCACGCGGCTGCCCTGCGGCGCGCGTCCTTTCAGCTCCTGCGCCACCACCGCCAGGTCCTGCGCCTCGGGCCGCTGGGCGGCGTCACCGGACAGCACCAACAGGCCCCAGCCCGGCGCGGCCACGAAGGCGTCGGCGGCGTCGAAGGTGAGGGGAGGGGACTCGGCGGCGAGGCGCTCCAGGGGACGCAGGGGGTTCATCACGGGCCTCCTTGGCGCAGGTGCGGCGGCAGCTCGGGGGTGCGGTCGATCAGGTCCTTCACCAGGTGCTCGAAGGCGAGGCCCTTCGCGGCGGCCTCCAGCGCCTCAAGCGCGTCCTCCAGCAGCGGCACCTCGTCCTCGCTCAGCACGCGGACGGCGGTGCCCAGGTGCACCAGCAGCGGGGTGCCCACCGGCTGCGGGCCGCCCACCAGCATCAAGCTGACCAGCCGCTCCTCCCCGTCTCGACGTCGGACGACCGCGCCGCCGGCGTCACCCGTCACCACGCGCATGGGAATACCGAGGCACATGCGTCACTCTCCCAGGCGCTTCGCGCGGACGTTCAAGAAGCGGGCGTCGCCTTCGCGGCAGACGACGTCGGGGCCCGGGCGCTCCTGCTCGTAGCGGTCGCGCGCGAGGGCCTGGGCGAAGACGGGGTGGGCGGCGGGGGCGGCGCGCCGGGTGAGGGGGAAGCCCCAGGCGGCCAGCTCGTCCACCCCGGCCTCGAGGGCGGGCTCGAGCGCGGCGGCGACGGCTTGAGACAGCGTGCCGCCGAAGTCGTCCATGGTGCCCAACTGCACGCCCACCAGCGTCACCTTCGCCGGGCTCTTCTCCAGCATGGCCGCGGCCAGCAGCACCTCCTGGAAGCCCGTCTGGTGCAGGCTCATCTTCCGCACGCCGGCGAAGCGGGGCACCTCGTCGTCGCGCACCAGCTTCAGGGTGCCGGGCGCCAGGCCGTAGTCGATGGCGTCGAACACCAGCAGGCGCTCGGCGTCCGCCACCGCGTTCACCAGGTACATGCCCTGGGTGCCGCCGTCGAGCAGCTCCACGCCGGCCGGCACGTCGAAGCGCAGGTGCAGGGACTCCAGGCAGCGCAGCCCGAAGCCCTCGTCGGCCCAGAGCAGGTTGCCGATGCCCATCACCAGCGCTGGCGTGCGCTCGCTCATCCGTCACCCCTTCCCCTGGGCCGCCGGGCTGGGGACAGGCTCCTTCGCCTCCTCGGCGCGCACCTCGGCCTCGATTCCTCTGCGGATCGCCGGCTCCTCCGCGTCGTCGATGTCGGTGCCTTCGTCGCGGAACAGCCGCCAGCCGGACACCATGGTGGACGCCATGGAGGTGCGGCCCATGATGTCCTCGCGGAGCACGAGGTACATGTGGATCACCGAGAAGGCGAGCACGTAGTACATCGCCAGGTGGTGCCAGGTGCGCAGCGTCATCGAGCTGCCGGCGAAGGAGCTGGTCCAGCCGAACAGCGCGCGCTGCCAGGAGCCCGCGGCGGTGCCTTCGCTGTACAGCCCGAAGCCGGTGAAGATGAGGAAGAGCGTCCCCAGCACGAACATGAAGAGCATGGAGAAGCGCGCCAGCGGGTTGTGGCCCACGTACTTGGCCGGCGCCTTCTTCACGAGGCCGTACCACCTCACCTCCTGGAGGAGCTCCTTCCAGTACGCCGCCTTCCAGAGGGGCACCCAGAAGATCTCCCGGCTGTGCGCGTTGCCGAAGGGGATCCACAGCACCCGCATCAGGAAGGCCACGGACAGGCCGTAGGCGGCCACGAAGTGGATGGTGCGGATCCACCCGTTGACCCACGAGTCCGACGCCTCGCCGCCCACGCTGTGGAGCGGCTTGGCGATCAGGTACCCGGTGACGGCCAGCACGAAGATGGCCAGGGTGGTGACCCAGTGCCACACCCGCACCGGCCACTCGTAGACGTACATCGCCTTCGGGGCCCGGGTGAGGCCGTGGGAGTGTCCCGTCGGCGGTGACAGAGGTGGTTTCATTGGCGTCCTCCTCACTTCACCGTGACCTTCGCCAGCTCCTGGCCGTCGGGCGAGATGACGTGGGCCGCGCAGGCCAGGCACGGGTCGAAGCTGTGGATGGTGCGGATGATCTCCAGCGGCTGCTCCGGGTCGGCCATGGGCGTGCCCAGCAGCGACGCCTCGTACGGGCCGAGGTTGCCGGCTGGATCTCTCGGGCCGGCGTTCCAGGTGGTGGGGACGACCGCCTGGTAGTTGGCGATCTTCTCGTCCTGGATGTGGATCCAGTGGCCCAGCGCGCCGCGCGGCGCCTCGCAGAAGCCCGCGCCCTTCGCGTCCTTCGGCCAGGTCTTCGGATCCCACTTCGAGGTGTTGGCGGTGGCGGTGTTGCCCGCCTTGATCGCCCCGAGCAGCTTCTCGTACTGGCGCTTCAGGTTCTGCGCGGCCCACAGGCACTCCAGCCCGCGCGCCGCGGTGCGGCCCAGCGTCGAGAACAGCGCGGTGATCGGCACGTCCAGCTTCTTCAGCGTGGAGTCCACCAGCGCCTTCACGTCTTCCCGGCCCGAGAAGTAGGCGACCACGAAGCGGGCCAGCGGGCCCACCTCCATCGGCCGGCCGCGCCACCTCGGCGCCTTGACGAAGGAGTACTTCGCCGACTCGTCCAGCACCTCGATCAGCTTCTTCGGGTCGCCCTTGGCGTTGGGCCCCAGCACGAAGTTGGGCTCGGTGAGGCCCTCGAAGGGGTGCAGCCCCTTCGTCTCGTCGGGGTACTTGAACCACGAGTGGGTGACGAACTCCTGGATCTGCTCTGGGTCCTTCAAGTCGACCGGCAGCACCTCGGTCAGCTTGCCGTCGACGATCGCCCCGCGCGGCAACAAGAGCGACTTGTTGGAGTCGTCGTTGGCGAGGTCGGGGAACTCACCGTACGAGAGCAGGTTCTTGTCGGCGATCCCGCCGCCGTACAGCCAGTCCTTGTAGAAGCCGGCCACCGCCACCAGGTCGGGCACGTAGACCTGCTCGATGAAGGCCAGGCTGTCGTCGATGATCTTCCCGACGTGGTTGAGGCGCTCCATGTTGATCGCGCCCACCGAGCCGTCCGCGTCCAGGTTGATGGGCGACGGCACGCCGCCCACCAGCCAGTTCGGGTGCGGGTTCTTCCCGCCGAAGATGGTCTGGATCTTCACGATCTCCTTCTGGAAATCGAGCGCCTCCAGGTAGTGCGCCACCGCCATCAGGTTCGCTTCGGGGGGCAGCTTGTAGGCCGGGTGGCCCCAGTACGCGTTCTTGAAGGGCCCCAGTTGTCCCGACTCGACGAACTTCGCCAGCCGGCCCGCGAGGTCGCGGTAGTAGCCGGGCGAGCTCTTCGCCCACGGAGAGATGGACTGCGCCAATTCGCTGGTGGCCTTTGGATCCGCCTTCAGCGCGCTGACCACGTCCACCCAGTCCAGCGCGTGCAGGTGGTAGAAGTGGACCAGGTGATCCTGCACGAACAGGGTCAGGTGGATGATGTTGCGGATGGTGTTGGCGTTCTCGGGGATCTTGATCCCCAGCGCGTCCTCCACGCAGCGCACGCTGGCGACGGCGTGCACCCCGGTGCACACGCCGCAGATCCGCTCGGTGAAGGCCCAGGCGTCGCGTGGATCTCTCCCCTTGAGGATCACCTCCAGGCCGCGCCACATGGTGCCCGACGACACCGCGTTCTTGATCACGCCCTTGTCGTCGACGTTCACCTCGACGCGCAGGTGCCCTTCGATGCGGGTGATCGGATCCACCACCACGCGCTTGCCGCTGGTGTCCAGGTCGAAGCCGTTCGCCGTCTTCGTCATGACGCACCTCCCGCCTTGCCGGCTGGCGGTGGCGGCTTGTTGTGTCCTGTCACCAGCTTCTTCACCGTGGACGCCGCGGCGTGCGCCGCCAGGCCTACGCCCACCACGCCCAGCGCCTTCAGCCCGAGGTCATCGGCGGTGCCCTCGATGCCGAAGCCCGACACCTTCACCAGGCGCTCGTAGAAGGGGCCGTTGTCCCAGAAGTCGTTCTCGCTGCAGCCGATGCAGCCGTGCCCCGACTCGATGGGGAAGCTGACGCCGCCGTTCCACCGGGTGGTGCTGCAGGCGTTGTAGGTGGTGGGGCCGCGGCAGCCCATCTTGTACAGGCAGAAACCCTGGCGCGCGCCCGCGTCGTCCCACGCCTCGACGAACTGCCCGGCGTCGAAGTGCGGCCGCCGGTAGCACTTGTCGTGAATGCGCTGGCTGTAGAACATCTTCGGCCGGCCCTGGCGGTCGAGCTCAGGCAGCTTGCCGAAGGTGAGCACGTAGCTGACCACGCCGGTCATCACCTCGGCGATGGGCGGGCAGCCGGGCACCTTGATGATCGGCTTGTTGTGGATGACGCGATCGATGGGCACCGCGTTCGACGGGTTGGGCTTGGCCGCCTGCACGCAGCCCCACGACGCGCAACTGCCCCAGGCGATGACGGCCATCGAGTCTTGGGCCATCTCCTGGAGTTGGGCGAGGAAGGGCTTGCCGCCGACGAAGCAGTACGGATCGTCGAGCGACAGGCTCGAGTTCCCTTCCACCGCGAGGATGTACTGGCCTTTGTACTTCGCGCGCGTCTCGTCGAGGATCGCCTCGGCCTGGTGGCCCGCCGACGCCATCAGGGTGTTGTGGTAGTCGAGCGACAACATCGACAGCACCACGTCTTTGGCCAGCGGGTGGGCGCTGCGGATGAAGGACTCCGAGCAGCAGGTGCACTCCATGCCGTGCAGCCAGATGACCGGCACGCGCGGTCTGGTCTCCATGGCGTGGGCCACGTTCTGCGCGAAGGCGGGAGCAAGCCCCAGGGACGCGGCGGTGAGACTGCAGAACTTCATGAAGCTGCGCCGGCTGACGCCGTGCCGGCGAAGCACCTCGTAGAACGTCTCCACGCGAGCCATCGACGACCCCCGGGTTTGGGAGGAGTGCTGTCGCGGCGGCCTCAGTGCAGGCCGCGTGCCCAGGCCCCGGTGCGGGAGGTGGTGCGCCGCGTTCGCCCCGACGCGTCATCGCAGCGCCTGCGCTCGACCGCTGTCCGGCGCAACGCTTACGCCCTGGTCGTGCGCCGACGGGGGCAGCGGTGGGCCCGCTTATTGCGGGGGCGTTGCGCGCATGGGCGTGTCCTGGTTGGCCAGTCTCCTGGGGGTCTTGCAGGGCGTTCGCCACGCCCTGGAGCCGGATCACCTCGCGGCGGTGTCGACGCTGGCGCACGAGCGCCCCGGCGCGCGCGGAGGCTTCTGGCTGGGCGCTTCGTGGGGGCTGGGGCACACCGTGGCCCTCGTCCTCGTCGGGGGAACGCTGGCGGCCCTGGGCGCGGAGCTGCCTCCTCGCTTTGGTGCGCTCTTCGAGCTCGTGGTGGGGGTGATGCTGGTGGGCCTGGGCGCGCGGGCGATGGTGCACGCCGTTCGCGAAGGCCGAGAGGGCGCGCACCACCTCCACCACCACGGAGCCACGGCGCACGCCCACGCCGCTCCGAGGGCGCACGTGCACGCCGGGCGCTTCACGCTGTCGGCCCGACCGCTGGTGATCGGCCTCGTGCACGGCCTGGCAGGCAGCGGCGCCTTGTCAGCCCTCGTCATCGCCGAGCTCCCCGACTCGTCTAGTCGGCTCGCCTTCATCGTCCTCTTCGGGCTGGGCTCGGTGTTGGGCATGGCGGTGTTGACCGCGCTGGTGGGCACGCCGCTGGCCCGGCTACACCGCGCTGGGGCGTGGGCGACGCGGCTCATGCTGGCCATCGGCGCGCTGTCCGTCCTGCTGGGGGCGTGGTGGGCCGTCGACAGCGCCCGCGCGCTCGCTGGGTGATGGCCGTCACGCGGCTTCCCCCAGCCCGCAGAAGCTGCACCCGGGGGCGACCTCGGCGCAGATTTCAGCCGCGAGCAGGCGCGGGTGGGCTGAGGTAGGCTCCTTCGCCGCATGCCCCGGAGAATCTCCCGCACCGAGTTCCTCGAGGCCCGGCAGGCCCAGCGCCTCGACCTGGCCGCGGCGAAGGCCGATCCCGTCTTCCGGCAGAAGGTGGAGGCGGCGGGCCTGTCGCTGGACGAATTGGACAAGCTCGACCTCTACGAGCGCGACGGGCGGCTGGAAGGGCCGCGGGAGCTGCGCGCCCTCTTCGACCTGCTCAAGGGCCTGGAGCGCGGCGGCGCGGCGGACACGCTGACGGTGAAGCCCCTGGGCTGGTCCTTTGGCCCGGTGGAGCGCGCGCTGGACGCGCTGGACGGGCGCTTCGAGGCCTCGGCGGGCTCTGGCCCTCTGCCTGCGTTGACGGAGGCGGGGCGCGCGCGGCTCCCCTTGAGCGCGGCGGTGGGCCGGGGCGCCCCCAACCGGTCCGACGACGTGCGCCTGGTGCAGAGCCGCCTCAAGGACGTGGGCTTCGAGGTGGGCGTCGACGGGCAGTTCGGCCCGAGGACGGAGCAGGCGCTCAAGACGTACCGGGCGATGCTCACCGGCGCCGACGAGACGAACGAGGTGAGCGGCCGCGTCGACCCGGACGATCTGCTCCACCACGCGCTCGCGTCCAGCGAGCCGCCGCGGTGGGAGCGCATGCCGAAGAGCGGGCCGGGCTTCGTCAACGAAGACACCGACGGCTTCGGCTTCGGCGCCGCCGAGACGCGCGCGGCCATCGAAGAAATCGGCGCCGCCTACGAGCGCGACTACCTGGCGAGCCACCCGGACGCGGCGCGGCTCTCCGTCAACGACGTGTCCGAGCGCCACGGCGGCGACACCAGGGACCACCAGACGCACGAGAATGGCCTGGACGTGGATCTTCGGCTGCCGCGCAGCGACGGCGGCTCCGGCTCCGACGTGCGCTGGGCCAACTACGACCGCGAGGCCACCTGGGCGATGCTGCAGGCCATCGCCTCCAACCCGCGCGTGGAGCGGGTGCTCTTCTCGGACGCCACGCTGCTGGCCCGGGCGACGGACACGAAGCAGCCCTGGGCCCACAAGCTGTTCGACGGCGGACCCGTGCACAAGAACCACCTGCACCTGGACATCAGGCCCCCCGCGGTGACGCCGCAGTAGGCGTCAGGGGTGCGCAGAGGGCGGCTTCGCGGCGGCGCTGCCTTCCGGCGCCGTGGTGAGCAGGTGCTCGGTGGTGGTGTCGATCCACAACTGCTTTTCCGGAGCGCTGGCGTGCTGCTTCTACCGGCCATCACAGCGACTCGGTCTTGGTGCCGGGCTCGCGCGCGCGCTGCTTGCTGCGCAGCGTCTTGCGGTCGAGGCCGGCGCGCTCCAGCACCGAGCTGGCGACGTGGATGGGGGCGCCGGTGCCCAGGGCCAGCGCGATGGAGTCGCTGGGCCGCGCGTCCAGCGTCACCAGCTTCCCGGCGCGCTGCTTGAGGACGACGCGGCCGAGGAAGGTGTCGGCCTTCAGGTCGTCGATCTCCACGCGCACCACCGTCCCGCCCAGCGCCTCGATGGCGTCCTCCAGCAGGTCATGGGTGAGGGGACGGGGCGTCACCTGGTGATCGAGCCGCAGGCGGATCGCCAGCCCCTCGGTGCCGCCGATGAAGATGGGCAGCACGGTGTCGGTGCCCTTCTCGGCCAGCAGCACCGCCCAGCCGCCGTCCTCCAGCTCGATGACGTCCAGCACCCTCACCGGGACGAAGGTGACGCCCGCGTCGGCGGGTGGAGCCGTCAGCGTGAGCGCCAGGGCCAGCGAGAGCGTGGTGAGCACCCCCGCAGCGTCCCGCGTTCCGTGACGCGCGCGCAAGCCGCCCGTCCGGGGCACCCTGGAGCGCGGGCCTTCAGCGGCCTTCCAGCCAACGCGCCACCTCGGCGCGCTGCGGGGCAAAGCCCGGTCCGGCCTCGAGCTCGACCAACGCCCGCTGCCCCAGCTCCTTCGCCCG
>JADLDB010000013.1 GCA_020846875.1 Myxococcales bacterium | reverse complement strand
GGCGGCGGCACGGGTGGTGGCGGGGTGGACGTCAACGCGCAGATCGCGGCGATTCGCGCGGAGGCCGACATCGCTGACGGCGGCACGGTGTCTTTGCCGGTGAATGGCGCGCTCGTCACGCACCTCAAGCCGGCCATCAGCGGCGCCACGGCGGATCCTCCGGGCTTCTTCATCCAGGGCCAGCAGGCGGGTCCGGCCGTCTTCGTGGCGGTCGACCCGGCGACGCTGACGCCCGCGACGGCTGTGGGTGATGCGGTGTCCTTCACGGCGACACAGGTGGGAGTGGCCTCGGGGCTGCGGCAGGTGACCGCCGTCTCCAGCTACACGCGCGACAGCGCAGGCAACAACACGACCAACCTCGCGCAGACGGTGAGCGGCGTGGACTTCACCGCGGCCAACGCTGTCAATGAGTACGAGAGCGAGCTCGTGACCCTCACCGGCAGCGTCACCGCGGTGGGCACGGCCGGCACTGGCTACGACAGCGCCACGATGACCACCACGGGGACCACGACCGGCACTTCCCTGCGGTTGCGCATTCCCAACTCCCTGCAGGCGACCGAGGACATCGGGGTCGGTTGCACGGTGTCCGCGACCGCGATTCCGCTGTGGCGCTTCACTCAGGGAACGACCAACCAGGCGCAGCCGTCCGCCTGGGTTGCGTCGTCGCTCGCCGGCACCACCTGCCCCGCGCCGCGCGTCACCATGGCCGAGGCGCTCAACAGCACCACTGTGCGCGTCAGCTTCAACCGCGCCATCGCCTCGGGCTCCGTGACGCCGGGCGCCTTCACCATCACCGGAGGCACCGGCCTCACCGTCTCGGCGGCGATGAACTCCTCGCCCACCCAGGTGGTGCTGACCACCTCGACGCAAGTGGGCGCCACGACCTACACGGTGACAGTGGCCAGCTCGGTGCAGGACGTCCGAGGCACCGGCGTAGACTCGGCGAATAACTCGGCCATGTTCCAGGCGGCGCGCCCCAACGACTGCACGGCGGCGGTGGTCATCAGCCAGCTCTACCCCGCCGGTGGTAACTCCGGCTCGGTGCAGACGTTCGACTTCATCGAGCTACACAACCGCACCAACGCAGCGGTGAACCTGGCCGGTTGGTCGCTCCAGTACCAGTCCCCCACGGGCTCGGGAGCCTGGTCGCCCAGCGCCGCCAACAAGTACGTCTTTGACGCCGGGACCATCGCGGCCGGGGGCTACTTCCTGGTGCAGGGCGCGGCGGGCACCAACGACGCCGGCCCGCTGCCGGTGGCTCCCGACCTGGTCACCTCGCTGGCGCTGGGTGGGACGGCCGGCAAGGTGGCGCTGGTGGGCAACGACGTGTCGTTGACTGGCTGTCCCGTGGGTGCTGCCGACGCCGGCGGGCTGGTGGACTTCGTGGGCTACGGGAGCACCGCCAATTGCTCGGAGAACAGCATGCCCTTCACGGGCTTCACCAACGCCCAGGCGCTGCAGCGGAATGAGCAGTCGGGTGCACAGCTGACCTGCTCGGACACCAACTCCAACACCATCGACTTCGCGCCCATCACTCCGGCGCCGCGCAACTCCGGGTCGACGGCGAACGTCTGCACCTGCCCGTAGGCAGGGTAGCCGCCTCTCACGCGGGCCGGTCGGGCAGGTCGCCTGGCCGGCCCGTGGTGTCTGGGGTGTCAGGGCTGCTTCAAGTCCCCAGGCCCCAC
The DNA here is from genome assembly GCA_020846875.1 of Myxococcales bacterium. GTDB lineage: Bacteria > Myxococcota > Myxococcia > Myxococcales > Myxococcaceae > JADLDB01. The sequence goes on along the minus strand of JADLDB010000013.1, from coordinate 2,399 downwards.
ACGCGGAAGCGCCCGGCCTGTCGGAAGTGGTGGTCGAACGAGAAGGCGCCAGCGGCGCGTCGGCGCTCGACGACCACGAAGGACAGCGCGTCGCACAGCGACCAGTCCTTGTCCTCGTGCAGGGAAATCAGCTCGCGGGCAGCGGCTTCTTCTTCCATCGTCGCGCGCACCACGGCCAGCCCGCTGCGCAGCAGCCACTCGCGGGCCACGGTCCGGCCGAGCTTGCGGAGGAGCAGCGCGTGAGGCTCGAACACCAACGCTGAGGTGAGGAAGACCGGCCGCTTCTCTTTGCCAAGGCTGGTCGCCACCGAGACCGCCGTGCGATGATTGACGTCGCTCGCATCGAGCAGCGCGAGAATGGCGCTCGAGTCGAGGAGCACCGCACGCCGCAGCTCACTCATCCGCGAGGGTTCCGTATTTGTCCTCGGAGCCGGGGCGGGTCCCTCCGCTGCGGGCGGAGCCGACGAGCTTCCAGAGCGGGTGGTCTGGTGTCAGCGGGCGAAGCGACGAGGCTTCACGCGCCCGCACCCGCCGCTCGACGGCCCGGCGCAGCACGCGGCGACGGCCGTGCTGCACGACGCTCTCGAGCTCACCCGCGCGAAGCAGCCGCCAGACGGTTGATTCCGAGACCTGGAGGGCCTGCGCGGCCTCGGGTACCGCCAACGTCTCTCTTCGCGAACCGCTGCTCACGAGGGCAGGGTGTCAATCGACTGTCATCCTGTCAATCGCAGGAGCCAGGACAGACCCTTGACGCAACTGGTTCACTTCCCCTCGGCCATCCAGTCGTCGAGGGCCTTGGCGATGGCCAGCTCGGAGGCGACGTCGAGCTCGGTGAAGCGGACGTGGAAGTCGATGGTGGCGCCGGCGGCCTTGACGCGGATGATTTCGCCGCGGCAGCGGACCTCCTTCGGGACGCCGGGCAGGCGAAAGCGCACGTCGACCTCGGTGCCGTGGGGCGCCGTCTTCCCTCGCCAGTAGATGCCGCCCAGGGACAGGTCGCCTTCGCGCTCTTCCCACTCGCCGTGGGGCAGGCCCACGTCGCGCACGAGGAACTGCATGGCGATGCGGGGGGAGTCGCGCCGGTCATCGACGCTGCCTTTGCGCTTGGTGGGGGGCATGCTGTCCTGCTTCTTCCGCTCGGCCATGGGTGTGGGCTTCCTCGCAAGTCGCTTCGTCTCACGCCATCTTCGCCGCTTCGTCCAGGAAGCGGCCGATGAGGCGCATGAACGTATCCTTCACCTTGTCGGCCGTCTCGGCCACCTCGGCGTGAGACAGCTTCTGCTGGCTGATGCCGGCGGCGAGGTTGGTGATGCAGCTGACGCCGGTCACCTTGACGCCCATGTGGGCGGCGACGATGACTTCGGGGACGGTGGACATGCCCACCGCGTCGGCGCCCAGCGTGCGCAGCATGCGGATTTCGGCGGGCGTCTCGTAGCTGGGGCCGGCGAGGCTGGCGTACACGCCTCTTCGCAGGGCGATTCTCTCTTCGGCGGCGACGCGCTCGAGGGCGGCGAGGAAGGCCGGGTCGTAGGCGTGGCTCATGTCGGGGAAGCGGGGGCCCAGCTTGTCTTCGTTGGGGCCGATGAGGGGGTTGAAGCCGGCGAGGTTCAGGTGGTCGGAGATGGCCATCAAGTCGCCGACGGCGAAGCCGGTGTTGATGCCGCCGGCGGCGTTGGTGACGGTGAGGTGGTGGATGCCGAGGCGGCAGAGGACGCGGGCAGGGAAGGCGACCTGCCAGGGTTGGTAGCCTTCGTAGAAGTGGACGCGGCCCTGCATGACGACGACGGGCACCTGTCCGCGGTAGCCGAGGACGAGGCGGCCGGCGTGGCCGACGACGCTGGAGGTGGGGAAGTCGGGGAGCTGCCGGTAGTCGATGCTGACGGGGCGCTGCAGGGTGTCGGCGAAGCCGCCGAGGCCGCTGCCGAGGATGATGGCCAGCTTCGGGGAGAAGCCAGGCGCTTTCGAGCGAATGAAGTTGGCGCAGGCGTCGGCGCGCGCCAGGAGGTCCACGGCAGCCATGGGAATGAGGATATACAGGTAGGCGCAAGGCCCTAATTTTCGGCTGTGAATGGGCGGCCCGGGCGGCTCGTCTCAGGCGTGGTTCCACCTCACCCACGGAGAAAGTCCATGAAGCGCACGACCTTGTCGTTGTTGGCCCTGTTGGCGTTGCCCGCGTTTGCGCAGGGGGCGCCGGCGCCGGCGCCGGCCCCGAAGCCGGCGGAGGGGGCACCGGCTCCGGCGCCGACAGAGGGTGGAGCGACGACGGCGACGCCCAAGGGCACCGGGACGAAGAAGCAGAAGCCGGCGGCCCCGGAGGCGCCGAAGCCAGAGGAGAAGAAGGAAGACAAGAAGTGACGTGCGCCTCCGGCGCAGAGGCTCTCTGGTGACGTTCCGGCCCT
>JADLDB010000012.1 GCA_020846875.1 Myxococcales bacterium | reverse complement strand
GTTCTCCCGGCTCACCGAGCCGGGCTCCATTGAAGCCTTCGAGCTGGGGTTGGGTCTTGGTGGACTTGAGCGCCATCTGCCGCTTCATCACGTTCAAGGTGGTGGACTCGGCCAGCTGGCGCGAGACCAGCCGCGGGCTCTGCGCGAGCCAATAGTTCCCCAGGCCGGCGATCACGTGCGAGCGCGTGATGCCACGCGCTGTCTGAGATGCCCCTCCACTCGACTGCCATGAGGCTCGGACCTTCAACGTTGCCGGGTTCGCCACTCGAGCTGCTTGCGGAGCGCCTCGACCTCTTCGCGCCGGGGATCGTCGGCCGCGGCTGCCTCGAAGGCCTTCGCGACGCCGATCGCCTCGCCGAAGCGGCCCTGCTGGGTGAGTGCCACCAACAGCGCCAGCCGCGCCTCCGGGCTGAAGACGCCCTCCGGAAACCGGGTGAGCGAGGTGCGCCACGTGTCGATCGCGTCAGCCCGCTCACCAGAGCTGGCCTGCAGCCTCCCCAACTCGAAGAGGGCGTTCTCGGCCTCGAGGCCCTCGCCGCTCGACGCGCTCTTCAGGCAGCTCGCCCGCTCGCCCGCGCCGACCTGGGCGCACTGCTCCGAGGGTGCGACGGCGGCGGGCTCGAAGGCGGCGGGGATGGGGGGCAGGGCGGCGAAGAGCGCCGACTCCCCCGCGTGCAGCACGCGCGGAGGCGCGTCACCACTTCTCACCACCAGCTCACCCTCGAAGATGGTGATCCGCGTTCCCTCGCTGACCACCTCGGCGGCGAAGCGGCAGGTGGTGGTGAGGATGGAGACCTGCGGCGAGTCCAGGCTCACGTTCACTGGGCGCAAGGCCTCCACCCGGCCGAGCTGGAGCTGAAGGCCACCGTCCACACGCGGCTCCCACTGCGTGCCCGCCGCCGCGATGATGGCGGGAGGAGCGATGGGCGCTGGCCGCGCGCGCATCAGGAAGAAGCCGAGCGCGATGCCCGCCGCGACGGCGAGCGCACCAGCGGGAATCAGCCAGGGCTGGCGGCGCGGCCGGGTGGCGCCCTCGAGCACGTCGTCCCAGCCATGTGCCACGTCCATCGATCGCGGCTGCACCTCGCGCGCGGTCTTCACCAGCGCTTCGGCCCGGCGCTGCTCGTCGCTCCAGGGGCCGGGGCCGCTCATGGCGCGCCTCCCAGCTTCTCCACCGCCGTGGCGAAGTCGCGGCGCGCGTAGAAGAGCCGCGACCACACGGTCTTGAGGGGAATCTCGAGCGCCTGCGCGATCTCCTCGCCGCTGAGCTGCTGCAGCTCGAAGAGCACGAAGACGTCGCGCTTCGCGCTCGACAGCGAGCCCAGCGCGCGCTGCACCAGCTCCGAGGCCTGCTTCTGCTCGAGCGTGCGCGCGGGCGATTCGGCCGAGCTCAGCTCCTGCGCTTCTTCGATGCCCAGCCACCGGCGCCAGCTCGCGGTGCGCCGCCTCGTCGCCGCGACCTTGGTGGCCACTCCGAAGAGCCACGCCACCGGCGAGCTCACGCGCGCGAGCTCGGTGTGCTTGCGGAGCGCGACCACGAAGACCTCCTGCACCAGATCGTCGGGGTCGAGCCCGGCGCCCGCGAGGCGCTGCAACGTCAGCCGGAGCGCAGGCGCGTGCGCGACGTACAGCCGCCGCACGTCGTCGAGCGACATGTCAGTCATGCCGACGGCCTGTTGGGCGCGCGAGGTCAGGGCCACCAGAATACCTGTGCCGGCAGTCGCCAGAAGCTTCATGGCCACCCGACACCAAGGCCGGCGACCGCGCCCAAGTGTGCCGCGCCAATGGAGAAAGTGGGGCCGCCTTCGACCACCAGGCTCTCGGCGGGGAGCCGCAGCGCCGCGGACGCGCGCACCATCAGCTGCACCGGGCCGAACAACCGCACCCAGAACGTCGCCAACGCGGCCGGCCCGAGCCCGAGCTGAATGGCCGTCCCGTTGGTGGTGAAGCCCGTCGCCGTCGCGCTGAGGCGCGAGCCACGAACGCCGACTCCGAGATCGAGTGAGAGCCGCTCGAGCCAGGAGAAGCGCCAACGTGCCGCGAGCGTGAGCCACTGAGCGCTCGCCCTCGCTTGACCGGGCGCGGCAGACAACACGCTCTCTCCTTCGAGCGCGCCGTCGAGCGATCCGCCGAGCGCGACCTTGCCCACGTCGAGCACCACCGCCCCGGCCGGCACCACGTTTGGAGTGGCCGCCGCTGAGAACCCTCCGGCCACCGCGAGCCGCACTTCCCATTGAGGCGTCGCCGCTGGAGTGGCAGCGGGGATGACGACGGCGGGCGGAAGCGGGGGGTGAGCGAGCCCTGCATCGACGGCGATCGGCTCGGGCCCGGGCTGGGGCTCGGGGGGCGTGGGCGCAGGCGTGAGCACCACGCCTGCGTCGATGACCTCTTCGCCCACGGTACGGACAGGAGGGCTCACCACGACAGGGACAGCTCGCTCCTTGCGAGGAGGCACCCCCGCGTCGGGAGCGCTCAACCCGGTGACCAACCGCGGCGCGCGGGCCCACTCGCGAATCAACATCACCGCGGCGCGCTCCACGCCTTCACACTTCCCCTCGCGCGCGGGGATCGCTCGCACCAGCAGCCGCCCGTCGTCCTGGCGGCGCGCGCGAAGACGCACTCCCGGCGAGCTCGCGGACACGTCGACGTCGAGCGAACCAGCGCTCGTGACCCTCAATCCCTCTGCCGAGAGCTGCGCGCTCAACGAGTCGAGCGTCACGCACGGTGCTTCGGGCGCGACCGACAGTGACACCTCGAGCCCAGCCTCGGCGCTCACCACGCCGGTCGTCAGCAAGGCGACGCCGAGGGCGAGGCAGAGGGTCAGGGGGGCGCTCCCAAGCAGAAGTCGATGTACGGGTCGGCGAGATCACCGGGCATGCCAAAGGAGGTCTCAGGCATCACCTGCACGAGGTTGGCGGGCACGCTCACGGCCGAGTTCTTCTGCGACCACGCGCAGGCCGCGCTCCAGGTGCCGAGGTCTTCTCTCACGCCCTCGGGCGCACCGGCGAACCACAGCTTGAAGAGGTTGAAGCCGCCATCGGTGCTGCTGGTCCCCGCGGCTGCGAGCGGCAGGTTCGACGCGGTGTAGTCGTAGCACCTGCTCCCGTCGGGCTGGACGTGCTCATCGAGCGCGGTCTCCATGCCCAGCGAGTCGGCGAAGGTGCGGTCGGCGCGCTTCGGGTCTGAGCCGCGGCTCAGCTCCTGCGCGTCGGTGAGGCCGTCGCTGTCGGAGTCAGTCGAAGGATCGAGCGCCACCAGTGGATCGAAGCCGTGCCGGATCTCGAACCCATCGGGGAAGCCGTCGCGGTCGGTGTCTGCAAACGCGCCCATCGTGTTGAGGTACGCCTCGGCGTACTGCGAGAGCCCATCGCCGTCGATGTCGCGGCTCACGCAGCCGATGGTCTGTGGCCGCGCGGGGTCGCAGCCGCGCAGGTCCTTCACCAGCGCATCGAAGCCGGCGTCGCGCCGCTCGAACTCGAAGCGATCGTCGAAGCCGTCACCGTCTGAGTCCAATGCCAACGGGCTGGTGCCCGCATCGGCCTCGAGGTCGTCAATCACGCCATCGCCATCCTGATCAGGGCGCCATTCACCCTCGAGGCGCGCCGCCCGCAGCGGCTGCGCGAAGAACTTCTTCAGCACGTTGGGCGCGGCCAGCGAGGTGGCGTCGAAGGTGCCGACGGTCATGTTGCCGATCGCGGTGCGGCCGATGAACTCGGTGAAGTTGCCCCCGCCGTGAGCGGCGAGCTCGCGCATCAGCCAGCGGCCCTCGGCCTTCGCGAACGCGGGGTTCTCCGCCTGAGGGACCACCACCGGCCCCGGCCACCGCTGGCGAGTGCCCCAGAGGCCGAGGCAGGCGGCGCCGCAGTCGGCGATGGCGTCGTCGTTGAAGAGCATCGTGGTGTGCAGCTGCACGTCGCCGATGTGGTGCGTGGTGCGCAGCGCGCGCAGGCGGTCGACGAGGTCGAAGAGCTGGGCGTTCTGGTTGCGGTCGCGCCCGCCGGTGAAGCCGTTGATGCCGTCGGGATCGCCGAGCGTCGCCGTGTTGCAGTAGCTCGTCGAGTCGGGCCACGTCAGCTCAGGGTGCAGATCGTCGGCGTAGACGGAGAGCGCGTCGTTCGCGCTGCAGCGCGGAAACGGGGCGCCATCGGTCAGCACCACCACCACGTAGCGGGAACGGGGCAGCACCTCAGGCTCGCTGGCCTCGTGCGCGAACACCTCGCTCTCGATCAAGCTGTACGTCGCCTCGAGCGCGCCCTGGAGATCGCTCGCGTTTCCCAGCCCGCTCTGCAGCGTGTCGATTCCAACGCGGATCTGCGGATCGAAGAGGTTGCTCGACACGAGGCCCATCACGTTCGTGCCGTACGGCACCAGCGTGATGTTGATGTTCGGATCCCGCGGCAGGGTGTTGAGCATGTCCTTCAAGGCAGTGACCCGCCTCGGCTCGGTCTGGCCGGGTGGGACGGCGATCGTCTCGCAGAAGCCGGGAGTCGCCTGGGCGCCTGGTGGATCGGTGACGCACATCGACCCGGATTGCTCGAGCACGAAGACGAGCCTCGTCCGGAACTCGGTGGGATCAGGAACCTCGGTGCAGACCCGCCCCGTGATCGTCAGCGTCGCCGCGCGCGAGCCGGCGTCGAGCGTGCCGATGGTGGTGGTGCGGGGCGAGCAGCCGGTGAACACAGCCAGGACCACGGGGACCAGGACGACGCGCATGTGAGCCTCCGAATGCTGCACATGTGCCGGCACCCGGGAAAAGCTTCATGCGCTTTTCTTCAGCAGCGTCTCCGCGAGCTCATCGAGGCCGGTGGACCGGTACTCCACGGGCCGCTGAGGCAAGCAGCCGCGCACGGTCTCCCGCCACCGCTTCGGAATGGCGTGCTCACCGAGCACCGAGCCGAGCAGCGCGCCCGCGATCCCCGCGTTCGTATCGGTATCTCCACCCGTGAAGATCGTCTGCACTATCGCCGCCTCGAAGTCGGTCGAGCGCTGCAGATGAAAGAACGCGTGCTGCAGCGCGATGCGCACCCAGCCCTGATTCTCTCCATCGGACTGGTGCACGACACGTTGCTCGGGAGGTAGCCGACCTCGTCGAGGCAGAGGACGGTCGGCCTCTCGTAGTGCTTCAGCCGTCGCTCGAGCGCACGCGCGGAGTCCTGGCTGCAGAGGTCGAGCAGCATCTGCGAGGCGGTGATGAAGAGCGAGGTGTGGCGAGCAGTCGTTGCCGTCGAAGCGCAGGTAGTGGCGGCACTCACTTCAATCGCGCCACGGACGGCAAGCAGTTCACTCACGCCGAACTGGACATCGGGGTGCGTGGCGTGCTGGCGAAGGGCGCCGACGTGTGGGCCTGCGGGAGCGGCTTGCTGCGCTCCAGCGACGGCGGACAACGGTTCAACCCGATCGCGTTGCCGGCGGGGGCGGCGAAGCTCCTGATCGGCTTCGCGGGAGGCCTCTTCGGGATCGCTGAGGATGGTGACGGATCGATTTGGACCGGTGGCGCGTAGAGCAGTGCGTGGCCCCGGTGTCGAAGGCACCCGACAAGGTGGAGCTGCAGGAGAGGCCGTCGTCGTCGTCGCTGCAGAGCCCGGGCTCCATTGAGGCACTGAGGGCGCGTGGGAGCCGGTGCCGCTGCCCCTGCCTCTGGACGACAAGCTGTTGGTCTTCGCCAGCCCCGGCGCCGCGCGGGTGGTGACGCCCGCGGGCGGCGCCTGCCCCTGACACCAGCGTCAGCCGAGGAGGAAGCGCGCCACCGCGTCGGCCACCGCTTCAGGGCCCTTCGTCCACCGGAAGTGCGGGTTGAGGCGCCGGGGCTCGGGCGGGGCAGGCGCGGTGGCCCACTGCACGCGCGCCCTCGGCAGCTTCGCCAGCAAGCGGCGGGTGGCCTCCACCGGGGCCATGGTGTCGCCCTCCACGTGCACCGCCAGCACCTCCTTCGTCACCGCCTCGAGGCCCGCCTCCAGCGCGTGGGTGCGGGTGCGGTAGTCGCCGGTGCGGCCGGCGTGCGCCCAGTCCTCGATGAGGCGGCGGCTCTGCAGCCCCCCGAAGCCCAGGCGGTGCCCGGGGAAGAAGTCGAGCGCCTTCGCCACGCCAGCCGCCACCTGCGTGCCCAGCAGCACCCCCAGGTTTTGCGGAAAGCCCCAGGCCCGGAAGTGCACCGTGCCCGAGGCCACCAGCACCAGGCGCGTGGCCGGCCCCGCCTTCGCCGCGAAGTGCACCACCGCCAGTTGTCCCCCCAGGCTGTGCCCGCCCACGTGCACCGCCACCCCAGGGACGCGCCGGGCCAACGCCTCCAGCGCCAGCGTGTGGTCGTCGATGAGCTCCCCCAGCCCATAGTCCACCCCCCGCCGCGGCCGCACGTCGCTGGACTCGCCGCCCCGCAGCTCGCTCACCACCGTCGACACGCCCCGCGCCGCCAGCGCCGCCCCGAAGCCGTCGTACGCCCGCGCCGACACCCCCATCGCCGGCATCCACGCCAGCGCTGTTCGCGGTGTTTCAGAAAGGAACAGGCGGGCCTGGGCGCTGGTGCCGTCCCGGCCCTCCACGCGCACGGTGACGGCCTCGCTCATGGTCGGCGCGAGTGTAACCACGCAGCCCGCGCCTCGCGTGCCCTCTTCGACGCAGCTTCTGCGTGCGGTAGATCAGGACTTTGACCGTGCCTCGTGAGGTTTCGAGAGGTTGCCTCGCGTGACCTGCGTCAGTCGTGGCACAATGCGTGCCTGCACGAGATCAACCATGCTTGAGAACCCCGTCCACGAGTGCTCCGAGTGCCCGTTGAACAGCGGTGGCAGGTGTCCCTTCGTGGCGCGACGAGTCGCCGCGGGGACGACGCTGTGGAGCCAGGGAGACGTGCCGCGAGAAGTCGTCTTCGTCAAGGACGGGCTGGTGAGCCTCACCTCCAACGACGCGACGGGCCACGAGGTGCTGTCGGCGGTGCGGGGCCCGAGGGCGTTGCTCGGCTTCGAGGCGCTGCGCAACCAGCCGGCGCGCGGGGCGGTGGACGCGATCACCGAGGTGCAGGTCTGCTCCGCGGAGCCGACGACGGTGCGCCACTGGGTGGGCCTGACGGAAGGCAGCAACGCGCCTCCGCGCGACGTGTCGGCGTCGGCCACCACGCTGCTCAACCTGGCGCTGGACGAGCTGGACCGCACCACCAGGGACATCGACCTGCGCAGCGGCCCCGCCCTGGCGCGGGTGGCGCGCTTCCTGTTGGCGTCGTCGAAGCTGATTGACGCCGGGCGGCAGGCGCCCTTCTCCAAGCAGCACGTGGCGCAGTTGCTGGGCATCCGCGCGGAGACGATGTCGCGGTGCCTCAAGAAGCTGCAGACCGCCGGCCTCATCGAGTCGGGCCGCACGGTGAAGATCCGCGACGGCGAGCGGCTGGCCGAGGTGGCCCGCGGGAACGTCTGAAGCTGCGCGGCTTCAGAACTTCACCCACGCCTCCTTCAGCGTCCCCGGCGCGCACAGCGCCACCTCCAGCTCGCCTTCGCGCCGCCGCTCGAGCCGCCGCAGCGCCGGAGCCGAAGCCAGCAGCCGGCTCGCCAGGGCCTGGCCGAAGGCCTCGGCTTCTTCAGGGAAGAGGCGGGGGTCGAAGCGCAGCTCCACCCGCACCCTGGGGCTCAAGCCTCCGCGCCCGCGCGTCAGCGAGAGCTCCACCTTGCCCGCGCCGCACTCACCGCCCGGCACCAGGCCCAGCGTCTCCATCGGGTGCGGGTGGCGCGCGGTGAGGGGGCTCGACTCCACCACGTCCATCACGTCCTGCGCGGCGACCAGCACGCCGTGGCCCCTCGCCACCAGCGACTGCCCCAGCCGGCCGCGGAAGCGGAAGCCCACGTCGCGCGCCTCGTCGCAGAAGGGGCCGAGCTCCACCAGGTCCCCCGTCCAGTAGCGGATGAGGGGCATCGCCTGCACGAAGGGGAAGAGCGTCGTCACCACCAGGACCCCCACCCCGCGAGAGAGCGGCGCCCGGTCCAGGGGGTCGACCACCTCGAAGGCCACGGGCGGGAGGAGCCAGTGGTTGAAGCCACAGGCGGTGCACTCCAGCGCGGGCGTGGGCACCTCGGACAGGCTGTAGTTGTCCAGCACCAGCGCGTCGAAGGCGGCGGTGACCCGCGTCTTCCAGCGCGGCGAGAGGCGGAAGCTGTTGGTGCCGATGACGGAGAGGCCGAAGCGGGCAGGGTCGACGTCGCGCGACGACAACCAGGCGGTGAAGGCGGTGACGGCCCCGGCGCCGAGGACCATCGCCTTGACCCGCCGCCCGTCGCCCTGGGGGCGCGACAGGAGCTCCTCCAGGAGCCGCAGGGCCTGGGAGGTGTACGTCCAGGGCGCCACCAGCCGCTCGGCCCGCGCGCCCTCGATGAGCCCGTGGTGCACGTTGCGCACCTCCAGCACCCAGCCGTCCAAAGGCGGCGCCGCGCCATACGTCTGGGCCTCCAGCGCCTCCAGCGCGTCGGCCTCGGCGCCCGTCCTGGGCACGCGCAAGAGCCGCCCTTCCCGCGCGTGCGTGCCCGATGACACCACGCCCACGAAGGCCGCCCGGCCCACGGTGAGCAACGCGCGCTGGTGGGTGATGGCCTCGTCCTTGGTGAGGAAGGGGAGGCGGGGCAGGTCTTCCGTGCCGCGCACCTGCTTCCAGGCGCGGCCCAGCGTGCGCCGGTAGTGCGGCGCGTGGGCTACGGCGTGCGCCAGCGTCTGGGGCAGGCGCTCGTCTCGCAGCCGCGCGGCCGGTGAGGGGCGTCTTCGGGGAGCCACGCGCGACGGCCGTAGAGGTTACTCGCCGCCTCCTGAGTACCGCGGCGGCACGTTGACGGGGCCCGGGGTGTACGTCCCCCGGTCGCCCACCTCGCCGCCCCCGCCCAGGCGCGTCACCACGCCGCCTCCACCCCCTCCGCCCGCTGCGTCACTGCCGCCCGCCGGGGCCCTCGGTGTCCAGCCGGTGGTCTTCGTCTGCTTCGGCTCCGGCTTCTTCGGCTTCGCCTGGGGCTTCGCCCTGGGCTGGGTGGCGCGCGGGGTGCGGGTACCGGTGATGCGGGCCATGGTGCCTCCTTCGAGGTGAGCCGGTAGCGTAGAATTTCCCGGCTGGCCTTGTCGACCATGTGCTGTGCGCTACCCTTGGCGCGAGACGTCATGTTCGGCAACCGGAGATTCGCGCGGTACCCCGTCAACCTGCGGCTGCGCCTGCAGCTCCCGGCGGGCGAATTGGAGACGACCACCGAGGACGTCTCGCTGGCCGGCTTCTCCGCCCCGTGCCCGGACCTCCCCGAGGTGGGCACCACCTTCGGCTTCGTGGTGCACCTGCCGGACGGAAGGACGGTGTCGGGCAGCGCCAGCGCGATGCGCGTGGCCCCTGACGGGCTGGCCGGCTTCTCCTGCGAGTTCACCCCCGCCGAGCTGCCCGCCTGGGAAGCCTTCCTTCGACAGGAGCAGGCCAGCGGCGGGGTGTGGCGCATGCTGGCCCGCTACGCCACCAGCAGCGGCGAGGACGCGGAGGCGGCGCGCTCGGTGCTGGAGAAGGGGCGCTTCGGAATCCTCTTCAGGCGCCTCGGCGGCGAGAAGAAGGACAGCGAGGCCGACCCGCCCACCTCCATCCGCCTGCACATGGTGGGAGAGAATGGGGAGGCCTACCGGGTGGCCTTCGAGAAGCACCCCAGCGAGCCGCCCGAAGCCTCGGCCTTCGCCGCCGCCGCGCCGAAGGTGCTGGAGCTGGCCCGCCGCGCCTGCACCCGCATCCTCCGCGAGGACGTCTTCTTGAAGCGCTCCCCGCAGGCGACGGTGGAGCCGGTGCGGCTGGTGGAGCTGGCCCGGGGTGGCTTCGGCTACGTGGTGCAGCACCCGGGAGGAAAGCCCGGCTTGATGGGCCTGCACGGCAGCGAGCTCATCGCCGTGGAGGTGGACGGCAAGCCCGTCTTCCCCTTCTTCGACCCAGGCGACCTCGAGCGCATCGCCTGTGACACCTTCCGCCGCGAGCCGGAGGACAGCCGCCCCTCCTCCTCGCCCGCCGAGGCCGCCGCGGTGCCCCTCAAGGAGGAGCGCTTCTCGCCCGCCTACGCGCACCGGGACGTCAACGCCCGCGACGCCGCGCGCACCAGCGAGGACGAGCTGCGCCGGCTCCTCGCCCAGAGCCAACGGGTGCAGACGCGCAGCTATGGCCAGCGCACCCTCAAGCTGTTCCCCGACTTGTGGCTGGAGGTGGAGCGCCCCGCCGCCTGGCCCGGCCCCGTGCGCGGCTTCACCATGGAGGACGGGCCCGCCCTGTGCGTCTTCGTGCTGGAGGGGAAGGACGCCCCGCGGGTGGTGCGCCTGGAGGCCGGCGACCTGCTGTCCCTCATCCGCGCAGGCGGGGAAGGCTGAGACGTCAAGCCCCCAAGGCCCGTGCCCCCGGCCGAGCCACGCGGCTGAACGGCCGTTCCGTTCCCGCGGTTGACGGCTCGGGGAACCAACGTCCACCCTGTGAGGTCCACGACGGCCATGGCTGCTTCCCCCCATCCCTCACCGCTGGCGTTGGAGCGCTGGTCGCTGGGGGAGCTGTCCGGCGCGGAGCAGTTGGAGGTGAAGGCCCACGTGGCCCAGTGCGCGCGCTGTCAGCGCCGCCTCGCCTCGATGGACGCGCAGGCGGCGAGCTTCTCACGCTCGGCTCATTCGTCACCGGCTCGCGAAGGCCTGCTGCGCGCGGACCAGCGGTGGAGGAGAAACGCCATGCGCGCCGTCCTCGTCCCTGCAGCAGCAGTCGCCGCCGTCCTCGTCGCCTCGCCGTGGGAGGCCCAGGCGCCTGCGTTAAAGCCGCCCGCCCCGCTGGCGGTGAAGACGCCTTCCCTGGTGCCTCCGCCGAGGCAGGGCCGGGAGGGGGTGGAGCTGCGCCCGCAGGACGTGCCGTCGAGGCTGCGCACGGTGTCGCTGCGCGGCCAGCCGGTGGCGCTGGGCCAGGGCGCGCTGGAGGCGGCGGGCGAGTCGGGCCCGGCCAGGCCCTTCGTGCTGGAGCGCACCAGGGTGGAGGCCGTCGTCACCGGCTTCGTCTCGGCCGTCACGGTGACGCAGGAGTTCAGGAACCCCTTCCCCGCGCCGGTGGAGGCCGTCTACGTCTTCCCGCTGCCCGACGACGCCGCGGTGGACGCGATGACGCTCACCGCCGGCGCCCGCGTCATCGAGGCCAGCATTCAGAAGCGCGAGGCCGCCCGCCGCCTGTACGAGGAGGCGAAGTCCCAGGGCCGCCGCGCCGCGCTGCTCGACCAGGAGCGCCCCAACCTCTTCACCCAGTCGGTGGCCAACCTGCTGCCGGGCGAGAAGGTGAAGGTGACGCTGCGGTACGTGGCGCCGCTGCGCTTCGACGACGGCGTGTACACCTTCAACTTCCCCATGGTGGTGGGGCCGCGCTACGTGCCGGGGGCGCCGCTGCCGGGCGAGTCGCAGGGCACCGGCACCAGCCCCGACACCACCCGGGTGCTGGACGGCTCCCGCATCACCCCGCCGGCCGAGCGCAGCGGCCGGGACATCTCGGTGCAGGTGCGGCTGGAGACGGGCGCGGTGGTGGAGGAGCTGTGGAGCGTCTCGCACCGGCTGTGGGTAGAGCGCCCGGCGTCGAGCCGCGCGGTGGTGACGCTGGACCCGTCCGACCGCGTGCCCAACAAGGACCTCATTCTGCGCTGGCGCGTGTCCGGCGCGGACAAGCGGGCCGCGGTGCTGGCCACCGGAGGCAAGGGCGGCACCTTCGCGCTGATGGTGCACCCGGAGGCGAAGCCCAGCGAGGCGGCGGTGACGCCCAAGGAGATGGTGTTCGTCATCGACACCTCGGGCTCGATGGCCGGCCCGCCGCTGGAGGCCGCCAAGCGCGCCATGTCGGCCGCGATGCAGCAGATGAACCCCGACGACACCTTCATGCTCATCGACTTCGCGGACACGGCGTCGTCCTTCCACGACTCGCCCCTGCCCAACGTGCCGGGGAACGTGCAGCGCGCCTTGAGCTACTTGAAGTCGCTCCCGGCCTCCGGCGGCACCAACCAGCTCCAGGGCCTGCGCCGCGCGCTGGGGCGCCCGGAGGATCCCCGCCGCCTGCGGGTGGTGCTGCTGATGACCGACGGCTTCATCGGCAACGAGCGGGAGATCTTCGCCGAGGCCCAGCGCCTCAAGGGCCGCGCGCGCCTCTTCGGCTTCGGCGTGGGCGCTTCCGTCAACCACTACCTGCTCTCGCGGCTGTCGGAGGTGGGGCGCGGCTTCTACCAGTACGTGCGGCCGGACGAGGACGCGGGGCCGGCGGTGGCGCGCTTCGTGCGGCGGATCAGCCGGCCGCTGCTCACGGACATCGAGGTCGACTGGGGCGGGCTGCAGGTGTTCGACGTGCTGCCCCGGCAGGTGCCGGACCTGTTCGACGGGCAGCCGCTGGTGCTGCTCGGGCGGGTGCGGGAGCCGGGCACCGCGATCATCACGGTGAAGGGGTACGCGGGCGGCCAGCCGGTGTCGCTCCGGGCTCCGGTGGAGTTTCCGGCGCAGCCGCTGGGCGGCGGCGGCCTCGAGACGATGTGGGCGCGCGCGCGCATCGAGGAGGTCGACCACCAGCAGCACTGGGGTGAGACGAGCGACGCGGTGAAGGAGATCACCACCCTCGGGCTCGAGTACCACCTGGTCACCGCGTACACGTCCCTGGTGGCGGTGGACACCACCCCGGTGACGGCGCGGTCCGGGCCGACGGTGGCGGTGCCGACCGAGGTGCCGGACTTGACCGTGCCCCCGCCGGTCGCCGCGAAGGTGCCGCCTGGGCGCTCCCGCAGCACCACCGCCACGCCGAGCGACGACTCCAGGCCGAGGGGCAGGGAAGCCGACGGCGACGGGCTGGACGACGACCTCGACCCGGCGGACGCCGTGGAGGGGCCGTTCTCCGGGAGCGTGGTGGGCGGGACCATCGGCCCTGGGGCACCGGTGAGGACGCCCTCCGTTCCGCCGAGCCATGGCGCGCCCGCCAGGGCCGACAGCGGTCGCGAGTCGCGCGGCCGGGCCACCGTGACGGCCTCGCTGGGCCCCGACTTCATGCAGGTGGTCCGCCAGCACCAGACGAAGCTCAAGGCGTGCGTCGACCGGCACCACCTCGAGTTCCCCGGCTGGACCGGCAAGCTGGTGGTCCGCTGGACCATCCGTCCGGACGGCACGGTGAAGAACGTGGTGGTGACCAGCGCCGAGCTCCTCGACACGCCCATCGCCGCCTGCGCGGTGCAGGCCATCCAGGGCTGGAAGTTCCCGGCCGGGGCAGCGGAGGCCACGGTCACCGTGCCCTTCACCTTCCAGTAGAGCGACGAATGCCCCTCGGCGTCGGCCACCTCTTCGAGCGGTACCACGGCGTCGTCTACCGGCGCTGCCTGGCCCTGCTGCGCCACGAGGACGACGCGTCGGAGGCGGTGCAGGAGGTCTTCGTGGCTGCGCTGTCCGGCTTCGGCCGCTTCCGCCTGCACGCCGCGCCGCTCACCTGGCTGTACGCCATCGCCACGCGGCACTGCCTGCAGCAGCTGCGCAACAAGTCGTCGCGGGACGTGAAGCACGCGCTCTTCGTGGACGCGGCCGAGGCGCACCCGGACCTCGCGGCGCGGGCCGACCTCGAGCGGGTGCTGGCCGCGCTGTCGCTGGAGGAGCTGGAGCTGGCGACGCACGCCTTCCGCGACGGCCTCACCCAGGAGGAGATCAGCGACGTCACCCGCCAGTCGCGCAAGACGGTGGGGAAGAAGTTGAGGCGCCTCACCGAGAAGCTGCAGCTCTCGCTCGAGCCCCTCGCCGTCCCGGTGCGCGTCGCCTCGTAAGAGCCCGGCGCTGGGGCTTCACGAGGGCCACAGGCGCGTGGCCGTGAGGAGGGCGCTCACCAGCCGCTTGTGGTCGCCGGCCGGCAGCGGACGCACGCCGTCGAGCGCCCTCTGGGACAGCGCCTCCTCCACGCAGCCCAGGCGGCGCGCGCGGGGGGCCTTCTCCAGCACGAGGGACAGCAGCCTGGCCAGGCGCGGCCTCGAGCCGATGATGGGCTCGCCCGGGACGGTCTCGTGCTGGAAGTCCGTCACCGGGAGCTGCACGCGCGGCGCCCACAGGCCGAGCAGCTCGATGAGCAGCTCCGGCGCGCGGTCAGACGGCGTCACCGGCAGCCCCAGCGCGTCGGCGAGCTTCCCCACGGCCCCGGCCGCCTCACCCACCCCCGGGAGGTCCAGCGCCCTGGCCCCGAGGCCCACCCCGGTCGCCACGCGGCCCAACAGGCGCGTCGACTCGTTCACCTCGGGTGGGAGGAAGAAGGGGGTCGGCTCGGCCAGCGCCACGTGGACCAACTGCACCCGCGCCCACGGCAAGCCGGGGACTGCCTCCTCGCCGCCGAAGTCCACGCGCCTGGCCCGCAGGGGCACCTCCGCGGCCTCGCACTCGGCCCAGCGCAGCCCACGCGCCTCGACGCCCTGGGCGGACAGCGCCTCGGCCACCCGCTCCGAAGCGTCTTGCGCCAGCGGCAGGTCCACGAAGCCCTGGCCCATCCGCACCGCCCGGTTGGCGTCCGCGCGCGTCAGGCCGGCCGAGGGCATGGCGCCCAGCACCGCCTCCGCCGCGCGCGCCCAGTCCTTCGGCACGCCGCCGCGCATCAGCACCGTCCACCCGCGCGTCTCGAGAGCCATGGGGACAGACGACCCTACAACGGGGCGGGGCGCCGGGTTCCGCAGGGTGACGGCCGGCCCAGAAAATCCGCCCCGGGGCGGGGGCGTGGGCCTAGGCTGGTGGACCGCACTCCCACGAAGAGCGAGGAACCCATGCCCGTCTCGAAGCTCGACACCACCATCCGCCGCGTCGCGTCCGAC
The DNA here is from genome assembly GCA_020846875.1 of Myxococcales bacterium. Taxonomy (GTDB): domain Bacteria; phylum Myxococcota; class Myxococcia; order Myxococcales; family Myxococcaceae; genus JADLDB01. Next base: position 3,374 of record JADLDB010000012.1, on the reverse strand, counting down.
AACCACATCACCCGCACCGAGGCGCGCTCGCTGGTGAAGGAAGCGAAGGCCAGCGGCTCGAAGAAGCCCATCGACGACATCTTCAAGGCCATCGACAAGACGCAGGCCAGCATCGAGGCGGGGGCGACGCGCCTCATCCTGTCGGAGCTGGACCAGAAGATGACGCGCGCCGAGTGGGTCGCCTACGCGCAGAAGGCGGCCAGCCCCTCGGGCGTATGGGGACCGGGCTCGGACGGCTCGAAGAAGGTGTCGCGCGAGGACCTGCCGCCCGCGGTGAAGAAGGTGTTCGACAAGTGGGAGAAGAGCTGGCCGGAGGACAAGCCGCAGGCCTTCACCTTCGACGTGGCCGGCAAGCCCGCCTTCCTGCTGGAGCAGTACAGCGAGTTCGGCACCTCCTTCGGGCTGTTCGACGTGAACGGCAAGGCCATCGAGCTGAAGGAGGACACGAAGAACGTCCAGCGCGAGGCCCGCCGCATCCAGGCCGCGTACGACAGCGTGTTCCGCGCCCCCGAGATGAAGGCGTGGAAGGACTGCGTGCAGCACACGGACATCGGGGTGCTGCGCGACTTCTACGACGTGGGCAAGGAGCTGAAGGGCCGCACGCTGACGGACGCGCTCAGCGCGGACATGAAGAAGGTCATCGCCGAGCAGAAGAAGGGCATCGAGCGCGAGCCGCAGACGCAGGTATTCAAGAACAAGAAGGACGGCTCTTTCCTGGTGATGACCCAGGCCCGCGATTACCGCGGCCCCGAGCAGCTCGCGCTCTTCAACAAGCAGGGCGCGCTGGTGAAGCAGTACTCCATCGACACCTGAGAGTTGAGGCTCAGCTCCGGGCGCGGCCTGGCCGCGCTTCGGCTGCCACCGGCGCGATCTTCAGCAGCCGATTTTGGCGAACCCTGCCCGCGCTGCGCCCGTTCACCGCCGGGGAACGCCGGTGGACAAGTCGACGCGCGTCTCCTTCGCCTTCCCGTCGGGGACGCGGGTGCGCACCACCACGTCCTTCCCCACGAAGGACGCACCCACGATGCTCGGCCAGCGCAGCTTCTCGCCGCCTTCGTGCACGTAGAGCCAGGCGTGGCGGTGCAGCGTGAGGTCGTACAGCACCACGCCGTGGGCGGTGCCGAGCAGCTCGAGGCCCTCGCGGCGGTCGAGCACGCGGAAGGGCGGGGCGTCTGCGCGTGCGTGGTTGGCGCCGAGGTACGAGAGGAGCACCTCGCTGGGCAGGGCGGGGGCGGCGAGGAGCTCCTGCGCCCGGGCGCGCGCCGCCGCGTCGGCGGTGGACAGCACGGAGGTGTCGGGCAGTTGGGGGCGGCCCGGCTTCCAGCGCAGGCCCGGTGAGAGCAGCCACTCCAGGGAGGGATCGGCGGCGCGGCACACCACCCGCTCGAACGCGCCGGCGAGGGCGCCGCGGACCTTCGCGCGGGCAGGGCCCTCGAGCTCGGGCGGGACGGCGACGGCGGAGAGGAACGCGGTGAACGGCTGGCCGAGGGCGAGGGTGAAGGGTGCGCGGCGCGAGGAGAGGCGGAGCTCGACCTCGGTGGTGGAGAAGCCTGAGCCGGCGCTCTCCAGGCTGACGCGGAGCGCGTCTTCCTTCCCGTCCCCGTCGAGGTCGGCCCGTACCCCGCCATCGCTGCGGGCGGCGTCGAAGTACGCCGAGGGCGCGCAGGCGCGCGGCTCCACCGAGGCGGCCAGCGCGTCGAGCGCGTCCTCCAGGGGCGGCCCCTTCACCATCACCCCGCGGTCCGCGTGGAGCTCGTAGAGGCTGGCGGTCCCGTCCGGCTCCTCGAGGCGCAGCACGCGCAGGGCGTAGGAGTCGCCGCCCTTGCAGCCGCCGGTGAAGGTGAGCTGCGGGCCCTGGCCCAGCGGTGAGCGCGTCTTCAGCAGGCGGGTGGTACAGCCGTGGAAGCGCCGCCAGGCGTCGAGGACGTCCGACTCCTTCGCGGGCCACCGGGGGGGGCGCTTGGGCACCAGACGAACGAGGCGCAGCGTGGTGCCATCGGGGCGGGTGAGGTGGAAGGACTCCTCGGTGGCCGGTCCCCAGGGGCCGTCTTCGGTGACGCGCGGCGCCTGGTGCGTCGCGCTCGAGCCAGCCGGGAGGCGCCAGCGCAGCGAGCCCAGGGCGACTGAGTCGACGCCGCCGTCGGTGGCCGCGAGGAGCAGGCCGGTGAGGAGGAAGAGGCGCACCTCGGGGAGGCTAGCGCACGGCCGCGAGGGCGCGACCCTGGCCTTTCCCCACCCAGGGTGTGGGTCGACACACCGGGTGACCCGGCTGTGCCACTCGGAGGTCGCTTCGCCATATGGTGCGCCGGCCGTCCTGGCACGAGGCTTGGAGGGACTCGCCGCATGGAACCGAATCCGACGCCGTCCGCTCCGCGCCGTCGCAGCAGTTGGCCGCTCGCGCTGCTGGTGCTCCTCGTCGCGGGCGCCGCCGGCTACTTCGCGGTGAGCGCCTTGTTGCCGCCACGTGGCCCGGTGGAGACGCCGCCGCCCCCGGCAGTGGACGCGGGCGTGGCAACGGCCGTCGACGCCGCGCCTGCGCTGCCGCCCATCGAGGACGGCGACGCGCTGCTCAAGAAGCTGGCGCGCGACTGGTCGGCGGATCCGCTCTTCGGGAAGTGGCTGGACGCGGCGTCGCTGCGCCACCTGGTGGCGGCGGTGCAGGCGGTGGCGGACGGCGAGAGTCCCCGCGAGTCGCTGCCCTTCGTCTCCCTCGCCGGCGGCTTCTCGGTGCGCGAAGAGGCGCCGCCCGCGCCGCACAAGAAGAAGAAGCCGGCGAAGAAGAGGAACAAGGCACCGCCTCCGCCGGGCGAGACGCGCCAGTACATCGCGCCCGAGTCCTACGCGCGGTACGACGTGCCGACGAAGGCCCTCACCTCGGTGCCGGCCGCGACGGCGGGCGCGACGTACGGCCAGGTGCGCCCCTTCCTCGACGCCGCCTTCGCGGAGCTGGGCCGCCCCGGCAAGCGCTTCGACGACGTCTTCACCGCCGCGCTCCAGCGGATGCTGGCGGTGAAGCTTCCGGCCGGCGAGGTGGAGGTGGTGCCCAAGGGCCTCGCCTGGGCCTTCAAGGACGAGTCGCTCGAGCGCCTCGAGCCGGCGGAGAAGCACCTCTTGCGGATGGGCCCGCAGAACGGCCGGGCGGTGCAGGCGTGGCTGCGCACCTTCGGTGAGAGCGCCGGGCTGTTGCCCCCGCCATGAAGCGACGATGAAGCCGCGGTGAGGCGCGCGTCGAGGCGCGTGCGTGCGGGCGGGTGATGCTTGGGGCAGGCACTCCTCCCGGGTCGTCCTCTCGCCGCCGTCGCCGCCCTGCGCGCGGCAACCGAAGCTGGCTTCAGTCCGGCGAAGCTCGGTGTAGCTCGCGTGTTCCGGCGTTG
>JADLDB010000011.1 GCA_020846875.1 Myxococcales bacterium | reverse complement strand
TGGCCAAGCCCCGCACCTCCGAAATTGACGCGAGCGTCTTCCCCTCACTCAGGTCGAGAATCACCAGGGCGCGAACCACGACGCGATGTTCCTCCACCATCGAGCGGCTGCGCCGCTCGAGTTCCCGTTTCTCAGAGGCAGACAGCTTGATGCGCAGCGAGGTCGTTCGAGGCATCCCCTCGACAGATCAAACTTCCCTCAGGTCCGTCAACCTCTATCGATCACCGAGTTGCGGGGCGCTGTACTAAGGTTAAGCAAGGCACCGCCGGCTTCGCGCGCCCTTCGCCTCACCGCGCGAGCAGCGCCACCAGCTTCCTCGCCGCGGGCCCGGGGCTCCCGCGGTGCAACAGCCGCGGCGCGAAGGTGTGCACGCTGCCTCGCGGCAGCTTGAGCGCCAGCACCTCGCCCTTCGCCAGCTCCTCCTCGATGAGCCAGTCGGGCAGCCACCCGAAGCCCAGGCCCGCGACGACGGCCGCCTTCTTGGCGTGGAAGTCCGAGAGGTGCACCGCGGACTGCGCTTCCAGTTGTGCGGTGGGCAACTGCAGCCGCGGGTCCGAGCCGCGCACGGTGAGCAGCACGTGGGCGCAGAGGTCCTCACGGGTCAGCGCGCGCTTCAGCCGGGCCAGCGGGTGCGTCTTGTGGGCGACCAGCCGGGCCTTGAAGGCCGGCAGCGCCGTGGCGGTGAGGCCCTGCAGCCGCGGCGGCAGCACCGAAATCATCACCTGCGCGTGCTCTGCCTCGAAGCGCTCCTCCACCCCGCCCAGCGAGTCCACCGACAACTGCACCCGCGTGGGCGCCTTCGCTTCCTTGAGCGCGCGCACCACCTCCAGCACCGGGCCCAGCGGCACCACGGCGTCGAACACCACCCGCAGCACCGGCTCCCAGCCGCTCCGCAGCTCCTCGCACGCCGCGGTGAGCGCCGCCTCGGCCTCGAGCAGCCGCTGGCAATGCCGCAGCACCTCCTCCCCCGCCGGCGTCAGCCTCGTCCGGTAGCCCGTGCGGTCGAACAGCGAGAGGCCGGCCTGCGACTCGAGGTGCTTGAGCGCGTACAGCACCGCGGAGTGCGCCTTGCGCAAGGCCCTCGCCGCCGCCTGCAGCGTGCCGGCGCGGGCGAACGCGTCGAGGGTGCGGGCCTGCTCGAGGGTGACGTGCACGGCATGAACCAATGTCACAGAAGCAGACAGAGACGGTCAACTCTTTGTCACTTTCCTGGGGCGGCCGGGGTGACCTAAGTCAACCCACCATGGACATTCCCTGGATTCGCGGACGCGTCGCGCAGCAGGCCCACGTCGGGCTGCCCGAGGGCACGGTGGAAGAGGAGTTCGCCCGCAACGGCTTCTTCGGCCGCTACGCGCACCTCTACCGGCAGCACCCGCCGGTGGGCTGGACGCGCATCGAGGGGCCGCTGAAGAACCACGCTTATGACTTGAACAAGCTGGAAGGCCGGGCCGGCGACGACTGGCTGGCCGCGCGCCACGGGGTGCTGGGCAACGCCGACGTGCGGCTCTCGCTGGCCACCCTGGCCGAGCCCATGCCGTACCTCTTCCGGAACGCCGACGCCGACGAGGTCGTCTTCGTGCACGCGGGCGCGGGCCGCCTGGAGACGGACTTCGGGCCGCTCGCCTATGAGTCCGGCGACTACCTGTACCTGCCGCGCGGCACCGCCTACCGGCTCTCGCCCACCAGCGCGTCGCGCTTCCTCGTCACCGAGGCCTTCAGCGAGGTCACCTTCCCGGAGAAGGGCATGCTGGGCCAGCACGCGCTCTTCGACCCCGCCGTCCTCCAGGTGCCGACGCCCGAGGCCAGCTCGCTCCAGCCCGGCCCCACCGGCGAGTACGAGCTGCGCATCAGCCGCCTGGGCCAGGTGACGAAGGTCTTCTACCCCTTCAACCCGCACGACGTGGTGGGCTGGAAGGGCACGCTGTCGGCGCTGAAGCTGAACGTGCGGGACATTCGCCCGGTGCTGTCCGACCGGTACCACCTGCCGCCGTCGGCCCACACCACCTTCGTGATGCGCAACGCGGTCCTCTGCAGCTTCCTCCCGCGGCCGCTGGAGAACGGCGACCCGCAGGCGCTGAAGGTGCCCTTCTTCCACTCGAACATCGACTTCGACGAAGTCCTCTTCTACCACTCGGGCGAGTTCTTCAGCCGCGCGGGCATCGCCCCCGGCATGTTGACCTTCCACCCGCAGGGCCTGCACCATGGCCCGCAGGAGAAGGCCTTCGAGCGCTCGAAGAAGGCCACCCGCACCGAGGAGGTGGCGGTGATGCTGGACACGAAGAACCCGCTCGTCCCGCTGGCCGCCGCGGAGCGCTGCGAGCTGAGCGACTACTGGAAGAGCTGGAGCAGCCCATGAGCGCCGTCCGTCCCCCGCAGTTCCCCGTCTCGCCGAGAAACCCCTGCGGCCTCGAGGGCATCGACTTCGTGGAGTTCGTCTCGCCCGAGCCCGGGAAGCTGGACGCGCTGTTCAAGGGCTTCGGCCTGTCGAAGACGATGCGCCACGCGTCGAAGCCCATCGACCTCTACCAGCAGGGTGACATCACCTTCCTGGTGAACCGCGAGCCGCAGTCCTTCGCGGCGGGCTTCGCGAAGCTGCACGGGCCGTCCATCTGCTCGATGGGCTGGCGCACGAAGGACGCGACGGCGGCGCTGGCGGCGGCCACGAAGAACGGCGCGCGCGCGCGGCCCGAAGGTGACTTCCTCGCCGGCGGCAAGCCGGTGCCGGCCATCTACGGCATCGGCGACAGCCTCATCTACTTCGTGGATCGCTGGACGGACGCGAGGAGGTGGGAGCGCCTGGGCTTTCGGGAGCTGGCGGCGCCGGAGGTGGTGCCCGACAAGGGCTTCACCGCCATCGACCACCTCACCAACAACGTGGAGAAGGGCACCATGCAGACGTGGGCCGGCTTCTACAAGTCGGTGTTCGGCTTCGAGGAGGTGCGGTACTTCGACATTCGCGGGGCAAAGACGGGCCTCACGTCCTTCGCGCTGCGCTCGCCGTGCGGGTACTTCTGCATCCCCATCAACGAGGCGGACGAGAAGAAGTCGCAAATCAACGAGTACCTCGAGGAGTACCGGGGCCCGGGCATCCAGCACCTGGCGTTCATCACCGACGACATCCTCGGCTCGCTGAAGAAGCTCGAGGGCACGCCGGTGGAGCTGCTGGACATGGACGACGCCTACTACCAGGACGTGTTCGCGCGCTTCGGGCAAGTCACCGAGGACAAGGCGGAGCTGCGCAGGCGCAACGTGCTCGTCGACGGCGACGCCGAGGGCTACCTGCTGCAGATCTTCACCAAGAACCTCATCGGCCCCATCTTCATCGAGCTCATCCAGCGGAAGAATCACTTCAGCTTCGGCGAAGGGAACTTCGGCGCGCTCTTCCGCAGCATCGAGCGGGACCAGCAGAAGCGCGGCTACCTCGACTGACGCGAGCGGCTACGCCTCCACCTTGAACTTCCCCGTCACGCCGGTCAGGGCTTCCACGCTCTGCTGGAGGTCCTGCGCGATGCGCGTGGTGCGGCTGGTCGCGTCCACGCCCTGCTTCATCAAGTCGGCGATGTTCCGGGCGCCCGCCACCGCCTGCTCCGACGACTGGCGCTGCTGCCGCGTGGCCACCGCAATCTGCTGCGCGGCCTCCTTCGTGCCGCGCGACAGCTCCACAATCTGCTCGAACGCCGACGACGCGCGCTCGGCGATGGCCACGCCCCGGTCCGACGAGTCGACGCCCTGCTTGGCCCGCGACACCGCCAGGTCGCCCGAGGCCTGCACGCTCTCGACGATACGGCCGATGTCGCGCGCGCTCTGCGCCACGTTCTCCGCCAGCTTGCGCATCTCGGCCGCCACCACCGAGAAGCCCCGCCCCACCTCGCCCGCCTTGGTCCCTTCCAGCGCCGCGTTGAGCGCCAGGAGGTCCGACCGGTCCGCCACCTGCTTGATGAGCTGCGCGATGCGCGACACCTGCTGCACGTCGCCGTTGAGCTTGGTGATGGCGTCCGCCACCTCCTTCGCCTCGTGGCGGATGGTGGTCATCCCCTGGACGATTTCCGTCACCACCGCGCGCGCCTCGTCCACCGCGGTGTTGGTGCGCAGCGCCGCCTGCTCCACCACCTCGGTGGAGCGGGTAATCATCTCCGCGGTGCGCGAGAGCTCCTCGAAGGTGGCGGCGATCTGCTGGGAGTAGGCCGACTGCTGGCTGGTGACGTGCTCCTGGTCGCTGGAGGCCGCGATGAGGCCGCCCGCCGCGCTCTTCAGCCGGTTGGTGAGCCCCACCATTTCGCTCACCAGGTTGCGCAGGCTCTTCAGCATGTCGTTGACCGACGCGGCCATCGACGCCACCTCGTTGGCGCCCGTCACCTCCACCTGCGGCACCGTCACGTCGCCCGACGCCACCTCCCGCGCCACCCGGCTCACCACGCCCATCGGACCGGCGATGGCCCCCGACACCACGAAGGCCAGGGTGAGGCCCACGCCCAGCGCCGCCAGCAACACCCAGATGCCGGCGATCTGGTTTTCCCGCTGCTGCGCGGCGAACTTCTCCAGCGAGAAGCGCACCACCATGGTGGCCTCGTAGTCCTGGTCCTTCGCGGTGCAGCGCACGTCCAGCACCGCGCCCCGCGTCACGGCGCACTCGCCCGGCGGCGGCACCTCGTAGCGGCCGCTGGGCAGGTCGCCCTGCACCTGCACCGTGGCGTCCTTGGGCTTGACCTCCACGAAGCGCTTCCCGCCTTCCGCCCGCACCTCGTCCGGCAGCACCGCCAGGGCGCCCAACTGGGTGACGTTCCCGCTGGCGCGCACGCCCTCGAAGATGCCGTTGAGCTCGGACGGGGTGGCCAGCCCGTCGCGGATGAGCCGCATGATGGGCGCGCCGTTGTTGACCGCCAGCAGGCTGAGGCTCTGCGCCTGCGCCTCCAGCGCCTCGCTGGCCTGCTCATTGAGCCGGCTGGGGAAGTAGATGGACGCGAAGAGCGCCACCGCCACGCACGGCGTCACCACCGCGAAGGCCGTCTGCACCCGCAGGGAAAGTCGAGCCCACAAGCTGCCCATAGGGCGCGCAGGTTGGCATGACTGCCTGGAGGACTGAACGAGTTTCCCCGCGCAGGCCGGCTCAGCGCGCCACGACGGCCTTCGTCGTCAGCCGCGCCATCACCGACTGAATGTTCACCTGCGCCAGCGCGAGGTTGAGGCGCGCGAAGTCGATGGGCTTGGTGGCGAAGTGGGTGGCGCCCATGGCCCGCGCCTCCGCCTCGGTGTGCCGCGCGGTGGACGCCGTCAGCACCAGGACGGGCACGCTCAGCGCCGGCACCCGGCGCGCGTAGGGCGGGCTCTGCCCGGCCGGCAACTGCCCGCGGATGAGCCGCACCAGCGCCAGCCCGTCCAGCAGGCTGCCCTGCAGCTCGAGGTCCATCAACACCGCGTACAGCTTCTCGCCCCACACCTCGAGCTGCGCGCAGGCCTCCCGGTCCGTCGCCGCGTGGAGGAGGCGGTACTTCTGCTGCAGCCGCAGGTGCGCCAGCCGGAAGGTGTCCGCGTCGTCCTCCACGTAGAGGATGACGGGCCGCGTGTCGGGTGCCGCTTCAACCATCGGGCCGCACACCCTACCCGAGGCGCGGGTCGATTCGGACCCGCTTCGCTGCCGCTGGAACCTTGCGTTGGCGCCGCAGCGGCCTGGAGGGGGCAAGTCAGTCGTGCCTCACCTGTTGCGCGGCGGGCGACACCGCCCCCCCCACCCTGATTGGAGCCCCAACATGTTGGCAAGCCGACGTGGTGCCGACGGCGGGCAAGCCGTCGTAGGAGGCGAGCCCATCGGTGCGCGCGACCGCGTGCGAGCGGATGTTCCGCACCGCGAAGTCCTCGAGCTTCTCGGCGGTTGCGCCGGAGAGTCGCTCGAGGCG
>JADLDB010000010.1 GCA_020846875.1 Myxococcales bacterium | reverse complement strand
CCCGGGAGGTTGGAGTACGAGGTGTTGCCGCGCACCTTCACCCGGTACGTGCCCGGGTACACCAGCCCGGTGAAGGGCGCGGGCGTGCCCATGCAGGCGATGGGCAGCGAGAAGGAGTAGCCGCGGGCGGCGTCGGAGAGCTCCACCCAGCCGCGGGGGCTCGTGCTGCAGGAGCCGGTGCTGCCGGTACCGGACGGCGGCGCGCCGTTGAGCGTCACGCTGCCGCTGACGGTGAAGGTGCGCACGTCGAAGGACAGGTTGACGGGTGAGCCGCCGCGGCAGGCGCCGAGGGCGTCACAGGAGTAGCCGGGCGGGCAGCTCAACGCGCAGGTGGCGCCGCAGACGTTGGCGACGCCGGCGCCGCCGCACGTCTGAGGCGCGGTGCAGGTGCCGCAGGACAGCATTCCGCCGCAGCCGTCCTCGAGGGTGCCGCAGTCCTTGCCCTGCGCGGCGCAGGTGGTGGGCGTGCAACTGCCGGTGCCGCAGACGTTGGCTGTGCCGCCGCCGCCGCACGTCTGGGGCGACGTGCAGGTGCCGCAGTCGAGGGTGCGGCCGCACCCGTCGGAGAGGGGGCCGCAGTCTTTCCCCAGGGAGGAGCAGGTGCGCGGCTGGCAGGTGCAGCGATTCGCGGTGCAGGTGGAGCCCGCCTGGCAGGTGCCGCAGTCCAGCACCGCGGCGCAGCCGTCGGAGGCCATGCCGCAGTCGAAGCCCTCGGAGGCGCAGGTGCGCGGGGTGCAGGTGCCGGGGCCGCAGACATTGGGGGTGCCTCCGGCGCCGCAGCTCTCGCCGGCGGTGCAGGTGCCGCAGGACAGGATTCCTCCGCAGCCGTCCGAGAGGGCGCCGCAGTTGGCGCTGGCGCTGGCGCAGGTCTTCGGGGTGCAGGAGGGCAGGGTGAAGCAGGAGCCGGTGAGGCACGATTGGCCGGGGGCGCAGGCGGAGCAGTTGGCGCCGCCGGAGCCGCACTCCAGCGGGCTGCCGCCTCCCGCGCAGGTGCCCTGGGGCGTGCAGCAGCCGGCACAGGTGGAGGCGTCACAGGCCGGGGGCGTGGGGCCGCAGCCAGACAGGAGCAGCAGGTTGGAGGCGGCGAGGAAGAAGAGGAGGTTCCGCATTCCCGCGTAACCCCGGGGTTGGACTGGAAGTGCAACCGGCAGGTGGGCGACGCGGGGAATGCGGGCGTGACGGGAGGCGAGCGTCAGTGAAGGAGCCCGGGGGGCGGCGACTTCGAGGGCGGCGGGGGGCGGCGGACGCGCGCCTCCATTGCCTGGGAGACGTCGCGCAGGAGCAGCCCGTGGGGCCGGGTGCCGTCGATGACCACCTGGACGCCGTCGACGTCGAGGCGCATGGGGCCCAACTCGCGGGCGAGCGCGTCGCAGAGGAGGGCGAGGGCGGCGACGGAGGTCCCCTGGAGGGCGAGGGTGGACTGCGTCACGCGCTCCGGGAGGGCGGCGGTGAAGCTGGCCCATCCGCCTTCCTTCAGCGTGACGTTGGCGCCATCGGCGCGGGGTTCGACGGCGCCGGCCTGAGCCAACTCGAGGGCAGCGAGGAGGGCGGGCACGGTGGTGGGGGGCTTGTAGGCGTGGCGCTCCGTCGGAGGCTCGACGGTACCGTGGAGGAGCACCGTCGGGCGTCTCCGGGCGCGCCTTCTCAAGGAGCGGAGGGCGGGCGCGGCGAAAGGGACGAGGGCGAGGGGGACGACGAGCCAGAGGGGCACGCCCCAGGCGGCGGACAGCAGCACGACGAGCACCCAGGCCAGGCGCTGCTTCATCCCGGTGTTCCGGAGGAGCTCGAACATGGCCGTGGAAGGAATAACCCACGGGCGCCCTTGCGGGTGCATCGATTCCCTCAAGGCACCTCCAGCGAAAGATTGACCTCGGGCGTGGCGGGCGGGCTGTCACGCGATTGGAGAGTCCGCACGGGCGTGCGGCAGGGGCGTTGTCCCCCCGGGACTGCAGCGAGAGATTGACCTCGGGCGTGGCGGGCGGGCTGTCACGCGATTGGAGAGTCCGCACGGGCGTGCGGCAGGGGCGCTGTCCCCCCGGGGAATAGCAGCGAAGCCCTGGTCCCCTGGTCACGGGAGGGTCGAGGCGAGGGGCTTGCTGGAGCGAGCACGGCGCAGAGGGACACCGCCCAGCGCGTCACCCGGGAGCCTTCAAGACGCGGCGGGCCACCTCGGCGAAGGCGCGCGCGGCCCGTGAGGGAGTGCCCCCCACCAGCAGCCCCACCATGCGGCGCTGGTGGAGGCCCGACAGGGGCACGGCCACCAGGTCGGGCGCATCGCCCACCGCCACGTCGGGCACCACGGCGGCGCCGAAGCCCAGGGCAGCGAGGCGCTTGAGCACCTCTACGCTGCTCATCTCCATCACCACCTTCGGCTGCACGCCGGCGGCGGTGAAGTGCGCGTCGAGCCACGCGCGGGAGGCGGTGCTGCGGGCGAGCAGCACCAGCGGGTGCGCTGCCAGCTCGGCGGGCCGCAGGCGCGTCCTCCTGGCCAGCGGGTGCCCGCGAGGCACCACCACCACGTCGCGCTGGGGGCGCAGCGGCACCTGGCGCAGGGCGCGCACGCCCGCGCTCACCGAGGGCGGAAGCGGCAGGGACACCACGCCGAGGTCGAGGGAGTGGCTGGCCACGGCCTCGGCGACGGCGGGGGAAGGGCGGTTGTCCAGCCTGAGCTCGACGCCGGGGAACTCGCGCCGGAACAAGGAGAACACGGGCGGGAGGAGCCAGGCGGCCAGGGTGTCGCTGGTGCCGACGCTCAAGGTGCCGGTGGCGAGGTCCCGCTGGAGCGCCAGGGCGGCCCGGGCCTCCTCCACCGCGCGCAGCACCACCCCCGCGTGCCGGTGCAGCGTCCTCCCCGCGTCGGTGAGGCGCACCTGTCGCCCGCCCCGCGCGAAGAGGTCTTCCCCCACGTCCGCCTCCAGCGCGGCGATGGCCTGGCTCACCGAGGACTGGGTGACGTGGAGCGCCTGGGCGGCGCGGGAGAAGCCTCCTTCGCGCACCACCGCGTCGAACACCTTGAGCCGGTCGCTGCGCAGCTCCACGCGGGACACTCTACCAATCGGCATTGACGATGGGGCTCATCATCTCCCATCGCCTTTCCTCATGCTTGCGACAGGGGCAGGATGCGCCGCATGTTGATTCTCCCTGGAGCCCCGGCCTTCACCCCGGCCCGCCTCGCCCGCCGCCTGGCGCGCCTCAAGGCGTCCAACTCCGGCGTCACCGCCGCCAGCGCCCACTTCGTGCACGTGGCGGACACCCCGCGCCCCCTGTCCACCGAGGAGCGCCGCACGCTGGACGCGCTGCTCACCTACGGCCCCCGCCAGGACTCGCCGCGGGTGGAGGGGAGAGTCTTCGTGGTGGTGCCCCGCCCGGGGACCACCTCGCCCTGGTCCTCGAAGGCCACCGACATCGCGCGCAACTGCGGCCTGTCCGCGGTGCGCCGCCTGGAGCGGGGCATCGAGTGGCGCCTCGCCGGGGCCCTCTCCGACGAGCGCGCGCTGCTTGCGGCGCTCCATGACCGGATGACGGAGGCGGTGCTGCCGGCGGTGGAGGACTGCGAGCGCCTCTTCGTGCACCAGGCGCCCCGGCCCCTCACCACCGTCCCCGTCCTCGCGAAGGGCCGCGCCGCGCTGGACAAGGCCAACACGGACCTGGGCCTCGCGCTGGCCGCGGACGAGGTGGACTACCTGGTGGACGCCTTCACCCGCCTGGGGCGCGACCCCTCCGACGTGGAGTTGATGATGTTCGCCCAGGCCAACTCCGAGCACTGCCGGCACAAAATCTTCAACGCCGACTTCACCCTCGACGGGGTGCCGCAGGCGGACTCCCTCTTCCAGCTCATCAAGAAGTCCACCGCCGCCACGCCCGCAGGCGTGCTGTCCGCGTACAGGGACAATGCCGCGGTGATGGAGGGCTTCACCGCCGGGCGCTTCTTCGCCGACGCGGACGACGAGGTGTACCGCGCCCACGTCGAGCCCACGCACATCCTGATGAAGGTGGAGACGCACAACCACCCCACCGCGGTGTCGCCCTACCCCGGCGCCTCCACCGGCTCGGGCGGAGAAATTCGCGACGAAGGGGCCACCGGGCGGGGCAGCAAGCCCAAGGCAGGGCTGGTGGGTTTCTCGGTGTCGAACCTGTGGCTGCCCGACGCGCCGCGCCCGTGGGAGGTGCCGTACGGCAAGCCCGGCCGCATCGCCTCCGCGCTGGACATCATGGTGGACGGGCCTTTGGGCGGCGCGGCCTTCAACAACGAGTTCGGCCGGCCGGCCCTCACCGGCTACTTCCGCACCTTCGAGCAGTCGGTGCCCGCGGCCGGGGGGAAGCGCGAGCTGCGCGGCTACCACAAGCCCATCATGCTGGCGGGCGGGCTGGGCCACATCCGCGCGGAGCACGTGAAGAAGGGGGCCATTCCCGCGGGCGCGGCGCTGGTGGTGCTGGGCGGCCCGGCGATGCTCATCGGCTTGGGCGGCGGCGCGGCGTCCTCGGTGGCGTCGGGCGCGTCGGCGGAGGACCTCGACTTCGCCTCGGTGCAACGGGACAACGCGGAGATGCAGCGGCGCTGCCAGGAAGTCATCGACCGCTGCTGGGCCCTGGGCGAGGCCACCCCCATCATCTCCATCCACGACGTGGGCGCGGGCGGCCTGTCCAACGCGCTGCCGGAGTTGGTGCACGAGAGCAGGAAGGGCGCGCGCTTCGAGCTGCGCCAGGTGCCCACCGACGAGCCAGGCCTGTCGCCGCTGGAGTTGTGGTGCAACGAGGCGCAGGAGCGCTACGTGCTGGCCATCGACGCCGCGCAGTTGCCGCGCTTCGAGGCCTTCTGCCGGCGCGAGCGCTGCCCCTACGCGGTGCTGGGGCACGCCACCGGGGACGGCCGCCTCACCGTCACCGACGCGCACTTCGACAACCGGCCCATCGACGTCCCGCTGGACGTCATCCTCGGCAAGCCTCCTCGGATGAGCCGGGACGCGAAGCGCGTCGCCGTCACCCCGCGTCCCTTCCCGGTGGACGCCCTGCGCCTGGACGAGGCGGTGGAGCGCGTGCTGCTGCTGCCCTCCGTGGCGGACAAGTCCTTCCTCATCACCATCGGCGACCGCAGCGTCACCGGCCTCGTCGCGCGCGACCAGTTCGTCGGCCGCTTCCAGGTGCCGGTGGCGGACTGCGCGGTCACCACCACCAGCTACGACGCCTTCACCGGCGAAGCGATGGCGGTGGGCGAGCGGACGCCGGTGGCGTGCCTGGACGCGGCGGCCTCGGCGCGGCTGGCGGTGGGGGAAGCCCTCACCAACCTGGCGGGGGCGCGCATCGCGAAGCTGTCGGACGTGCGGCTGTCCGCCAACTGGATGGCGGCGGCCGGCTGGCCGGGTGAAGACGCGCGGCTCTACGAGGCGGTGAAGGCGGTGGGCGCCCAGTTGTGCCCGGCGCTGGGCCTGGCCATCCCGGTGGGCAAGGACTCCATGTCCATGCGCACGGTGTGGAAGGACGGCGAGGAGTCGAAGTCGGTGGTGGCGCCCCTGTCCCTCATCGTCAGCGCCTTCGCGCCGGTAGAGGACGTGCGGGGCACGCTGACGCCGGAGCTGGCGCTCTCGGAAGGGCCTACCACGCTGCTGCTGGTGGACCTGGGTGCGGGGAAGCACCGGCTGGGTGGCAGCGCGCTGGCGCAGGTGTACGGCGAGCTGGGCGAGGCGCCGCCCGACGTGGACGACCCCGCGGCGCTCAAGGCCTTCTTCGAGGTGGTGCAGGCGCTCAACGCCGAAGGGAAGCTGCTGGCGTACCACGACCGCTCCGACGGCGGCCTCTTCGTCACCCTGGCGGAGCTGGCCTTCGCGTCAGGGTGCGGGCTGGACGTGGAGTTGTCGGCGCTGCCCGGCGCGGACGCGGCGGTCCTCTTCTCGGAAGAGCTGGGCGCGGTGCTGCAGGTGCGCAGCGCGGACGCGCGCCAGGTGGTGCAGGCCTTCACCGCCCGCGGGGTGCCCGCCCTGCCCATCGGCGCGCCCACCTCCGGCGAGGGGCTCACCTTCCGGCGCGCGGGGCGCACGGTGTACGAGGCGTCTCGTCACCGGCTGCGCGCGCTGTGGAGCGACACCACCTGGCGGCTGCAGCGGCTGCGCGACGACGCCGCCTGCGCGGACCAGGAGCACCGGTTGCGCACCGACCCGGGCTTCACCGGGCTCACGGTCCAGCCCACCTTCGACTTGACCGAGGACGTGGCGGCGCCCTTCCTCGTGAAGGGCGTGCGGCCGAAGGTGGCCATCCTGAGGGAGCAAGGCGTCAACGGACAGGTGGAGATGGCGGCGGCCTTCACGGGGGCCGGCTTCACCGCGGTGGACGTGCACATGAGCGACCTCCTCGAGGGGCGGGTGGCGCTCGCGGACTTCAAGGGCCTGGCCGCGTGCGGCGGTTTCTCCTACGGCGACGTGCTGGGCGCGGGCGGAGGCTGGGCCAAGTCGGCCCTCTTCCACCCGCAGGCCCGCGACGCCTTCGCGGCCTTCTTCGCGCGGCCCGACACCTTCACCCTGGGGGTGTGCAACGGCTGCCAGATGGTGTCCCACCTGTCGTCGCTGGTGCCGGGCGCGGCGCCGTGGCCCCGCTTCGTGCGCAACGCGAGCGAGCAATTCGAAGCGCGCCTCTCGATGCTGCGCGTGGAGGACAGCCCGTCCCTCTTCTTCCGCGGCATGGCGGGCAGCGTGTTGCCGGTGGCGGTGTCGCACGGCGAGGGCCGGGTGGAGTTCTCCGACGCGGCGCAGGCGAAGGCGCTCGAGGCGCAGGGCCTGGTGGCGGCGCGCTACGTGGACCACGACGGCCAGCCGACGGAGGTGTACCCGCTCAACCCCAACGGCTCGCGGGGCGGCATCACCGCCGTCACCACGCCGGACGGGCGCGCCACCATCCTCATGCCGCACCCGGAGCGCGTCTTCCGCACGGTGCAGTTGTCGTGGCACCCGAAGGGCTGGGGTGAGGCCAGCCCGTGGATGCGCTTCTTCCGCAACGCGCGGGCGTGGGTGGGCTGACTCAGCGCAGACGTCCCTCGGGCGGGGCCGTCGCCACGCGGCGGATGCGCTCCCGGAGGCCTTCGCGAAACGCACGGAGTTGGTCCGCGGTGAGCGGGAGGAGCATCTGGGGCAGGGGTTCCACGGGGAATTGGCCGAGGAGCCAACCGAGCACCGCCGGGTCGACTCCGGCGTCCTTCTCGAGCGCGAGCGGCAGGTCTGCCTCGGGAGGGAACCCGGCCCGGTCGAGGAACATCACGTCGACCAGATCGCGCGGCTCGGAGCGCGACAGCAGGCAGGTGAGCTTCGCGGCGCGGAGGTCCTCCAGGGACTCGACCTCGACACCGTCGACTGACAGAGGAGCGGCCAGCTTCTTCGCTGTGTCGAGGACGAGATCAACGGCGAGCACCTCGCCACCCAACTTCAGCTCGGCGCGCACGAAGTCCCCTGCATCTTGAACGAGGCTCACCCTGCCGCCGACTTCGCTCGCCGCGTCCGAGAGCACCTGCGACAGCGTGCGGACGTCCTCCCGGTCGCGACAGAAGAGGTCAATGTCGTGGGACAGCCGGTGTGCGAGGAAGACGCCGCTCAGGGCCGCTCCGCCTCCGAGCACACAGCGGACCCTCGCCTGGCACGCCCGGACGAAGCGGAGCACGCCCTCAGGCACCACGCGCCGGTCGAAGCTAGGCGCCATGCGCCTCAGCCGGGGGCCATTGGGGCGCAGGCAACCCCAGCAACCAGGCCCAGCGCTCGCGCGTCCGCCCCAGGTGACGCACCAGCAAGGGCCACAGCGCCTTCACCTCTTCCGGTGTGACGAAGAGCCAGACGTCCCGCGAGTTGGCTTCACGCAGCAGCGCGCCCATCCAGTACGCCCGCTCTTCCAGGTCCTCGGACTGGAGGTGGCGACGAAGGTCGGCGACGGTCGCATCCAGCCACCAGAGGAAATAGGGCCTCGTGGATGGCTCCAGGAGGTCCTGGCTGGTGGGTGGCAGCGACATGCGTTGGAGCGTACCACCCCTTCGACGCGGCGCGCCGATGCGCCCTGGGGCGCCCGCCGTTACGGGTTCCTCGGGTCTCGCGCGACCGGGAGGGGCTCGCGCGGCCACACCAAGGAGGCCGCCATGGAACGAATCGACCGCCTGCGCGCCTGGCTGGAGTCGCACCGCGACCTCGCCTTCGAGCTCCTGCGCATCTACCTGGGGGTGGGCCTGCTGGCGAAAGGGGTGTGGTTCGTCTCTCACTCCGGCGACGTCCTGGAGCTGCTGCGCGGCAGCGGCTGGGAGATTTCGGGCGGGCTCTTCCTCGGCCACTTCGTCGCCTTCGCGCACCTCGCGGGCGGGCTGCTGGTGGCCCTGGGGCTGGCGACGCGCCTGGCCGCCGCGGTGCAGGTTCCGGTGCTGGTGGGCGCCATCTTCTTCGTCCACCTGCGCACCGGCTTCTTCGGCGCCAACCCCAGCCTGGAGTTCGCCCTGCTGGTCCTCTTCCTCCTCTGCCTCTGCGTGGCGCACGGCGGCGGCAGGCTGTCGCTGGATGCCTGGTTCGCCCGCACCTGGGCCATCCAGCACCCCACGCCCTCGCACTGAGGCTCAGCCAGCCACGGCCGCGTCGACTCCCGCGCCGGCCAGGGTGCGCCTGACGCGCTCCAGGTGCGCCGCGCTGGGCGGCTCGACGTGCGCACAGCGCGCCGCCAGCCCCAGCGCCCGGTACTTGTCCAGGTACATCCGCTGGTAGGGCACCAACTGCAGCGCGCGCACCCCGAGGCCCGTGAGGAAGGCCGCCAGCGCGCGGAGGTTGGCGTCGTCGTCGGTGAAGCCGGGCACCACGGGGAGGCGGAACTCCACGCAGGCCCCGCGCGCGGCGAGCCCACGGGCGTTCTCGACAAGCCGCTCATTGCCGACGCCGGTGAGCGCCTCGTGGCGTTGTCCGTCCAGGTGCTTGAGGTCGAACTGAAAGAGGTCCACCACCTCCTCCACCGAGCGCACCAACTCCTCCGGCACCGCCCCCGACGTCTGCACGCAGGTGTGGAGGCGCTCCGCCCGGGCGCGCTTCAACAGCTCGCGCACGAAGCCGGCCTGCAGGAGCGGCTCCCCGCCCGACACCGTGACGCCCCCGCCGCTGGCCGCGCAGTAGTCGCGGTCGCGCAGCGCCTCGGCCAGCACGTCCTCCACGTCCCTCAGCCGCGCGCCTTCCCCGGCGAAGGCCTCCGGGTTGTGGCACCAGGCGCAGCGCAGGGGGCAGCCGGCGAGGAAGACGGTGGTGCGAATGCCCGGCCCGTCGTGCACGCTGAAGCGCTGGACGTCGAAGACGCGCCCCTTCACGGCGACAGTTGGGCCCGCGCGATGAGGTCGTCCTGAATCTGCCGCCCCAGCCGGGTGAAGTACGCGGAGTAGCCCGACACCCGCACGATGAGGTCGGCGAAGTCCTGCGGGCGCTGCTGAGCCTCGCGAAGCGTCGCCGCGTCCACCGCGTTGAACTGCACGTGGAAGCCGCCCTTGTGGAAGTAGGCGTGCACCAGGCTGGCCACGGCCTGGGCGCCCTTCTCCGAGGCCACGAGGCCCTGAGGCAGGCGCATGTTGACGGAGTTCCCGTAGCCGATGTCCGTCTGGTCGATGCGCGCGAGCGAATTGAGGGCCGCGGTGGGCCCCTTTCGCTCCGCGCCGTTGCTGGGGGACATGCTGTTGGACAGGGGCTGCCCGGCCCCGCGGCCGTCCGGCGTGGCCGGCTCCAGCGCGCCCTCGTACACGTTCATCCCGTAGGAGATGAGGCTGGCCTTGAAGTGGCCCCCGGTGACGGTCGGCTCGCGGCGCACCAGCTCGCAGAAGCGCGCCACGACGACGCGCGCCAGCTCGTCGGTGCGCTCGTCGTCATTGCCGAAGCGGGGGCCGGCCCGCAGCCGTTGGCGCAGCGCCTCGTGGCCGCGGAAGTTGGCCTCGAGCGCCGCCAGCAGCTCCTCCATCGACACCGCGCGCTCCTCGAAGACCAGGGCCCGCACCGTCGCCAGCGAGTCCACCACCGTGCCCAGCCCTCCGCCGCCCACCGCGCCGAAGTTGTAGCGCGCGCCGCCGGCCGTCATGTCGCGGCCCCTCTCGAGGCAGCCGTCGATGGTGCAGGAGAGGAGCGGGTTGTGGAAGCGCTCGGCCCAGATGGCGTCTCGCAGCCGCGTGGCGTGCGTCACCTGCGCCACCATCACCTCCAGCTGCCGGAAGAAGGCGGCCAGGAAGTCTTCGAAGGTGCGGAAGGCCCGCGGGTCTCCGGTGTCCGGCCCGTCCTGGTTGCCGAAGAAGGTGGTGCGCCCGCGGTGGAACACCAGGTCCAGCGCGGTGGGAAAGTACACCTTCGTCCCGCCGGTGGCCCCGAAGGTGTCACCGTTGCCGCTGGGCTCGACGCACCCCACGAGGCAGTAGTCGCGCGCCGCCTCCAGCGGGTAGCCGTCCTTCACCAGCGCGGCGATGGCCGTCTCGTCGTTGAGGAAGGCGGGGGAGTTGGTGCGGCGGTGCATCTGCACCACCCGGCGCACGAAGTCCGGCGGGCTCTTCTTCGAGACGCGGAAGGAGGCGGTGGTGGCGAGGTTGGTGTTCTCCACCGCCTCGATGAACAGCCAGGACAACTCATTGGTGGCGTCCTCCCCGCGCGTGTCCACCCCGCCGAGGGTGAGGTTCTCCACGTCGGAGCCGAGGTGGTTGAGCTCGACGCCGCCGATGTTCGGCCAGATGACGACGTTGTCGTTGAGCTTGATGACCAGCTCCTCGATGAGGCGCAGGGCGTGCTCGCGGGTGAGGGCGCCCCGGGCGCGGTCGGCCTGGTAGAAGGGGAAGAGGAGCTGGTCGACCCGCCCCGGGGTGATGCCGCTGCCCGCGCCGTAGCTGATGATGGCGGCGTTCTGGACGAACCACAGCGCCTGCACCGCCTCGGCGAAGCTGCGCGGCGGCAGCCACGGGACGCGCTCGCAGGCCCCGGCGATGGCCAACAGCTCCCCGCGGCGCTCGGAGTCGGGCGCGGCCTGCGCCATCGACCGGGCGAGCGACGAGAAGCGCAACGAGAAGTCGCGCATCGCCTCGCAGGTGAGGGCGACCGAGTCGAGGAAGGCTCGCTGCGCCTCGTCCGTGGCCTGTGTGAGCCGCGCTCGCGCCTCGTCCCGGAGGCCGGAGAAGCCCAGCCGCAGAACGTTCTTGTGGCCCGGCACGAGGTGCGCCTGGGTGTCGGTGCAGCGGCCGCGGCCTTGCAGGTTGTCCCTGGCGCCGGCCTTCACCGCGCGCACCAGCCTGGGCAGGCGCGAGAAGAAGGCCCGGGTGTCCCCGCGCGGAGAGACGATGCGCGCCAGGGTGCGGGGCCCGAAGGCGCGCAGCTTGCGCAGCAGCTCCGGGGGCGAGGCGTTCAGCGTGCTGGACAGCCCGTGCGCCTCGAAGGCCGCCACCTTCGCGTCGCGCACCGTCTTCCCTTCCCACGCGGGGATGATGTCCCGGAAGAGCACCTCGCGGTCCTCGGGCGTGATGCGGTAGCCGAAGGCCTCCAGGTCCTCCATCAGGTAGCGGAAGACGAAGGTGAAGTCGCCGCGCTCCGGGGCGATGGGCGGCGCGATTGGCCTCGAGGACCGGTTGCCCACCAGGAGCTCGTCGGGCTCGATGCGCACCGTCATCTTCTCCAGCACCCGCTGCAGCACCTTCGCCGCGCGCAGCGAGGGGTGCAGGCCTTCGTGCTGGAAGTAGGCCTCGGTGCCGTAGCGGGCGCGCTCGATGCACAGCCAGTGGGCCGCGGAGAGGAGCCGGGCCTTCTGCGCCGCGTTCTTCGGGTGCATCACCTCCTCCCTTCGACTTCGGCCAGCAGCAGCGACACCACCTTCTTCACGTGGCGCTTGCGGGCGGCGAGCGCGGCTGGCGCGAAGGGGTCCTTCCCACTCAACTGCCGGAGCACCTCGCCGTAGGTGAACCAGGTGACGACCATCCCGTAGACGGTGGTGAGCACCTGCACCGCGTCGAAGTCCCGCGGCGCCCCGGTCAGCGCCTCGTCCAGCCAGGTCATCCCCAGTTGAAACATGGGCAGCGTGCGCTGCACCACCCGCTCCACGTGCCGGCCGCTGGCCACCTCGCGCTGTACGATGCGGGTGAAGGAGCGGTGCTCCGCCAGGAAGTCGGCGTAGGCGTCCAGCACCTCCTCCACCTGCGCCGCCAGCCCCTTGCGCCTGCCCAGCGCGGCGGTCAACGCCTCACCCAGCTTCGCGTAGTAGCCCTCGAGCAGCGCCTCGAGCAGGTCGTCCTTCGTGCCGAAGTGGTAGTGGATGAGGGCCTTGTTGACGCCCGAGCGCTCCGCGATGTCGCGCGTGGTCGTCACGTCGAAGCCCAATTCGCCGAACAGCGCGTCCGCCGCGCCGAGGATTCGTTCCCGGGTCTGAGTCGCGTCCATGGCGCCTCCGTCTTGGGCGTTTGGTTTAACCAAATGGTTAACGACGAGTCAAGCGTGGGCTCGCCGCCGCGTGGGTGTCTCGCGGCCCCGCCTCGTGCCAGAAGGTTGGCCGATGACCCGCTTCCACCGCTCCGTGGCCCTCGGAGACAGCACCACCGAGGGCCTGGAGGACCCCCGGATTGTCAACTCTGGTGCTCCCCCTCTTTGCGCGGATCCGCTGATCCGCTAGCCACCGCGCTCCCCTGTGCTACAGCCCCACTCGGGGAAACGCTTCATGACTCCGCACGGCCGGCTCTCGGGGATTCTGCAGCCCATCTTCTCGCTGCGCAGCGCGCACGACGCCGGCGTGGGCGACTTCGCCGGCTTCGACGCCTTCTTCTCCTGGTTGCAGCTCGCGCAGCAGAAGCTGCTCATGGTGCTGCCGCTGCTGCCCACCGCACCGGGCGACCCCAGCCCCTACTCCACCCGCAGCGCCTTTGGGCTCAACCCCCTCTTCATCCACCTCGGCTGGCTGCCGGAAGGCGTCACCTTCACCGACGCCGAGCAGCAGCACCTCGAGCAGGCGCGCGCCGCGAAGCACGTCCGCTACGACCTCGTCTTCCCGGTGAAGACGGCCGCCCTGGAGCGCGCCTTCGCCGCCTTCGAGGGCCAGGGCCCGTCCGCCCGCGCGCGCGAGTTCGACCAGTGGGCGCTGGACAACCGCACCTGGCTGGAAGGCTTCTCGCTGTTCGCCGCCCTCTCCGAGGCCTTCAACCGCAAGCCCTGGTGGGACTGGCCCCAGGGCCTCGCCACCCGGGACCCGAAGGCCCTGGAGGTGGCCCGCACCGAGCACCGCCGCCGCGGCCGCTACCACCAGTGGCTGCAGTGGGTGGCCGAGGAGCAGTGGAACAAGGTGCGGGCCCAGGCGCGGGCCAGAGGCATCCTGCTGTGCGGCGACGAGCCCTTCATCATCGGCCAGGACTCGGCCGACTGCTGGGCCTGGCCCCCGTACCTGCGCCGCGACAAGCGCCTGGGCGTGCCCCCCGACGACTTCTCCGCCGACGGCCAGGACTGGGGCCTGCCCTTCTTCGACTTCGAGGCGCTGGAGAAGGACGGCGACGCCTGGCTCAAGCTGCGCGCGAAGAAGGCGGCGGCCACCTACGACGTGCGCCGCATCGACCACGCGGTGGGCTACTTCCGCCAGTACCTGCGCGATGAGCTCCACCCGCGGGGCCGCTTCCTCCCGGCCGAAGAGGCGGCCCAGCAGGCGCGCGGCGAGAGGAACTTCAAGCTGCTGTCCGAGGGCGCGGGCATCGTGGCCGAGGACCTGGGCGTCATTCCCCGCTTCGTCCGCGACACCCTGGCCCGCCTGGGGCTGCCCGGCTACCAGGTGATGCGCTGGAGCCGCGAGGACGGCATCTACCGCGACCCGCGCCACTACCCGGAAGTCTCGCTCGTCACCACCGGCACCCACGACACCGAGACGATGGTGGCCTGGTGGAACAACGCCCAGGCCTGGGAGCGCGACGCCGTCTGCCGGGTGTGGCCCGAGCTGCACCGCTTCCAGCCGCCGCCGGGCGCCTGCGGCCCCGAGGTCCACGAGGCGCTCCTCCAGGCGGCCCTCAACGCCCAGTCGCAGTGGTGCGTCCTGCCCTGGCAGGACGTCTTCGGTGAGACGGAGCGCATCAACACCCCCGGCACCGTGGACGGCGCCAACTGGACGTACCGCATGCGGCCCGACGTGGAGTCGCTCACCACCAACGCCGAGACGAAGCGGGTGGCCGAGTGGCTGGCGCGGCTGACGCGCGAGGGCCGCCGGGCGTGACACCCCGTGCTCCCCGCTGGGGAGCCGCCGGGGCGCGACGAGGCCTGGTCGCGGCCGCCCTCTCATTCGCCCTCGCCGGGTGCGGGCACACGCCCCCCACGCCCGACGCCCGCGAGGTGGACGACTTCACCATCGAGGGCACCAGCGCGCTCGAAGAGAGCGCCCTCAAGGACAAGCTGCTCACCGACGAGTCGTCCTGGCTGCCGTGGTGGTTCCCCGTCTGGGGCCGCACCGAGTGGTTCGACGAGACCGCCTGGCAGGCGGACCTGCGGCGCATCACCCGCGTCTACGAGGCGCACGGCTACTACCAGGCGCGCATCCTCGAC
This sequence comes from Myxococcales bacterium, assembly GCA_020846875.1. GTDB lineage: Bacteria > Myxococcota > Myxococcia > Myxococcales > Myxococcaceae > JADLDB01. The sequence goes on along the minus strand of JADLDB010000010.1, from coordinate 13,031 downwards.
GAGCAGGTCAACCCCAACGGCCCCGGCCACGTGAAGCTGTGGGTGAAGGTCTTCGAAGGCCAGCCCGCGCGCATCGTCTCGCTGGACTTCACCGGCCTCTCGACGCTGCCGGCCGAGCACCAGGAGGCGGCGAAGGCGAAGCTGCCGCTGGAGGTGGGCCACGTCTTCCTCGAGGAGGAGTGGGTGAAGGGCAAGGCGCTGCTCGCCTCGCGCCTGCGGGAGTTGGGCTACGCCGAGGCGGCGGTGACGGGCGAGGCGCTGGTGGACTCGCACGCCGCGAAGGTGAACCTGTCGCTGGACGTCGCCGGCGGCCCCCGCTACCGCTTCGGGCAGATCTTCGTCGCCACCGACTCCGGCGCGCAGGTGCCGCCCAGGCTCATCGCCGACGTGGCCGGCCCCGAGGTGCAGCCCGGGGACTGGTACAGCGAGTCCGCCCTGGCCGACGCGCAGGCCCGCGTCTTCCAGATGGGCGTCTTCGCCGGGGTGAAGGTGACGCGCGGCGCACCCAACCGCGAGACGCAGACGGTGCCCACCGTCATCGACGTGAAGGAGGCGCCGTTCCGCAGCGTGCGGCTGGGCGGCGGCGCCAGCCTGGACATGATCCGCAACGAGGTGCGCCTCGTCGGGGAATTCACCCACCGGAACCTCGGCCTGGCCAAGCTGTTCAACAGGAACTACCTGCTGGACAAGCTCTCGGTGAAGGGGAAGTTCGGCTACGCCTTCCTGCCCAACGTCTTCCAGGTGGCGGCCGCCGACCCCACGTCCAAGCACGGCGTCGTCTTCCGCGCCCTCACCGAGTACACGGTGCCGCGCGCCTTCGGGCTGCGCACGGTGGACTTCTTCAGCTCGCTGGACGTGCAGCGCAACCTGGACGTCACCTACGACTACGCCGGCGGCGACTTGAAGCTGGGTTTTCTGTGGCGTCCCCTCTTGAACCTCTCGGTGGTGACGACGGCCAACCTGAGCCTCTACTTCCTCACCACCAAGGTGTCGGTGCGGGACAACGTGAAGCCCGAGGTGCTGGGCTGCCCCCTGTACCCGGAGGCCTGCGTCACCACCTTCCTCGACGTGCTGGTGGAGTGGGACAAGCGCGACGACAAGCTGGAGCCGCGCGCGGGCTACTACGCGGCCCTCACCACCTCGGGCGGCCTGGCGCGCACGGACGTGGTGCGGCCCTTCCTGCGGCTGGTGCCGGAGGTGCGCGGCTACGTGAGCTTCGGGGAGGAACGCCGCCTCACCCTGGCGGCCAAGCTGCGGCTGGGCAGCTTCGTGGGCGCGGACTTGAACACCCCGGCGCTGCTGCGCTTCTTCTCCGGCGGCTCCTACATGCGCGGCTTCAACCAGCGCCGCCTCTCGCCCCTGGTGGCGGTGCCGGTGGAGGACCCGGACAACCCCGGCACGGACCTCGACGACGTGAAGGTGACGGCCAGCGGCAGGACGGTGGGCCCCGAGACGCTTCCGGTGGGCGGCAACAGCCTCATCGAGGCGTCCTTCGAGCTGCGGTGGAACGTGTGGGGCAACCTGGTGCTGTCCCTCTTCAACGACTGGGGCCTCGTCACCGCCGAGCCCATCTTCCGCGCGGACCTCCCGAAGTACCTCTACACCGCCATCGGCGCGGGCCTGCGCTACCGCACGCCCATCGGCCCCATCCGCCTCGACGTGGGCTACCGGCTGCCCCTGGGCGCGCCGCAGCAGGTGGACGCCAGCGGGGTGAAGACGTTCCGCAACGACCCGGGCTGCCTCTTCTGGCCCGCCTCCGAGTACCACCCCTCCCCGATGGACTACGCCGGCGCGCCCGACGGCCGCTGCGCCTTCCACCTGTCCATCGGCGAGGCCTTCTGAGGCTCCGTCGTCCAACGTGGCGTCCAGGGCGGCGGACCGTAGGCGTCACCTCCAGTCGAGGTCCCCGGCGGCGTCATCGACGACGCGGCCCACCACCGCGTGGACCAGCTTCTCCTGCTTGCCGCCGGCGGCCTTCACCGTCCAGTTCCCCTTGAGGGCCTGCTCCGGGTAGCTCATCACGAGGAGCTCCACCTTGAGCCCCTTGCCGCCCTCGCCTTCCGCCACCTGCATGCGCAACTGGTAGCCCTTGAGGTGCCTGGCCTTGATGACGCCGAGCGCCGCCTTCAGGTCCTCGCCGGCGGGGGCGAAGGCGGCGCCCAGGGACACCAGCTTCTCGCGCAGCTCGCCGTCGGCCAGCTTCCCCACCTCGGCGCTGGGGGCGGCGCCGGCCTGGACCTTCACGTACAGCCCGCCGGTGGACGCCGGGGCCTCGGCCGCCGCGCCCGCCGCCTTCACCACCTCGGCCAGGGCCGGGTCCGGGGAAGCCGTCGTCCAGCCCGTCTCCAGCGACTTCGCGTACGCCGCCTTCGCCGCGTCGAGGCGCTTCGCCTTCGCCTCGCACACCGCCAGCGAGTAGTACGCGCGGCCCTTCGTCTTCCAGCCCTTGGGCCAGGGGGCGCGCTCGGCGGCGGAGGAGAACAGCGGCGCGGCGGACTTGCAGTCGTTGGCGCCGAGGTAGGCGAGGCCGAGGTGCAAGAGCGGATCGGCGAGCGCGCTGGGCCCATCCACCAGCGGCTTCAGCGTGGCCTGCGCGTCCTTGAGCTTGTTGGCGTCGAGCTGCCGCGCGGCCAACACCAGGCGCGCCTCTCGTCCGTCCGGCGTCAGCGCGAGGCCCTTCTTCGCTGCGGCGAGCGCGTCGGCCGTCTTGCCGAGGCGGGCCAGCGAGCGGCTCATGCGCCCGTACGCGAAGGCGGCGGAGGGCGTCAGGGCGAGGTACTCGTCCCACGCGGTGACGGCGCGGGGGTGGGCATTCATCGCCGCCAGGGTGTTGGCCTTGAAGCTGCGCAGGAGCAGCGCGCCGGGGTGCTTCTTCAGCACGGTGTCGAGGAAGGCGACGGCGGCCTCGTTCGACTGATGCCGCGTCGCGAGCCAGAAGCGCGACAGCACCCACGGGACGAGGGCCGGGTCGCTGTCGGCGACGGGCCCGAGCAGCTTCTCGGCCTCCGCGTCGTCGCGGCCGATGGCCAGCAGCAGCGCCAGGGTGGCCTGGGCGAAGCGCAGCTTCTCGTCACTCTTGAGGGCGGCGCGGCAGGCCCCCACCGCGGCGTCCAGCTCGGCGCCGGACAGGCCCACCGGCGCGTCGACGCCCATCGGCTGCTTGAGGGCCGTCTCCCAGCAGGCGCCCAGGGCCTTGAGGGCCGCGTCGGACTTGGACTCCGGCTGGGCGGAGGTGCCGGCGACCAGCGTCCCTCCGGTGGCCTCCACCGCGGCGCGGGCGAGGGCCTCGCTGCCCTGGTTGAGGGCCGCCGCCCACGCCACCGATACCTTCACGCTGAAGGGCCTGGCCTCCTTCCCGCCGCGCACCGTCCCGGCCACGGTGAAGCCGTCGGCGCCGCCCACCAGCGACGCCGCCACCACCAGGTCCGCCCCCAGCAGCGCGCGGGCCTTGTCGGCGGTGGCGTCGTCGGACAACTGGGCCACGTCCAGCCCCTCCTGGCCGGCCATGGCCAACACCTGCTTCATGTTGAGGGTGGTGTGCTGGCCGGCACTCACCAGCAGGGCCTCGGCGCGGGCCTCGAGGAGGAGCCCCAGCTTCGAGAGCTCCGGCGAGGCCCTCACCGGCAGCACGGCGATGACGGGCGCGCGGGCGGGGGCGGCGGCGAGGACGACGGACGGCACCAGGACGAGGAGGAGCAGTCGGCGCATGGGGGCGCGAAGCCTCGCACATCGCGGCGCCGACGCACCTGCCTTCCCCACTCCTCGAGGAAGACGCCCCGCCGGTCCGGGGTTAGCTTCAAGGCCTCGTGAAGGACGTCCGCCAGGTGCTGCGCCGCCGCCGCCGCAAGGTGCTGCTGGCCCTTCTGGCGATGCCGGCGCTCCTCCTCTTGCTCCTCACCTTTGCCTGGCTCTGGCTGCACTCGGAAGCAGGCCAGGCCTTCGTGCACCGGCAGGTGGCGGCGGCCCTGAAGGAGAACCTCGCCGGCCGCCTCGAGTTCGAGCGCTTCGAGCTCTCCGGCAGCACGCTGACGCTCGCCGGCCTCAAGCTGTACACCCCCGAGGGCGCGCTGGTGGCCGAGGTGCAGTCCCTCACCGCGGAGGTGGCGCTGGTCGCGCTGGCCCGCCGGTCCATCCACCTGCGGCACGTCGAGGTGGATACGCCGCGCCTCTACCTCGTGCAGGACGGGCGCGGCCTCAACCTGTCCCGGGCCGTGGCGGCGAAGCACCAGGCGGCGACAGCGCCCGCGTCCGAGAAGGCCGAGCCGCTGAAGTGGCGCCTGCAGGTGGACGACTTCAGCCTCGCCCACGGCTTCGTCGACGCGGACGGGTTGGGCCCGCGGATGACGGCCGACGAGCTGCAGTTGAGCGGGAAGCTGGGCCTGCACCTGGACACCCTGCGCAGCGACGGCGCGCTTCACCTCACCGGGCGCACCACCTCGCCGCTGGCCGCGCCGCTGAAGCTGGACGTCACCGCCGACTCCTCGAAGGGCCCCACCGCGGTCGACGTGGCCCTCACCCTGGGCGACAGCGGCCTGCGCGCCTCGGCGGAGCTGCCCACCCTGGAGCTTGGGCTGCGGGAGCTGACGCTGACGCCCCAGACGGCGCGCGCCTTCCTCCCCACCTGGCCGCTGCGCGTGCCCCTGTACGCCACCGCTACCGGCTCCCCGCGCCGCGCCCTGGTGCAGGCCCGGGCCGGCGCCGCCACCTTCGACGCCGCCGCCGCGTGGAGCGCCGAGCCGCCGGCCGTGGAGTCCTTTTCCCTGGCGCTGGCCCGCGCGGACCTCGCCGAGCTGCTGGGCGCGCAGCAGCACTCCGTCCTCGCCGTCACCGCGAAGGGCGGCCTGCCCGACGCGCGCCCCGAGTCCCTCACCGGCGCCGCCGCCGTCACCGCCACCTGGGACGCCCCGGGCCCGGGGCGGCTGGCGCAGCTGACGCTGTCGGCGAAGGCGGCGAAGGGCGCGGTGACGGTGGAGACGCTGTCGGTGGAGGCGCCGGGCGTCACCGCGGAGGCGAAGGGCCGGGCGTCCCTCGAGGCGCTCGCCTTGTCCGGCGCGCTGACGGCGAGAGACCTCTCGGAGTTGGCCCGCGCCGTCTCCGCCTTCACCGGCAGCGACTTGCCCCCGCTGGCGGGCGCCGGCAGCCTGTCTCTGGCCGTCACCGGGCCCACCCGTCACCCGTCGGTGAAGGCGGTGGGGCACCTCTCCACCCTGCGGGTAGCCTCGCTGTCGGCGGACAGCATCGCGGTGGATGCGGACCTCCCCGACGTGACGCGCCCGCTGGACACCGACATCCTCCTCGAGGCGAAGCAGGTGCGGGTGGGCGCGCGCGCGCTCAACGAGGTGCGGCTGGACTTCCTCACCCGCGGGCGCGAGCTGGACGTGGACTTCACCACCCGCGGCCTGGGCGACGTGACGCTGCACGCCACGGGAGAATTGGACAAAGACAGGCAGGGCCTCGAGTTGACCGCCTTCGAGGTGAAGGCGGCGGACGCGGCGTGGGCGATGGAGGCCCCGGCCCACGTCGGCTGGGGTGGCGCGGTGTCCATCGAGCCCATCGCCTTGCGCGACGGCGTGCAGCGCGTGTCCTTCTCGGGGACGCTGAAGGGGCCGCGGGTGGACGCGCTGGTGGAGGCCTCCGGGGTGGACCTCTCGCGCCTGCCCCGCATCCTCGCGCCCGAGGAGTGGGGCCTGTCGGGCGTCCTGGGCCTCACCGCGCGCGCCTCGGGGAAGCTGCCCCAACCGGACGTGGAGGCGAAGGTGGGGTTGCGGCGCGGCGCGGCCTTCGGCGTCACCGACGTGGCCCTCGACGCGGACGGCGCCTGGCGGGGCAAGCGGGCCACCGCGAAGGCCACCGTCGGCACCTCGCTGGGGGCGCTGGACGCGGACCTCGACGTCTCCTTGCCGGCCCTGTTCGAGGAGAAGGACGAGGCGGTGGCGGCCACCGTCACCGTGCGCGAGGTGGACACGGAGAAGCTGTCGGCCCTCTTGAAGCGGCCGCTGCCGGTGAAGGGCGTGGTGGGCCTCTCGTTGTCCCTCTCGGGCACGGGCGCCGCGCCGGTGGCGTCCTTGGTGGTGGAGGCACCCAGCTTGAGTGTCAGCCCTCCACCCTCCGGAGAGCGGGCGGTGGCCTTCGTCCTCGACCGGCCGAAGCTGGAGGTGACGACGCGCGAAGGCGGCCAACTGGGCGCGAAGGTGTCCACGTCGGCCTTCGGCGGGGTGGCGGTGGTGGACGTGTCCACGCCCTTCACCCTGTCCGGCATGCGGGCGAAGCCGCCCACCGCGGCGCACCTGGAGGACACGCCGGTGACGGTGGCGGTGGACGTGCAGGGTTTGAGTCTGCGCGCGCTGGACGAGGCGCACCTGCTGGACGACGACGAAGTCGCCGGGGCGGTGGCCCTCACCGGGAAAGTCACCGGCACGGCCCGGCGCCCGCGCGGCGCCCTGACGCTGGGCCTCTCGCGCGTCACCTTCCCCCCGCTGGTGAACGTGAGCGCCACCGTGGCGCTGACCGCAGAGGACACGCGCACCTCCGTCGACGCGCGGCTCGAGCTGGCCGAGAAGCCCGCCGGCACGCTGGAGTCGCGGGTGGAGTTGCCGGTGGAGCGCCTGGCGGACCTGGACGCGGTGGGAGAGGTGCCGCTGGCCCTGCGCGCCTCGCTGTACCCGGTCGACCTCGAGCAGGTGATGCCGAAGACGGACGGCGAGGCGGGCCCGCGCGGCGTGGCCAGCGCGTCGGTGGAGGTGACGGGCACCCTGGAGCAACCGGTGGCGAAGCTGAGCGGCTCGCTGCAGCGGCTGGCCTTCTCGAAGCTGGCCCTGGGCAGCGCGCGCTTCCAGGTGGACAGCACCGGCACGCAGCAGCGGCTGTCGCTGGCGCTGGGCGGCGAGGGCCGCGACGACTTGAAGGTGAAGGGCACCACCGGCCTCGACGTGCGCCTCAAGACGCTGCGCAAGGGGCTGGACTGGAAGAAGGCGGCGGTGGCGCTCACCCTCGACGCGCGCGCGCTCGACCTGGGCTTCCTGTCCGGCGTGCACCCGGTGGTGCGGGTGGCGGGGGGCCAGTTGAACCTGAGCGGCACGGTGAAGGGCGCGCTGGGCAGCCCGGCCTTCGTGGGCGACGCCACCTGGACGCGTGGCCGCCTGAGCCTCTTCGGGCTGGGCGACTACCGGGACATCGACCTGGCCCTGCACGCCACCAACGACGAGGTGGACTTGAAGAAGCTGCGCGTACGCGCGGGCGCGGGCGCGGCCAGCCTGCAGGCGAAGGCGGTGCGGCTGCCCAGCGACGTCTTCTCGCTGACGGCGGACGGCAGCTTCGACCGCTTCCCCGTCATCGCCGACGACCAACTGCTGGCGGTGGCGTCCCTCAAGGTGGCCATCGAAGGCGAGGTGAGCGACGAGCTCATCAACCTGCGCAGCGTCACCCTCCCGCGCGTGGACGTGGAGCTGCCGGACGTGAAGCGGAAGAACCTGCAGGACCTGGCCCGCCCGAAGGACATCATCATCCTGCGAGGGACGCGGCTCACCCGGCGCACGCGGGCCGCGGTGAAGGAGGCGGTGGCGGAGGACGCGCAGGCCAGCCAGGGTGGGCGCACGCTGCGCGCCTTCCTCAACGCGCCCAGAAACCTCTGGGTGCGCAGCTCCGACTTGAACGTGGAGCTGGGCCTGTCCGAGGCCTTCCGCGTGGAGGTGGCGGACTCGGCGCAGTTGTTCGGCGAGGCCACCATCCTCCGCGGCAACCTGTCCGTCATCGGCCGCGACTTTCAGGTGCAGAAGGGCAGCCAGGTGCGCTTCGCGGGGCCGGCGAAGGAGCCGTACGTCAACGTCATCGCCCTGCATAACAACGAGCGCGAGAAGGTGAAGGTGACGGTGACGGTGGTGGGCCGCGGCACCAACGTGCAGCTCAAGACACAGGCCGACCCGGCGATGAGCGAGTCGGAAATCTACACCCTGTTGGCCACGGGGCGTCGGGAGCTGCGGCGGGGCTCGGGCGCGTCCATCACCCCCGAGGACGCGGTGTCGGTGGTGGGCCAGCTGGCGGCGTCGCAGCTTCGCAACGTGCTGGCCAAGAAGCTGCCCATCGACGTGTTGAACTTCGAGACGAGCGAGAACTTCTCGCGGGTGAAGGTGGACCTGGGCAAGTACCTCACCGACACCCTGTACCTGGGCTTCTCGGCGGCGACGACGGCCAACAAGAGCAAGGGGGAAAACCAGTTCGCCGGGCGGCTGGAGTGGCAGGTGGCGCGCGGCTGGAGCCTGGAGGTGACGGGCGGCGACGCGCCGGCGGGCAGCGCCGACGTGGTGTGGAGCCACGACTTCTAAGTCAGCGCTTCGCGGAGGGCGGTGGCGTCAGCTCGGTGCGGACGTCCCACAGCTCGGGGAAGAAGGTGAGGTCGAGGGCGCGCTTCAAGAAGGCGACGCCGGAGCTGCCGCCGGTGCCCATCTTGTGGCCGATGATGCGGTGCACCGTCTTCATGTGGCGGAAGCGCCAGAGCTGGAAGCGCTCCTCCACGTCCACCAGCTTCTCGGCCATCTCGTAGGCCTCCCAGTGCTGCTCCGGGGCCTCGTAGACGGCCTTGAAGACGGCCACCACCGCGTCGCTCCTCAGGTAGGGCTTGGTGAAGTCGCGCTCCAGGCGGTCCTTCGGCAGGGGGTAGCCTTTGCGGGCCAGCAGGCGCAGAAACTCGTCGTAGAGGCTGGGCTGCTCGAGGCGCTGCTTGAGCCAGGCGTGGACCTCGCGGTCATCGCGGTGGGGCAGCAGCAGGTTCTCGTCCTTGTTGCCCAGCATGAACTCGATGGCGCGGTACTGGTACGACTGGAAGCCTGAGGAGCGGCCCAGCGCGTCGCGGAAGGTGAGGTACTCGCTGGGCGTCATCGTCTCCAGCACCGCCCACTGCTCGAACAACATGCGTTGGATGTGGGCGACGCGGGCGAAGATTTTGAAGCAGGGCTCCAGCTCGTCCCGCTTGACGAAGGCGAGGGCCGCGTCCAGCTCGTGCAGCATCAACTTCATCCACAGCTCGCTGGTCTGGTGCTGGATGATGAAGAGCAGCTCGTCGTGCTGGGACGAGCGCGGCGCCTGCGCGTGGAGCAGCCGGTCGAGCTGCAGGTAGCCCCCGTACGTCTCCTGCCGCTTCAAGTCGACGTGAATGCTGCCCTCGAGCTCGCGCTGGTTGGCCATGGTGAGAGCGTCTTGCCGAATCGGGCGGAGAAAGGGAAGCAGGCGTCCACGCCGAGTGACGGGTGGCCGTACGGGCCCGTCGCGCGTCACCCGCCGCGGGGCCCGACGGAGGCCTTGAGTCGTCCGCCGCCAGGCACGAGGCCTCCGCGCGCGCCAGGCGTGGCTCCTCTGACCTGGGGTTTCTTCAGGCCATCGGCTTGAGGGGACCGCGCAGCGCGCGCCGCGGCCTGCGGCCCTCGTCCTCGAAGGACAGCACCCGCTCCACCGCCTCCACCAGCAGGCTGGCGCGCTCGAAGGGCTTGGCCAGGTACCCCTGGATGCGGGTGGGCACGCCCAGCAGCGGCTCGGGGTAGGCGCTCATGAGAATCGCGGGCAGCCCCGGCCGGTGGTGGCGCAGCTTCTCGATGACGTCGAAGCCGGTGGCGCCAGGCAGGTTCTTGTCCGTCACCACCAGGTCGCAGGGCTCTCCGAGGAAGACGGCTTCGGCGTCGGGAAGCGTCCCCGCGGTGAAGACGGTGTGCCCTGCGCGGGACAACACCACCTTCGCCAGGGAGAGGACCGACGCTTCATCATCCACCACCAGAATCCGAGCCATGCCCCTTCAACGAAGCAGCCGCCGTGCCGATCTGAAACCGGGTGGATTCTCAAGGCGGCCACACGCACGCACCTGCGCAGGGTGGTGTCCCGGCGACGTGGCTTGCCCCACCCCGCATCCCGTGCATGTCGGCCCAGGTGGGCCTTCAGCGGGCCGTCTTGAAGAGGAAGGGGTAGGTGACGACGAAGCTGCCGCCCTTCTGCGAAGGGAAGCGCCAGGTGCGGACGCGCGAGACGAGGCACGCCTCCAGGCCCGGGCTGGGCACGGTGGAGCTGGAGACGCGCGCGGTGTCCACCAGGCCTGACTCCGGGACGTGGAAGGTGACGGCCACTTTCCCGCTCAGGTTCGGCTGCATCACCAACTGGGCCTCGTAGCAGTAGCGGATTTGGCCCAGGTGCGAGCGGATGACGCGGCGGATCAGCTCCTTGTCGAGACAGGCGGTGCCGCCGCAGACGATGGGCCCGTCCGAGTCCCAGGTGGGGATTGGCTCCTGCTTCTTGCACGTCTTCCCGGGAGGACAGAGCTGGCCCACGCCTTCACCCACCTTCGCCCCCGGCCGCGCGATGCCGCCGATGCCCACCAGCTCGCCGCCGGGGCCACCCGCGGAGCTCCCGCGCAAGGACAGCCCGCCCAGCCCGTCGGAGTTGCCCACCATGGTGCCCACCGCGCTCGACAGCTCCTTGCCCAGCCCGCCGCCGCCGAAGACGCCCTGGTTGCCCAGCCCCCCGAACAGGTGGCGCACCATCTCGCGCGCGTCGGCCCCGCCTCCCGCGCGCGGCGGGGAAGCGGTGCGCTTCGGCGTGCCGTCCTTCGTGGGGATGCCCTTCTTCGGTACGTCCTTCGTGCCGGAGTGGGCGGACGCCACCTTCTTCGGTGCTTCGGCCGGCTTCACCAGGAACTGCTTGATGCGGGTGGCTTCGGTGCGCGTCGGCCCCTCGTCGCCCCAGCCTTCCTCGCCCACGAAGTGCATGCGGGTCAGCAGCACCGCGCCCAGCAGGCCGCAGACGAGCAGCACGTTGAGGAAGCGGTAGTCCAGCGCCTCGTCCAGCGAGGCCAGCGCGCGGCGCGGCCGCCGGATGCGGAAGGCCTCCACGCTCAAGGACCCGGCCTCGAGGCGCACGGCGTCCCGTCCGCCCAGGCGCATCAGCCAGCCGTCGTCCGACTCCCAGGCCAGCCCGCGCGAGATGCACTCGTCCAGCGACAGCCGCGTGTCGCCGTTGCGCAGCACCTCGCCCGACAGGCCGTCGGTGAAGAAGAAGACGAAGCCGTCTTCGGCGCAGCGGAAGCGGGCGCGCCCGGCCCGGGGGAGCACCACGTCGGAGCCTGCGCCGGCGCCCAGCGTCACCGCCCTGGCGGAGAGCCCCGCGTCCAGCACGTGGGTGGCGACGCGGTGGTTGCCCCAGCGCACCCGCACGCACAGCGCCTCCCCGCTGCTCGCCAGGAGGGGAGTGGGTTGGGGGTGGGTGCGCACTTCTGCGTGCATGACGCCTCCGCGTCCGGGGTGGGCAGAGGCCTCGACAGCGGCGGCGCGAATCGGTTCCGCCGTCGCTTCAGTTGCACTCGCCGGCCGCGACGCTGGAAGCCACCACCCAGTCCTCGTTGGCCTGCGCGCACTTCGTGGTGAGGAGGTCGGCGCTCTGCTGACACGACAGCGTGCCCCGGCAGGAGAAGAGCGTCTGCGTGGCCCTCGCCAGCTTCGTGCAGTTCTCCCGGCCCTTCGAGTTGAGGCGCTCGAGCTCCGCGGTCCACGCGGCCACGCAGGAGTCCTCGCTGACGTTCCCCAGTTGTCCGCACTTCGCCGCCTGGGCGCAGAAGGAGCGCACCGACAGCGCCACCTGGCAGCCGGAGAGCGACGCGAGCACGAGGCCGAGCACGAAGGGCCGCACCCTTCCATGGTAGCGCAGCGCTCGAAATACGACGCGGCGAGGCCGCGAGGCTCGTAAACTGCGCGCGTCCCATGGCCTCGTCCGGTCTCAAACCCAGCGTCGCGCTGCGCAGCGAGGGTTCGCGGCAGGAGCTGGTGGACTCGGCGACGAGGCGCTCGCTGTTGCTGAGCCCGCTGGAGGCACGGCTGCTGGCGCTGTGGGACGGCCTGGCTTCGGCGTCACACCTCACGGAGATGGCGCGGGCGCAGGGGGTGGTCATCGAGGCCCGCCAGGCCGCCGTTTTTCTCGAGCGGCTGGGGCGCGCCGGCTTCCTCGCCGTGGCGCCGGCCGTCGACACGGGCCTGGTGCCGGACGCGCCCGGCCTGGACCGGCTGGACGACGCCGCCCCTGCGCTGCGGGGCGACCTGCTCATCGAGAAGCCCGCAGGTACCAAGGGCGTGCTGCAGGTGACGGATCCGCTGAAGAACCGCTCCTTCACCCTGTACGACTTCGAGGTGTCCATCGCGCGGCTGCTGGACGGGAAGCGCACGGCGGGGCAGGTCATCGACGCGGCGGCGCGCATCGGCATTCCCGTGACGTTGGAGAGCCTGCGCAAGTTCGTCCGGCAGTTGCGCGGCTACCGCTTCATCGACGAGCGGCGCCTCACTGGAGAGGTGCCGGTGGCGGCGGTGGCCCCACCCGCGCCGGCGCCCGCGTCGGACGCGTGGACACCCGAGCTGCGGGAGCTGTTCGAGTCGGCGCAGCGCCTGTGGCGGCAAGGCAAGCCCGACCACGCGCTGGAGTACCTGGGCGCGCTCCTGGACGTCAGCACCGCGCTCGAGGAGCCCCGCGAGCTCAAGGCCCGCATCGAGGCGGAGCGCGCAGGAGAGGTGCTCGTCGACTTGAACTTCGACAGCCTGCACGGCACGCCCAACCCGCTCTTCGACGCAAGGTCAGCCCCGGCGCCGGCGGCCGCGCCCGAGAGCGCCGAGCCCCCGTGGCTCAGCGCCGCTTCTCCGCCCGGGGCGGCTCGTCTCCCCGGTGCGTCTCCTCCCCGAGCGGCGCCCGTCCCAGGTCCGGCGCCGGCCTCGTCGCTGCTCGGTGGCGCGGCGCCTGCCACGTCTCCCTCGCCCAGCGCACCGCGTGCGCCTGTCTCGTCGCTGCTCGGCGGCCCCGCCACGTCTCCCTCACCCAGCGCGCCGCGTGCGCCTGTCTCGTCGCTGCTCGGCGGCCCCGCCACGTCGCCCTCGCCCAGCGCACCGCGTGCGCCTGTCTCGTCGCTGCTCGGCGGCCCCGCCACGTCGCCCTCGCCCAGCGCGCCGCGTGCGCCTGTCTCGTCGCTGCTCGGCGGCCCCGCCACGTCGCCCTCGCCCAGCGCGCCGCGTGCGCCT
>JADLDB010000009.1 GCA_020846875.1 Myxococcales bacterium | reverse complement strand
GTCCCTTGCCCGGATCTCGTCGTCGCTCGTCGGTCACGGGCCCACCAGCCCGCTCCCTCCTCGCTTCTCGACCTCCGGGCAACGTCCTGCGCGATCCATGCTCTACCCAGGTGAACTCCGGGGTTAACGGCCCGGGCCTCACCCGCAGTCTGGTTGGCGATTCTCGCGCCGCCGCGTCATGCTACCCGCAGCAGGGAGGCCTCAAGGGTGCTCGGCCGGCTCGTCAGCGACGCGCTGCAACTGCGGACGGCCGCCCGCTTCGGGGACGACGGCCGGGGGCTGGCTCGGGCCGTCCTCACCACCGACAGCTACCGGATCCTGGTGATGAACCGGCTGCGCGAGGCAGCCCGGCGCTGGCACGTGCCTCTGGTCAACACCGTGCTGCGCAACGTGCAGCAGCTCTACGCCGGCGTGGAGATCGGCAAGGACGTCACCCTGGGCCAGGGCGTGTACTTCGTCCACCCGGTGGGTGTCGTCATCGGCGGCGACGCGCGCATCGGGGACCGGGTGCGCTTCTACGGCTCCAACACCGTGGGCACCGCGAAGGATGACGGCTACCCGGTCATCGAGGACGACGTGTGGATCGGCGCGGGCGCTCGCGTCCTCGGGCCGATCCGCGTCGGCGCCCGGGCCCGCATCGGCGCCAACGCGGTGGTGCTGGCCGATGTCCCCGCGGACCATGTGGCCGTGGGCATTCCCGCGAAGGTGTTTCCGCGGGCCCACGCCACGGCGCCGGTGATGGGGCAGGGAGGGTAGGGGTCATGTGGAAGACGCTGCAGCGCGCGCGCGCGGTGCTGGAGCGCGATCGGGCGGAAGGCCTGTCGGCGCTGGAGCTGGCGGCCAAGTCGGGCCGCTACCTGGCCGAGCTCGCCGCCGCCCCCTTCTTCCTGCGCGGCGTCGACTCCGTCGGCCAGGGCGTGCGCACCCTGGGCCGGCCGCGCATCGACAACCTGGGCTTCATGTCCATCGGCGCGCACACGCTCCTGCGCAGCGTCAACGTGCCCGTCGAGCTGGCCACCGGGCGCGACGGCCGGCTGGAGGTAGGCGAGGCCTGCTCCATCAACTACGGCGCATCCCTCGGCGCGCTGGCCCGGGTGCAGCTTGGCCGCCGCTGCCGCCTCGGGCCGTACGTGATGATCGTCGACTCCGAGTTTCACGACGCCTACGAGCGCGCGAAGCACCCGCTGCCCCGGCCGGTGGTGCTGGAGGACGACGTGTGGGTCGGCGCCAAGGCCAGCGTGCTGCCCGGCGTCACCGTCGGCCGCGGGGCGATCATCGGCACCGGCGCCGTCGTCACCCACGACGTCGAGCCCTTCACCGTGGTGGCGGGCGTCCCCGCGAAGGTGGTGCGGCGGCTCGATCCCGCGCGCTTCGTGGCCGCGAAGTGAGCGCCGGCGTCAGAGCCGCTTGGCGAGGATGATCAGATCCTCGCCCGGCTTGTAGAAGTCGCGGAAGCGCGACTCTTCCTTGTACTGCATGGCCGCGTAGAAGCCGCGCGTGGGCCCGTAGGCCTCCATGGCGCTCGTCTCCACCCGGATGAGCCGCCCCTGCCGGCGGCGAATGTCGCCTTCCATGCCCGACACCAGCGCCGCCCCCACGCCCTGGCCACGCACCAGCGGGTTCGAGGCGATCCAGTACAGGTCGAAGGTGCCCTGGGTCATCGGCGTAGGGCCGTAGCAGCAGTAGCCGACCACCTTCTCGTCGCGCGCGGCGACGAGGATCTGGTAGTCGCTGTTATTCGGCTGCAGGGCGGCGTCGATGAGCTCGAGCGCGCACGAGACCTCTTCCGGTGAGAAGGTCTCGATGCGGCTGAGCAGCTCGGCGAGCTGCGGCCGGTCGGGTGCGGCGAGAGGCCTGATCTCCATTGCGTCGTTCCCACGCCAGATCCACCAGGTGAAGCGCCAGCTCCGCGAAGGAGTGGCCCGCGGCCTGAGCGGCCCGCGCGAATCCCGCCTGCGGGTGGAGGTCGCAGTTGGGGTTGATGTCGATGACCCAGGGCTGCCCGTCCTCGTCCAGGCGCAGGTCGACGCGGCCGTAGTCGCGCCCTTCCAGCGCCTCGAAGGCGGCGGTGGCCACTTCTACGCAGCGCGCCTCCAGCTTCGGCGGCAGCCTGGCGGCCACCGAGGGGCTGTCGCGGCACTCGTCCGAGTCGGCCTGCCACTTGGCCCGGTAGGTGAGCACCGGGAGCCGCCCGGTGAAGACGCCGCCGAAGCGGATCTCGGTCAGCGGCAGCGCCGCGAGCGGCCTGCCCAACAGCGGCACGTAGATCTCCCGACCCTTGACGTAGCGCTCCACCAGCGCGGGCTGCTTGAAGGTGCGGCGCACCCGGTCCACGGCCCGGGACAGGGCCCTGCGGTCGCTCACCACCGAGTCGAAGTCGATGCCCATCGACGCGTCTTCCCGGCTGGGCTTGACGATCAACGGCCAGGGCAGGTCGACGTTCTTGAGCGCGTCGGTGGACTCCAGCAGCCAGAAGTCCGGCGTGGGCACGCCGCGCGCCCGCAGCAGCTCCTTGGCCTTGTTCTTGTGCAGCGCCAGGGCCAGGGTGAAGGCGGAGTTGCCCGTGTAGTGCACGCCCAGGAGGTCGAGCAGCCCGGGCACCAGCATCTCGCCGCGGCTGTCGCCGTTGAGCGACTCGCACAGGTTCACCACCAGGTCGGCGCGGCGCCGCTGGAGCGCGTCGGCCACCGCGGACAGGTCGCGTTCCACCGGGACCAGGTCCACCACGTGGCCCGCCTGGGTCAGCACCCCGTGCATCGCGCTGGCGACCCGCTCCACGTCTTCGCGGGCTTCGCGGCCTGGATCCTCCTCGAGCGCGTCGGCGTCGCGGTTGTGGAGGATCGTCAGGCGCATGCGGGGCACGGCTCGTGTACCAGAAAGGCGCGGTGCCTGTCGCCACCTCTCGCGCTACAAGAGCCGCGTGCGCATCCGCGATCCGATCCACGGCACGGTGGTGGTGTCCGACGAAGAGGCCGAGGTGATCGACAGCCGCTTCTACCAGCGGCTGCGGCACGTCCGGCAGCTGGGCTTCGGCGACCTGGCCTTCCCCGGCGCCACCCACACCCGCCACGCCCACTCGCTGGGCGCGATGCACGTGGCCTCGCGGCTCTTCGACGCGGTGGCGGTGCGCGCGCCCCTGTCGGCGGAGGCGAAGGAGCGCTTCCGCGCAGCGGTGCGGCTGGCGGTGCTGTGTCACGACCTGGGGCACATGCCCCTGAGCCACGCGTCCGAGTCCATCGCCCCTGCGCGCGCCGCGCTGAAGCTGCCGGACTGGATGGGGCCGTCGCTGGGCCAGGCCTCGCACGAGGACTTCACCGCCCGCCTGCTGCTCGACTCGTCGCTGACGCCGATCATCGCCAACGCCTACGCGAAGCAGGGCCTCACCCCGGCGCAGGCCGCGTCGCTGGTGACGGGGAAGCTGGCCCCGGGGGAAGCGCCGTTCGTCGACGGGCGCGTGGACTGGGCGCCGCTGTTGCGCGCCATCGTGTCGGGCGAGCTGGACGCGGATCGCATGGACTACCTCCTGCGCGACTCCTTCTTCACCGGCGTCAACTACGGCCGCTACGACCTGGAGTGGCTGGTGCAGAACGTGGCGGCCGCGGAGCGCGACGGGAAGGCGGTGCTGGCCCTGTCCAAGGCGGCCGTCTTCGCCTTCGAGGACTTCCTGTTGTCGCGCTACCACATGTTCCTCTCCGTCTACCTGCACCACACCTCGGTCAGCTTCGACTGGATGCTCAAGCGCTACTACGAGGAGGCGCCCGACGAGTTCCAGATCCCCGCCGATCCCGAGGCCTTCCTCGACTGCGACGACCTGGCGCTGCACCTCGCGCTGCGCCGCTCGGAGAACCCCTGGGCGCGGCGCATCGCCCGGCGGCAGGGCTTTCGGCGGGTGGCGCAGTTCACCGAGCTGGACGAGGACTATGACTTGAAGGTGCTGTCGGATGCGCTCGGGCAGGCGGGCGTCGAGCACTTCACCGTGGAGTCGCGCGGGGTGCTGTCCCGCTACCTCGACGAAGGCGAGACGCCGTCGCTCTTCGTGCTCGACCAGGCCACCGGGAAGCTCACCCAGGTGTCGGCGTACACGCCGCTGTACCAGCGCTTCTCCCGCGGCGTGCGCCTGTCGCGCGTGTACGTGCGGCCCGACCAGGAACCCGTGGCCCGGCCGGTGGTGGCGAAGCTGACGGCTGGCGGACGGAGCAGCCCGTGAGCGAGGCGATCCCCGGCGTGGAGCTCCCCCGCGCGCCCCCGGTCCCTGCGCGCGACGCGTCCGCGGTGATCCTCTTCCGCCGCGCCCCCCGGGGGACACAGGTGTTCTGGCTCAAGCGCGACAAGGCGCTGCGCTTCGGCGGCGGCTTCTACGCCTTCGCCGGGGGCAAGCTGGACCGGGACGACGCGGCGGTGCCGGTCGAGGGCGCGCAGGGGCTCGACGCCGCGCTGATCGCCGCCGCCGCGCGGGAGCTGTTCGAGGAGACGGGCGTCTTGAAGGCGCGGGGCGCCCAGGCGCTGGCCCCACTGGAGCTGGACGAGCTGCGGCGCGCGGTGCTGGAGCAGCGGACCCGCTTCGCCGACGTCCTCTCGCGCGGCGGCTACACGCTGCACGCGCAGGACTTCGTGCCGGCCGGCCGCTGGGTGACGCCGCCGTACCTGCCGGTGCGCTTCGACGCCCGCTTCTTCCTCGTGGAGGAGCCGGCAGGCCACGCCGCCACCGTCTGGCCGGGCGAGCTGTCCTGGGGCGGCTGGGTGCGCCCGGAGGAGGCGCTGGCCCAGTGGGAGGCCGGGAGCGCGCTGCTCCACCCGCCCAACCTCTACGCGATGCAGGCGCTGGCGCGCATCTCGAGCGTGCAGGACGCCGCGCGCGCGCTGTGCGGGCCTACCCACTGTGAGGACTACGTCAGCGAGCGCATCGAGCTCCAGCGCGGCATCTTCCTCTACCCGCTGGTGACGCCCACCCTGCCGCCGGCCACGCACACCAACGCGTACGTGCTGGGCACCGGCGAGTGCCTCCTCGTCGACCCCGGCGCGCCCGACGACGCGGAGGCTTCTCGCCTGGTGCGCTTCGTGGAGTCCCTGGCGCCGGAGGGCTACCGGCCGCGGGCGGTGGTGTTGACGCACCACCACGGCGATCACCTCGGCGGCGCGAAGCGGGTCTCGGAGGCCTTCGGCATTCCCGTCTGGGCGCACGAGCGCACGGCGGATCGCTCGCCCGTCCCGGTGGCGCGGCTGCTAAAGGACGGCGAGGTGCTGGCGCTGGACGGCCCCCGCCCGATGCGCTGGCGGGTGCTGCACACCCCGGGGCACGCGCGCGGCCACCTCACGCTGGTGGACGAGGCGTCGAGGGCCGCGGTGGTGGGCGACATGGTGGCCGGGGTGGGCACCGTCGTCATCGATCCTCCCGAGGGTGACATGGCCCAGTACGTCGCGCAGCTCGGCCGCCTCGCGAGGCTGCCGGTGGGCACCGTGTACCCCGCGCACGGCCCGCCCATCCCCGACGGGGTGGCGAAGCTGAACGAGTACCTGGCCCACCGCGCCTGGCGCGAGGCGAAGGTGCTGGAGGCGGTGGCCGCCTTCGCGCGGCCGGCGTCGGTGGAGGAGCTGGTGCCCCGCGCCTACGACGACGTGGCGGCCTTCGTCTTCCCCATCGCCGAGCGCAGCACCCAGGCCATCCTCGAGAAGCTGGAGGCGGAAGGGCGCGTGGCGCGCGACGGTGGGGACTGGCGGCTGCGGCCGGCCTGACGGCGAGCGTCACACCGGGTAGTCGCCGGTGATGTAGTGGACCAACTGCTCGATGGTGGCGTCCTGCGCGGTGATGATGAAGTTCACCAGGTCCCCGATGGAGACGATGCCCACCACCCGGGGGCCTTCCATCACCGGCAGGTGACGGACCCTCAGGCGCGTCATCAACCGCATGCAGTCCTCCACGTCGTCGCGCGCAGAGACGGTCACCGGGCTCCTGTCGAGGATCTCCCGCACCCGCGTCGTCTTCGAGTTGCGCCCCTGCAGCGCCACCTTGCGGGTGTAGTCGCGCTCGGACAGCACGCCCAGCAGGTAGTCGCCTTCCATCACGACCAACCCGCCCACGTTGTGGTCGGCCATCGTCTTGATCGCCTCATAGACGGTGGCCTCGGGGGTGATGGTGAGGACCCCCAGGCCCTTCGCGGCCAGGACTGCTCCAATCGACTCGTTGAGCTTCACGTGACGCCTCCTTCGTTCGTACAGCGCTTGTGCTGGGGAACGATTCGCGTCTGGCCGCGGCGTGCCGCGTTACGCGCAAGGAAATGCGCTCTTCCGCGGCGCGGCGCAAGACGGAGTGCGTCACGCGTCGTCGCGGGCAGCCCTTGACGGCGGTGGGCAGGAAAGCGACCGGGGAAGGGCGTCGGCCCTCTGGAGACGAGCAACTGGAGGCAGCCGTAGCTTCAGCGCGCCGCCAGCCTGGCCCGCTCCGCCACCTGCGCCCGCTCGATGGACTCGAACAGCGCCTTGAAGTTCCCCCCGCCGAAGCCCTTGTCGCCCTTGCGCTGGATGACCTCGTAGAAGAACGGGCCGGCCTCGCGGTCGCCCATCAACTGCGACGCCTCCTTCATGAAGATCTGCAGGAGGTACTGGTGCTCCTTGTGCCCGTCGATGAGGATCTGCAGCTCGCGCAGCTCCTCCAGCTTCTCGTCGATGCGCTTGATGCCGCTCTTCTGGAGCCGCTCGGGCAGGTAGTCGTAGTAGGCGCCCGGGGTGCCGAGGAAGTCGAGGCCCGGCGTCGCGCGCATCGCCTTCACCGCGGGGACGATGTCCTTGACCTCCAGCGCGAGGTGCTGAATGCCTTCGCCCCGCTGATCCTCCACGAAGACGTTGATCTGCGACTGCTTGAAGCGCGGCCGGCTCGGCTCGTTGTTGGCGAACTTCACCTGGCTGTGGGGATCCCACATCACCGTCGACTTGAGCCCCGTGCCGTGCAGGTTGCCCTTCTCGATCTCCTCTTCGGTGTGGAACTGGATGTTCCAGAACTCCTCGAAGCCCAGCACGTGCTTCATCCACAGCACCATCGGCGCCAGGGTGCGGAAGTTGGAGGTGATGTGGTCGACCTTCGCGAAGCCGAAGCGGTTCTTCCCGCCCTTCGGCTGCGGGTGCGCCACGTAGCCGGGGTAGAGCGCCCGGTAGCCGTCGCGCTGGAGGAAGCGGAAGGTGGTGTTGCCGAAGGGCGTGGTGATGCTGAAGAAGGCCAGCGTGCCGCCCTGGCCGTCGGTGAAGCGCTGGAGCTCGTCGTCGATGACGGTGCCGCCGCGCCCCTCCAGCAGCCGGAACGTCTTCTCCACGTCCTCCACCAGGAAGTTCACCGTGCCCACGCCCTCGGGGTGCTTCTGCAGCCACCGCCACGCGCGCCCGCCCTCGCTCACCGGCGCCGAGCACACCAGCGTCACCTCGCCGGCCTGGAACACCGCCGACCTCTGGCGGCCGCGCTTCGTCAGCTCTTCGCTGCCCTCGCCCAGCTCCGCGAAGTCCATCAACTGCGTGTAGAAGCGGCGGGTGCGCGCGAGATCCCTGACGTACCAGTGCACCGACTCCACCTGCTTGATGCCGAGCGATTCCATCGACCTGTCTCCTCGTCTCTTCAGGCGGGTTGGGCGTCGGGCTGCGCTTCGGGCTTCGCCTTCTGCGCGAAGTCCAGCGCGAGGCAGGTGGCCTCGACGCGGATGAGGGTGGGGACCTTCTCAGGCGCCACGGTGCCGAAGCGGCGCGCGCCGTACAACTGGGGCACCAGGCAGGCGTCGGCGAAGGTGAAGGTGTCGCCCAAGAGGAAGCGGCCGGCGGTCGATTTCGCCTGCGCCTCCAGCGCCTCGAGGCCCTTGCTCACCCAGTGCTCGGCCCACGCCTTCGAGTCGGCCTTGAGGACGTCCTTCAGGTAATTGAGCGCGGAGAGGTTGTGGTAGGGCTGGATGGAGGCGTTCACCAGCTCCACCATCGAGCGCATCACCGCCCGCTGCGCCGGCGACTTCGGGAAGAGGGGCCGCTCGGGGAAGCGCTCCTCGAGGTACTCCACGATGGCCACCGACTGGGGCACGCGCAGCGTCTTGCCGCCGTCCTCCACCTCCAGCACCGGCACCGAGCCCCAGGGGTTGCGCGCCTGGTGCGCCGCCTCATGCTGCTCGCCCTTGAGCAACGCGATGGGGACGTACTCGTACGGGAGCTGCTTGAATGCCAGCGCCAGGCGGACCCGGTAGCTCGAGCTCGAACGCCAGTAGTTGAAGAGCTTCACGGAGCGGGAGATCTCAGCGCGGCTGACTCAAGTCAAGCACCCTGGCTCCCGCCCGAGCGGGCAGGCGCTTCAGCTCCCGCCGCCGCCGACGCCGCCACCGCCGCCGCCCCAGCCGCCGCCGCCCCACCCGGCGCCGGAGCCGCCGCCTCCCACCCCGTACGACGCGCCGCTGCCGCCGCCGCCCACGCTGCGGCCGCCACCGGCTCCACCGCCTCCCACCCGTCCTCCGCTGCCGCCGCCGCCCACGCCGCGCGCGCCGCTGCCGCGCCCGCCCACGCCGGGCTTCCGCGGGTGGATGTTGGGGCCGCTGCCGCCGCCGCCGACGCCGCGCCGCCCGGGCTTGGCCTTCCACCCGGTGGACTTCGTCTCGGTGCTCTTCGCCTTCTTCTCGGTGGGCTTCTTCGTCGACGTCTTCGCAGAGCTGCTGGCTGGCCGCCGTCCGGTGACTCTCGTCATGGAATTCTCCCCTGCAGGTGGAGCCGCGACTATGTGCCGGCCGGCGCGGCGGGCACAAGGCGCGCGTGCGAAAACCCGGGGCGACTGCGCGCCCGGGAGCCGGGTGGTAGAAGCGGGCCATGTCCGAGGTGGCCTATCTCGACCTGTTGAGGGCGGTGCTGGAGCAGGGGAAGGAGCGGAAGGACCGCACCGGCGTGGGCACGCGGGGGCTCTTCGGCGGGCAGCTGCGCTTCGACCTGCGCCAGCGCTTCCCGTTGCTCACCACCAAGAAGGTGCACCTCAAGTCGATTGTCCACGAGCTGCTCTGGTTCGTCCGCGGGGAGACGCGCGTGACGCCGCTCCAGGACGTGGGCGTCACCATCTGGGACGAGTGGGCCACCGAGGAGCAGACGGCGAAGTTCGGGCGCAAGGCCGGCGACCTGGGCCCCGTCTACGGCCACCAGTGGCGGAACTTCGGCGCCACGCCCCGTCCCGACGGCGGCTGGGAGCAGGACGGCGTGGACCAACTGGCGAACGTGGCGCGCGACCTTCGCGAGAAGCCCTGGAGCCGCCGCCTCCTCGTCAGCGGGTGGAACCCCAAGGAAGCCGACCAGGTGGCGCTGCCGCCGTGCCACACGCTCTTCCAGTTCCACGCGCAGGACGACGAGGTGTCCTGCCACCTCTACCAGCGCAGCGCGGACATCTTCCTGGGGGTGCCCTTCAACATCGCCAGCTACGCGCTGCTCACCCTGATGGTGGCGCAGGCCACGGGGAAGAAGCCGGGCGACTTCGTGCACAGCTTCGGCGACGTGCACCTGTATTCGAATCACGTCGAGCAGGCGAAGGAGCAACTGTCGCGCGCGCCCAGGCCCTTCCCGGTGATGCGCCTCAACCCGGAAGTGAAGGACCTGTTCGCCTTCCGCTTCGAGGACTTCACCCTGGAAGGCTACGAGCCGCACCCGGCCATCAAGGCCCCGGTGGCGGTGTGACGGGCCGCCCGACGCGCGCCCCGCTGGCCCTGGTGGTGGCGATGGCCAGGAACCGCGGCATCGGCCTCGACGGCAAGCTGCCCTGGCACCTGCCGGAGGACTTGAAGCGCTTCAAGGCGCTCACCCTGGGCCATGCGCTCATCATGGGACGCAAGACGCACCAGTCCATCGGCCGGCCGCTGCCGGGGCGGCGGAACATCGTCGTCACCCGCTCTGGCGCGGTGTTTCCGGGGTGTGAAACGGCAGCAGACCTACCCGCGGCGATGGCGCTCGCGCGCACCACGGATCCGGAGCCGATGGTCATCGGCGGAGCGGACCTCTACGGCCAGGCGCTGCCGTGCGCGACGCGCCTCTTCCTCACCGAGGTGGACCGCGACGTGGAGGCGGACACGTACTTTCCCGAGCTCGTGTGGAACGAGTGGGACGAGGTGCGGCGCGAAGCCGTCACCGAAGGCGTGACTTTTCTGGAGCTCGCTCGGAAGTAGCTGCGCTCCGCAGTGGGCTTACTCCGTCATCCACTCCGGCACGGGCTGCGGCCCGGGGGTGATGTGCGCGATGTCCGGATCCACGCCGCTGCTGCTGTCGGTCGCCGGGCGCTCGGCCTTCTCCTTCTTGCGCTCCTCGCGGCGGGCGTCCTTTTCCTTCTGGCGCTCCAGCCGAGCGAGCTCCTTCTGGCGCTTGTTCCGTGCAGGCTGCATGTGTGACTCCCTTGCTCTGGTGCGGGCCTGGCCACGCTACCGTTTCTGGGCCCGGAAGTACCCTTTTTGACCGGCTACGTCGAGTGATTCCGCCGATGTCCCCGCTGTCCGGGCGGTGAGCCGGTGCGCGCGGGTGTGGGCGCCACGCCCGTACCCCGGTGCAGGTCCACGTGAAATTTACGGCCTCGCAGCTTCGTCTTCCGCAGCGCGTCAATGATGCGCTGGGCGTCGGCGCGAGGGACCTGGACGCGGGAGCTCTCTTCGCCCACCAGGATTTCGCCGATGCGCCGCGAGTCCACGTCGGCTTCGTTGCTGATCGCGCCGACGAGGTCCTGGGGCCGCACGCCCGCGCGCTCGCCGAGGGAGACGAAGAGCCAGGTGGACTCTTCGTCCAGGCGGCGCGGTCGCCTTGGTCCCCGGTCCTCCTGTGGGCTGCGCGGGAGGCCGGTGTGGCCGAAGCGCGCCTGGCCCTTCTCGGGGCGCTCCTGTCGAGGCGCGGAAGGGCGGCCGCGAGGCGGGTGCTCGCCGGGAAGGGCCTCTTCGCGGGAAGAGTGCCGCTCGCCGGTGCCCGGGCGGCGCGTTACCGGGTGGCGCTCGTCGCGTGCGTGGCGCTCGTCGCGTGCGTGGCGCTCGTCGCGTCCGTGGCGCTCACTGCGCGCCTGCCACTCGCTTCGGCCCCGCCCCTCGCCGGGGCCCCGGCCCGCCTGGTCCGCGAAGCGCGCCTGAGGCCCCTTCATCGGCCGGTCCTCGAAGCGCGGGAAGTCCACGTCATCCGTGGGGTGCGGCGGGAACAAGCGCTGCTGCAACAACGCCAGGGCGGCCGCCGCGACGTCCTCCAGCGTGTGCTCCCCGCCGAGCCTCGTGGCCAGGGTGGACAGGCCTTCGTGGGCCTTCTCGGCGATGCCCCGGGTCACCAGCGTCGCCAGCGCCTCCTGACGCCGGCCGGCCAGCTCGGCGCGCGTCGGCACCTGCGCGATGGGCACCGGCCGCTTCGTCACCCGCTCGATGTTCTTGAGCAGCCGCAGCTCGCGCGACTCGAGGAAGGACAGCGCCACGCCTTCTTTCCCGGCGCGCCCGGTGCGGCCGATGCGGTGCACGTAGGGCTCGGGCGAGTTGGGAAGATCGAAGTTCACCACGTGGCTCAAGTTCTCCACGTGCAGCCCGCGCGCGGCGACGTCGGTGGCCACCAGCACCTGCAGCGTGCCCGCCTTGAAGCGCCGCAGCACCGCGTCGCGGATCTCCTGCGTCATCCCCCCGTGCAGCGCCGACGTGCCGTAGCCGTGCCGTGACAGCGCGTCGGTCAGCTCGTCCACCTCGACGCGCGTGCGGCAGAAGATGATGGCGCTCTGCGGGCGCTCGGCCTCCAGCACGCGCACCAGCGCCGCTTCCTTGAGGTGCCGGGGAACGACGTACGCCGCCTGGCGAATGTTGGGCAGCGTGCCCGCCTGCACCGACTTCGGGGCGATGGTGACGCGCACCGGGTTGTCCAGGTGGTGCTCGGCGATGGCGGCGATGCGCGGAGGCAGGGTGGCCGAGAAGAGCGCCGTCTGGCGGCCCTCCGGCAGCCCCGAGAGGATGGCGTCGAGATCCTCCGCGAAGCCCATGTCCAGCATCTCGTCGGCCTCGTCGAGCACCACGAAGCGCACCCGGTCCAGCTTGAGCGTCTGCCGGCGCAGGTGATCGAGCGCCCGGCCCGGCGTGGCCACCACCACGTCCACGCCGCGCTTCAAGGGCTTGAGCTGCTGGTGGAACTCCTGGCCGCCGTACACCGCCAGCACCCGCACGCCCACCTGCTGCCCGTACTTCGAGAAGGCCTCGGCCACCTGCATCGCCAGCTCGCGGGTGGGCACCAGCACCAGCGCCTGCGCCTCGAAGGCCTTCGTCGAACCCGCGGTGAGGCGCTCCAGGATGGGCAGGGCGAAGGCGGCCGTCTTCCCCGTGCCGGTGGCCGCCTGGCCCAGCACGTCCTTGCCCTCGAGCAGCGCGGGGATGGTGCGCTGCTGAATGGGCGTCGGCTCCTCGTAGCCCAGGCTCTTCAGCGCGGAGAGCAGCGGCGCTGCGAGGGCGAAGGCTTCGAAGCCGGAAGGGGCGGGCGAGGGATCCATGACGGGCGAGAGCCTGTATTCGGTCGCAAGGGAAAGGGGAAGCCACGCCGCCCGGCTGGCCTTGCGGCGCCTGGGGCGTTACGACTCGCCGCCTCGCATGAAGATCTACACCAAGACGGGTGACACCGGAGACACGGCCCTCTTCGGCGGCGGCCGGGTGGGCAAGGAAGACTCGCGCGTCGAGGCCTACGGCCAGGTGGACGAGCTGAACGCCACCCTCGGCGTCGCGCGCGCCGAGGGGCTGGGCGAGTTGGACGCGCTGGCGCAGACGCTCCAGCACCAGCTCTTCACCCTCGGCTCGGTGCTGGCCACCCCGGCGGGCTCGAAGGCGTCCAGGGCCATCCCGGTGCTGAAGCCCGAGTGGGTGACGGCGATGGAGCAGGCCATCGACGGCTTCGACCAACAGCTCCCGCCCCTCACCACCTTCATCCTCCCCGGGGGCACGAAGGCGGCCGCGGCGCTGCACCTGGCGCGCACCGTGTGCCGCCGCGCCGAGCGCCGGGTGGTGCCGCTGGCCCGCGCCGACAAGGTGGGCCCGGAGGTGGTGGTGTACTTGAACCGCCTGTCCGATCTCCTCTTCACCATGGCGCGCGTCGCCAACCACCGGGCGCAGGTGGCGGACACGCCGTGGGTGGCGTCGAAGGACGCGGCGGCCGTTCGGGAGTGACGGAGTTGCCCGTGACGACGCTGCCGTCGGCCGAGGTGCTGGCGCTGGCGAAGGACGCCGGCTTCGACCTCGCCGGGCTGGCCCCCGCGGAGCCGATTCCGCGCGCGGTGCTGGTGGACTGGCTGGCGGCCGGCCACCACGCCGACCTCGACTGGATGGGCGAGCGCCTCGAGGAGCGCCTCGACGTGACGCGCCTGCTGCCCCACGCGCAGACCGTCATCGCCCTGGCCTGCAACTACTGGCGGGGGGACGAGCCTTCGCCCATCGCCCGCTACGCGCGGGGCCGCGACTACCACGCCACCATGCGCGATCGCCTGCGCGGCCTGCGGCGAGCCCTCCGGGCGCGCTTTTCGGGCGTGCGCGACTACGCGGAGGTGGACGCCGGCGCGGTGATGGAGAAGGTGTGGGGCGTGCGCGCGGGCCTGGGCACGGTGGGGAAGAACGGGTGCTTCATCACTCCGCGCTTTGGCAGTTGGGTGGTGCTCTCGGTGATGGTGCTGGACGCGCCGGTAGACGCGTACGCCACCCCCGCGCCGCTGGACGTGTGCGGGGAGTGCCGGCTGTGCCTCGACGCCTGCCCCACCGGCGCCTTCCCCGCGCCGCGCGTCGTCGATGCGCGCGCATGCCTGTCCTACCAGACCATCGAGAACGAGGGCCCGGTGCCCCCGGCGCTGCGCGAGGCGATGGGCCACCTCGTCTTCGGCTGCGACCTCTGCCAGGACGTGTGCCCCTTCAACGCCACCCCCTTGGAGGCCCAGCCGCGCTTCGTCCCTCGGGAAGTCTCCACCGTGCCGGTGCGGCGGTTGGCGGCGATGACCAAGGACGAATACCAGCTCTGGGCGCCGGGGACGGCGCTCGCCCGCGCCGGCTACGACGGCCTGCGCAAGAACGCCGCGTACGCGCTGGGCGCGGTGCGGGACGGCGGCGCGCGCGCGGTGCTGGAGGCGCTGCGGAGCGACGAGAGCGCGGTGGTGCGTGAGGCCGCCGACTGGGCGCTGGGGCGGCTTGTGTGAGGCGCGCGCCGAAGGTGGCTTGTCCGCCCGCCGCGGCCGTGACTCCCGACGCGCAGCGCCCGATGCCCCGCGCCGTCCTCTACGCGCTGCTGGGGCAGACGGCCATCAGCGCGGGCACGCACCTCGTGGCCAAGCAGGCCACCGGCCTCGTCGATCCGCTGCTGCTGGTGACGCTGCGCCTCTTGCTCGCCTCCCTGGCCTTCGGGGTGGTGCTCTGCTTCGTGCCGCCGCCGCGGCTGCCTCCCCGCCACACCTGGGCGTGGCTGATGGGCTACGGGCTGCTCGCCGGACCGGTGAACCAGGGCCTCTTCCTGTACGGGCTGGCGCGCTCGAAGGCGACGCACGGGGCGCTCCTCTACGCGCTGACGCCCGTCGGCGTGTACCTGGTGGCGCTGGCCTTGAAGCGAGAGCGCCCCGGCGCGCACCGCCTGGTGGGCATCGCGGTGGCCTTCGTGGGCGTGGCGGTGCTGCTGCTGGGCCGGGGCCTTTCCGAGGCGCTGGGGCCGCTGGTGGGCGACGTCTTCATCCTCGGGGCGGTGGCGTCGTGGGTGGCGTGGACCATCGAGTCGCGGCCCTTCGCGGCTGCGCACGGCGGGCTGCGCACCGCGGCGTGGGCCATCCTCGCGGGCGGTGTGTGGGTGGCGCCGGTGGCGCCCTTCGTGGTGACGGTGGACGCGCTGGCGGCGATTCCTCCCGTGGGCTGGGCCTGCCTCGCCTACCTCGTCTTCCTCACCAGTCTCTTGGCCTACGCGCTGTGGAACTACGCGCTGGCCCGCACCGACGCCTCGCGGGTGGCCGTCTTCACCAACCTCCAGCCGGTGGCGACGGCGCTGCTGGCCTGGGCGCTGCTGGGCGAGAAGCTGGTGTGGGAAGTCGGCGTGGGCGGTGTCCTGGTGCTGCTGGGAGTCCGCCTGGCCCAGCGGTGAGGTCTCAGGGAGCGCTGGGGCAGTACGGCTTCGAGCTGCAGTTCTCGTGATGGCAGGTGGTGGTCAGCCCCCCGTCGGGGTGGTTGATGGTGTCGCGCCGGCTCAGCGCGCACCCCGCGTCTGCGCCCCAGGCGAGGCACTGCTCTTCGCTGAAGGACGCGGGGGGCGGAAAGGCGGTGCACTCCGCCAGCTCCACCTTGTTCCCGCACGCGGACAACCCAGCCAGTACCGCGACGATGAGCCACCTGGACATGAGCGCCTCCCCTTGGCCCAGAGTCTCGCCCGCCCGGCCCGAGCCGTCCACGTCTCAGAAGTAGCGCAGGTCGTCGTGATCCTCTTCCTTCTTCGGAGGAGGCTCCTTCTGCTTCTCGCGGCGCTTCGGCCTGGGGGCTTCTTCCTCGGCCGGCTTGTCCTCGCGCGGGCCGTCGTCGCGGAGGTCGTCGCCCGAGGAGCGCCCGTCGTCCTTCTTCGGCGTCATCTTGATGACCTGCTCCTCCGCGGGCTTCTCGGACTTCGGCTCGGGGCGGGGCTGGGGCTCCTCCTTCTTCACCGGCTCGGGGGAGGGCGCCTGCTTCTCGTCCACCTTGAGGGAGGTGCGTGAAGACTTCGGCACCTCGTCCTCCGCCAGCGCTTCCCTCTTCGGCGCGGGCGGCGCTTCCTCGGCGGGCGAGTCCTCGTAGGCGGCGGGCGCTTCTTTCGCGGCCTTCTTGCCAGCCTTGTCGGACGTCTTTGAGGCCTTCGCCTCGCGGGTGGGCAGGCCTTCCGAGTCCACCTGGTCGCTGGTGGGCGCGTTGTCCAGCGCGCCTTCGTCCAGGTTGTTGGACTTCGTCTCCAGTTGCCGCTCGGTGCACCGCTTGCCCGTCTTGCTGCACTTCTTGAGGCACTTGTCGTACTTCTTCTTCATCTCCACGCGGATGGAGCCGCCGTACTGGATGAGGCAGTCGTCCTTGCACTCGGCGAAGTCGTCCTCGCACTCGCCGGCCAGGGCGGCCTGGGGCGCGAGGACGGCCAGGGCAAGCAGGGTGGTGAGGGCGGTGCGCGTCACGGGCGGAAGCCTACACTTGTGGAACGGCCGTTGCTCACGACGGACGACATGGCCCTTTTGTTCCGTCCGCTGTGTCTCGCGGTCCTCATGTCCGCGGCCAGGCAGCCGCAACTGCCCGAAGTCACGCTGCAAACGGGAGACGTCGTGCTGCAGACGTCGAAGTCCTCGCGCTCGGCGTTGATCCGCAAGGCCAGCGCCTCTCCCTACTCGCACGTGGGGCTGGTGGAGCGGACGAAGCAGGGCGTCTTCGTGCTGGAGGCGGTGCAGCCGGTGTCGCGCACGCCACTCGCGACGTGGGTCAAGCGCGGTGAGGGTGGGGCGGTGACGGTGCTGCGCCCGAAGGGGCTGAGCGCGGCCACGCTGGAGAAGGTGGTGACGGTGGCGAAGGCGCACCTGGGCAAGCCGTACGACGCGCGCTACCGGTGGGACGACGGGTACCTGTACTGCAGCGAGCTGGTGGTGAAGGCCTTCGAGCAAGGCGCGGGGGTGACGGTGGGGAAGCAGGAGGTGGTGAAGTCGCTCCACCTCTCGAAGGCCGAGCTGGCCCTGGGCCCGAAGCTGGGCATCGATCCGGAACAGACGCTGGTGACGCCCGCCAGCCTGGTGGGCGACGAGCACCTGGAGCTGCTCGCCGAGCAGGTGACGCGGGTAAAGTGACGGCTACATCCACACCAGCAGGCCCACCAGGATGGTGACGAGGCCCAGCAGGAGGCCGGCGGCGATCGCCAACTGCGTCATCGCGTCCTTCTTCTGCACGTCGTCCAAGTCGTCGCCGCGCAGCAGGTGGAGCGCGTTCCACAGCATGCGGCCGCCCAGCACCTTGTCCGTCCGCCGGGAGCGACCCGGGGGCTCGGCCTCGTCCTTCTTCCCCGGCCCGCTGACGCCGCCCTGGCCCTTGACGTGCGGGAGGATGACCGGCTTCACGTCGACGGCCTGCGCCCGGGCCCGGGCCACGTCTACCGCCAGCGACTTGTCGGGAGCGCCGTTGTCCTTCCAGCCCGGCGCGTCGAGGCGCACCGCCCGGACCTCGCGCAGCGCCTCCGGCGTGGAGGCCTCCAGCAACTGCCTCGCCACCTCGAGCCCGGTGCGGCCGTCGTCAGCGCGAAGCTCCTGGAAGCCGGCGCGGGTGAGCGCCTTGTCGAAGCGGCCCAGGGCCTTCTGCAGCTCGGCAGCAGACAGCGGCGCGGCGAGGGCGGCGGGCACCTCCAGCGCCCCGTAGAGCCCCTGCGCCTGGGGTGCACCCGCCTGCGCCTGCTTCGCCTGGGCGGTACCCTTCGCCAGCTTCGCGAAGCGCTCGGCGTAGGCGGCGAAGAAGGCCATCAGCCGCTCGGCCTTCTCACCCTTCGTCATGCCCGGGTGCTCGAGCAGCTCGCCCCTCACCAGCGTGAGATCCGCCAGGAAGCGCTCCGGCAGGGCGCGGGCGTCGGTGAGCCGCTCCGTGTCCGGCAGCAGCGTGTCCACGTCGCGGAAGACCGCGTCGCCGCCTCCCGACAGCAGGTTCTGCAGCTCGGACGCCACCGCCGCGAAGGCGTCTTTGAGCTCCGGGGACGTGACGACCTTCTGGACCTCGGTGAGCTCGGCCTGGGACACGGCGCCGGCCTGCGCGCGGCGGAGCAGCTCCTGGGCCGCGGCCAGGGCGCCCCGGCCCCCGGTGCGCATCGAGCGGATGAGGTCGCCGTTCCCCGCCATGCGCGGCCAAGCCTACTGAACGAAGCCGCGCGGGAGCCACCGGGCGCTCGTCCTCGGCTGGCCGCCACCGTCAGGGCGGCAGCGGCGCGCGCGTGCCGGAGGGGTCGACCTCCGCGAGGTGGGTCGCGCCCATCGCGTCGGCCCACGCCACGCGAATCCGGTTCGACGGCGGGTGGTAGCGCGCCGTCGGGAGGCGAACGTCGCCCTGTGCGAGGAGGAACACCTCGGTGGAGCCGATGGGGCGAAGGTACAGCCGGTCGGGCAGCGCGCCTCCGCCGTCGTAGTTCAAGAGCCACATGTCGCCGCCGACTGGGACGAGGATGGGGAAGAACTCGTTCGCGCGGGTCGACGCTGTCACGTCGGGCTTGTCGCCCGTCGAGCGGCGCAGCGCGTGCGTCTTGCGGCCGCCCGGAACGAAGGCGGACCACACCACCCAGTCTCCCTGGATGTCGACGTCGCTCGCCGCCATCGGCTCGACGTGGATCACCGACTCGACGCCGTTGACCACCAGGTACACCGTCTTGTCGTCGCGCGAGTTCATCGCGATGGCGCCGTCGGCCTCCGAGACGGCGGGCGCGATCCGTCCGGGGAAGCGGGCCCCGGTGGACGTCACGACCGGGTAGTCGTCGGCCGCGTGGTAGACGGCGAAGACGCCGTTGGCCGCGTCGACCTCGGTGATGCCGCCCAGCGTGTTGAAGACCGCCGGCGCGGTGACCTCGGTGATGCTGGTGAAGGGCGCCTCTGCCTGCATGAGGCCCTCGGTGCCGTCGCCGCGCGTGCCGTCGAAGACCAGCCGCGTCGGCGTCACCCACACCGGGTGCCAGCCGGTGCCCAGCGGCCTTCCGTCGAGCCAGATGGTGCCCAGCCCACTCGCCAGGTGGCAGCCGTCGGGTGAGAGCTGCGGCGCCCAGCCGTTCCCGTTCGTCGGGGGCATCGGGCAGCCCGCGTCAGCGAGGCCCGCGTCGGTGAGGCCTGCGTCGGTGAGGCCCGCGTCGGCGAGCCCCGCGTCCGACGGGCCGCCGTCCTGCGGGCCACCATCGAGGCCACCGTCGGTGGGGTTTCCCGCGTCAGGGCGCTCTCCCACGATGGTCGAAAGGCCGCAGCCGGCGACCAGCAGGGAGAAGAGGGCGTAACGCATGGGCGTCTTCTCTACCTCACGGCACGCCCCAGGAGCCATGGAGCGGGCGGAAGGACGCGTTGTCTGGCTACACGCGGAACGCGCCCCGAGTCCGCCGGTTCCCTTCGCTCGCCGGCCGCGTTACATGCCGCGCGTCCATGCCCGAGCTGCCCGAAGTCGAGTTCGCCCGCCGATCGCTGGTCCGCTGGTTCGACGGTCACCGGCTCGTACGCACCGAGGCGGACAAGAAGGCCCGCACCTTCCGCGGGGCGAAGGTGGCCGACTTCCTGAAAGTGAAGGGCGCGCTCCAGTCCGCCGCCCGGCGCGGCAAGTACCTCTTGCTGGCCTTCTCCGACGGGCGCGGCCTGGTGGCGCACCTGGGCATGACGGGGAAGTTCGTGAAGCGCAGGCCGGGAGAGGACGTGCCCTACAGCCGGGCCCGCTTCGTCCTCGACTCGGGCGACGTCATCCACTTCCGCGATCCGCGCCTGTTCGGCCGCATCGAGCCCGCGCCGGCGTCGAAGCTGTCCCAGGTGGAGGCCGTGGCCGCGCTGGGCCGCGATCCGCTGGTGGACGGGTTGACCCCCGAGCAGCTCGAAGACGCCCTGGGCCGCTCGAAGCAGGACCTCAAGGTGGCGCTGATGGACCAGTCGCGGCTGGCGGGCCTGGGCAACATTCACGCGGCGGAGGCCTTGTTCCGCGCGCACCTCCACCCGGGCCGCAAGCCCACGTCTCTCTCGAAGGCCGAGTGGGGCGCGCTGGCGAAGGCGATCGACGACGGCATCACCTTCGCGCTCGAGGAGGAGGGCGACGACGGAGAGCTCGACTACGTGGAGGAGCCGGGCGCCCCCAACCCTTTCCTCGTGTACGGCCACGCGGGCGAGCCGTGCCGGCGCTGCAAGGCGATCATCAAGTCCTTCACCCAGGGCGGCCGCACCACGCACTACTGCCCTTCCTGCCAGCCGAAGCACCCGAAGCACGCGAAGCAGAGGAGCACGCCATGACGCACGGACGCGCGAAGGGCCTCGACCACGTGGCGATCGCCGTGAAGGACCTCGACGCGGCGGTGGGGTACTACGTCGACGTCCTGGGCTTCGCGCCGCCGGAGCTCGAAGAGGTGCCCGAGCAGCAGGTGAGGGTGGCCATCTTCGGCCACGGCCTGGGCCGCATCGAGCTCATCTGCCCCACCACCACCGACAGCGGCGTGGCGAAGTTCCTCGACAAGCGCGGCGAAGGGCTGCACCACGTCTGCGTGGAGGTGGCCGATCTCGAGGCCACCCTCGAAGAGCTCAAGGCGAAGGGCGCGCAGCTCATCGACCAGGCGCCGAGGCCAGGCGCGGGCGGAGCCCTGGTGGCCTTCGTCCACCCCAGAGGGGCGCACGGCGTGCTGACCGAGCTGCGGCAGGGCCCGAAGCCTCGCTGACACACAGCGGCGAAAGCTCCCGTTTTTCCTCACCTCCCCGCGGCGGACCCTGCTATTTGCCGCGCTCGTCTTCGGGAGTCTTCTTCGAGGGGAGAAACGTTGCTCATGTCTCGCGCTCTCTTGGTCGCTGCGACGGTGCTCGCCACCACCCCGTCTCCGGCCCTCGCCCAGACGGACGGCGGCACCGCCGCGCCCGCTCCGAAGGCCGCGCCTCCTCCGGCCTCGAAGGTCGGCGCCGACACCGGCAGCACCGCTGGACAGGCCGAGCCTTCCGCCGGTGTCACCTCGAACGATCCCGAGGCGATGCGCCGCGAGTTCGACGCCAAGCTGGAAGCGGCCCGCCGCGAGATGAAGGAGCTGCGCGAGGAGATGCGCGCCCAGGCCGCCACCCAGTCCGTCGCGCAGGGCTGGCAGGAGGACTGGGTGGACGAGAAGCGCAAGCTGGAGCTCGTCACCCTCGACGGCTACCTGCGGGTGCGGCCCGATCTCTTCTACCGGTTGGACCTGGGGCGCGCGGCAGATCCCGCCGGCTACCAGCTCTGGGGCCGCTCCCCCATCTCCAACGCCGAGCGGACCAACGCGGGCGTCAACATGCGGCTGCGGGTGGAGCCGACGTTGAACATCTCGGAGGAGGTGCGGATCCACACCCAGATCGACGCGCTCGACAACCTGGTGTGGGGCTCCACGCCCGACTACGCCTTCTCGCGCAACGCGGGCAACGGCTACTGGTACGACCGCAACGAGTTCAGCCTCTTCAGCTTCAGCGAGGCGCCGCAGCGCAGCGGCATCAACTCGCTGCAGGACTCCATCTCCGTCAAGCGCGTGTGGGGCGAGGTGTCGACGCCCATCGGCATCCTCCGGCTGGGCCGCATGGGCAGCCACTGGGGCCTGGGCATGCAGTACAACGACGGCAACGGCCTCGACAACGACTGGGGCGACACCGTCGATCGCGTCAGCTTCACCGCCGAGCCGATCGCCGGCTTCTACATCACCCCCATGCTGGACTGGAACGTGGAAGGCCCCTCGTCCGTGCGCCTGCCTGAGGGCGGCCAGCCGTACGACACGTCCAACTCCGACGAGGTGCACAGCTACATCATCGCCATTGCCCGCCGCGACACCGAGAGCGAGCGGGTCGCCAAGCTGGACGCGAACCACACCGTCTTCAACTACGGCGTGCACTTCACCTACCGGGTGCAGCGGAACGATCCCATCGACTATTACTCGCAGCCCTGGCCGGGGAACGACGGGGTGGGGGTGGCGCAGTCGTCGCAGATCTGGGTGCAGCGCAACGCGCTCCTCTTCATCCCCGATCTCTGGGCCAAGGTGGAACGGAAGAACTTCCGCATCGAGGCGGAGTTCGCCGCCATCCTCGGCAGCATTCAGAACCGCGCGCTCACCGGCGGCACGGCCAACTCGCCGGGTCTCAACCAGTCCCTCTACGTGTACCAGTTCGGCGGCGTGCTGCAGGGCGAGTACCGCTTCTTGAACGGCGACCTGGAGGTCGGCGGCGAGGTGGGCTTCGCCTCGGGTGACGACGCGCCGGGCTTCGGCAACTACCCGCGGCGCCGCGGCTCGGGGGCGGACGGCGCTACCGGCCCGGGCGACATCGACGGGCCGCAGTACCGCTGCAGCAGCCTGGGCGGGTGCACCGACGACACCATCAAGAACTACCGCTTCAACCGCGACTACCGGGTGGACATGATCCTCTACCGGGAAATCCTGGGCAGCGTCACCGACAGCCTGTACGTGAAGCCGAAGGCGAAGTACCGCATCACCCAGGGCTTCGACGTGTTCGCCTCGCTGATCTGGTCGCGCGCCATCTTCGTGGGGTCCACCCCGGGCGGGGCCGCCGGTCAGGACGCCAACCTGGGCGTGGAGATCAACGCCGGCGCCCGCTACGAGACGGAAGACGGCTTCTTCGCCCAGCTGCAGTACGGCATCCTCTTCCCGCTGGGCGGCTTCGCGCAGCGCGACGCCCTCAACCAGGCCGTCACCCTGGACAACGCGCAGGCGCTGCGCGGGCTGTTCGGCATCCGCTTCTGAAGCCAACCGTCCGTCTCTCTCCCATGGGGGATGAGGGGCAGGCTCCTCGCGCTTGCGCCGGCCCCGCCGCGAGGGCAGGGTGCGCGCCGACTGATGTTCCGCCTCTGCGTCCTCCTGCTGGTGTTCGCCGCCTGCGGCATCAAGGGCCCTCCGCGCCCGCCGCTGGATGACGCTCGCCCGGCCTCGGCTGTCGTCGCCACGCCCGACGCCGGTTGCTGCCAGGAGGCGAAGTGAATCACTTTCACCTGCGCCGGGGCGCGCTGCACTGCGAGGACGTGCCGCTGGAGCGCCTCGCCCGCGAGGTGGGTACGCCCACCTACGTCTACTCCACCGCCACCCTGGTGCGGCACCTCACCGTGCTGCAGCAGGCCTTCGCCCAGACGCCCGCGCTGCTGTGCTACTCGGTGAAGGCGTCCAGCAACCTGGCCATCCTCAAGCTGCTGGCCGATCGCGGCGCGGGCTTCGACATCGTCTCGGCGGGTGAATTGGGGCGGGTGGTGGAGGCGGGGGGAGAGCCCCGGCGCGTCGTCTTCTCCGGCGTGGGCAAGCGCGACGACGAATTGGAGCTCGCGCTGCGCCTGGGCATCCTCCAGTTCAACGTGGAGTCCGCGGAGGAGCTCACCCGCCTCGACGCGGTGGCGAGGCGGCTCAAGATGCGCGCGCCCTTCGCCCTGCGCGTCAACCCCGGCGTCGACGCGAAGACGCACCGCTACATCGCCACGGCCTTGAGGACGTCGAAGTTCGGCGTGCCCTTCGAGGAGGCGGTGGGGCTGTACAAGAAGAGCCGGCAGCTGAAGGGCCTGCTGGCCCGCGGGCTGGACTGCCACATCGGCTCGCAGCTCACCGACACGCGGCCGGTGCGCGAGGCGATCGGCAAGGTGGCGGACCTGTACCGCGGCCTGCAGCGGCTGGGGCTGCCCCTCACCCACCTCGACGTCGGCGGCGGGCTGGGCGTCACCTACACCACGGAGCGGCCCCCCGGCCTCGAGGAGTACGCCCGCGCGGTTCGCGAGCCACTGCGCGGCCTCGACGCCACGCTGGTGCTGGAGCCCGGCCGCGTGCTGGTGGGAAACGCCGGCGTCCTTCTGACGCGCGTGCTGTACCGGAAGAAGACGCCTGCGCGCCGGTTCCTCATCGTGGACGCGGGGATGAACGACCTCTTGCGGCCTGCCCTCTATGAAGCGCACCACGAAGTGCGCCCGGTGCGGCCCCGCAAGGGCGCGCGCTCGAAGTGGGACGTGGTGGGCCCGGTGTGCGAGTCCAGCGACGTGCTGGGCCACCAGCGCGCCTTCCCGCCGCTGTCACCGGGGGATTGCCTGGCGGTGATGACCGCTGGCGCCTACGGCATGTCGATGGCAAGCACCTACAACTCCCGCCCCCGGCCCGCCGAGGTGCTGGTGGACGGCTCGCGCTACCGCGTGGTGCGCGCGCGAGAGACGCTGGAAGACCTGTGGAGAGGAGAGACGCCATGATGAAGCTGTCCGGCTCGATGACGGCGCTGGCCACCCCGTTCAAGGACGGGAAGCTGGACGAGGCCGCCTACGAGTGGCTCGTCGAGTACCAGGTGACCAACGGCACCACCGCCCTCATCCCCATGGGCACCACCGGGGAAGCGGTGACGATGACGCCCGCCGAGCGCCGCCGTGCCGTCGAGGTGTGCGTCAAGGCCAACAAGGGCCGGGTGAAGGTGTTCGCCGGGGCGGGCAGCAACAGTACCGCAGAGACCATCGAAGGAGTGAAGGCGGCGCGCGAGTGCGGGGCCGACGGCGCGCTGGTGGTGACGCCGTACTACAACAAGCCCACCCAGCCCGGCCTGGTGGAGCACTACCGGCTGGTGGCGAAGGCGCACCCGGGCTTTCCGCTCATGGCCTACAACGTGCCCGGCCGCACCGGCGTCGATCTGCTGCCCGACACGGTGAAGCGGCTGTGCGAGATCCCCGAGGTGGTGGCGCTCAAGGAGGCCACCGGCAGCGTGCTGCGGACGCTGGACGTCTACGAGCAGGTGGGCGAGCGCCTCACGCTCTTGTCCGGCGACGACTTCGTGGTGGCGCCCTTCATCTTCTCGGGGGGCAAGGGCGTGGTGTCGGTGTCCTCCAACGTGGCGCCGCGAAAGATGGCGGACCTCTGCGCGGCGGCGCTGGCCAACGACGTGGAGACGGCGCGGCGCATCCAACTGGAGCTGCAGCCGCTGCACCGGCTGCTCTTCGTGGAGTCCAACCCCATCCCGGTGAAGTGGGCGCTGCACCTGATGGGCAGGTTCGGCCCCCAGCTCCGGGCGCCGCTGGTGCCGATGACGGAAGGCAACGCCGCGAAGCTGAAGGCCGAGCTGTCGAAGCTGGGCCTTGTCTGACCCGGAGCACGCGATGACGAAGAAGCCGACGCGGGTGGTGGTGACGGGCGTGTCCGGGCGCATGGGCAGCCTGTTGGTGCGCCTGGTGCGCGACACCGACGACCTCACCCTCACCGGGGGCACCGACAAGCCGGGCAGCGCGGCCATCGGCCTCGACGTGGGGCTGGCGGCGCACTTGGGCGCCCTGGAGGTGGAGACGGTGGACGCGCTGGACAAGGCGCTCGCGGTCGCCGACGTCGTCATCGACTTCACCACGCCCGAGGCCTCGGTGACGCACGCCCGGGCCTGCGCGGCGGCGAAGGTGCCGCTGGTGGTGGGCAGCACCGGCTTCTCGGCCGACGCGAAGGCGGAGATGGCGGCCGCGGCGAGGCAGGTGCCGGTGGTGATGTCCCCCAACATGTCGGTGGGGGTCAACCTGGTGATCGAGGTGGCGCGCGAGCTGGCGCGGCGGCTGGGCGACGGCTTCGACATCGAGGTGATGGAGGCGCACCACCGGATGAAGAAGGACGCCCCGTCGGGCACCGCGCTGCGCCTGGCGGAGGAGGTCGCCGCGGGCGTGGGGCGCAGCACCGACGTCATCCGCACCGCGCGCGCGGGGCAGGTGGGCGAGCGGCCTCGGAAGGAGATCGGCGTGCAGGCGCTGCGCGGCGGGGACGTGGTGGGCGAGCACACCGTCTTCTTCTTCGGCGACGGGGAGCGGGTGGAGCTGACGCACCGGGCGACGAGCCGCGAGCAGTTCGGCCGCGGGGCGCTGCGGGCCGCGCGCTGGGTGGTGGGCCAGCCGGCCGGCCTCTACGACATGACGCACGTGCTGAAGGCCTGAAGGGCATGGCGCGCTTCGGACGCATCGCGCTGGAAGGAGACGCGCTCTTCGTGGAGGTGGAAGGCGAGCGCCTGCACGTCCTCTCTCGCGCGCCGTGGGAAGGCGTGTCCCGCACCGGGCAGGTGGTGCCGGCCGCCGAGGCGTCGTGGCTGGTGCCCACGCCCGCGTCCAAGGTGGTGGCGATCGGCCAGAACTACCGCGCCCACGCGGCGGAGATGGGGAAGAAGGTGCCGGAGGAGCCGCTGCTCTTCCTGAAGCCCTCCACGGCGCTCAACGCCCACCTCTCGCCCATTGTCCTGCCGCCGGCCAGCCAGGACGTGCAGCACGAGGCTGAAGTGGCGCTGGTCATCGGCCAGCGCCTGTCGAAGGTGGACGAGGCGACGGCCGCCCGGGGCATCTTCGCGCTGTCCTGCTTCAACGACGTCACCGCGCGCGACGTGCAGCGTCGCGAGACGCAGCACACCCGGGCGAAGAGCTACGACACCTTCGCCTGCCTGGGGCCGTGGATGGTGACGGGGCTGGACTGGCGGGACCTGCGCATCCAGTGCCGGCTCAACGGGGCGACGCGGCAGGACGGGCGGACGAGTGACATGGTGCACGCACCGCCGAAGCTGGTGTCCTTCATCTCGCAGGTGATGACGCTCCTGCCCGGCGACGTGGTGATCACCGGCACGCCGGCGGGGGTCGGCCCCATGGCGGCGGGCGACGTGGTGGAGGTGGAGGTGGAGGGCGTGGGCGTGCTGAAGAACCCGGTGACGCGTTAGAGGACGGGCATGGCGCGCGTCCACCTGGCGCTGGGCTCGAACCTGGGCGACCGGCAGGCCGCGTTGGACGAGGCCGTGCGCCGCCTCGGCGCGCTCGCGGACACGCGGGCGCTGGGGCGCTCGTCGATCCACGAGACGCCGGCGCTGCTGCCCCCGGAGGACTTCACGCCGCAGCCCGACTACTTGAATGCGGTGCTGCTGGTGGAGACGGCGCTCTCACCGCGCGCGCTCTTCCTCGCGGTGAAGGACCTCGAGCGGGCGATGGGGCGGGTCACCACGACGCGCTGGGCGCCGCGGGTCATCGACGTGGACGTGGTGTTGTGGGGCGAGGTGGTGGTGAAGGAGGGCGACCTGGTCATCCCCCACCCGCGGATGCATGAGCGCCGCTTCGTGCTGGAGCCTTTGGCCGAGCTGTCGCCGGACGCGCGGCACCCGATCTTCGGTCGCACGGTGACTGAATTGCTGAACGTCCTCCCTCTCCCGCCATCGGGGGAGAGGGGCGGGGTGAGGGAAGACCCAAAACCCGAAGGCCCATGTTAGGGAACGTCCCGTGACGCACCTCCTCGCTCTTCTCCTCGCCCAGGCGCCGCTGCCGCCCAGCCCTCCGCCGGCCCCCTCACCCGAGGCGCTGGTGAAGAAGCTGGACGAGACGCAGGGCCTCAAGGACCGGGACAAGCCGTTCGAGATCGCCGCGTCGCTGGGGCGCCTCTACCTGGGGCAGGGCCGCTACGCCGAGGCGAGGACGTACTACGGCCAGGCGGTGGCGGCGGCCGAGCCGGTGCGCGCGCTCTACCTCAAGGAGAAGAAGGCGCTGGGGAACCGGCCGGTACCGGCGCCGGCCGAGGCGGGCTGCGCGCCGGGGCCGCAGGTGACGCAGGCGCTGCTGCTGGAGAAGGCGCAGGCGCACCTGAAGGCCGGCAAGCGCGCGGAGGCGGTGGCCTGTCTCAAGGTGGGCCTGGCCGGCCTGGTGGAGGCAGAGGCGGTGTTGGGCCACACCGAGTTCCTCCTCGGCGACGCAGGCGCCGCGCTGGCCACCTACACGCGCGCGCTGGACACCTTCGAAGGAAACGTGGAGGCCCGCTACGCCCGCGCCGCGCTGCTGCTCGACACGAAGGGTGACGAGGCCAAGTCGCTGGACCAGGCGAAGGCGGACTTCGAGCGCTTCCTGGCTGACGCGCCCACCGCGCCGCAGGCCGCGCAGGCCACGCGGCTGCTCGAGCTCACGAAGAAGGCGATCGCCGCCGGGGGCTTGTCGAAGGTAGCGCCGCAGGTGGCGCCGCCGGAGCCTCCGCGTCAGCCGGGCATGCCGCCGGTGTTGTCGAAGGAGACGATGGAGGCCTTCCAGAACGCGCCGCGCACTCCGGAGCTGGAGGCGTCCTTCGCCAGGCTGGTGGAGGAGGCGGAGGAGCACCTCGCGCGCGGCCGCTTCCAGGAGGCGCTGGGCAACTACCGGCAGGTGATGCCCTTCCAGCCGGACAACCCGCGGCTGCGCGCCGGCATCGCGTGGACGATGGTGAAGCTGAACCGGCAGCCGATGGCGGACAACGTGTGGCGGACGGCGACAGAGGATCCGGACGCGGTGGCGGCGCTGGGCGAGCGGCTCAAGGCGAAGGGCGACGCGGAAGGGGCCAAGGCGCTCTGGCAGCGGCTCAAGGACACGGTGCCGGCGTACGCGCCGCGCCTGGAAGGGAAGCTGTGAAGCAAGCGCTGCTCCTCGCCGGGTTGACGCTGGGCGTCTCCTGTGGCCGGCCGTCGGTGCAGCCCACCAACCGGGGCGACCTGCAGTTGTCCTTGGACGGCGGGACGCCCACGCAGGAGGTGACGTACGACTTCGGGGCGGTGCCGCTGGGGCAGACGCGCTCGCTGGTGGTGACGGCGACCAACGTGGGCAAGGACACGCTGACCTTGACGCGGCTGACGCTGGAGGGCTCGGACACGGGCGCCTTCTTCGTGCGGGGGGAGCTGGGCGACGTGCTGCCCAACGCGTCCACCACCGCGACGGTGACGTTCGGCCCGGTGCGCAGCGGGAGCCAGGCGACGCGGCTCATCTTCGAGCACGACGCGGACGCGCCCAGGCCGGCGGCCAACCTGAGCGGCAGCGGCCAATAGCAGCCGAGGGGTAGCCCTACGTCTGGCTCAACCCGAGGTGCGACGCGACGCGCTCAAGCCGGCGCCTCAACTCGTCCCGGTGCTCCTCGCACCTGCTCCCCGCCCTTATCGTTGGTTGAATCGAATCACTCACGAGGGGCACCCTCCAACGGGGGTTGTTCTCGAGTCACTCGGCCCTCGACGGCGAGGCAACCGCCTGAACCGACGAAGCCCGGGCCTACACCACGCGCGCGGCGAGCAGGTCCTGCACGTCGAGCAACCCGACGGCGCAGCCTTCGCGATCCACCACCGGCACCTGGTCGATCTTCGCCTCGCGCATCAGCGCCGCGGCGGTCAGCACCAGCTCATCGGGCCCCACGCACTTCGGCCGCCGCGCCATCACGTCGCGCACCTTTGTCTTCAAGTCCAGCGCGCGCTTCTCGGCGAGGCGTCGCAAATCTCCGTCGGTGAAGATGCCCTTGAGGCGTCCCTTCGCGTCCACCACGTTGGCGGCGCCGGGGCGGCCGGGCGTGTTGGTCATCACCACCACCACCTCCGCCAGCGTGGCGGTGTCGCGCACCAGCGGGTTGGCGTCGCCGGAGCGCATCAGCTCCTTCACCGTCATCACGCTGCGGCCCAGCTTCCCGCCGGGGTGGAAGCGCGCGTACTCGGCGGCGGTGACCTCGCGGCGCCAGGCCACCGTCATCGCCAGCGCGTCGCACACCGCGTGCAGCGCCGCCGACGACGCGGTGGGAACCAGGCCCATCGGGCAGGCCTCGTCGATGGAGCCAATGTCCACCACCAGCTCCGCCCCGCGAGCAAGAGGAGAGCGCGGGTCCCCGGTGACGGCGATGAGGGTGACCCCCAGGCGCTTGAGCGGCCCCACCAACCGCAACAGCTCCTCGGTGGCGCCGGAGTTGGACAGCGCGATCACCACGTCGCCCTTCGCCACCCGGCCCAGGTCTCCGTGCGCGGCCTCCGCGGGGTGCAGGTACAGCGACGGC
This sequence comes from Myxococcales bacterium, assembly GCA_020846875.1. GTDB lineage: Bacteria > Myxococcota > Myxococcia > Myxococcales > Myxococcaceae > JADLDB01. The sequence continues at coordinate 174,289 of JADLDB010000009.1, read as the reverse complement.
ACGCCCACCGACGACAGCGTGGCGGACAGCTTCTGCGCGATGAAGCCGGGCTTGCCGATGGCGGTGATGACCACGCGGCCCCTGGCGCAGTGGATCGCCTCGACCGCGTCCAGGAACTGAAGCCCCAGCCGGGCCGGCAGCGACGCGATGGCCCGCGCCTCCGTCTCCAGCACCGTGCGGGCCCAGGCCAACTGGGCGGTGCCGGAGTCGCGCGCACGCGCAGGCGCCGAATCGACCGATCGGAGTTTGGAGCGGGCCATGGCGGTTGCGCATTACATCGGGTACGAGACGCACACCAGCCGGGCGGACCAGCCGGCCTCCCTCTTGAGGAAGGAGCAACGCTCATGAAGTTCTTCATCGACACCGCGGACGTGAAGGAAATCCGCGCGGCCCACGAGATGGGCTGCGTGGACGGGGTGACCACCAACCCGTCGCTGCTGGCCAAGGTGGGCCGGCCGCTGGAGGAGACGATCCGCGAGATCTGCGGCATCGTCGACGGCCCCATCTCTGCCGAGGCCGTGTCGCTCGACGCGCCGGGGCTGGTGGCCGAAGGCCGGCAGTTGGCGAAGATCCACAAGAACGTGGTGGTGAAGATCCCCATGACGGCCGAGGGGATGAAGGCGGTGAAGACGCTCACCGCCGAAGGCATCAAGACCAACGTCACGCTGTGCTTCTCGGCCAACCAGGCCCTGCTCGCGGCGAAGGCGGGGGCGACCTACATCTCGCCCTTCGTCGGGCGGCTGGACGACATCTCCGAGGTGGGCATGGAGCTCATCCGGGACATCGTCACCATCTACAAGAACTACGGCTTCAAGACGCAGGTGCTGGTGGCGTCGATCCGCAACCCGGTGCACGTGCTCGACGCCGCGAAGCTGGGCGCGGACGTCGCCACCGTGCCGTTCAACGTCATCCAGCAGTTGGCCCAGCACCCGCTCACCGACGCCGGGATCAAGAAGTTCCTGGCGGACTGGGAGAAGGTGCCGAAGCCGAAGTGACGAGCGCCGCTACTGGAAGGTGCCGGACACGGCAGCCGCGCCCGCCACGCCGCGCACCGTGGTGGTGACGGTGATGGTGTCTGGAGCGGCGGGCGTCATGTCCGTGGTCGCTGCGCCCGTCAGGCGAAGCTGGCCGATGTATCCGCGGCCCCAATCTCCGAAGAGCGTTCGGAAGGAGCAGATGGGGGTGGTCGGGTCACACGGTCCGGTCCCGGCGGCATTGACCAGGCGACGGGCCTCGAAGGCAAAGCCGAAGCCGTCGAGCGCCAGGTTCAGGTTGACGAGAGCTATCTGTCCTTTGCTCGCGGCGCGCGCGGCTGCTGCGCCGGCGCCCGCCTCGAGGTGGTTCAGGTTCAGGTCTGGCATGTAGACGTCGACGAACTGCTGGGTGCCCTTCCCGACGGTGAAAGACGAAGGTGAGAACTGCGCCAACGATCCCCGTGACGCGTCGGTGTAGAGCACGTGTGCCACGGTCCAGACCTTGGCGTTCGCGTCCCACGTTCCGTTGGCGGGCGTCCACCCCCCGCTGCCGTCCACGTCGTTGTAGAACTCACCGGGATCCCACTGGTTGTTGTCGTTGGCGTCGGTGAACGGCTCTCCCTGGTCGATGAAGCGCTCGTTCGAGTCTCGCATGCCGTTGGAGTTGTCGTCGTAGTAGTGCTCTTCACCGTCCGTGTACGCCAGGATGGTGACGAGCCCATCGCGCGGGTTGCGGGTGAGCGCTCCGTCCATGGTGCTGGGCTCGGCGAGACGGGGAAATGGGTACTGGGCGCTGTCCGCAGGCAGTGGCGTGACGTCCAATGCCGGGAAGGGGCCGACCGTGCTGAGGTTCAGCATGCCCTTGCCCTCGTTCATGTTGCTTCCCGTAGGGCTGTAGCCGGTCGTCATGATCGTCGGGGGAAGCGCGCCGGCTTCGGAGTTCAGGTTGACGGAAGTGACTCGGCCGACGGGGTTACCGAACCGGTCGACCAGCGTGATGGTGCAGGCCACCGTGATCCCCAGCGGCGGAGTAGGCGCGACGTAGGTCGCCAGGTTGGTCTTGGCGCACTGCATGGTGAAGCCCTGGTTGGACGGCTTTGCTCCTCGGACACCGATGGTGGGGCTGTTTGCTGTCAGCGCGCCGCCGCCGACCGAGGCCGTGACCGTGAAGCTGCCGACGACGAGCCCTGACTGAACTGAGGCCTCCGCGATGCCCATGGCGTTGGTGGTCGCGGAAGGCGTCACGGTCACTCCTGCTGGGGCGTTGTTCAGCGAGAAGGAAACCTGAATGTCAGCCACGGGCTGATTTGTGTTGTCGCTCACCCGGAAGCGCACCAGTGCCGTTTCGTTGAAGCCTGAGTTGCGAATGCCCATGACGCTGCAGTTCGTCGTCGATCCGCATTGGGTCGTGGTGTGCTGAACGTTCGCCACTTCGAGCACGCGCACCGTCGTCGAGCCGCTCACGCTCCCGCCGGCTGCCATGGCGGTGATGGTGGCCAGGCCGCCGACGCCCGTCTCCGCGAAGCGGACCTGCGCCTGACCCGCGCTGTCGGTGGTCGCGGTGAGCGACGTGCCCGCAGAGCCGCCGTCGAGCTGGGACAGCTCCCCCAGCGTCGTGTTGATGAGCAGATTGGTGCCCGCGGCAGGAACCGCCAGGGCTGCCGTAATGGTGGTCGAGTCGCCGAAGGACTTGAAGACGGTCGTGCGCGCGGCCGTGAGCGTGAGGCCGCCGCCGTCAGTGCCCATTCCGCCGCCGCCTCCGGTGCCGCCGCCGCCTCCGGTGCCGCCGTCGCCTCCGGTGCCGCCGTCGCCTCCGGTGCCGCTGTCCGCCCCCGCGTCATCGCTTCCCCCGCCCCCCCCCGCGCCCGAGTCACCGGCGCTGACGGTGACGCTCGTCACCGCCTCCACCAGCTTGGAGTCCACCACCCACTCGGCGGTGATTCGGACCTGTCCCGCACAGCCGGTGTCGCTCGCCACCGCGCAGGTGAAGTCTGCCGTCGCTTCACCGGCCAGCAGGTCCACCTCGACGGGCGTCTTCAAGCTGCCCGCCGGGGCAGACAGCCGCACCTTCCCCGCGCCCGGCTTCATGTCGGCCGTCGTCGCGGTGATGGTCAGCTTCGAGATCTGCCCGGCGTTGTCGATCGTCCTCGGCCGCGCAGTCAGCGACAGCAGCGGCTCTCCCGCGGGCCCGCACGCATAGAAGACGACAGCCGTCGCGCCCGCGATGGCGGCAATACGAAACGTCCAGGACATGGAAGCTCTCCCTTTGTGACTTCAGCGAAGTCAGCCAGTCGGCCAGAGCGAGAGTATTCGTGTCCCTTCACGCCCGGTCAACGTTCACGCACGCCTGGCCGCCCAGCTTCTCCGGCCCGGCGCGCGCGCGTGTGTTATTCGGCCCGACATGAACTTCGCCCTGTCCGACGACGAAAAGGCCCTGCAGGAGACCGCCCGGAAGTTCGCCCGCGAGGTGATGCGCCCCAAAGCCGCGCACTGCGACGAGGCCAGCGAGTTCCCCAAGGACATCATCCGCCAGGCGGCCGAGCTGGGCCTGATGAACATGACCGTCCCCCAGGCCCACGGCGGCATGGAGCTGTCCCACCAGGCGCAGGTGGTGATCGCCGAGGAGCTGGCCTGGGGCTGCGCCGGCATGGCCACCTCGATGATCGCCAACGACCTGGCGCTGCTCCCCATCATCCTGGGCGCCACGAGCGAGCAGAAAGAGAAGTTCCTCCGGCCCTTCACCACGGGCTTCAAGCTGGCCAGCTTCGCGCTCACCGAGCCGGGCGCCGGCAGCGACGTGGCCGGCATGCGCTGCACCGCGCGCCGCGACGGCGACTTCTACGTCGTCAACGGCCAGAAGCAGTGGATCACCAACGGCGAGTACGCGGATCAGTTCTCGCTCTTCTGCACGCTCGATCCCGCGCAGAAGCACAAGGGCATCATGTGCCTGGTGGTGGAAGGCCGCCCGAAGGGCCTCACCGTCGGCAAGCACGAGAACAAGATGGGGCAGCGGGCCTCCAACACCGTCACCTTGACCTTCGAGGACGTGCGCGTGCCGGTGGCCAACCGCATCGGGAAGGAAGGCGAAGGCTTCCTCATCGCGATGAACACCCTGGACAACTCGCGCCCCCTGACCGCGATGTTCGCCATCGGCATCGCCCGCGCCGCCATGGAGCACGCGCTCGACTACTCCAGGCAGCGCCAGCAGTTCGGCAAGCCCATCGCCGACTTCCAGGGCATTCAGTTCATGCTCGCCGACATGGCCGCCGACGTCGAGGCCGCCCGGCTGCTCACCTACAAGTCGGCCTGGCTGCTCGACTCAGGCCAGCGCAACACGCTCGTCTCCAGCTACGCCAAGCGCTTCGCCGCCGACATGGCCATGAAGGCCACCACCGACGCCGTGCAGATCTTCGGCGGCTACGGCTACTCGAAGGAGTACCCGGTCGAAAAGCTGATGCGCGACGCCAAGTTGATCCAGATCTACGAGGGCACCAGCCAGATCCAGCGCCTCGTCATCGCCCGCGAGCTGATCCGAGGCTGACGCTTGCGAAAGACGTTGCGCCGCCCGCCGTTGATACGTAAATCAACCCCGCTCAACACAGCGCGTCATTCGTGCACGCGAGGAGGACATCGATGCCGTTGAAGATCCTGGTCACCGCGAAGCGGGTCGAAGATTCGGAGTCGAAGATCAAGGTGGACGCCGCGGGCACGGGCATCGTCAAGGAGGGGCTCAAGTACAAGATCAACCCCTTCGATGAGATCGGCGTGGAGGAGGCGCTGCGGCTGGTCGCCAAGCACGGCGGTGAAGTCGTCGTCGTCTCTGTCGGCACCAAGGACGTGCACGAGCAACTGCGCCACGCCCTGGCGATGGGCGCGAACAAGGCCGTCTGGGTGCACCACGACGGGCCCATCGATCAACTGGGCATCGCCGGGTGCCTGCAGAAGGTGGTGGAGAAGGAGAAGCCGGACCTCTGCATCCTCGGCAAGCAGGCCATCGACGACGACCAGGGCCAGGTGGGCCAGTACCTCGCGGAGTGGCTGGGCTGGGCGCAGGCGACGTTCGCGTCGAAGGAAGAGTCGCTCGAGTCCGAGGCCGAGAAGGCCAAGACGCCGGCCATTCAACTGGCGGCGGACGGCAAGAGCATCACCGTCATCCGCGAGGTCGACGGCGGCCTGCTCACCGTGTCCTCGCCGCTCCCGGCGGTGGCCACCACCGAGCTGCGCCTCAACCAGCCGCGCTACGCCTCGCTGCCCGGCATCATGAAGGCCAAGTCCAAGCCCATCGAGGAGCTGACGCCGGCCGGCCTGGGCGTGGACGTGGGCGTGAAGCTGACCGTGACGAAGCTGGCGCCGCCGCCCGCGCGCAAGGCGGGCATCAAGGTGCCGGACGTGGCCACGCTGGTGGACAAGCTGAAGAACGAGGCGAAGGCCCTGTAGGCCGCGCGAGAAAGAAAGGACACGACACCATGGGCAACGTTCTCATCTTCGTGGAAGCCAACCCCGACGGCTCGCTGCGCAAGGCGACCTTGAATGCCATCACCGCCGGCCAGCAACTGGCGAAGGCCACCGGCGGCGAGGTGCACGCCGTGGCGCTGGCGAAGGACGCGGGGGCGCTGGCCAACGCGGTGAAGGCGCACGGCGTCAAGGTGGTGCACGCGGGCTCCGGCCCCCACTTCGAGCACTACGTGGCCGAGGACTTCGCGCCTGCGGTGGCGGCCCTGGCCACCACGCTGAAGGCCGAGTGGGTGGGCGCGGCGGCGACCTCCATCGGGCGCGACCTGCTCCCGCGCGTGGCGGCGAAGCTGAAGGCCGCGATGGCGTCCGAGATCATGTCCGTCACCGGCAGCGGCGCCGACGTGGCCGTCACCCGGCCGATGTGGGCCGGCGCGGCGATCGCCACCGTCAAGCTGTCCTCGCCCGTGAAGTGCTTCACCGTGCGCGCCACCGAGTTCGCGCTGGCCGAGGCGTCGGGCGGCGGCGAGGTGCAGCCCTTCACCCCCGCGGCCCCCGAGAAGCCGCTGACGAAGTTCGTCGGCTTCAAGGAAGTGAAGAGCGCGCGGCCGGCGCTCACCGAGGCGCGCGTCGTGGTGTCCGGCGGCCGCGGCACCAAGGGCGACTTTGGGCCCATCGAAGGCCTGGCCGACGAACTCCACGCGGCGGTGGGCGCGTCCCGCGCGGTGTGCGACGCGGGCTGGCAGCCGAACGACCTGCAGGTGGGCCAGACGGGCAAGGTGGTGGCCCCGCAGCTCTACATCGCGGCGGGCATCTCCGGCGCCATCCAGCACGTGGCCGGCATGAAGGGCTCCAAGACGATCGTCGCGGTCAACAAGGACCCGGACGCGCCCATCTTCCAGGTGGCGGACTACGGCCTGGTGGCGGACCTCTTCAAGGCGCTGCCCGAGCTGCAGGCCGCCATCAAGGCGGCGAAGTAGTCACCTGGCCCCTCTCCCTCCGGGGGTGAGGAGACGACCCTTCCGATGCACGGCGACGTCACCGCGGTCGACGAGCGCTTCCTCTCTTCTCTGGGCGTCCACCGCATCCCCGTCCCCGTCCCCTTCCTCGAGGCGGGCGGGCCGGTGAACGTCTACGCGATCCTCGACGAGGACGGCCGCTGGACGCTCTTCGACACGGGCGTGGGGACGTCGGACGGCCTCGCTGCGCTGCGGGGCGGCGCGAACGAGGCGGGCGTCGACCTGCGCAACCTCTCGCGCATCCTCGTCTCGCACGGGCACGTCGACCATTACGGCAACGCGCAGACGCTGGCCGAGGAGAGCGGCGCGAAGGTGCACGTGCACCCGGCGGATCTCTCCAAGGTGCTGGGGCAGGAGCGCTTCGCGGCCCTGCTGGCGCGGCACCGCGGCTACTTCCTCACCGCGCTGGGCGTGCCCGAGCCCCTCGTCGACGAGATGACGGCCGTGGCGGGGCGCTCGAAGCCGGTGTCGCGGGCGGTGGAGCGAGCGCGGGTGGAGCTGCTCGAGCCGGGCACGCGGCTGCGCTTCAGGCACTTCGACGCGGTGGTGCAGCACTACCCGGGGCACACGCCGGGCCTGGTCTGCCTGCACGCGCCGGCGCAGCGGCTCTTCTTCGCGGACGACCACCTGCTGGCGAAGGTGTCGCCCAACCCGCTGCTCGACCTGTCCCAGGGCGAAGGCGGCACCAAGTTCCTCGCGCTGGCGCGCTACCTGGAGAGCGCGAAGGCGGTGCACGCCCTGGACCTGGCGGCGGTGCTGCCGGGGCACGGGCCTTCCTTCCACGGCCACCGCGCGCTGCTCGACGGGCTGTTCGGCTTCTACCAGGGCCGGCAGGACAAGCTGCTGTCCCGCGTCCAGGCGTCGCCAGCCACCGTCTACGAGCTGCTCGCCGTCCTCTTCCCGCGGCGCGACGTGCCGCGGCTGGTGCTGATGCTCTCCGAGGTGCTGGGCAACCTCGAGGTGCTGGAGGCGCGCGGCCGGCTGCGCAGGGAAGCCGTGGCCGGCGTCGTCCGCTACGCCGCCGCGTGACTGTCCTTCCGGCGAACACTCCCCAAACCCGGAGGTGACACCGTCACGGGAAACGACGCTACCCGGCCGCGAAATCGAAAGCCGTCGCCCATCGGGTATCCTCGGGCGCGCGATGATCCAGATGTTCCACGTCACCAAGTCCTACCCCGGCGACCCGCCGGTGCTGACGGATCTGAACCTGGACATCGACAAGGCCGAGTTCGTCTTCCTCACCGGGCCGTCCGGCGCCGGGAAGTCCACGCTGCTCAAGCTGATGTTCCTCGCCGAGCGGCCCACGCGCGGGCAGATCCTCATCGCCGGCCGGAACATCGCGCGGGTGCGCGAGTCGTCGGTGCCGTACCTGCGGAGGAACATCGGCGTGGTGTTCCAGGACTTCAAGCTGCTGCCCACCCGCACCGTGGCCGAGAACGTGGGCTTCACCCTGGACGTGCTGGGGGTGCCGCGCGACGACGTGCGGGACAAGAGCCTCAAGATGCTCCGGCGCGTGGGGCTCGAGCACAAGGCCGACGTGTCGCCGCTCAAGCTGTCCGGCGGCGAGCAGCAGCGCGTCTCGCTGGCCCGCGCGCTGGTGAACGATCCCGCCATCCTCCTGGCCGACGAGCCCACCGGGAACCTGGATCCGGCGCTCACCGTGGAGATCATGAACCTGCTGTGCGACGTGAACGCCCGCGGCACCACGGTGGTGGTGGCCACCCACGACGCGTCGCTCATCGCCCGGTACCAGAAGCGCACCCTGCGGCTGGAGAAGGGCTCGCTGGTGGCCGACGAGAAGGGCGCCAAGGCCGCCCGGCTGATGGCGCTGGAGGCATGAGCACCCGCGCCAAGTCCGTCTACTTCGTGCGCACCGCGCTGGGCAGCATGGTGCGCTCGCCCTTCGTGCACGTCATCGCCATCGCCTCGCTGGCCCTGGCGCTGGTGGGCTACGGGCTGGCGCGGCTGGCGTCGGGGCAGCTCGACGCGCTGGTGGCGTCCCTGGGCGGCCAGGTGGAGTTCACCGTCTACCTCGCGCCTGACGCGCCCGAGGACAAGGTGAAGGAGCTGGAGGCGGCGCTCACCCAGCGGACCGGCGGCGCGGTGCACCGCGTCTCTCCCGCCCAGGCGCTGGGCCGGCTGGTGGAGGAGCTGGGCGACCAGGGAAAGGCGCTGGAAGGGATGAACGACAACCCGCTGCCCTGGAGCCTGGAGGTGGCCGTGCCCGCCGCCGCGCGCGAGGGCGGGCAACTCGAGGCGCTGGCGGAGAAGGTGCGCGGCCTGTCCTTCGTCACCGGCGTGGACTACGGCCAGGAAGCGCTGGCGCGGCTGGCGATGATCAGCAGGGCGCTGAAGCTGGCGGGGCTGGTGGCGTTCGCGCTCGTCTTCCTCACCACGGTGATCATCGTCAGCGCCACCCTGCAGCTCGCCATCTTCTCGCGGCGGGAGGAGATCGAGATCCAGAAGCTGGTGGGCGGGACCGATCGCTTCGTGCGCATGCCCTTCCTCATCGAAGGCGCGGTGCAGGGGGCGGTGGCGGCGCTGGTGTCCTTCGGGCTGGTCTTCGCGCTGGCCCGCTACGTCGAGTCCTCGCACGGCGACGCGGTGGCCTTCCTGCGGCTGGGCGGGCAGGTGGCGGCGGACTGGCCCCGGCTGGGGGCAGAGCAGTTGGGGCTGGGCGTCGGGCTGGGGCTGTTGGGCAGCTTCGTGGCGGTGCGCAGGTTCCTCAAGGTATGAGCGCCTCCGCCCTCGCCCTGGCGTTGACGGTGGCCGCCGCGGGCGACGTGCAGGAGGAGCACGCCGAGCTGGAGGCGCGCCTCAACGCCGAGCGCGCCGCCTTCGACGCCATCGCCGGGGAGAAGAAGAGCATTCTCACCCTGCTGGACACGCTGGAGCGGCTGGCCCGGGCCTCCGCCGAGCGCGCGTCGCGCCTGGAGCGCACCGCGGCGCGGGTGAACCAGCAGATCGCCCAGGCGCAAGCGGACGCGGACGTGGTGCAGGTGGCGCTGCGCGAACAGGAGGCGCGCCTCAAGCCCCGGCTGCTCACCCTGTACCGGCTGCGCAAGCAGGACGCGCTGGGCTTCCTCTTGTCGGCGCGGGACTTCGCGTCGCTGGTGAAGCGGCAGCGGAGCCTCAAGACGCTGGTGGCCGCCGACGCGCGGGAGCTGGACGAGCTGCTCGAGCTGGCCACCTGGCACCAGCAGCAGACGCGCAGGCTGGAGCGGCTCGAGGCCACCGCGCGGCGCTACGTGAAGGCGCTGCGGGCGGAGCAGGCGGTGGGGCAGGCGCGGCTCCTGCGGTTTCGCGATCTGCTGGCCTCGGTGACTGCGGAGGAGAACCGGATGAGCCGGGTCATCGCCGAGCTGGAGGCGAGCGAGAAGGAGCTGGCAGGCATGGTGACGGACCTGTCCGCGACGTCGGCGGTGTCCGGCTTCAGCGCGCGCAGGGGGCAGCTGCCGTTCCCCGCCGACGGGCTGGTGGAGGTGGGCTTCGGCAAGGTGGTGAACCCGCGCTTCAACACGGTGACGGTGCAGAAGGGCATCGACCTGCGGGCGGCGGAGGGCGCGCAGGTGCGCAGCGTGGCCGAGGGGACGGTGGTCTTCTCCGGGTGGCTCAAGGGCTACGGAAACCTGGTGATCGTCGACCACGGCGCGGAGTACCACTCGCTGTACGCGCACCTCGCCAACAGCCAGGTGGAGGTGGGGAACGTGGTGGAGGAGGGCGAGGCGGTGGGCCAGGTGGGGGACACGGGGAGCCTCAAGGGCGCCTACCTGTACTTCGAGATCCGCCGGCGCGGGCAGGCGGTCGATCCGCTGCCATGGCTCCAGCCGAAAGAGTGAGCAGCGCACGGTGGCGCCCGGGCGCGGAAACCGGGACACTGGCCGCTCATGGAATGGATGCACCACGCGAACCGCGCCATCCGGCGGGTCCTCAAGGCGCAGGGCGTGAAGAGTGAGCACGTCGAGCTGCTGGGCGCCGACGTGCACTTCTACCGGGCGCAGGGGCGCGGGAAGGGGCCGCCGCTGCTCATGGTCCACGGGCTGGGCAGCTCGGCCAACGCCTTCTTCCGCACGGTGACGCCGTTCGCCCGGCGCTTCAGCCAGGTGTTCGCGCTCGACTTGCCCGGCAACGGCTTCTCGCCGGTGCCGTCGTCGGGGCCGATGCCGCTCAAGCAGATGGTGGAGCTGCTGCTCGAGTTCCGGCGGCGCGTCATCGGTGAGCCGGTCTTCCTCCTCGGCAACTCGCTGGGGGGCGGCATGGCGCTCACCGCCGCGGGGCTGGATCCGGGCCCGCTCAAGGCGCTGGCGCTCATCGCTCCGGCCGGCGCGCGGCTGAAAGAGGAGCGCATGGCGCAGCTCCTCCAGTCCTTCGCCATCCACGACGCGAGGCAGGCGCGGGGGCTGGCGCGCAAGCTGTTCGCGCGGCCGCCGCTGCCCCTGCTGCTGCTGGCCGACGAGCTGAGGAAGATGGTGTCGACGCCGACGGTGAAGAACATAGTCGCGCAGGTGACGCCGGAGGACGCGCTCCCGCCCGAGGCCCTTCGCGCGCTGCCCATGCCCACGCTGCTCATCTGGGGCCAGCGCGAGAAGCTGCTGCCCTACGAGGCCATCGACTACTTCCGCGCGCACCTGCCCCCACACGCGGAGGTCCACGAGGTGCGGGGCTTCGGCCACATGCCGCAGCTCGAGCACCCCCGGGAGTTCGTCCGGCGAGTGACGGACTTTGCCCACGCCCGGGCGCTGGTATGAGATAAGCCGTTCCCCTCGATGCGGCTCGTCCTCCTCCCGGCGCTGGTGATCGCCTCGTCTGTCCTCGCGCAGGCGCTGCCTGCGGCCTCGGGCGTGGACCGGAGCGCCCTGGGGAGCTGGCAGCTCAAGGACGCCGAAGCGCTGCTGCCTCCGCTCGGCGACGGAGCCTCGCTCGCGGCCGAGGCAGACGACGAGGCAGACGACGAGACAGACGACGAGGCCACGCCCGAAGGCGTCAACGGCGAGGCGTCGGAAGCCGAAGGCCCGGAGGCGGAAGGTCTGGGAGGCGCCCAGGCAGCGTGCGCCCCGGGAGAAGACGACGGCGGCGTCCTCTACTCCGCGGACCTCTCCGACGAAGAGCTCGCGCGGCGCTTCGTGGAGGAGCCGGCCTCGCTGGGCTCCATCTCCGTGGGCCTGGCCGAGGCGGGCCGCGTCATCAACGCCGTGAAGCTCGAGCCGGGCGAGGCGTGGACGCTGATCACCCCTGAGGGCGCCTGGGGCGCGCAGGAGACCATCGAGGGGCTGAAGCTGGTCGCGCAGCGGGTGCGCGACACCGTGCCCACCGCCCCACCGCTGCGGGTCAACCACATCGGCAAGAAGGACGGCGGCTACCTGCGTCCGCATCACAGCCACCAGTCCGGCCGCGACGTGGACCTGGGCTTCTACTACCAGCCCGGCGTGGACCTGCAGGCGCTCAAGAAGCGGCGCGAGCACTCCATCGACCTGCCCGCCAACTGGGCGCTCATCCGCGCGCTGGCCACCGAGGTGGACGTGCAGTTCGTCCTCGTCGATCGCCGGGTGCAGAAGGTCCTCTACGAGTACGCGCTGTCCATCGGCGAGGACAGGGCGTGGCTCGATTCGCTCTTCAAGGCCGGAGCGGACTCGCTGCTCCACCACGCCCGTGGCCACCGCGATCACTTCCACGTGCGCTTCTTCGCCCCCCGCAGCCAGGAGCTCGGCCGCCGCGTGCAGCCCATCCTCGCCAGGCGCCCCGAGGAGAACCTGATCATCCACCGGGTGAGGAAGGGCGACACGCTGGGCCACCTCGCCGTCCACTACGGCAGCACGGTGCGGCTCATCCAGAAGGCCAACGGCCTGTCCGGCACCATGCTGCGCGTCGGCCGCACGCTGAACGTCCCGCTGCGGGGGCCCTGCAACAACTGCCCGCTGCCGCCCCCCCTGGTGCTGCCCCTGCGCAGGCTGCCGCCCAGGAGTCCGGAGGCGCGTGTGGGCATATTCTCCACCCACACCGGCTGATCCGTCGGTCGGTTGGCCGGGGCCGTGCGTGGCAGGCCGGCTCCCTCATAGGATGAAGGCATGAGCAGTCTTCGCAGCTGCGTGGCCGTCGTCCTGCTGTTCGCCTGGGGCGCCTCCGCCGCGCCCCCGAGCAAGGAGGAGAACACCTACCGGCAGTTGGAGCTCTTCGCCCGGGTGTTGTCCTACGTGCAGAACAACTACGTGGAGCCGGTGGACGAGCAGCAGCTCATGTACGGCGCCATCAAGGGCATGCTGGAGACGCTCGACCCCCACACCCAGTTCATGCCGCCCGACGTCTTCAAGGAGATGAAGATCGACACCTCGGGCGAGTTCGGCGGCCTGGGGATCGAGATCGCCCGCCGCAACGACAACATCGTCGTCGTCTCGCCCATCGACGACACGCCCGCCCAGCGGGCCGGCATTCGCCCCGGCGATCAGATCCTGAAGATCGACGACGAGCCCACCCGGAACATGGAGCTGGCCCGCGCCATCCAGAAGATGCGGGGCCCGGCGGGGAAGAAGGTGCTGCTCACCATCATGCGCGAAGGCTTCACCGCCGCGCGCGAGTTCGCGATCATCCGCGATCACATCCGGATCGCCTCGGTGGAGAGCGCCCTGTACGGGGGCATCGGCCACGTCAAGGTGAAGAACTTCCAGGAGCGCACGGATCAGTCGCTCAACAAGGAACTCCAGAAGCTGCGCGCGCAGAACGGGGGCAAGGAGCTCAAGGGCCTGGTGCTGGACCTGCGCAACAACCCGGGCGGGCTCTTGGATCAGGCGGTGGCGGTGTCCGACCGGTTCCTCCCGGGCGAGCTGACCATCGTCTCCACGCGCGGGCGCAACGGCACCCAGGTGACGGAGGAGAGATCGAAGGACCGCGACGTCGAGCGCGGCTACCCGATGGTGGTGCTGGTCAACGCCGGCAGCGCGTCCGCTTCGGAAATCGTCGCCGGCGCCCTGCAGGACAACCAGCGCGCGGTCATCCTCGGCACGCCCACCTTCGGCAAGGGCAGCGTGCAGACGGTGATCGAGATGGAGGACGGCTCGGGGCTCAAGCTGACCATCGCCCGGTACTACACGCCGTCGGGCCGCAGCATTCAGGAGAAGGGCATTCTGCCGGACTACATCGTCCCCGAGACCGAAGGCGGCGTGGTGCAGAAGCCCGATCAACTCCGGGAGAAGGACTTGAAGCACCACTTCCGCGGCGAAGGAGAAGCGCTCGACGCCACGGCCATCAAGGTGTCGCTGCCGCCCAGCGCCAGGCCGTCGCGGGCCAGCGAGAAGGTGACGGACTACCAGCTCAAGGTGGCGCTGGACTACCTGGCCAACGTGCCCGCCCCGCTGGAAGGGAAGAATACCGCGCGCGCCCCGAAGTGATAGACGCGGGGCCCGGTGGCCTCCTCCGACACGAAGCACATCTTCCAGTCGCTGGCGGTGAACGTCACCATCGCCCTCGCCAAGGGCGCGGCGGCCGTCTTCACCGGCTCGGGCGCCATGCTGGCCGAGACGCTGCACTCCGCGGCGGACTGCACCAACCAGCTCCTGCTGCTGCTGGGGGTGCGGCGCGCGGCGAAGGCCCCCGACGAGCTGCACCCGCTGGGCTACGGCCGGGCGCTCTACTTCTACAGCTTCATCGTGGCGCTGCTGCTCTTCTCGGGCGGCGGCCTGTTCTCCATCTACGAAGGGGTGAAGAAGCTGGTGCACCCCGAGCCGGTGGAGCGCGTCGGCCTGGGCCTGGCCATCCTCTTCTTCTCGCTGGCGCTCGAGGGGTGGGCGACCTGGGGGAACCTGAAGGAGATGAAGGCGCGGCGAGGCAAGACGCCGCTCTTGCGCTACCTGCGGGAGACGAAGGACAGCGGCCTGGTGGTCGTCTTCGGGGAGAACTCCGCGGCGGTGCTGGGGCTGGTCTTCGCCCTGGTCGCGCTGCTCCTGGCGTCCGTGACGGGCGATCCCCGCTGGGACGCCGCCGGGAGCCTGGTCATCGGCCTGGTGCTGATCGGCATGGCCGTCTTCCTGGGCTTCGAGGTGAAGAGCCTGCTCCTGGGCGAGCGCGCGGACCCGGCCATCGAGGCGGCGGTGCAGGAGGTGCTGGCCCAGCAGCAGCCGAAGGTGGTGGCGCTCTTGCGCCTCATCACCATGCAGCAGGGCCCCGGCGAGGTGCTGGTGGCGATGAAGGTGCGCTTCTCACCGGGCCTGTCCTGCGCCGAGGTGGTGGCGGCCATCAACACCTTCGAGCGCGCGCTCAAGGCCCGCCGGCCGGAGATCCGCTGGTGCTTCGTCGAGCCCGACGAGCACGCGTGAGTGAAAGACTCTTTGCGCCCTACGCCATCCTGTACGACCATCGGGGGCATGGTGCGTCTTTCGAGGGAGCGCCGCGCCGCGCGTCCGCTGGCGGTGCAGGTGATGGCGGCCGGCCTCGTCGCCCTGCTGGTGCGCCCTCCGGCGGCGCAGGCCGCGAGCGACAAGCTGCTGCCCCACCTGGTGCTGGGCGCCACCGGCCCGAGGGTGGCCGTCTTCGTGGTGTCGCTCGATCCCAAGGCGAAGCAGCACGCCAGCGAATTGGAGCAGGCCGCCGAGCGCGCCACCGAGAAGACGGAGCGCCTGGAGCTGGTCCCCGCGCAGGACGCCGCCAACCCCACCTTCGCCAGGGCGCGCGCCGAGAAGCTGGAGCAGGCCGCCGAGAAGGTGAAGCAGGGCAAGGCGCACCTCGATGAGCTCGAGGCGCTCAAGGCGGTGGAGGTCTTCACCGAGGCCGTGGCCCTGCTCAAGGACGCCGACTCCACCCGTGACATGGGCGCGCTCCTGGACGCCTGGCTGCTCAAGGCCGCGGCCCACGCCACCGGCGGCGAGAACGGGCCGGCCAAGAAGGACATCGAGGCGATCGTCCCGCTGGATCCCAAGGCGGAGTTCAGCTCGTCCTTCTTCTCGCCCGACCTGATCAAGTTCGCCGAGGCCCAGCGGAAGCTGGCGGAGAACGCCAAGGGGGAAATCACCGTGCGCACCGAGCCCCCGGGCGCGCGGGTGTGGGTGGACGGGCAGTACCGCGGCACCAGCCCGGTGTTGGTCGCCGGCCTGTCCGCGGGCAGGCACCTGGTCGCGGCCACCGCGCAGGGCTTCGCGCTCACCCAGGTGGAGCTGCCCCCCGGCGAGCACCTGGTGAAGCTGGAGCCGGCCGAGATGGCGCCGGCCCTCAAGCAGGCGAGCGCGCGGGTGACGGCGGATCCGGAGGGGCCCGGGCGCGACGCGGCGGTGAGGGACCTGGGCCGGGCGATGAAGGTGGAGCAGGTGCTGCTGGTGGTGGCCCGGAAGAGCCCGGCCGGCGAGCTGCTGGAGGTGATCGCCCTGCGCCTCGAGACGCGCGACGGCCACAACGCCGGCTTCCGCCAGGGCGTGCTCAAGGTGGGCGACGAAGGGGCGATGACGGAGTTCTTCGACGGCCTGCTCAAGCGCGAGGACAAGCGCGACGGCAAGTCACCGCGCACCCACTTCAAGGACTCGGGCAGCTCGGTGAAGACGACCATCGGCATCTCTCTGGTGGGCGCGGGCGTGGCGGCGGCTGCCACCGGCGCCGTCTTCGGGGTGATGGCCCTCAACCAGTCGAGTCAGTTCAAGGACACGCCCCAGACGCAGGTGACGAAGTCGCAGCACCTCGCGTCCAGCGGGCGGACCTACGCCTGGGTGGCCGACATCTCTTTCATATTGGCGGGCGTGGCGGCCATCGCCGGCGGAGCGCTCATCCTCACCGACAAGGCCGAGTCGGGCGACGAGCTGTCCGCCGCGCCCCAGGGCCGCAGGGGGCTCGATCCGAAGGCCGTGGAGGAGCAGCGGCGCCGCGCGCTGGAGCAGGAGAAGCGCGACGCCGCCCGCCGCGCCGAGGAGCGCCGCAAGGAAGAGGAGGAGCGCGAGCGGCGCAAGCGGGAGGAAACCGAGAAGCCCGAGAAGGCCCCGGAGGACGACGCCAAGGTGAAGGAGGAGGAGGCCCGGAACAAGGCCGAGGCGGAGGACGCAGAGAAGGCAAGGGCCGCCGAGGAGGAGAAGAAGAAGAAGGACGACGAGGACGAGAAGGACGAGAAGGACAAGAAGGACAAGAAGAAGAAGAAGACCAAGAAGGAGCTCAAGGAAGAGGAGCGGGCGCGCAAGGAGGAGGAGAAGCGCGCCAAGGAAGAAGCGAAGAAGCAGGCGGCGGAGGAGGCCGCGGCGAAGCAGCAGGCCGCTGAAGAAGAGGCCCGGAAGAAGGCCGCCGCCGAAGAAGAAGAGCGCAAGAAGAAGGAGGCCGCGGAGAAGAAGCGCAAGCAGGCGGAAGAGGAAGACCTGCGCAACTTCTGAAAGAGGCCTTCGTGGCCCGCCGCCCGCGGCGCGTGGCCGGTTTCTCGACAACCCGTCACAGGCCTGTAGCGTCCGTGCCGCGCTCCTCGAAGGCAGGAGGCGTTGGCACCGGGCCTGCTTGGGAAGGCCCTCGTGGCCGCAGCCCCGCGGCCTAAAGGACACACGGACACATGACGCAGCGACGAGTCGGCGTGCTGTTGGGCGGCTGGGGGGAGGAGCGGGAGATCTCGGTGAAGACGGGCGAGGCGATCGCCGCAGCGCTCGAGGCGCGCGGCCACCCGGTGACGCGGATCCTCGCCGGGCCGGGGTTGGACCAGGGCGTGCGCCACGCGCAGGTGGACGTGGCCTTCCTGGCCCTCCACGGGCGCATGGGCGAGGACGGCAAGGTGCAGGGGCTGCTCGAGGTGCTGGGCCTGCCGTACACCGGCTCGGGGGTGCTGGCCTCGGCGCTGGCCATGCACAAGGGCTTCGCGCGGCGCCTCTTCCGCCAGCACAACCTCGCCACGCCCGCGGGCTACGTGGTGGGCCTGGCCGAGCTCGAGCAGGTGGAGGAGCGGCACCTCGACCTGGGCTTCCCCTGCGTGGTGAAGCCGGCGCAGGGCGGCTCGTCGGTGGGCCTCACCCTGGTGCACACCCTGGAGCAGCTGCGGCCCGCGGTGGCGAAGGCCTGCCGCTACGGGGGCGAGGCGCTGGTGGAGCGCTACGTCAAGGGCCGCGAGGTGACGGTGGCGGTGCTGGGCGGCGAGGTGCTGGGCGCCTGCGAGGTGAGCTACCCGGGCGGCACCTTCGACTTCGAGACCAAGTACCTGGGCGGCGCGCGCTACCACCTGCCGCCGAGGCTCAGCCCCACCCGGGTGGGCAACGTGGAGGCGATGGCGCTCACCGCGTACCGCGCCCTGGGCTGCCGGGGCCCCGCGCGCATCGACTTCCTCTGCCCCGACGTGGGCAATGAGGTGCTGCTGGAGGTCAACACCCTGCCGGGCATGACGCCCACCTCCCTCTTCCCGAAGATCGCCAGGCAGGCCGGCCTGTCCTTCGAGGACGTGTGCGAGCGGATCCTCGCCCTCGCCGCCCGCGACGGCGCCGACGTGCTGCCCGAGGCGCCCGTCCCGCCCATGCCCGCCCAGACGCGCCACGCCAGTTGAGCTCCTCCAGGTAGGCCAGGGTGGGATTGCCTGCGGGCGGCGCTCGCGGGACGCTTGCGCGCATGGTCACCACGCTCCTCGCCCTCGCCGTCCTCGCCGCAGAGCCCGTCCGCGTCTCTCCTGGAGAGCAGGAGGTGTTGAAGGCCCCCGGCGTCACCCGCATCGCGGTGGGAGATCCGACGGTGGCCGACGTGACGCCCACCCGCGGCGGCGAGCTTCTGCTGCTGGGGAAGCGCCTGGGGAAGACGAACATCACCCTGTGGACGCCGCGCGGCATCGAGGTGCGGCAGGTGGTGGTGGACGACGGCAAGGCCACCGCGCTGGGGGAGAAGGTGAAGGCGATGGTCAGCCCGTCCCTACGCGTCGAGCAGTTCGGCGGCACCACCGTCATCGACGGCACCCTCGACTCGGTGGAGGAGTGGGGGCGGTTGAGCGCGCTGGTGGGGGGCGATCCGTCGGTGAAGATCCTCGCGCGGCTCAACCCCCGCGTGCTGCCCGTCCTCGCCCAGCGCATCACCCAGGCCTTCCACAAGGCCGGCCTCACCCAGGCCCGCGCCGAGTGCGTGGGGCAGACCGTCTTCCTCGAAGGCAGCGTGTCCGACGACGGCGAGCTGAAGCGGGCGCTCCTCATCGCCAACGCCCTCTACGCGCAGGTCACCGACGCCCCCACCGTGCGCTGACGGTGAAGCCCGCAAAATCGGCTTCTTTCGGCGCTGACGCGGCGCTTCCCGAACCTCTCTAAGCGTTTGACACTGGGTTTCGATGCCCCTAGAAGGGCTCGTCCTTCGGACCCGGGGAGGGGATTTCAGTAGGTCTTCCGGGTAGTTGAGAGGCCGGCGCCCGCAATGAGCCCCGCTGAGATCGTCTTTCTGGCCGTGTACTTCGCGGTGCTGCTGGTGCTGTCCGTGTACGGATCGCACCGGTACCGCATGGCGTTTCTGTACTACCGGCACAAGTACAAGCTGCCGACGCCGTCAGGGAAGCTGGCGAAGCTGCCGCGGGTGACGGTGCAGTTGCCCGTCTTCAACGAGCTGTACGTGGTGGAGCGGTTGATCGACTCGGTGTGCCACATCGACTACCCGCGCGAGCTGTTCGAGGTGCAGGTGCTGGACGACAGCACCGACGAGACGCAGGGGATCGCCCGGGCCCGGGTGGAGTCCTGGAAGCAGCGGGGAGTGGACATCGTCTACATCCACCGGACGGATCGCACCGGCTTCAAGGCGGGCGCGCTGGAGAACGGGCTGCACCTGGCCAAGGGCGAATTCGTGGCGGTGTTCGACGCGGACTTCGTGCCCAGCCCGGACTTCTTGAAGCGCACGGTGCCCTTCTTCGTGGACGCGAAGGTGGGCATGGTGCAGGTCCGCTGGGGGCACCTGAACCGTGAGTTCTCCATCCTCACCCAGGCGCAGAGCCTGCTGCTCGACGGCCACTTCATCATCGAGCACACCGCCCGCAACCGCTCGGGCTGCTTCTTCAACTTCAACGGCACCGCGGGCATCTGGCGGCGCAGCACCATCACCGACGCCGGCGGCTGGCAGCACGACACGCTGACCGAGGATCTCGATCTCTCCTACCGCGCGCAGCTCAAGGGCTGGCAGTTCATCTTCCTGCCCGAAATCATCTCTCCGGCCGAGGTGCCGGTGGACATGAACGCCTTCAAGAGCCAGCAGCACCGCTGGGCCAAGGGCTCCATTCAGACGGCGAAGAAGCTCTTGCCGAAGATTCTGAAGAGCGCGCTGCCGTACGAGGTGAAGAAGGAGGCGTTCTTCCACCTGTCCAACAACGTCGCCTACCTGTTGATGGTGGTGCTGTCGCTGATGATGCCGATCAGCATGCTGCTGCGCTTCAACCACGGCTTGTACTCGACGCTCTTCCTCGATCTGCCGGTGTTCATGTCGGCGACGGCGTCGGTCAGCTTCTTCTACGTGGCCACCGCGCGGGAGTTGGGGCTGTCCTGGTGGGGCCGCGTCAAGCTGCTGCCCTTCGTGATGAGCCTGGGCATCGGCATGGCCATCAACCAGGCCAAGGCGGTGCTGGAGGCTCTGTTCGATCGGCAGTCCGAGTTCGCCCGCACGCCCAAGACGGGCAGCGAGGGCAAGAGCGTGCAGGCGGTGAAGAAGGCGTACCGGGGCAAGCGCAGCTGGGTGCCGGCGGTGGAGCTGCTCTTCGGCCTCTATTTCACGCTCGCGGCCTGGTACGCGTGGGACAAGGAGATCTGGACGTCGCTGCCCTTCCTCCTCCTCTTCCAGTTCGGCTTCCTCTACGTGGGCATCACCAGCCTGCTGGAGTTCCGCGGCAAGGCCCGCCGCGCCCCGGCGGTGTCCGCCAGCGCCCAGCCGACCGCGTGACGCCCCTCACTTCCAGGCGGTGACGCCGGGGGCCCCGGCCAGGGGCGCCTTGCTCTTCTGAAGGCCTTCGCTCAACGCCGGGCGCGCTCGATCTTCACGGCCTTCTCGCCGTGCTGCTTGCCGGCGAGCGCCTCGAAGGCGGGGGCGTCGGCCTCGGCGACGTGGACGTAGGCGAAGGTGCCGCGCAGCTCCGTCCTTGCCACCTTGCCCGAGGGGGCGCCCAAGGACTCCAGCGTAGAGGACACGCCCGCCTCGTCCAGCCGGTCGGCGCGGCCCAGGTTGACCCACATGCGCACGTTGCCGGGAGCGACGTCCACGGGCGCTTCGTCGCGGCGGCGCCGTTCGCGGCGATCGCCCCGGCCTTCCCGGCGGGGCTCGGTGTCGGCGGCCGAGTCATCGGTGGTGTCCGTCGGATCGCCGATGGGCGGAAGGGGCTTGCCGGCCTGCATCAGCTCGAACAGCTCGCGGTCGGACAGGCGCTTCTTGCCGCCCTCGGGCTTTGCGGCCTGGGGCTTCTTCTCCGGCGCTCGCTCGGCGCGGGGCGTACCCGTCAGCGCGGTGACGGCCTCGCTGGCCTGGTGCTGGAGGAAGAGGTCGCGGTCGCTCGACGCCCGGGGAGCCGCTCGGGCGGAAGGAGGGACGGCGGGCGCCCCGGTGGGGACGGTCGCCTCGGTGTCTCGCGGGGTGTCTCGCGGCCGCTCCTCGCGACGCTCACGCCCCTCGCCCTCACGCCCCTCGCGGCGCTCTCGGCCCTCTCGGCGACCCTCGCGCTCGCGGCGGCCTCCGCGCTCACCCCGGTCCCGCTCCCCGCGGCCGCTGCGCTCGCCCCGGCGGCCCTCGCGGCCTTCCCGCGGCTCGCGGGCCTCGCGCGGCGCCTCTTCGGGGTGGTGCTGGGCGCGCTCCATGCGGCGGTGGGTGAAGAAGTACCGGAGCATGAAGGCGATCAGATCTTCCGAGTCGGGGCGCACCTTGAGGCTCTGCGCCAGCCCAAGGAAGCCTTCGTAGATGGAGCCCTGCGCCGCGTCCTTGAGCTGCCGCACGTGCCGCTCCGTCCACAGCGTGGCCGCCTCCTCGGGCGTGGGCATGGGGCGCTGCTCGAACTTCACCCCGTACTTCTTCTCGAGCGCCGACAGCGTGCCCAGCTCGCGCCCGGACACCAGGTTGAGCGCGGTGCCGGACTTGCCGATGCGCCCGGTGCGGCCGACGCGGTGCAGGTACACCGCGGGATCCTCCGGCAGCGAGTAGTTGATGACGTGGCCCAGGTCGGAGATGTCGATGCCCCGCGCGGCGAGATCGGTGGCCACCATGAAGGCCAATTCGCCCCGCTTCACCCGGCCCATCACCCGCTCGCGCTCCTTCTGCGGGAGGTCGCCGTTGAGCACCTCCGCGTCGAGGCCGTTGCGGTTGAGCACCGCGGTGACCAGCTCGGTGTCGTCGCGGGTGTTGCAGAAGATGATCGCGTTGTCCGGGTCGTGCATCTCCAGCACGTAGAGCAGGTTCCGCGGCTTGGGGTAGGCGTCGGACACGTCGTAGCGGACGTGCTTGATGTGCTCGACGGTGTACACGTCGCCCGAGAGCAACAGCGTCTGCGCGTCGGTGGTGTAGCGGGCGATGAGGCGCTGGATGTCCTCGGGCACGGTGGCGGAGAACAGCAGCACCTGCCGGTCCTTCGGGAGGCAGTCGAGGATGCGGGTGACTTCCTCGTAGAAGCCCTGGTTGAGCATCTCGTCGGCTTCGTCCAGCACCGCGTGGCTGCAGCGCTCCAGCTTCAGGTTGCCGCGGCGAATGTGATCGTACACCCGGCCCGGCGTGCCCACGATGATCGCGCTGCCCGCGCGCAGGGCGTCTTCCTGCTGCTTCATCGACGCGCCGCCGTAGATGGCCGTCACCGCGATGTCCCGGTACTTCACCAGGGTGGCGAGCTCCTGCGTCACCTGCAGCGCGAGCTCGCGGGTGGGGCAGAGCACCAGGGCCTTCACCTCGCGGGTGCCCATGGGGATCCGCTCGATGATCGGCATGCCGAAGGCGGCCGTCTTCCCGGTGCCCGTCTTGGAGCGGACGATCAGGTCCTTCCCGTCCTTCGCGGGGCGGTAGGCGCGGGCCTGCACGGGGGTGGGGCTGACGTAGCCGCGCTCGGCGATGGCCTTGCGCAGCTCGGGGGAGAGAGACAGATCGTCGAAGCTCGCGTCGGCGACGTATTCCTGGGGCCTGTCGGCGCTGCCAGTGGGGAGCTCGGTCGGTTGGGACGACGGGTTCATGGGTGGCCACGGCATGTATCCCCTGGCCACCTCGCGGGCAATGACGACCGCACGCCAGCGCCGACGGATCGGGTGGCGCGGGCCGCGTTGTGCGCTAAGCATGGGTCTGCCATGGCTTCGCGCAGGAAGCGGCCGCCGACACCGCCCGCCAGGAGCGAGGAGATCGTCGACGCCGAGTTCGTCGAGGCCTCGCCCTCCGCCGAGGAGCCGGTCCCGAAGAAGCCCCGCAAGGTGAAGGTGGCGACGGCCGAGCCGCCCCGGAAGGCGAGGGGGGCGAAGCGATCAGGCGGGTCCGAGGACGCGAGGGAGGCGAAGGACGCTGACGAGGCCGAGGAGGTGGAGACCGCCGGCCACGAGGAAGGTGAGCCGCGGCCCCTCGACGCCGAGCCGGCGCCGGAAGAGCTGGAAGAGGTGGAGCCGGACGTCGAGACGGCCGCCCTGGCGCCGGTGCCCAAAGAGTCGCGGATGGCGAAGGCCGATCCGCTGGCCGCCTACATGTACGAGGTGACCAGGCACGCGCTGCTCACCCGGGAGGCGGAGACGGAGCTGGCGCGCCGCTACCGCGACACGGGCGACGTGAAGGCCGCGTACAAGCTGGTGGCGTCCAACCTGCGGCTGGTGGTGAAGCTGGCCCACGAGTACCACCGCAACCCGATGTCGCTGCTGGATCTGATCCAGGAAGGCAACATCGGCCTGATGCAGGCGGTGAAGAAGTTCGACCCGGAGCGCGGGGTGAAGCTGGCCAGCTACGCGGCCTGGTGGATCCGCGCGTACATCCTCCGGTACATCATGGACAACTGGAAGATGGTGAAGCTGGGCACCACCGAGGCCCAGCGGAAGCTCTTCTTCAAGCTGCGCCAGGAGCAGGACCGGCTGGCCGCCCAGGGCGTGGAGGTGACGCCGAAGCTGCTGGCGGAGCGGCTCAACGTCACCGAGCAGGACGTGGTGGAGATGGACCAGCGCCTGGGCCACGACGAGCTGTCCCTGGACGCGCCGGTACCGGGCTCGGAGGACGAGCGGCAGACGAGGGCCGATCGGCTGCTGCCTACCGGAACGCCCGGGGCCGACGAGGCGCTGGGGAACGCCGAGCTGCGGGCGATGTTCCGCGACAAGCTGGCGGACTTCGCGAAGGACCTGAACGAGAAGGAGCGCTACATCTTCGAGAAGCGGCTCACCTCTGACGAGCCGATGACGCTGCAGGACATCGGCGCGCACTATGGGGTGTCGCGCGAGCGGGCCCGGCAGATCGAAGCCGCGCTGATCGAGCGGATGAGGAAGTACATGCGGCAGGAAATCCCCGACTTCGAGCTGGTCGCAGAGAGCGAGCGTGGGCGATGAACTCGCTCTCCCTGGCCGAGCGCGTGATGTACCTGGTGCCGATGATCCTCTCGCTCTCCCTGCACGAGTGGGCCCACGCGTGGAGCGCCTGGAAGCTGGGTGACGACACCGCCCTGCGGGAAGGGCGGCTCACCTTGAACCCCATCGTGCACATCGATCCCATCGGCACGCTTTTGCTGCCACTGCTGGGGGTGCCGTTCGGGTGGGCCAAGCCGGTGCCGGTCAACCCGGTGCGCTTCAACCGTAGGTGGACGATGAAGACCGGCATGGCGATCACCGCGGCGGCCGGGCCCTTGAGCAACCTGCTGCTGGCCGTCTTCTGCGCGGTCACCCTGGGGCTGCTCCTGCGCCTCTCGCCGCAGACGGTCGCCCAGCAGCAGGGCATCTGGGCGCTGCTGCTCTACGGCATTCAGCTCAACGTCGCGCTCTTCCTGTTCAACCTGCTGCCCATTCCCCCCCTCGACGGGAGCCGGATCCTCGAGCGCGCCGTGGGCTACCAGCACCGGCACGCCTGGGAGCAGTTCGCCCGCATCGCCCCCTTCTTCCTCTTCGCGGTCATCGCCATGGGCGGCTTCTTCCTCTCGCGGCCCATCGGCATCGTCAGCGGGGCCTTGTTCGAGGTCATCCGGCACATCGCCTCGGCGTGACGGGTGGGCTTGACGCGCCACGTAAGCGGTTTGTCCGTGCTTCCGGCGCGCAGAGGACTAAGAAGCCCCCGGCTATTCACTTCCGCCGGGGGTTTTCCACATGAAGCGCATCCTCCTGGGAGCGGTGCTTGCCGTCACCGCCTGCTCCCCGCACATCGAGCACACCGATCCCACGCCCGTCGTCACCGCGCGTTTCGATCCTTCCGGGACGCCGTCGGTGGTCCCCTCTCCCAACGATCTCGCCACCAACCCGGCCACCGGGTTGCTCGCCGTCCCCGTCCCGCCGACGGCCAGCGGGGCAGACAAGGCCTTCTACGCCTGGCTCAACACGCTCAACGGCTTCCCCGCCGCGGCGACCGCCACCACCACCTTCGACGGCCAGCTCGCCGCCGCCTCGGTGGTGGCCGGCACCACGGTGAAGATCTTCGACACCTCGGCCAGCAACGCCGACGTCACCACCACGGTCACCTACGCTGACACCACCAGCGACGTCGCGCCGGGGAAGATCTCCGTGTCCCCGCCCGCCGGAGGGTGGATCAGCGGCCACACCTACGCCGTCGCCGTCATCGGCGGCGCCAACGGCGTGAAGGCCGCCGACGGCCGCGCCGTGGTGGGCAGCGCCACCTGGGCCTTCATCCGCCTGGAGAACTCGCTGGTCACCTGCACCGACCTGAGCGACCCGACCTGCCGCCCGACGACGGAGATCATCCCGTCCAACATCAAGGACGACCAGGCCAGGCGGCTCGCGGACCAGACGAAGTCGGCCCTGCAGCTCGAGCGCCTGCGCCTCAAGTACAAGCCGGCCATCGACCACCTGATCGCCGGCGGCGTGGCGCGCAGCGACATCGCGCTGGTGTGGACCTTCAAGATCGCCACCAACCCCACCTTCGAGTTCAACCCCGCGGCCTCGCCCCCCAAGGTGCCCACGCCCACCAACCTCATCCTGTCCAACGGGAAGGTGAACATTCCCATCGATCCCACCTGGACGGACGCCTACAAGGAGTTCGTCGGTGACTACCTGAACCAGCTCAACGGCTTCCCGGTCTCGTCGCCGGCCACCGGCACCATCCTGGGCAGCGACGTGGACGGCGCCACCGTGACGGACGAGACGGTGCTGGTGCTCGACGCGGCCGCCGGCACGCCCATCGCCGCGGGCATCACCTACGACGTGGCCAAGCGCACCATCAACGTCGCGCCGCCCACCGGCGGCTGGGGCCGCGGCAGGACGATCGCCATAGCCGTCCTCGGCGGCGCGGACGGTGTGCAGGGCACCAACGGCCAGGGCGTGGCTGCCTCCGACGCGTGGGCGCTGGCCCGCAGCGCGGCCCCGCTGGTCGACTGCCAGACGCTGGGCCCCGGCTGCAAGTCGGTGGTGACGGCCGTCACCGTCTCCGATCTCCAGGCCATCGGCCTCGAGGGCCTGCGCCGCGGCTACGCGCCGGTGCTCGACGCGCTGGAGGAGCTGGGCTACCCGCGAAAGGACGTGTCGGGCCTGTGGGTCTTCTCCACCGTCGACCAGCCGGAGGTGACGTTCGACCTCGCGGCGGCCGTGCCGATCATCCCGTTCCCCTCCAACCAGTTCCTCCGCACGGCGGACAACATCGACGGCGCGGGGCGCCTCACCTTCCCCTTGACCGGCGGCCCCACCGACGCGCTCTTCCAGGGCCTCAACACCCTGGACGGCTTCAGCACCACCGCGCCGATCGTCTCGGAGAACTCGGCCACCCGCGCCGCGCTGGACGAAGGCAGCATCGACGACACCACCCTGCCCATGGGCACCGGCTTCATGAAGCTGGAGGGCGCGGGCCCGCTGATGCCGTCCGTCAGCACCTGCCTCAACTGCACCTCGAGCACCGGCGCCACGCCCCAGCCCGAGCAGCTGCAGTGGGTACCGCAGTTGCCGCTGGAGGCGCTGTCGCGCTACGGCGCCTACGTCACCGGTGACCTGAAGGACTCCGACGGGCGGCCCGTCGCCCCCGCGCAGACCTTTGCCATCGTGCGCCTGAAGAACTCCCTGGTGGACGCGATGGGCCACAGCACGCTGCCGGTGATCAGCGACGCGCAGGCCAACGCGCTCGAGCCCTACCGGGTGAAGTTCTCCACCTGCCTCGACGATCTCGAGGCCCAGGGCGTGGAGCGCAAGAAGATGGCCCTGGGCTTCTGCGTCACCACCCAGAGCACCGTCTCGGTGCTGCGCCTCATCTCGGGCGCGGTGGCGGCCCAGCCGCCCTCGGCGCTGCCCGACTTCCCCACCATGCTGGTGGACGTCACCACTCCGGTGAAGGCGCAGATGACGGCGCTGGGCCTGCCGTCCTCGGCCATCGGCCCCATCTTCCAGGGCAACCTGGTGCTGCCCTTCGGGTTGAATGGCACGGGCGGCACCCTCAACCCCAACCCCACGCAGTGGGCCGGCCTCAAGGCGCCCTTCCTCCTCCTCCAGCCGCCGGGCACGGCGCCCGCGGGCGGCTGGCCGGTGGTCCTCTTCGGCCACGGGCTGACGCGCACCAAGGAAGACACGCTGGCCATCGCCAACTCGCTGGCCCAGGGCGGCTTCGCGGTGTTCGCCATCGACGTGGTGTTCCACGGCGAGCGCGCCACCTGCGTCGGCTCGCGCGCGGCCACCGGCCAGGCGTCGGACGACGCGGCCTGCGCCGACCCCGTCGCGCAGACGTGCGACGCTGCCAGCGGCCGCTGCATCGCCCGCGACCGCACCGGCGCCATGGCCTGCGACCCGGCGAGCACCGGTGACGCCACCTGCTTCGCCGCGAACCGGGGTCAGTGCATCGCCACCGGGGCCAACGCCGGCCAGTGCGAGGGAGGCGACTTCCTGCGCAACGCCTCGGGGCGCCCCGTCATCTCGGCGTGGAACTACCTGAACCTGGTGAACCTCTTCGCCACCCGCGACAACTTCCGCTACACCGGCTCGGTGGACTTCACCCAGGTGGCGCGGGTCATCCGCTCCACCGCGGCTGCCAGCCTGAACGCGCAGCTCATGGTGGGCGGCGCGCAGGGGCTGTCCAGCACCGTGCTGCACTACGCGGGGCAGTCGCTGGGCACCTTCAACGGCAACGTCTTCGCCGCCGCCAGCGGCATTCCCGACCGGGTGGCGCTCAACGTGCCGGGCTCCAGCCAGGTGGACGTGCTGCTCACCGCGCCGGCCTTCCTCGCGCAGCGCGCCGGCTTCCTCGCCAGCCTGGCGCAGCTGGGCCTGGTGCCGGGCACCCCGGGCTTCGACCAGTTCATCGTGCTGGCCCGCACCATCATGGATCCATCGGACCCGCAGAACCTGGGCTACTCGGCGGTGAACTCGACCAACTTGAACCGGCGCGTGTACTACCAGTCCATCGAAGGCGACGAGGTGCTGCCCAACGCCACCACCGACAAGCTGGTGAACGCGGCCAACCAGGACTCCACGCGGAAGGCCCAGGTGTTCCGCTTCCTGCCGCATACGGGCACTCCGGCGGCGGGCTTCATTCCCGCGGCCTTCCCCACGGCGGCGCGCCACGGCTTCCTGCTCAACCCGGCGGCCAACCCGGAGTGCAACCCGATGACGGCCACCTGCGCCACGGTGGTCGCGCAGTCGAAGCTGGTCACCTTCCTCGTCACCGGTACCGCGCCGTAATCGAAAGGCCGAAACGAACATGAACTCGTCCAAGAAGCTGGCCGTCGCCGTCGCGGTCCTGGCCGCCACCACGTCGCTCGCCTCCGGTTTCAGGCTGGAGGGCCAGAGCGCGCGCGCGGTGGGCATGAGCACCGCGGTGACGGCGCTGATCGATGACTCCAGCGCCATCTATTACAACCCGGCGGGGCTGGCGGGCCGCAAGGGCCTCGAGGTGCAGGCGGGGATCAACCTGATCATCCCCTCGCTGGCCTTCACCAGCGACAACACCGCGGCCACCACCTGGGTCAACACCAAGCTGTCCACCCCGTTCAACCTCTACGCGTCGTACGGCATCCTCGAGCAGCTCAGCCTGGGGGTGGGCTTCTTCGTGCCGTTCGGCTCCAGCGCGTCCTGGCCCGAGGACTGGGAAGGCTCGGGGCGGGCGCTCACGTCCTCGGTGCAGGTGTTCGACATCAACCCCACGCTGGCGTGGCAGGTGCACCCGCGCTTCCGCATCGCGGCGGGCTTCCAGGTCTTCCTGGGCAGCGTGTACATCGAGCGCGGGATGAACTTCGTCGACTCGATGGGCAAGGTGCAGCTGGGCGGCAGCGCCACCGGCTTCGGGTGGAACGCGGGCTTCCAGCTTGAGGTCTACGAGGAGCGGCTCT
This sequence comes from Myxococcales bacterium, assembly GCA_020846875.1. GTDB lineage: Bacteria > Myxococcota > Myxococcia > Myxococcales > Myxococcaceae > JADLDB01. The sequence goes on along the minus strand of JADLDB010000009.1, from coordinate 145,508 downwards.
TCCTGGGCGGCAGCTACCGCAGCGGGGCGCCCATGGCCTTCGCCGGCAGCGCCCACTTCGCCGACGTGCCGCTGGAGTTCCAGGCGCGGCTCAAGGATCAGCCCATCTCGGCCGACCTCACCCTGCCGGACGTGGCCACCGTGGGCATCGGCATCAAGGCGTCGAAGCAGCTGCGGGTGGGCCTCGACGTGACGGCGGTGACGTGGGCCACCTTCAAGGAGCTGAAGATCGAGTTCGAGGATCCGGCGCTCACCAACCCGCTGCCCAAGAAGTGGGACAGCACCGCGGCGATCTCGGTGGGCGGGGAGTACGACGTCAACGAGCAGTGGCGCGCGCGCATGGGCTTCGGCTTCGATCCCACCGGCACGCCGTCCAACACGCTCACCCCGGATCTCCCGGACGCCACGAAGTTCCGCTTCTCCGCGGGGGCCGGGTGGAAGTCCAGCTTCGGGTTGTTCGCCGACCTCGCCTACCAGTTCGTCTTCCTGGTGCCGATCAAGAGCACCGCGCCGGGCTTCGGGGGGACGTACGCGGGCAGCGCGCAGGTGATCGCGCTGAACGTCGGCTACAAGATGTGAGGCGAGGCCGGGCTCGATTTTAGCGGCGGGTGAGCTCGTGGAGCAGCTCACCCGTCTGCCGAGTCAGCTCGTCGGTGCGCTCGAGCAGCAGCGACAGCTCGGTGAAGATGGCGTCGACCTCCGCCGCCCGCCGGGGCGCGGGCACGTCTCCGGCGTGCGCGAGGCGATCGAGCAGCGCGGAGGCGCGCAGGAGGTGCTCGTGGGCCAGCAGCAGGTCGCGGCCCGCGCGGGTGCCCGTCCGGGTGAAGAGGGCGCCGGTGGCGAACAACCGGGTGACGGCGTGCTGGTTGGCCCGCAGCACCGCGTCGAGGCGCGCGCGGTAGTTGGCGAGGCGGCGGGACAGCCGCGCGTCGGACAGGCTGACTACCTGCAGCGCTCGGGGCCCGCTGGCCTTCGGCGCCGAAGGGCGGCTGGTGCGGGATGGTGGGGGGCGGTGCCTGGACATCGACCTGGGGAGGACCTCGTTCCTCGCCCCTCGCATAGCACACCCGCTGCACGGCCGACGCCAGACGCGCCGCCTCCTCCCCGGCGTGCTACGCGACGTCCCCGTGGCGGCCACCCTGTTGGTGAAGGACCTCCCCGGCGGCGTCCGGGAGCTCACCGTCTCGCACCCGGCGCGGAAGAACGCGCTTGACGACGGCCTCCTCGAGGCGCTCGACGCCGCGCTGGCCTCGTCCGACGGGGTGCGCGCCTGGCTGGTCCGCGGCGCCGGCCAGGGCATCTTCAGCGCCGGCTACGACTTGACGGCGCTCACCAGCTACCAGCCCGACGCCCCGCTGCCCGACGAGCGGCTGGGCGAGGTGCTGGATCGCCTGTCCCGCCACCCCGCGCCCTCCGTCGCGCTCGTCACCGGCCCCGCCGTCGGCGCGGGGTGCGAGCTGGCCGCTGCCTGTGACTTTCGCGTCGGCGACGAGCACGCGCGCTTCTGTATGCCGCCGGCGAAGATCGGCGTCGTCTACGCGCTCAAAGGGCTGCAGCGCTTCATCGCCCGGGTGGGGGAAGGCCGCGCCCGCTACCTGTTCCTCACCGGCCGCAGCCTCGACGCCAGGGACGCCCTGCGCGTGGGCCTGCTCGATCTGCTCGCGCCCGACGCCGCGGCGGCCGAAGCGCAGGCCCTGGCCCTGTGCGGCGAGCTGGCCGCCAACGCGCCCCTGGCCGTCCGGGGGCTCAAGCGCGGGCTGGTCCTGCTGGAAGAAGGCGGCGGCACCGCCGCAGAGCGCGCCCAGTACGAGGCCTTGCGCCGCCAGTCCTTCAACTCTCGTGATGCCAGGGAGGGACGCGACGCGGTGCTGGCCAAGCGGGCCCCGCGCTTCACCGGGGAGTGAGCGCGCGCCTCACTCAGACCTCGGCGAACAGCTCGCTCATCCGCACGCGCAGGGCGCTGGCGATCCGGTAGAGCGAGGAGATGGACGCCGACGACTCGGCGCGCTCGATCTGAGAGAGCAGCGACACCGACAGGCCGGTGCGTCGCGCGAGCTGCTTCAAGGTGAGGCTCTGGCGGGTGCGCCCCTCGCGGATGTACCGGCCGATGGCGCGGTGCAGCTCGGCCTCGGGATCGCGGGTGATGCCCTTCTTCTCCAGGGTGCGCTTCACCGTGTCGATGAACACCGGCGGATCGACCGGCTTCTTCACGTAGTCGCTGGCCGCCAGCTTCAGGCTGGCCACCGCCGTCTCCACCGTGGGGAAGCCGGTGGCGATGATGACCGCGATGTCGTCGTCGAGGCTGCGGATCTGCTCCAGCACCTCGGTGCCGCTCCGCTGCGGCATCATCATGTCCAGGATCACCAGGTGGAAGTTGCCTTCCTTGAGCGTGCCCACCACCTTCGTGGGATCGCTCAACGAAGTGACGGCGAAGCCTTCACGGCCCAGCAGCGCCTTGAACAGGTCGGCGTTGTCCGGCTCGTCGTCCACCACCAGGATGCGGATCTGCTGCGAGCCGCGCACGTCGTTCCTCCCCCACGAACCGGCCGTTACTTGGGCGCCTGCTCGAGAATCTGTCGCACCTTCGGGACGTACTCGTCGTCGGGTGGGGCGACCTCCAGGTACCGCTCGTAGTACTTCCGGGCCTTGTCCATGTCCGAGGCGCTGGAGTCGCGCGCCGCCAGCCGGGCGTAGGTGCTGCCCAGCACCCGGTAGCAGGGGTGGAACGTGGGCGCGAGCTTGATGCAGCGCTCCAGGCGGATGGTGGCGGCCTCGTAGTTCTTGCTCCTGGACAGGGTGGTGGCCTCGTCCAGCAGGGCCTGCGCCTCGGCCACGGCCCTGGGCTGCTCGGGCGGCTTCACCGGCGTCTTCTCAGGAGGCTTGTCCGGGGACTTGTGGGCCAGCTTCAGCTTCACCGCCTCGGCCCGGCGCGCCTCGAGATCGTCGTAGCGCTCGCGCAGCAGCTTGGTGTCGCGCGCCGAGTCCAGCTGCGTCTTGGCCTTCTCCAGGTCGCCGGCCTCAAGCGCCACCGCCGCCGCCTCGAGCGCCAGCTTCACGCCCTTCTCTCCGTCCATCTGCGAGAGCAGGGTGCGCGCCTCGGGGTGCACCTGGCCGTCCAGCTTGCAGTCGTTGAGCAGCACCTCGGCCTTGTTCCACTCCAGGGTGGCGATCGCCACCTTCGCGTCGGCCAGCTTCTTCTCGATGGTCGCCTTCGCCGTCGCCGGATCTTCCTTCGGAGGAGGCCTGGTGGGGTCCGTCTTCGGGGGGCGCTCGACCACCCTGGGCGGGGGTGGGGCCACCGTCTGCCGGCTCTTCCAGAAGACGTAGCCGCCGCCACCGAGGACGATCACCAGGCCGGCCACCACCACGGCGATCAACGGGGCCTTCGAGCCGGTCGCGCCGGTCTCCTGGGTGATGCTGGAGGTGGTGGGAGCAGGCAGGGCCGCGTCGTCGTTGGGGCCGACGAACTTGAACTTCACGTGCCCCAACTCGAGCACGTCGCCGGGCCTCAAGGTGACCTGGGCGTAGGGCTCGCCGTTCACCATCAGCCCGTTCGCCGACTGCATGTCGATGACCCGCCACTCGCCGTTGTCCTCACGGACCAGCTTGCAGTGGGTGCGCGAGAGCGAGCGGTGATCGAGCGCGACGTCGTTGTCGTCGGTGCGCCCGATGCGCATCTCGGACCGGGTGCAGGCGAAGTCCTTCCCGGCGAAGTCGGTGTTCATCACCACCAGGCGGGGCGCGTCGGCGGGCTCGATGTCCACCACCGGGCGCTTCTTGGTGTTGCCTTCCACCTGGTCGAGGCGGATGACCGCGGTGGCCTGGTTCTTCGGCACCTCGGGCGACGGGCCGAGGTCGGACACGTCGTCGGAGCTGGCTTCCTGTACGTCGTCGTCCTGCGCCAGGGGCGCGTCCACCGCGGGCAGCAGCGGCACGGTGGCGGAAGCGTCGGCCTTCTTGGGGCCGTCGAGCTGCTTGTGCTGGCCAGAGCCGCGCGGCGCCTGCTCCAGCGGCACGGTGGGCGCCACCTGCTCATTCTGCAGCGCCAGATCGTAGTCGCCGATCTGGATCAGATCGCCGTCGTTGACCTGCACCTGCCCGGAGATGCGATCGCCGTTGACGCGGATGCCGTTGTAGCTGCCCAGATCCTCGATCAGCACGTGTCCGTTCTGCCGGAGCAGCCGCGCGTGGCGGCGCGACACGTTGCGCTCGGTCAGGCGGATGGTGTTCCCCTCCTGCCGACCGATGGTGATCTCTTCCCGGGCGAAGGGGACGACCGTCTTGCGCCCCTCGTCGTCTTCGATGATCAGCTTCATCACGCGATCGACTTTCTACCACCACTGTACGGTGAGGCGAAGGCCCAACGGGCAGGCGCCGGGTACAGCCCCTTGAAATACCTTGAGCAAGTGCAGCTACGCTGGCATCGAGCGAATGGCCGGGCACGTCACACTGAGGACGGACGAAGGCGACGAGCACCTGGATCTGCCGGAGTTCGAGGCACGGGTGCGGCGGGGGGAGGTGTCCCCGCAGAGCCTGGTGCGGCTGCCGGCGGTGACGGGCGAGGTCTTCGTGCCGGCGTGCGAGCTGGAGATCTACAAGCGGCTGCACCGGCCGAAGCTGGCGCACTTCTCGCGGGCCTTCTCGCTGACGCGCTTCCCGTGGATGACGTCGGGCCTCATCCTCTTGAACGTGGCCGTCTTCCTGGCCACCGCGCGGGGCTCGCAGCTCGAGCTGGACGACATGGTGCGCTACGGCGGGAAGGTGGGCCCGCTGGTGAGGGACCTGGGCGAACTGTGGCGCCTCTTCACCGCCAACTTCCTGCACCGGGACGCGCTGCACCTGGGCCTCAACATGTTCGTGCTCTTCAACGTCGGCGGCGCGCTGGAGAACACCTACCGGACGCTGGACTACGTCTGGCTGCTCGTCTTCACCGGCATCGCCACCATGGGCGCGTCGCTGTGGCTCAACGACGCCGTCACCATCGGCGCGTCGGGCATGGTGTTCGGCTGCCTGGGGGGCCTGGTGGCCTTCGGGCTCAAGTACCGCAGCCTGTTGCCGTCGCGGTACCGCTCCATCCTGGGCGACGCGGCGATCCCCACGGTGCTGGGGCTCTTGCTGATCGGCCTCACCTCGCAGGGGGTGGACAACTGGGCGCACATCGGCGGGCTCCTGGCGGGCCTGGTGACGGGCGCCTTCATGCGGCCGAGGCTGCTGACCGACGCGCGGCGCTTCTGGTGGGAGCCGGCGCTGCGCGCGGCGCCGTCGCTGGGCATCCTGGCGGTGATCTTCTTCGGGCAGCAGCTCTTCTTCGGCAGCGCCCTGCCGGTCTTGAAGCCCGAGCGCGACGACGCCTTCGGCCTGTCGGTGCCGGTGCCGCGGGGCTGGGTGCGGGGGGCGGATCCGCTGGGATCCGTGGCGTGGTTCAACGGCCTGTCGGGGCTGGGGCGCGCGTCCTTCGCGGCGGAGGCGGTGGAGATGGCCGAGGGCGCCGACGCGTCGGCCCAGGCGCAGCGCTTCGTGGACGAGCGGCTGTCTCCCCGGGCGCTGGGGCCGGACGTGCTGAAGGTGAGCCACGAGAAGGTGGACACGGTGTCGGTGGGCGATCGCGACGCGGTGCGGGTGCGCGCCACCATCGAAGAGACGGGGGGCGACACCCGCGTGGCGGCCTGGTTCGTCCCGCGAGGCACCTGGGTGTACCAGCTGGTGTTCCTCTGGCCGGCGGACCTGCCGAAGTACGGGCAGGTGGTGGAGCAGATGATGGCCGGCGTGCGCTTCGTCGAGCCCCGGGCGCTGCGGGTGGTGCGGGCCGAGGCGCTGCTCTTCCCCAACTCGCCGCAGGCCCTGGCGCGGCTGGGCCAGGCGCTCCTGGAGCAGGGCGAGGCGCTGCCGGCGGCGGACGCGCTGACGGCGGCCGTGCGGGGCGCTCCTTCTTCCCTCGCCTCGCGGGTGCTGCTGGCGCGGGCCTGGCTGGCGGCGGGCGAGGTGGAGCGCGGCTGCGAGGCCACGGCGGCGGCGCTGGCCTACGGGCCGGACGATCCGCCGGCCCTGGAGGCCTCGGCCCGCTGTGAATTGGCCCTGGGGCACCCCCGTCGGGCGCTGGAGCGGCTGGAGAAGGCGATGGCCGGCGCCCCCCAGGACGAGCGGCTCAAGGCGGCGGCGTCGAAGTTGCGCGCGACGCTGCCGGAACTTGAGTAGGACGAGGGCCCCATGACGAGACGGACGTGCTGGCTGTGGGCCCTGTCGGCGCTGCTCGCGGCGAACGCCTGGGCGGAAGAGAGCGCGCAGGAGATCTCGAAGAAGTCCCGCGAGCGCGGGGCGCTCAACCTGGTGGGCCTGGCCGCCGAGCTCAAGCTGGCGACGACGGGCGCGGACGGCAAGACGAAGGAGCAGGTGCTGTCCACCACCTCGCGCACCATCAACGGGAAGAGCCACGCGCTGGCCCGCTTCACCGCGCCGGCCGGCGTGTCGGGCGTGGCGGTGCTGACCGTCGAGGGCGCGCCGGGCGAGGGCGACGACGTGTCCTTGTACCTGCCGAAGCTGAAGCGGGTGCGGAAGGTGGCCAAGAGCGATCGCGGCAAGGCCTTCATGGACACCGACTTCGCCTACGCGGACATCACCTCCAGCGGCGCGCGCGACGAGGACTTGAAGCGCCTGCCCGACGACAAGGTGGAGGGCCGGCCGTGCTTCGTCCTCAAGGGGAAGGGGGACGACAGCTCCCCCTACGGCGAGGTGACGATGTTCATCGATCAACAGACGTACGTGCCGATGAAGGTGGAGTACCAGGACAAGGCGGGCAAGCCCCTCAAGCGGTACCGGACGCTGAAGCTCAAGTCACACAAGGATCGGGTGCTGGCGGCCGAGTCGGTGATGGAGAACCTGCAGGCGGGCTCGAAGACGCAGATGACGGTGCTCAAGCTGGAAGACGCCACGCTGGGCGACGACGCGTTCACCGAGCGGGCGCTGGAGCGCGGCTGACGACGGCGAAGGCCCTGGCCCCCCAGGAGGGTCAGGAGAGGGGAAGACTCTGTTCTGCGGCTCCTATCGGCTCGTGTGGGTGGCGTGGCTGAGCCTCGCCGGCCCCGCGCTTGCGCAGATGGCCATCGAGCCGTTCTCTGCTCCGGTGGATGCGGGGAAAGCCGCCGACGCCGGCGCCGCGTCGGGCGCGATGGCCATCGACTCCTTCGAGCCGGTCGCCGACCCGCCGGACGCGGGAACGAGCCCGGCCGCCCCGGTGGTCGAAGCGTTCTCCACGAAGGACACCTCGCCCACGGCGCGCGTCTACGGCTGGGCGTGGGGCCATGGCGCGGTGGACACCACCTTCGACTCCGAGCGCGGCGCGCCGATGGCGGAGAACGTGGCGGAAGGGCGCCTCAAGGCCTTGCTGGGCGTGGACGTGAAGCTGAACCCGCACCTGCGCCTGGTGCTGGAGGGCCGCGCGCAGGTCCGCGTCGTCACCCAGCGCGACTTCGATCGCGCCAAGGGCTTCTACGAGGCGATGCTGGGGGACGCCTTCGTGGACCTCTACACCTCGAAGGTGGACCTGCGGGTGGGCAACCAGCGCATCCCCCTGGGGGCCAACCCGGCGCTGGCGCCCGCCGACGCGCTCAACCCCCGGGACCTGCGAGAGAGCCTCATCTCCGGCGAAGTGGAGGACACGCTCCTGCCCGTCTTCGCCATCCGCGCGCAGGGAGACCTCGGCAAGGTGACGTGGCTCGCCGCGTACGCGCCGTTCTTCACCCCGCACCGCTACTTCGTCTTCGGGCAGGACGAGGCGCTCTTGCAGCCCGGGCTGGGGCCGGCCTTCGACAACACGCGCGTCGATCCCAGCGTGGAGGACTACCTGCAGGACCGGGTGCTGGAGACGCAGCGGCCGCCGCCCTTCGCGGGAGACGTGGCGTTGCGGGTGGTGCGCCACGGCCGGGTGAAGCTGGGCGCCTCGTGGGTGTGGATGAACGAGAAGCTGCCGCGGGTGGTGGTGGATCCGGAGCTGCAGCAGTTGATGGCGGCGCAAGCGAGGGGCGAGCCGGCGGATCCGGCGCTGGCCGCCTCGGTGCTGAACCGCTTCCAGGCAGGCGAGGACCTCTACGTCGGCAACTACAAGCGCACGCACCTCTTCTCGCTGGAAGGCTCGGCGCTGCTCGGGCCGGGGCAGCTGGACGTGGACGTCACCTTCACCCCGCGGCAGACCTACTTCGACCTCGACTTCACGCCGCTGGACAAGGCGGCGCTCACCTGGGTCCTGGGCTACAGCCAGGCGTCGGACTCGCCCTTGCTCTACACGGTGGGCTACCTGGGCATGGCGGTGTTCGACGTGAAGGCGCAGGAGCAGCTCTTCCTGATCGAGCCGGCCACGGCGGTGGGAGCGGCGCGCACCGCCTTCTTCCACCTCCTCCTGGCCACCGTCGGCTACGGCTTCTTCGACAAGAAGCTGGAGGTGACGCTGCGCGTGGGGCTGGATCCGATCCAGTGGAGCCTGGCGCTGGGGCCGCGGGTGAGCTGGGAGGCCTTCACCGGCTTCAAGGTGTTCGCCGGCGCGGAGTTCTTCGTGGGCCAGCTGTGGACGCCGTTCGGCTACTTCGGGCGCAACGACAAGGTGCTGGCCGGCGTGCGCTACGACCTGTGGTGAGCCGCCCTGACGTTTTGGCGCGGCGCGAGGCTGAAGTACCCTCGGCGGGATGGGGCGGGGTGCGCAGCCAGGAGTGGTGAGGTGCGGCCTCTGGCTGGCCTTCCTGGCGCTCTCGGCGTGCACGTCGCAGGCGGACCTCATCGAGCTGGGTCCGGTGGAGTACCAGTGGGCCGAAGAGCCGGTGGAGGCGGCCTGGCAGGTGGCGCCGGGGCTCGAGCTGGGGCCGCGCGGCGGCGAGGTCCTCTGGTTCCGCGTTCAGGTCCCCGCGCTGCCGGGCCCGGATCCGGCGGTGCAGCTCAGCGCGCTCTTCGCGGACGCTGCGTGGGTGTGTGGGCAGAAGACGGAGCTGCGGGGGCATACCCAGATCCTCCCCCTGCCGTGCACCCCCACGCAGGTGTTGATCCGCAACACGGCGGATGCCCGCACCGCCGTCCGAAGACCGGTGGCCGGCTCGGAGCAGCGCCTCTGGACGCGGGTGCTCGAGACCGAGCTCGCCCCGTTCACCGTGGGCGTGATGATGACGCTCGCGGGCCTGCTGCTGGGGCTGGCGGGCCTCCGCCCCGGCGCCGAGCGGGCCTACCGCGGCCTGGGCCTGTTCCTGGTGGGGATCGGCGTCATCGCGTCGCTCAACGCCCGGCAGTTGCGCCACGTCTTCCCCGTGTCGGGGAGCGTCCTCTTCGTGGCGCATGAGCTCGCCACCACCCTCTACCCGATCGGCTTCGCGGACTTCGTGCTGGGCACCTTCGGGGACGGCCGGTGGCGGGTGCTGCGCCGGGGACTGCGGCTGTTCGTGCTCTACGCCGCTGTGGCCTGGGTGCTCCACCTCACCGGGCTCCTCCACCTCAACACCGGGCGCGCGCCGACCGCACTCTTCATCGTCGCCTTCTTGCTCCAGGCCGTCGTGCTGGCCGCCCAGGCGAGGAAGACGGATCCCTCGGCCTGGCTGTTCCTCTTCGGCATCGGGGCGCTGCTGGTGGTGTCGCTGCCCGACATCCTCGACGGGGCGGGCTTCAAGGTGCTCCCCTTCCAGACGGTGCCGTACGCCGCGCTCACCTTCGGCGCGGCGATGGTGGCAGTGGTGGAGCGCCAGCACCGGCAGGCGCGCGAGACCGCGCAGGCGAGCGCCCGGGAGCTCGCCGCGAAGCTGGCCGTCCTCGAGGAGCGCAACCGGGAGATCGACGCCCTGAACCAGGAGCTGCGGCACCAGATCGCCGAGCGCTCCCGGCAGATGGCCGACGCCCTGCAGCAGGGCTCCGCCACGGTGAGCGAGCGCCAGGCGCTGGAGGCCGGCGAGCTGATCGACGGGCGCTACCGGGTCCTGCGCTTGCTCGGCCAGGGCGCGATGGGCGCGGTGCACGCGGTCGAGCGGCTCAGCGACGCTCGCACCTTCGCCCTCAAGATCATGTCCGGCCGCATCGACTCGGACGCCGGGGCCCGCTTCGCGCGCGAGGCTGAGATCGCCGCCAGCGTGGCGAGCGAACACCTCGTCACCGTCGTAGACGTCGGCGGGCAGGGCTCGGGCCGCCTCTACCTCGTCATGGAGTACGTGGAAGGCCGGCCGTTGGAGGACCTGCGCAGCCGCTTCGGCGACGTCCCCTGGGCGCTCGAGCTGCTCTGGCAGATCACCGATGGCGTGCGCGCGCTCCACGCGGCGGGCGTCGTGCACCGCGACCTGAAGCCCGGCAACGTGCTGGTCGGCGCCGGAGCTGAGGGCCGCGAGCTGGCGAAGATCTCCGACTTCGGCATCTCGCGGCTGGGCGCGCCCTCCGAGGGGACGGGCCGGGAGGTGCCTGGCGCGGCGGGAATGGCACGCCCCGTGGACTCGCCGGCCCTGCCCGACGTGCAGGGGCACGCGGCGACGCACATGACGGATCCGCGCGCGGGCGCGCCAGGACTGACGGCCACGGGCGTGCTGATGGGGACGCCCGCCTACATGGCGCCCGAGCTCGCGAACGGCGCGCGCAGCGCCAGCCCGGCGTCGGATCTCTTCGCGCTGGGGCTGATGGCCTACGAGCTGTTCACCGGCCGGCCGGCGCACGCGGAGACGCCCATCTTTGCCGCGCTCTCCGGCCGAAAGCTCTCTGCCGTGGCGCCGCTGCCGCCCGAGGTGCCCCAGGCGGTGGCGGGGCTGGTGCTGCGCAGCTTGAGCGAGCGCCCCGACGCGCGCCCCACCGCCGAGCAGCTCCTCGAAGCCCTCCTGGCGGGCCGACCCTCGCGCGCGGGCGCGTGAGGCTGGTACAAGCCCCCGGGCGTCGCGCCGACGGACACCAACTGGGGCGAGAGCTCCACCGAAGAGATGTGCGTGGCGAACATCCTCTCCTCGGAGTGAGTCACCGCCCGGCGTCCAGCGCGCCTCCCCCGTGCGCGGTGAGCCAGGCCGACAGCTCCGCCTTCTCCTGCGGGCCCAGCGCGGCCAGCGCCTGGAGGAACAGCTCCACCGCCTGCCCGCGCTCATCCGGCCGCGCCAGCCACAGCGCCTGGCCGTACAGAGCCCGGGCCCGCGCGGCGTCCTCGGGGCGCTCCACCTCCGTGTAGAGCTGCTCGGCCTTGGTGAGGGACGGCAGCGCCTCTTCGCTGCGGCCCACTTCGAGCAGGCAGCGCCCGATCCCCACCAGCACCCGCGCCAACAGCTGCGGGGAGGTGCCCGCGCCGGCCTCCCGGAGCTGCCGGGCCACGTCGTAGTGGGCCAGGGCCTCGGTGAAGTGCTTCTGCCGCACGTCCAGCTCGGCCAGCGCCTCCTCCACCTCGGCCACGTCGGCCTTGTCGGCCCCCAGCGCCAGGCGGACGCGGCTGGCCTGCATCAACGCGGCGCGCGCGTCCGCCCACTGTCCCAGCTCGGTGGCCGCCAGCCCCACGTTGAGCCACGCGTTGCCTCCCTGCGTCGCGCCGTCCAGCCCCAGCGTCTTCGCCAGCGCCTGCATTCGATCCGCCGCCGCCCGCGACTCCTTCCAGAAGCCGCCGTCGCGGAACAGCTGGCACTCCAGATCCGCGACCTGCAGCATCTCCTTGGACGCCGGGCCGTTGACGATGAGGCGGGACTCGCGCAGCTCGTCCAGGCCGCCCTGGGCCAGCGCCGTCTCTTTGAGGGTGAGGTACACCTTCACCAGCACCTGCAGGGTGTTGAGCGTGTCCGGGTGCCGCGGCCCCAGCGCCGAGCGCCGCACCGCCAGCGCCTGTTCGAGCTTCTCCCGCGCCTCCGCGTACCGGCCCCGGGCGCGAAGCAGCACCCCCAGGTTGTGCTGCGCGGTGGCGGTGTTGGGGTGGCCCGGGCCTTCGATGGCGAGGTGAATGGCCAGGCTCTTCTCGTAGTTGGCGATCGCCTCGTCCTGCCGCCCCAGCCGGCCCAGCACCACGCCCAGGTTGTTGAGCGTCATCGCCACATCGGGGTGCTCGGGGCCCAGGCGGGACTGCTGCAGCTCCAGCGCGCGCTCGAAGTCGGCCAGCGCGGAGGCCAGGCGCTTGCGCTTCATCGACACCAGCGCGTCGTTGGTGGCCAGCTCCACCTGCACCTCCCAGTCGCCGGGCACCCGGGCGGCGGCGGCGTGGGCCAGGCGTCCCCAGGCGTCCGCGTCGGTTCCTTCCCCCTCGTCGTCGAAGCCTTCGTTGGCGAAGAGGTGCGAGAGGGCGCGAGCCTCGAAGGCGGCGTCGGCGGCCTTGAGCGCCTGCTCCGCGGCCAGCAGGTTCTCCGCGCGCGCGCGCTTCGCGTCGCCGTTGCGCGTCTCCAGCCGGGCGAGGAGGAGGTGGGCTTCGGCGCGGACCCGGGGGGGCGCGTCGTTGTTGACCGCCGGCCGCAGCTTCTTCAGCCCGTCGGCGTACTTCCCCGCGTCGAAGAGCACGCGGGCCTCTCCCATCACCGCGCGCAGGGCCGCCTCGGCCTTCCGCTCCTTCTCGTCGGTGGTGCGCTGGCCCAGGTCGAGGCGGGCGGCGCACACCTTCGGCGAGTCGAGCGCGCGGGCCGCCACCGGGGCGTTGGAGATCACCTGGCGATCGGCCCCGTCGAAGAGCGTCACCAGCGCCTGGAAGCGCAGCAGGCGATCGTCCAGGCAGCTGCGCTTGAGCTCGTAGAGCTCCTCGCTGTCCGTCCGGCGCAGCCGGGCCGCCTCGCAGCTCTCGCGGGAGGTGGCCACCCACTCCAGCGCCCATGCGTCCAGCGTCTTCTCCACCGAGGCCCAGGCGTCCTGCGCGTAGGGCAGCCCGGTGGCGACGAAGGCCGTCTTGAGGTGCTCGCGCCGGGCCTGATCCCAGGTGCCCTCCAGGTGCTTCTCCAGGCCTCCGCACACCTTGAGGCGCCGCTGCGTCCACAGGCCGTAGCCGGTGCCCAGGGCCGCCACCACCACCAGGGCGGCGGCGCCCGCGGAGCGACGAGCGGTGCGCGCGGAGCGGGGGCGGAGCGCGAGGAGCAGCGCGTCCATGGTGGGGAAGCGCGCCTCGGGGTGGTGGCTCACGCCCCGCTTGAGCACGTCCAGCACCCACGACGGCACCTGGGTGTTCGACGGCGGCGGCTGGAGGCGTCCGGCGGCGATCTCCTTCGCGTGGTGCTTCAAGGTGGCGCCGCTGAAGGGCCGCTGGCCGTAGAGCGACTCGTAGAGGGCTACGCAGAAGCTGAACTGGTCGCTGCGCGCGTCGGTGGGCAGGCCGGCGATCTGCTCGGGCGCCATGTAGCCGGGGGTGCCCATCACCGCGCCGTCGCGCGTCAGCCGGGCGCCGAGGCTGGGGGCGTCCACCAGAGTGTCGTGGATCTCGCCGGTCAACTCCGGCGGGGAAGGCGAAGGCGTGTTGGTGGCCTGCCGGGCCAGCCCGAAGTCCAGCACCTTCGGCCGGCCGTCCTTGTCGAGGAGGATGTTGTCGGGCTTGAAGTCGCGGTGCACCAGCCCGGCGCGGTGCGCGGCCGCCAGCCCGCCGCCCGCCTGCCGGAAGACGTCGATCACCTGCTGCCACGGGCGGTCCTCCCGCAGCCAGTCGGTGAGCGTCTCGCCTTCGATGAACTCCATGGCGATGAAGACGCGCTCGTCCAGCACGCCCACGTCGTGGACGGTGACGACGTTGGGGTGCTGCAGCCGGGCCATCGCCTGGGCCTCGCGGAGCAGCCGGGCCCGCCCTTCCTCCGCCGAGAGCGCGCCGCCGCGGAGCAGCTTCAGGGCCACCTTGCGGTCGAGGTGGGGATCGTACGCGGCGAAGACCTCGCCCATCCCGCCCACGCCCAACCGCTCGAGGATGACGTAGCGCCCCAGGGTGGTGCCGCGGTGGAGCGGAGGCGTGGCGGAGGGCGAGTCGGGCCGGGTGGGCGCGCCGTCCTTGCTGGTGGTGCCGGCCTGCGTCTGCGCGAAGACGATGGAGGACAGCCGCTCCTTGCGGCGCGCGCAGTCCTCGCAGTCCTTCAGGTGAGCCTCGGCCTCGGCCACCGCCGCGTCGTCCAGTTGGCCGAGGGTGAGTTGGAGGAGCCGGTCCTCGTCGAGGTGGGGCATGGCGGCGCTGCGGTCGAGGCTACAACGCTCTGCGCGGTTGCGTAGTCCGGTTTCCCCGCTCCTGCGAAGCGCGCCGGGCCGTCAGCGACGCAGTGCGCTCAGCCGGCGCCGCTCTCGTCGATCGCGCGCTTCGACTCGCCCGCGCGATCCAGGCCCAGCTTGAAGAGGACCGGGCCGATCATCTCGTTCACGCCGATCACCGCGATGGACAGGGTGCGGAAGCCGTCGCCGAACTCGGGGAAGGCGCGGACGATCACCGTGGCGAGCCCCAGCGCCAAGCCGGCCTGAGACACCAGCCCGGACCAGCCCCAGCGCTTGAGCACCGGCTCGTCTCCCGCCAGGCGGCTCGCTGCCCGCGCCGCCACCATCGTTGCCACCATGCGCACGCCCGCCAGCCCCAGGGCGATCGGCCAGATGCGCCCGAGGAGCGGGAGATCGAGGTGGGCGCCGGCGGTGGCGAAGAAGACGACGAAGACGATGGCCCCCGTCTTCTCGATGGAGTGGAGCAGCCGCTCTCCTCCCGAAGAGAAGTTCTGCACCACGAAGCCGGCCACCATGAAGGAGAGCAGCGGATCGAGGTGGATGTACTTGAGCAGCGCGCTCATCGGCAGCCCCAGCGCCAGCAGCACCAGCATGAGGCCGCGGCCGCTCAGCCGCAGGTACACCGCGAGGACGAGCCCCAGCGTGGTCCCCAGGGCCGCGCTGCCCAGCAGCTCGTGCCCGACCGCCGAGAAGGCGGACAGGTCGAGGGTGGCCGACGGATCGAACCCCAGCCGCGCCACCGCCAGCGTCACCGCCAGCAGGAGGATCACCACCACGTCCGAGGACATGACGAAGGCCACCGTCATGTTGGTGAGCGGCCCCTTGGGGCGGATCTGCGCGAGGAGCCCCAGCACCGCCGCGGGGCTGCGGCTGGTCGCCAACACGCCCCACAGCAGCGCCACCATCACGGCGGCCACGGGGGCCATTCCGTCGAGGAAGGGGATGAAGCGGGCCAGGGCGAGGAAGGCCCCGGCCACCGCCAGCAGCACGAGGAACGTCTGGAGGAGGTGCGCCCAGACGAGGCTCCTCGCGGCCTTCCGCAGGGCATCGAGGCGCAGCTCGGCCCCGCCAGCCAGGGCGATGAGGGCCAGCGCCAGCGCGTTGAGCGCGCCCAGCTCCTCCACCGTCTGGTGCTCCACCAGGTTCAGGACGTGCGGCCCCACCAGGATCCCGGCGAGCAGGTAGCCGGAGAGGTGCGGCAGCCCCACCACCTCCACCAGCTCGCTGGCCAGCGTGCCCGCCAGGAGCAACAGGCCCAGCGCGCTGATCGCCGCCAGCACGCCGGGCGCGACCGGGATGGACTGCTTCGAGCCGAGGACGAGGCTCACGGTGGCCAACAGCACCGCCGCCTGTACGCCGCGGGCGCCCCACGACTTCGCCGGCGCGGCCGCGCTCACGGGCCCTCCGCGGGCCTGGCCTCGGCCGGCGTGTCGACGCCCTGCGCCTCACCGGCGAGGCGAAGCTCGCGGCGCAGCAGCGGGGTCCCGAGCAGCTCACCCAGCGCCACCGCGGCCAGGCAGGCGGCGAGGATGACGCGCCCCACCGGCCCGGGGAAGCGCGCCGCGGCCGTCAGCCCCACGCAGATGGTGATCCCTCCGCTGGCCATCAGCCCCAGGCCCATCCACCGCGTCGGCGTGACGGAGATGCCCAGGTGCCGGCGCAGCAGCGCGCCGGCGGACGCCTTCACCGCGAGCCGGGCCAGCAGCACCAGGCCCACCACCAGCCCCAGGCCCCGGCCGTCGCGCAGGTCGAGGTGCGCGCCCGCCAGGGCCACCACCGGCAGCAGCACCGGCCGGACGGTCGCTCCCAGCATGCCGCGCAGCGCCTCGCCGTCCCTCGCCAAGAGGTTGAGGGCGGCGCCCATCACGAAGAGGGTCGCCGGCGCGGCCAGGCCCAGGCGCATGGCCAGGCCAATCGCCAACAGCCCCGCTCCCAGGAGGATGCCCCAGCGCTCCGTGCTGCGCGCCTCGACCCGGGTGAGCGCCGCGGTGATGGCGCCCAGCACCACCCCCAGCCCCACGGTGAGCGCGAGGGCCCAGAGCGGCTGGCCGCGCAGCACCGCGCCCTCGGGCTGCGGGCCCACCGCGAAGAGGACGGCCAGCCCCAGCAGCGGGACGATGTCGTCGGCCTCGGCGAGATCCGCGAAGGCCTCGTGCAGCGGCCCACGGCCTTGCGCGCGGCTCGCGCCCCACACCATCGCGGCGCGCGCCGTCTCGCTGCCGGCGCACCCCAGCCCCAGCGCCAGGTAGAGCCGCTCGTCGGGTTCCAGCGGCAGCAGCGCCGGCGCGGCGAAGAAGGCCACCAGCATGCAGGCGCCGAAGGCCACCACGCCCACCACGAAGCCGATGGTGAGGCGCCCCCGGGGAACGCGGCGCTCGTCGGCGAAGCCCAGGTGGCTGCCGGCCAGCAGCGCCAGCCAGGAGGCCGCCACCAGCGTCAGCGGGGACAGCGCGTCCAGCGCCGCCCGGGTGACGGCGCCCAGCCCCAGCGGCCCCAGCAGGATGCCCACCAGCAGGAACTCCGTCCCCGAGGAGAGCCCGAGCGCCCGCTTCCCCGCGGGGCGCAGCGCGTCGCCCGCGTAGGCCAGCACCAGCAGCCCGACGAGGATGGCGTACGCGTTCACTGCTTCTCCTGCTTCACCGCCTCCAGCTCGGCGAGGGCCAGCCACAGCATGGCGGCCTGGGCGTCGGCCGTGGCGCTGGAGACGGTCAGCTCGAGGGTGACGTGGCCCGGCTGCACCTCCACGAGCCGCACGGTGGCGCTGGTGCCCAGGCCTGCCAGGACGCGCTCCAGGCGCGCGGAGAGCGCCGGCGTGGCGAGGGCGCGGTCGACGGTGAGGGTGGCGCTGACCCGCGGGGTGGGCCCGTGCACGCGGGTGGGGTGCCACAGGCGCAGGAGGTGCGGCACCTTCAGCTCCACGCCGCCCAGGTCGCGCAGCGTCGTCTCCAGGAGGCCCAGCCCGATGACGCGGCCGGCCCGGGGACCCAACTCGATCCAGTCGCCCACCTTGAGCTGCCGGCCGAAGAGGGTGACGACGCCCACCAGGCCCGTCGCCACCACCGGGAGGCTGGCCAGGCCGGCGGATCCCAGCAGCACCAGCCCCATGCGGGTGAAGGCGCCGTCTGGATCGCCGGTGATGACGGGCGCCACCAGCACCAGGGCCAGCACCACCAGACCCAGCTGGGCCAGCACGCCGGTGGGGGCTGCGAGGTCCTTCGGCAGCCAGCCGACGGTGGTGGTGCCGTGCGCCACTTCGGCGAAGAAGAGCCGCACCGCGCGCAGCACGAGGGCCAGGGTGAGCGCCGCGAAGGACACCACGACGATGAGCGGCACGCTGGCCGCAACCCGGGAGGCGAGCGCCGCCAGGGGACCCAGGAGGGCGCCGGACAGCTTCTCGGTCAGCCCACGGGTGGCCTCGAAGAGGGAGAAGGTGGCGATGAGCCAGGCGTAGACGAGCCCCACCAACACCACCCAGCGTCCGGCGGCGACGGCCAGAGCGAGGCTGCCGCGCACCGCGCCCCGGTTGAGGACCTCCACCGAGCGCAGGCGCAGGGAAGGCACGCGCTCCGGGTTGGCTTCCAGCCAGTGCTCGGCCCGATCCCCCAACTGCCAGGCGCGGCGCAGGAGGAAGACGGCCAGCACCGCGAAGAGGACGGCCAGCGAGACGTTGAAGATGGTGCTGGCCACCACGCTGCGCTGCTGCTCTGCCTTGAGCGCCTGCTTGATGGCGGAGGCCACGCGATCGGCGTGGACGGTGAGGCTGGCGTCGCCTGAGCGGCGCGCGTCCTCGGGGGTGAGCTGTATTACCGGGGCCGCGCCGACGTAGACGATCGACACCGTGCCGGCGTGCTCGACGCGGACGTCTTCGGGGCGGGCGGTGGCGAGCGCGTCGTGCAGCACGTCCGCGGCGGTGCGGGCCCGGAGCGCAGGGGTGGCGGTGCCTCGCGATGCGCGGATGGTGAAGACGAGCGTGTCGCCCAGGCGCACCTCTGCAGACGACTCGACCGCCTGGCCCGCGCCGGAGTCGTCGCCGTGCGGCGCCTGCACCGGTGGCTCCGCCGGCTGTACGGCCACGGGCGGAGGGGGCTTGGGCGCCGCGGGCGGATCCGCGGGCTTCGGCGGCGCGGGGACAACCTCGGGGGATCCGGCGGGAGAGTCGACGGCCTCACCGCCCGCCGGCGTGACGTCCGCGCCCGGGGGAAGCGGAGCCGGGACGGACCCGTCCTCGGCCCGGGACAAGAGCGCCAGGCAAACCGCCAGCAAGAGTGCTCCGCGGAACATGTGCCCGGGCCGTCCCCTCGTTGAGATCCTGAGCGGCTCTCGTCGTCGCTCGGGTGCGGAGAATCGCCGGACTCCCTGCGAGTCGCAACCGGGAACGCCGAGGCACAGCTGAGGTCGTGCGGCGCCTTCGCTGTCAACGCCGCGGCGGCCCGTGCGGGACGGGCGCCGCCCTCGCCCGCCAGCGCCCCCGCGGACACGGGAACGAGAGCTGCCCCGGACCGGGCGGGCGATGCCGCCGCACCCGGTCGAACGGGTACGGGTGATTGACCCACGTCACGACTCGGAGCGCGCGGGGACGTTAGTGAAGACCGCGATGTCCCCCCGCCCAGTGCAGGTTGTCTTCGCGTCCGTCGCCGCCGGTGGCGGCCACCACACCGTCCGTGATGCGCTGCTGCGCGCCACGCAAGCGGCGGATCCCCGCGGCGAGCGCGTGCGGGCGGCGAGCTGGACGAGCGAGGCCGGCTTCGACGGCTTCTACCGCTGGTGCGTGAGGCATGGGCTGCAGGGGTTGATGTACTTCCCCACGCGCTTCCTCTCCTTCGCCGCCTGGCTGGCCGTCTTCGCCAACCCGAAGCTCATCCGCGACGCGGTGGCCCTGCTGCGGCGCGCGCCCCCGGACCTGGTGGTGTCGACGCACCTGGTGTTGACCAGCGCCTTCCTCGTCGCGCGCTGGTGGGTGGGCGTGCCCACGCGGGTGGTGGGCGTCATTCCCGACTACGGCCCGCCGGATCCCGCCTTCTTTCCGCGCTTCTCCGTCTTCCGTCCGGACGCTACCTGGGTCAACGGCGAAGACACGTACCGGTGGATCGCCGAGTGGGGGCGGGCGTCGCCTGGTGAGGTGCAGCTCTTGGGCACGGTGGTGACGGAGGACTTCAGCCGCGTGCGCGAGGAGCTCGCCTTGGCCGGCGGCCGCACCGTCGCGCTCAAGACGGCATGGCGGGCGAGGCTGCAGGAGGACTGGCCGGGGATGGCGCGCGTGGACGTGACGAAGCCGACGGTGGCCTTCTACGGAGGCTCCGGCTTCTCGGGCTCGGCGCGGCCGGTGGTGGACCGCCTCCTCTCCAGCGAGGACTCGAGCCGCTTCAACGTGGTGGTGCTGTGCGGCCGGGATGACAGGCTGCGCGCCTCGCTGAACGCGGCCTACGGGGATCGGCCTGGCTTCGCGGCGCTGGGCTTCCTCGCGCACCCGCTCCTGGCGGCGCTCTACGGCCTCACCGACGTCCCGGTGATGGGCAGCCTGGCCCACTCCACGCTGCAGGAGTTGCTCGAGACGGCCACCGGGCCGTTGCTGGTGTTCCGCGTCATCCCCGGCACCGAGCCCCCGTACCTCGACTACCTGGCGCGAGAGCGGCTGGGTGCCTTCGAGCCCGAGGTGGAGCGGATGACGGCGCTGGTGCGCGCGGGCGTGGGCCTCTCACCGGCGAGGCAGTGGACCGAGCTGGCGGACGGCTACGCGCTGCGGGCCTGGGCGGTGCGCGACGCGAGCCTGGAGCGGGCGGGGCGCATCCTCGAGCTCTTGGCGAGGGCCGCGCGACACCCCGCGTTGAGCCCGGGCGCGTCGATCGATCACGCCGCGTGAGTCCAGCCGGAGGAGCCGGGCTCGCACGAGGCGTGAGGCGGACTTTCCGCGCGAGCGGAGCACCCGGGCGCTGGGACGGCCGGCCGCTCGAAGAGGGCCCCCTCGTCAGCCGGTCACTCCGCTTTGCCGGGCTTGTCAGCGCTCCACCCCAGCGCGCGAGCGGCGTGACCGAAGAGCTTCCGGACGCGGTCCGCGCTTTCCGGACCGTCGTCACCGCGGGTGGAGCGCGATCACGTGATTGGGCAGCTCGTTGGCCGTCTTCGCCGCCGGAGGCAGCTTCGCGGCCAGCGCCTCGCCCACCTGGTCCACCAGCTCGGCCAGCACCTCGGCGCGCCGGCCCGCCTTGAGGCCCGCGACCGCCTTGTCCACCAACTGCTGCGCGAAGCCTTCCTCGACGACGGCGCGCACGCCGCTGTCGAGCAGCACCACCACCCGGTGCTCGAAGAGGGACACGTACACCAGGACACCCGTCCTCCCGGCGGTCGAGCCCACCCGCGAGCCGCTGAAGGCCGCCCACGCGGCGCGGCGCACCTCTTCCTCCTGCTCGCGGGCGGACACGAGCAGCCGGCGCAGGGGGTGGACGAAGCTGGCCAGCAGCAGGCCGGCCAGGAAGCCCACCACCACGCCGGCCGCCTGCGCGACGAGCGGTGCAGGGCCCGTCCAGCTCCCGGGTGGTCCCCACGAGGCCCAGGCGCCGTCGGCGATCGCCAGGCCCACCAGCCCGAGCGCGACGCCGAAGAAGGACTCGGCCCGGTCGTAGCGGCCCGACTCGGTCGCCACCACGCACACCACCTCGGCGGTGCTCTTCTGCTCGAGGCGCGCGATCGCGTCCTCCACCGGCTTCTTGTCGGCGAGGAAGTCGTTGGCGTTCATCTCTCACCAGCTCCCCGAGGCGCCGCCGCCTCCCGAAAACCCACCCGAGAACCCCCGGCCGCCCCCGCCGCCCCCGCGTCCCCGCCGCCCGAAGATGGCCAGCAGGAGGACGATCACCACGTAGGTGAAGGCCGCGAAGACGATCAGCCCCACGCCCACGCCGATGAGCAGCCCGCTGTGGCTCGTCTTGCCGAAGGCGCCGAGGAGGATCAGCGCCAGGCCCAGCCCCATCATCGCCAGGAAGGGCATCGGATCGAGCAGGCTGTACTTGCACATCGGCCGGACCTTCTGCTCGAGGAAGTCGCCCGGCGGGTGGCTGTGCGGGCCCTGCTTCGCCATCTCCAGCAGCGACTCGACACCGCCGACGATGCCGGCGGAGTAATTCCCCGACTTGAAGCGGGGGACGATCGTCCCATCCATGATCTGCTGGGTGAAGCCGTCCCAGTCGTGGCCCCAGTCGGCGCCCAGCTCGATGCGCGCGCGGCGATCCTCCACCGCCACCAGCAAGAGGACGCCCTGGTTGGCCCCCTGCTCCAGGCCCAAGGTGCCGATGTTCCAGGTGTTGAACCAGCGGGTGGCCAGCGCCTCGACGGACGCCTCGCCGTAGTCGCTGACCCGCGAGATGGTCACCACCACGATCGGCGTGTTGTAGGTGTCGAGGGCGGTGCGCTGCAGCGAAGAGAGGTGCAGCTCGTCGGAAGAGGACACCAGGCCTGCTTCGTCCAGCGTGTACACCTCCCCGGCAGGGGCAGGTGGGATGTCCTTCGCCCACGCCGGCAGGGCCAGGAGCAGCACCACGGGCAGCACACGCGCCATAGGGCTTCCGAGTCTTCCACAGGCGGCCTTTGGGCGGTCCTTCTTTCGACGGTGCGGATAAGGTGCGCTCGGTGAAGGCGCTCCGCTGGGCAGCGTTGTTGGCGGGTGGGTACCTGCTGCTCGCGGGGGCGTGGGTCACCTTCTCCGGCTCCTTCGCGGCGAGCAGCGCCCACACCAAGGAAGAGCTGGAGCGGATCGAGCTCTGGAAGGGCTGGGGCTTCATGGTGGTGAGCTCCGCCGCGCTCTTTCTGGCCAGCCGGTTCGCGCTCCGGCGGATCGAGGAGGCGGGCCAGGAGTTGGTGCAGCGGGAGCGGGCGATGATCGCCAACGAGCGCCGCGTCTTCGCGGGGCTGATCGCGTCCTCGGTGGCGCACGACGCGAACAACGTGCTGGCGGTGGTGCTGACGGAGCTGCAGTTGATCCGCGGAGGGCAGATCGACCACGCCACCATGGAGCGGATCCGCGAGGCGCTCGATCACCTGGTGCAGCTCAACCGCCGCCTGGTGCAGGCGGGCAAGCAGGCGCGCACGTCGGCGCAGCCGATCGAGCTGACCTCGGTGGTGCGCGAGGCGGTGGAGTTGGTCCGCCACCACCCGGCGCTCCGCCGCGCGAAGCTGCAGGTCGAGCTGCCGCAGCCCATCGAGCTGAACGCGAGCCCGGTGTTCGTCTCGCAGATCGTCACCAACCTGGTGGTGAACGCGGGAGAGGCGACGGACGGGAAGGGGCGGGTGACGGTGCGGACGCGCCACGACGAGGAGCGCGCGGTCCTCGAGGTGCAGGACGACGGGCCGGGCATTGCAGCGGAGCGGCGGCCAGGGTTGTTCGACGCGCTCGTCACCACCAAGGCGGCCGGCAGCGGGATGGGCCTGTTCTCGGTGAAGGCGGCGGCGACGGCCATGGGCGGCACGGTGAGCGTGGACGAGGCGCCGGGTGGAGGCGCGCTGTTCCGGATCGCCCTGCCGCTGCGGCTGGGGGCCTGACGGTGCGCGGCTACTTCGTGACCGGCACCGACACCGGGGTGGGGAAGACGCAGGTGTCGGTGGCGCTGTTGGAGGTGCTGCGGGCGCGCGGGGAGACGCCGTTCGCGCTCAAGCCCTACGAGACGGGCGGCGCGTCGGACAGCGAGGCGCTGTGGCGGGCGGCGGGCGGCTGGCAGCCGAAGGCGTCAGTGTGCCTGTTCCGCTTCAAGCGGCCGCTGGCGCCGGCGATGGCGGCGCCGGGAGGGGACGCGGGCGATCCACGGAAGGTGAAGGCGCTGCTGCAGAGGTACGCCGGGCATCCGGTGGTGGTGGAGGGGGCGGGAGGCCTGCACGTGCCGCTCACGCCGAGGCAGGACGTGATCGACCTGGCGGTGCTGCTGGGGCTGCCGGTGGTGGTGGTGGCGCGCGCGGGGCTGGGGACCATCAACCACACCACGCTGACGCTCCTGGCCTTGCTCCAGCGTGGCGCCCGGGTGGCCGGCGTGGTGCTGGTCCAGGCGACGCGGGGCCGGGAGCCGTCGGTGAGGGTGAACCGCGCCGAGCTGGAGCGCCGCTTCCCGAGGGTGCGGGTGGTGGGCCCGGTGCCCTTCGTCGCCCAGGGCGGGCGGCGGCGGGCCGCCTTCCGGGTGGCCGTGGGCGCGCTGCTGTGAAGAAGTGCCGCGCTCGCGCAGGTTGAGGGAGGCAACCGTCCGCCCGTGTCGGCGGAGGCGCGCTGCTGCGCAGAGGTGCCGCGCCGGGCGTCTCACCGGGCCCGCGCGCGCAACGCGAGGCCCAGCGCGGCCAGGCCCCGAGGAGCCCCACGCCCTGCGCCCCGGACGCGCCGCTCAACAGTGACGGTGCAGAGCCGGCGAGGTGGAGGAGCGCCGCCAGGAGGATGGTGAGGCCCAGCACCTGCCCCGCGGCCCTCAGGCGCCCGTCGCGGCGCCGGCCGGCGCGGGAAGCCCTGTCGAACTCCCCGCGGAGCGCGTCTCGGCGGGCGGCCAGCGCCACGCGCTCGTCCTCCAGGGCGCGCACCCGGGCGTGGCACTCTCGGCTGTGCTCCTCGTACCAGCGCTTCGCGCCGCTGGCCGGCGCGAGGGGTGACGGCGGAGTCACCGTATGCGCGCTGAAGGCCGCCCGCCTGCGCTACCATCGCCCTGCATGGCCGCTCCGCAGTCGTCGACGCGCGAGGAACTCCTGGCCCTCCTCGAGGCCCGCCGCCGCGAGGGCGCTCCGCCAGTGGAGATCGCCGAGCTTCTGTACGGGCTGCTGGGAATACACCTCGGCGAGCGAGACTTGACCGCCGCGCGCGCGACGCTGCAGGACTTCACCGCCCTTCGCGGCGACGCGGAGGCGGACGTCTTCGAAGCGCTGTGCGCGGCGCGCCTCGCGCGGGCCGAAGCGAACCAGGAGCGGGCCGCGTGGCTCGCCCAGCGCGCGGTGCGCTTGAGCCGCGCGGGCGGGCTCGTCACCTTGCTGCCCCACGCGCTCGTCGCCTTCGCCGAGGCGACCGAGGCCCTCGAGCGGTACGAGGAGGCCCGGGCAGCCCGCGTGGAGGCCGCGGCGCTGTTTGAGCGGCAAGGCGAGTGCGCCTACGCGGCGACGTGCCTGTTGTTTCTGCATCACCTCGTCCCGGAGGAGGAGCAGCCCGAGCTCCTGGAGCGGGCGAGGGCGCTCGTCGAGCACACCGGCCCCGCCTTCGTCGTCGCCTGGACCTGGCTGGCTCAGGGGCGCCGTCACGAGCGCCGTGGCGAGTACCTGCCCGCGCGGCACGCCTTCGAGCGCGCCCTCGCGCTGTCGCGCGAACCAGATGGCCGCGACCAATGCGACTGCCTGATGCGGCTCGCCGGGCTCGAGCGCGAGGCGTGCCACAACGACGACGCGCTCCGCTTCGTCGAGGAGGCGCTGGCCTGCGCGAAGACGCCCGGGGATCGCGCGTCAGCGCTGTGCGTGCGCGCGGAGGTGCTGGGCCAGGTGCACCGGCATCGTGAGGCCCGGGCCGACGCTTTGGCCGCCGAGCGCGTCTTCCTCGAGCTGGGCGACGCGACCAACGCAGCGGACGCCAGGGAGAGTGCGCGGCGGGAGTGGCTGCGGATCTTCATGCACCGCCTGCCGAGGTGGCTGTTCACGCCCAGGGACGCGGTGTTGCCCGAAGGCAACCAGGAAGCGACCCAGGCAGCCCGGGTGATCGTCTTCCTTGGCGGCTTGGCGCAGCTCGTGAGCCTGCTCTGGTTTGGGGGATGGGTGTACGTGTCCCGGCGGGCGACGGAGCGCGCGCTGCAGGCGGCCCTGGGTCTGGTGGGCCTGCTGCCGCTGCTCTTGCTGGGCGTGGTGGCGGTGCTCTTCCTCGTCGTCATCCACCGCGGCCGGGCCTCAAGGTAGCGCCAGCGGCCATGGGCGCGCTGCTCGCGTTGCTGGCGGGGCCACGTCTTCCTCCTCGCGCGCACCCGTCCGAGTTCGAGTCGCTGGTCTCGTCGGGCGCCCGCGTCCGTCAAGGCCCTCGATCGCTTCCTCTCCCGTTACGGGCCGGCGCTCCGCGGGTATTCTGCACCCGGCTTCGCCGCGCGGGGTCAATCTCCTCCTACGCGGCACGCAGAGGCGCCATGTCCATGACCGGCTACTTCCAGTGGATCATCCTCACCGCCATCACCGGCAGCCCGCTGGGCTCGGCGCTCTTCCTCCTCGTCTTCTACCTGGTGGTGGACCGCTTCACCCTGGGCCTCCTCCCGGATCCCTTCCGCTGGGTGATGCGCCGCCGCCGCGAGGGACAGTTGGAGCGCCTGCTCCTCGCCAACCCCAGCGACGGCCGCGCGCGCCTGGAGTGGGCGGGGCTGCTGGTCGACCGCAAGGCGTACCGCAAGGCGGTGGAGGTGCTTCGCCCCAACCTGGAGCACGGCGACGACGACGTGCAGACCGTCTTCACCATGGGCGCGGCGTGCGTAGGCGCCGGCTTCCACGAGCAGGGCGAGAAGCTGCTCGCCCACGCGCAGCAGCTCGATCCCGACTTCCGGCTGGGGGAAATCGACCTGGTCCAGGGCCAGGGCCGGCTGGCGAAGGGCGACTTCACCGGCGCGAAGCAGGCGCTGGAGGCCCTGGTGAAGCACCGGCGCGGCACCGTCCACGGCCGGGTGCTGCTGGCGCGGGCGATGGAAGGCGCCGGCGACGACGGCAGCGCGGCCCTGATGCGCGACGAGGCCTGGCGGGAGTACGTGTCCGCCCCCGGCTTTCAGCGCCGCAAGGAGCGGCTGTGGGCCTGGCGCGCCCGGCCTTCGCGGCCCGCGACCTACGCGCTCGTCCTGGTGCTGATCCTCTTCTTCCTCGGGGTGGTGGTGGGCCCGAGGGCGTCGGCCTGGGCCGCGCAAATGGAAGGCTCGGCGGGCGGCCAGTATTACGATCCGTCCTTGAGCGGCGGCGCCGACCCGGCCTCCGACGAGTAGGCTTGACGTGCGCGGCCGGGCGAACACGATGACGCCGTGCTCGAGCTCGTCGACGTCTGGCTGCGCGCGGTCGGCCCCCTGGGGTACCTGGTGCTCGCCGCTGCGGCGATGCTCGAGTACCTCGCCCCGCCGTTTCCGGGTGACACCGTCGCGCTGCTGGGCGGCGCGTACGCCGCGGGCGGCCAGCGCTCGCTCCTCCTGGTGATGATCGCCCTCACCGCGGGCAGCCTGGTGGGCATCGCCGCCACCTGGCGCTTCGGGCTGGCCCTGGGGGCGCGGCTGTCCACCTTCCCCGCGGAGCGCCGCGTGCTGGGCCTGCCGGTCGCCCGCCTCCAGGCGGCCCAGGTCCTGATGCGGCAGCGCGGGGCGTGGCTGTTGGTCGTCAACCGCTTCCTGCCCAGCTTCCGCGCCATGGTCTTCATCGCGGCGGGGGCCGCCGGCATTCCGCTGTCCCGCGCGCTCCTCCTGGGCGGCGTCTCCGCCCTGGCCTGGAACGCGCTGCTGGTGTCGGTGGGCGTCGCCCTGGGCGAGAACGCCGAGCGCATCGACACGTTCTTCTCCACCTACCGGCACGCGGCCCTCGGGGCGGTGGGCGCGCTGGTGGTGGCCTTGCTGCTCCGCTGGCTCTGGCGCCGCCGCCGAAGCTGAAGGAACCTTGGTGGTGGTCGGGATTGTTCTTTCGGTGGTTGGCGGTGAATCAGGGGGGTACGCTCGTCCGCCGACGCCATGCTGCGGATCGTCTCTCTCTTGAACTGGCTCCAGGCGATCTTCCTCTTCATCGGGTGCGCGTGGTTTGCGCTCATGAGCGCGGGCACGAACGCCGGCGGGTTCGGCCTCCTCGTGGCGCTCGGCGGGCTGTTGCTGGCGTTGCCCTTCGCCTACCTGGGGGCGGTGCTCGAGAAGGGGCGTGGCCGGGGCCTCCAGACCGCACTCTCCGTCCTCGCGTTCTTCGCGTTTCCGGTCGGCACGCTCTTCAGCGTCTTCAGCCTCTACGCCATCTGGTTCAGCCCGCTGAGCGCCCGCTTCGAGGGACGCGGTGCCCCCCAGCGCTCGCGGAGGCGCGACCGCAGTGAGCGGGTGGACGAGCTCCTTGACGAGGTCGACGCGGACTTGATCGACGACGACTGGCCGGAAGACGAGCCGGCCTACGCCTACGCGCGGCGCATGGCCGACGCCGGCCTGCGCGCCGGGGCGCTCCGGGCGCGGCTCGCGAACGGCGGCGTATCGCCCGACGACATCGAGACGCTGCTCGGCGCTGTCGGGCTCGTGCGTCCCGGAGCCCAGCGCGCGCGCCCGGCGGCTCGTGAAGGCCGCCCCGCGCGGAAGCCGGCCCGGCCTGCGCCGCGGAGGAAATGAGCAGCCCGTCCGTCCCCCGGCTTCCCCAAGGTGGGGGCCTTCGGGCACAGTGCTCCGCCATGACGTACCGGCTCCCACGGCGCTGCGCCGGCTCGATCCTCCTGGCGCTGGCGCTGGGCCTGCTGAGCTGCCGCGGGTGCGGCACCGACGTCGACCCGGTGGACGCGGACTTCCGCGTCGATCCCTCCACTCAGTCGCTGGAGTTCGGCCGCGTGCTGGAAGGCCAGCAGGTCACGAAGGCGGTGCTGATCCACGCCGAGACGCGCGCGGCCCTCACCGTGTCGGCCTCGGTGGGCGCGCCCTTCTCCGCGCCGATGACGGTGGACGTGCCCGCCGGTGGCTCAGTGGAGCTCCCCGTCACCTTCACCGCGGGCAACGGCGAGGTCACCGGCACGCTGGTGCTGTCCGCGCCTTCCCGCACCCTGGAGGTAGCCCTGCACGGCGTGGGCGTGCGCCCGCCGGTGTGCACGCCGTCGGCCCCGTGCCGCGAGTCGAGCTACTCGCTGGAGCTCGATCAATGCGTCGAGGCGGTGTCCCCCGACGACACCGCGTGCGATCCCGGCAACATCTGCCTCGAGCAGGGGCGCTGTCGCAGCGGCACCTGCCTGGGCGTGCCCCGGAGCTGCGACGACAACAACGCCTGCACCAACGACGGCTGCTCGATGATGTCGGGGTGCGTGAATTCGCCCCGCACCTGCCCGCCACCCACCGAGCCGTGCAAGGTGGCCGCGTGCGATCCGCTGAGCGGCTGCGGCTCCGCCAACGCCGCCGACGGCACCCAATGCGGCGACGTCGACTGCGTGTCGGGGCACTTCTGCTTGAACGGCGGGTGCCTGGTGCTGCCCACCCCCGACGGCTTCCTCTGCGGCGTGGAGGTCGCCTGCATCCCCGAGGCGCGCTGCAGGAACCAGGTGTGCGTGCGCCCCGACGCCGGCGCCTGGCTGCCTCGCTGGTCCACCCGCGTGCCCGGCCAGCCCTCCCGGGAGCGCCCCACGATGCTGGCCAGCGCCGGCAACCTCTTCTTCAACACCTGCGGCGTGCCCCGCCTCGCGGTGGATGGAGGAGACGACGGCGGCCTCGACGCTGGCGCCGACGCTGGCGCTGACGGGGGTGAGGTAGACGGAGGTGAGGACGCGGGCGATCCCGGCGTGTGCGCGCTCGCCTCGTGGACCTCTTCGGGCTTCGATCGCTTCGTCGCGCCCTACGAGGAGGACGGCGAGCGGCGGCTGCTCAACGTCTCGCCCCGCGGCGTGCTGCTGGCGCGCGACGGAGGGCTGGAGCTGCGCGCTCGCCTGGACGGGCGGCTCCTGGAGGCGCTCGAGGCGGCGGTTCAACCGGGCGCCGTGGCCGCCTCGGAGGACGGGGGCCTGCAGCTCTGGCTGGACGACGGCACGGTGGCCACCTGGAGCGACGCCGGGCTGGTGCCGGTGGTGGCGCTGGGGGGGACGGGAGTGCTGGCGCTGGACGTGCGCGGCACCCTCTACGCCTGGCAGGCCGACGCGGGCCTGTTGTCGGTGCTGGGCGACGACGGCGACGGAGGCCTGCAAGTCACCGTGGTGCGCGTGGACGCGGGGCTGCCCTCGCTGGTGAGCGCGCGCTTGGGCTTGGTGCTGGGTGGCCGGCAGGAGCTGTGGTGGCTGGCGGACGGCGGAGCGGACTTCGTCGACCTCTCCTGGCGCTCCGACGCGGGCGTGCTGCTGGACGCCGAGCCCCGGGCCGTCCTCGCCTCCACCGACAGCGTGGTGGTGTTCGCCTGGCGCTGCGCTCAGCCCCTCACCAGCTGCATGCCGGTGGACCGAGAGCTGTGGGCGCGGGTGACGGACCTGCGGACCGGCGCCGAGCGCTGGGAGGTGAAGGTGCTGCCCGCCGGCATCGAGTCGCGACTCGAGGAAGCCGCGCTCGTCAACTTCATGCCCGGCTCGGTGGCGGCGCTGGTGAAGGCCGACTTCTCCAGCCTCGACGCGGGCTACGGGCTGGGCGCGTACCTGGAAGTCTTCACCGCCGGCCGGCGGGCCATCCTCTGCCCCCTGCCGCCGGAGTCGTCGGACGTCCGCGGGGCCCTCTTCGCCGCCGGCAACCTCTTCGTCTTCGTCGACGAAGGCGACGCGGGCGTGGCGCTGGAAGCGTACGAGCTGAAAGGGCTGCCGCTGGGCTTTGGCGGGTGGCCTCAGGCCGACGGGGTGGAAGGGCTGCGGCGGGCGCTGCCGTGACGGCCGGCGTCAGGCCGTCACTGGTAGCAGTTGTCCCCCGAGTTGGTGGTCATGTGCGGGCTGAACTTCACGTTGTCCGGGAAGATGCACCGGCCCAGCGGCGTGGTGATGTTGATGCGCAGCGCCCCCGCCGCGCCTCCGCCACCGCCGCCCGCGGACTCCCAGTAGTTGGTCTCGTCGAAGTACTGCTGGCCGGCCCGCCCGTCCCCCACCGCCGAGTATCGCGCCCCGCCGTTGCCGCCGTTGCCGCCGTTGCCGGACATGCCGCCGCCGCCCGGCGCCCCGAGGAGGCCGTACAGCTTGTCGCCGTCCGCGCCGTCCGCCCCCGGCAAGCTGAGCCAGCCCGAGCCCTCGCCGCCGCCGCCGCCGTTGGCCAACAGCCGCGATTGGTCGGCGAAGACGTAGCCCGACTCCAGGATGATGGTGCCGCCCGAGCCGCCGCCGCCGCCGCCCTTGGGGCTGTACGAGCCCGTCGTGCGGGCGCCGCCCAGGCCTCCCGAGCCGTTGGCGATGATCGCCCCGGTGGGCCCGATGCCCAGGCCGTAGCCCGCGGTGAGCTGAATGGCCCCGCCGCCGGCGCCGCCCCGCCCGCCGGCGTTGCCTCCCGCGCCGCCGGGGCAGCCGCCCTTGAGCTCCTGGGCGCCGCGCGCCAACACCGTGCCGGCCACTCCGCCGCCGCCCAGGCCGAAGGTGCTTCCGCCGCCGCCCGAGCCGCCGGCCGACTGCGAGCCTCCCGCGCCCCCGCCGCCCGCCGCCGAGTTGGAGCCCAGGCTGCCGTCACCGCCGGCCGCCGTCCCGCAGCCGCGATGGCCGCCGGGGCCGGGGTTGGCGCCGACCGCGGAGATGTCGATGACGCCGTGGATCTCGATCGTCTGGCTGGCGGCGATGATTAACGGGTTGCTGCCGGTGATCTGCAGCACCGTGCCGGTCCCCAGGTCGAAGTTCTCGGCGGCGATCACCACCGCTGGGCCGGTGCTGGTCATCACCGTGGTGACCGTCGGGCTGAGCGGCCCCCAACTGCCTCCCAGCGTCCCCGTGTTGGTGTTCACCGTCACCGTCCCGCCGCCCGTCATGACGTCGCCGGGGGTGAGGCCGATCGTCGAGGGATCGAAGTTGGAAGGTGTGAAGGTGAAGACGCCGTTGCCCGGCAGCACGCCGCAGGTGGCGTCCGGCAGGCACGCCATGCCGCTGCCGCTCCCTCCGCAGGGCGCGCCCGCCATCACCGGGTAGTTGCACTGGCCCACGCCGATGCACTGCCCGCTGGGCGAGTGGCACGAGGTGGGCGGGGAGTTGCAGCTCCAGGTGGTGGCGGGCTGGCACCTGCTCGCCACGCAGCGCTCGCCGGCGGTGCAGGCGTTGCTGTCGTTGCAGGCCTGCGCCGCGCAGGAAGGCTCGTCACAGTCCGAGTAGCCATTGCCGTCGTTGTCGAGACGATCGTCGCAGACGATCTCCGTGCACTGCGACGGGAGGCACGGCCCGCCGGCCACGCCGCCGTCGGGCAGGAGGACGAGGCCACCGTCCGGCCCGGCGATGCCGATGACGCCGCCGTCAGGTCCGAGGACGACGCCCGTGCCGGTGCCGCCCCCCGTGCCGGTGCCACCGCCCGTGCCGCCCCCCGTGCCGGTGCCGCCGCCCGTGCCGGTCCCACCGCCGGTGCCCGTACCACCGCCGGTACCCGTACCGCCGCCGGTGCCCGTACCACCGCCGGTGCCCGTACCGCCGCCGGTGCCCGTACCGCCGCCGGTCCCGGTGCCACCGCCGGTGCCCGAGCCTCCACCTCCGCCGCCCGTCGGGTAGCAGAGGCCCTGCTGGCAGCGGTACCCGCCAGGGCAGGAGACCGTGGCGCACGCGGTGTCCACGCACGTGCCCGTCGGGCCGCACGCCTTGCCAGCCGGACAGCTCCCAGCACCGCAGGTGGTGGGCACGCACTGACCCTGCGAGCACGCCTGGCCGGTGGGGCAGGTGATGCCCACGCACCGCGCCTCTTCGCACTGGTTCATGACGCAGACCTGCACCGGAGTGCAGTTGCTCATGCACGCCTGGTTACCCGTGCCCGTGCCACCGCCGGTGCCCGTGCCACCGCCGGTGCCCGTGCCACCGCCCGTGCCCGTGCCACCGCCTGTACCCGCGCCACCGCCCGTGCCCGGTCCAGGCCCGGTGCCGGAGCCCCCGCCGTAGCCGCCCTTCGGGTAGCAGTTGCCGTCGGCCGCGCAGCGCTGATCGCCGGGGCAGGTGACGCCCAGGCAGCTCCGCGACACGCAGTAGTCCTCGACGCACACCTCGCGGCCGGTGCAGCTCACGCCGGCGCACTGGCCCTGGTAGCAGCCGCCCCGGATGCAGACGTTGCCGCCCGGGCAGGTCTTGCCCACGCACGCCTCGTCCAGGCAGCGGCCCGAGGCGCAGACCTGGCCGTCGCCGCAGTCTCGCGTCGGACAGTCGGCGGCGTAGCAGCGGCCCCCCAGGCAGCTCTCGCCCGCGGCGCACGGCGTGTCGGGGCACGTGGCCTGGGCTACGCAGCGCTTCTCTGCGCCGCAGACCTGACCGGTCGGACAGTCGCTGTCAAAGGAGCAGGCATCGGCAGGAGTCGACGTTCCGCAGTTGCAGCCGGTGAACGCCACTGCCACCACCGCGAGGACACTCAGCACCCGGAAGGAAGGCATGCCCGCGAGTATAGGGGAGTCTCACCCGCGGGGGGCCGATTGCGTCCACCTGACCTATGCCTCACAACAGCCAGGGCCGCCGGGCCAGCGCGGCCACCTCCTTCGCCGTCACCAGCAGCCGCTGGCCTACGCCGAGCTTCCTCGGGGAGGCCACCGGAAAGACGTTCAACCGGTGTGCGCTGAAGTGCGCAGCCGCCCGCAGGAGATGGAAGTCGCAGGTGATGACGATCACCTCCCGCTCGCCGCGTCGCCGAAGCACGGCGGCCACCTCTCGCGCGTTCTCGAAGGTGGAGCGGCTCTTCGTCTCGGTGAGGCACTGGGCCGGCGGGGCGCCCGCGGCGAGGGCGAGGCGGTGGGCGACGAGGGCCTCGGTGGGCCGCGCGTCGGGGCTGCCGCCGCTGAAGAGGAGCGCCGATGCGTGGCCGGACTCGAGCAGGCGCACGCCCACCTGGACGCGATCCTTCAGGGCGTCGCTGGGCGTACCATCGGCGAAGACGCGCGCGCCCAGCACCACGGCGACGGTGGGCCGGTCCGGCAGGCGCGGGGCGCGGCGGCCGAAGCGGTGGATCCTCCAGCCGAGGGCGCCGGCGCCTGCCAGCAACGCGAGAGGCGCGAGGAGCCAGCTCACTGGACGGCGCTCCACCAGGGGAAAGCGACGTGCACAGCGCCTCTCTTCGAGGCCAAACGCCCGCTCACGGGCCGAGGCTCCGCGGGGTGCAAGCGAGGCGCACCGCAAGGAGAACCGACCTCATGCGCGCGGGGCGCGGCCCCGGGGAGGCCTGCGCGCGAGGGCGTGCCGTCGCTGGTGCTGGCGCTCGGCTTCCCGTCCCGGCTTGGTGGACGCGGGCAGCGCTGCGAAGCGGCCTCATCGGCTCGCGCCCAGGCGGACGCGGCGCGTCCCGTCGAGCAGCTCCAGGTACACCCGGCCCGCCTCTCTCGGTGGCAGCGCCAGGTACTGCCGCGCCTTCAGCACGGCGTCGCCCGGCGCTACGGAAGGATCCACCTCCACGCCCAGCTCCCTCACCCACGCGTGCGGCCAGGCGCGCCCGCCCTCCAACACCAGGCCCAGCACCACCTCCGCCTTCGGGTGCGACGCGACGTAGCGGCGCGCGGCGATGAGGCAGCGGACCCGGCCCACCGACTCCGCGTCCCCGGCGCCGCGCGGTGGCTTGTCCAGCCGCCGCGCACCCCCCAGCGGGGGCTCGAGCGCCGCAGGCCCCGCCGTCCCCTCGAGCGGAAAGCCGCGGGTGAAGGGGTTGGCCTCGGGCGGAGGCAGGGTGGTGGGCGCGGCGCGAGCCTCGAAGCGGGCCTTGCCCAGGGTGAGGGTCGCCAACTTTCCGCGCGCGTCGTACCGGGCGCTGTAGGGCTGGCCCGCCAGCTGGCCGGTGTCGGTAGCGCCCTCGCGGTGGTTGACGCACAGCTCCTCGGGCGTGCGGCGCAGCTCCTCGAAGACCTGCTGGCACCCGAGGCCGGGCCGGCTGGCCAGGGCCAGCACCTCCGGGGTGAGGCCGTCGACCCGGCCCGCCTCGTCGAGGGTGAAGTCCAAGAGGCGCTCGGCCGGGCCCTCCTCCAGAAACCGCGTGGACTCGTAGCGGTAGGCCCGCCCGTCGACGCTGACGCGCAGCTCCGCCAGGGGCACGCCGTCGACGGTGAGCAGCCACCGCTGCGGGGCGGCGCCGACGCACAGGGTGAGGAGCGCAGCGAGCATTTGGGCGTCGGAGCTTAGCGCTGTAGGGTTCGAGGCCGCGCATGGACAACCGCTGGTACCTCGTGCTCTTCGGTCCCGCCGGCGGGCTCGTGGCAGGCCTTCTGGCGGGGCTGGTGCTGCTGGCGGTGTCGGGCCACCCGTCGACCTTCGGGGCCTGGGCGGCGCTGGTCGTCACCACCATGGCGAGCTTCTCGGCGCTGGGCTGGGTGATCTGGTACCAGCAGTCCGCGCGCAGGGCCGATCGCCGGCGGGCCATCATCGAGCGCTTCGCCCAGGGCGACCTCTCGGTGGTGCCCACCGCGCAAGAGGACGGCGACGGAGAGTTCCAGCGCCTCGCCCTCTCGCTGCGCCGCGCGCTCTGGCAGGTGCAGCGCGTCACCACCTCGCTGCACCGCACCGCCCGCGAGGTAGAAGACCAGGCCCGCTCGCTGCTCGAAGCCGCGCGCCGCCAGGGCTCGGCCGCCGAGCGCAGCCAGAAGGCCGTGTCGGGGATGAGCGAGAGCCTCGAGGGCAGCCAGAAGCGCGTGGCCCAACTGGAGAGCTTCGCCCGGGAGACGACCAGCGCGCTGGCGGAGATGACCGAGAGCATCGAGCACGTGGCGCAGGCCCTGGCCTCGCTCAACGCCAGCGCCCAGAAGACCAGCGAGCGCGCCGAGGCGATGAGCCAGAAGGCCACCTGGGTGTCGGACGCCGGCGACGCGGTGAGCAAGCTGTCCCTGCAGGCGCGCGAGGCGGTGGCGCTGGCGGAGGGGGCGATCGACGCCGTGCGCCGCCGCAGCGACGAGACGGGCGAGCTGGCGCGCGAAGTGACGGCCACCGCCGAGCAGGGCGCCGCGCTGGTGCAGGACGCGCTGCGGGGCATGCACCGCATCGACGACACGGTGCGCCGCGCCACCAAGTACGTCGACGCGCTGGGCGTCTCCGGCCTCGAGATCGGCCGGGTGGTGGACGTGATCCAGGAGATCGCCGACCAGACCAACCTGCTCGCGCTCAACGCCACCATCATCGCTTCGCAGGCGGGCGAGAGCGGCAAGCCCTTCGCGGTGGTGGCGTCCGAGGTGCGCAGCCTGGCAGAGAAGACCGGCCGCTCCACCCGGGAGATCGCCCAGAAGGTGAGGATGGTGCGCGAGGGCGTGGAGCGCGCGGTGGAGTTGGTGACGCGCGGCCGCGACGAGGCCGAGGTGGGCGTGCAGTTGGGCGAGAAGGCGGCTACCGCGCTGCGCGGCATTCAGGCCACCTCGCTGCGGGCGCTGGCGGCGGTCGAGTCTACGGCGCAGGAGACGGGGCGCCTCGAGCGCCAGGGGCAGGCGCTGGTGGCGGTGTCTCAGCAGGTGTCCGAGCGGGTGGGCGAGATGGTGCGCCAGGCGGCGGATCAGGCCAGCCAGGGGCGCGAGCTGTTCAAGACGATGCAGGACATGTCGCGCATCGCGAAGGAGACGTCGGGGCGCGCCGCCGGCCAGGTGTCGGTGGGCCGCGATCTGTCCGACTCGGTGCTGCGGCTCACCGCGGCCATCGACGAGATCCGCGCCAGCCAGGCGGTGCTGAAGGACGGGGACCAGGCGATCGCCGAGGAGGTGGCCGAGGTGCGGGAGGACGCGCAGCGGGTGGTGCGCATCAGCGATCACCTCACCCGCACCGTCGAGCAGCTCGGCCACGAGGCGAACACGCTGGACGCCGAGGTGTTCCGCTTCAACCTGCCCCAGGCGCGCGCCGGCGGGACGCTCAAGGTCGGCCTGCACCGCGCGCTCACCCTGGATCCGAGCGCGGGCCTCGATCCGCTCTTCACCATCGATCTGCAGATCAGCGAGGTGTCCAGCGCCCTGTACTCGACGCTGGTCCGCTACGAGGACGGCATTCTGGTGCCGGATCTCGCCGAGGCCTGGGAGGCGGATCGCACCGCCAAGCGCTACCGCTTCACGCTGCGCAAGGGCGTCACCTTCCCCGACGGCGCCACGCTGACCGCCGCGCACGTCAAGCGCCACCTCGAGCGGCTGATGGATCCCAAGGTGGGCGCGCCCGACGCGGTCCTCTTCAAGGACATCGCCGGGGCCCAGGACTACCTGGCCGGCCAGGCGGGCGAGGTGGCCGGCATCGAGGTGCTGGACGAGCACACCCTGGAAATCCGCCTCGACGAGGCGCGGGCCTTCTTCCTGCGGCTGCTCGCCCTGCCGTCGACCGGCATCACCCGGCGGGAAGGGGGCAAGGTGCTGGGCACCGGTCCGTACCGCTTCGTCGACGCCACCGCCGACTCGGTGACGCTGGAGCGCAACCCCACCTTCTACAAGCCCGGGCTGCCGCTCTTGGCGCGCCTGGAGTACCGCCTCTACCCCTCGCGCAAGGCGGCGCTGGAGGGCTTTGCGAAGGGCGAGGTGCAGCTCGTCTCGTACCTGCACGCGGAGAACCTGCGCGACGCGGGGCTGACGCCGGCCGAGGCGCTCACCGTCAACACCCCGTCGGTGTGGTTTCTGGGCTTCAACTCGCAGACCGCGCCCTTCGACGACGTGCGGGTGCGGCGGGCGATCCGCGCCGGGCTGGACGTGCGCGCGCAGGTGTCCGGCTTCCACCCCGGGGCGCGGGTGGCGCGCTCGCTCACGCCGCCGTCACTCTTGGAGAGCGATCGCATCCACGAGCCGCGCACCGACGTGGTGCTGGCGCGGCGGCTCCTGGGCGAGGCGGGGCTGTCCAGCGTGC
Organism: Myxococcales bacterium; assembly: GCA_020846875.1. Classification (GTDB taxonomy): domain Bacteria; phylum Myxococcota; class Myxococcia; order Myxococcales; family Myxococcaceae; genus JADLDB01. The sequence continues at coordinate 108,806 of JADLDB010000009.1, read as the reverse complement.
GCGTCACCCTGCACTACGCGCCGGACCGGGACACCCGGGAAGAGGACCGCGCGCTCTTCTCCCCGCTGGTGGACGCGGGCCTGGTGCAGCTGGAGCACGTGGAGAACAAGGACTTCTGGGACCGGGTGCGCGAGGGCCGGCTGGGGATCTTCCGCGGCAACTGGATCGCCGACGTGGCCGATCCCGACAACTTCCTCTACGTGCTGCTCAACTCCAAGGCGCAGGCGTACTACGGCCTGGCCTACAAGAACGCCGAGTTCGATCGCCTCACCGACGAGGCGCGGGTGTCCATCGATCCCGGGCTGCGCGAGCAGCTCTACCGCAAGGCGGAGAACCTGGTGCGCGAGGACTGCGTGCTGGTGCCGCTGTACCACGAGCGCTTCCACGCCGCGGCGGCCCATACGGTCCAGGGCGTGCGGCTGCACCAGACGCCGCCCCAGGTGCGCTTCGAGGAGATCTGGCTGGCGTCCTGACGGCCCGTCACTTCACGTCGAAGGCCTCGACCAGGTTGTCCTGGAACCGGGGGACGAGCACCCGGCTGCGCTTGCTGTCGTAGCCGAGGTCGGCCGGCGCGGTGAGCTCGCTGAGGATGGCGGTGAACTCGCCTCCCGGCTTGCCCCGGAAGACGGCCTTGCCGTCCCAGCTGGAGACGAGGATGTCTTCACCCAGCAGGAGCACGCCGTCGCCGCCGCCCGCGGGGAGCTTGGTGGGCTCGCCCTTCGGCTTGCCCTTCAAGTCGAAGGCGCGCAGCTCCGCGGCGCCGAAGAAGCTGACGTACAGCGTGTCCTTGGTGGCGAGGATGCCGTTGGGGCGGGGCAGGTCCTTCGACTTGAGCAGGGCCTTGAGCTTCGGCTTCTTGCCCAGCTCGATCACGTAGAGCGCGTCGGTGCCGGAGCTCTCGAACTTCGGCGTGAGGCCGGAGTCGGTGACGTACAGCTTGCCGTCCGGCCCTGCGGAGAGATCGTTCACGAAGCTGGCGCCGGGCACCGCCACCTCGCCCTTCGCCGCGCCCGTCTTGCGGTCGAACAGGCGCACCGTGTCGATGTCCGCCACGTAGAGGACGCCGCCGACCACCGCCAGGCCCTTGGGCGCGTTCAAGGTGACGCCCTTCTCGCCGCCGGCGATCAGCTTCGCGGCCACCACCTTCCCGTCGGGGGCCAGCTCGGCGATGTAGCCGTTGTTGTCCTTGTCCGTGGGGCTGCCGTTGATGTTGCTCACCAGGTAGGTGTCGGACTCGGCGTCGTAGAGGACGGACTCCGGGGTGGCGAGGCCTTCCTTGAAGGTGACGGCCGCGGCGGGCTTCTTCGGCTCGGTCTTCGCCGGGGCAGTGGGCGCAGGGGCCGCGGGCGCGGTGGCGGGCGGGCCAGCGAGGGCGGGCACGGCGAGCAGCGACAGCGACAGGGCGAGGCGCTTCATGGGTGGCTCCTTCGGTAGCAGTGGCAGTCCGGCGCGGGTGTAGCCACGCGAGGGCCGGCTTTCAACGCGCGCGTCCAGCCCGGGCCGTCAGTCGTCGCGGCGGGCCGCGGCCTCGCGCGGGCCGATGACGTCGCCGCGGCGCAGCTCGGCGCGGTCCACCTGCTTGCCGTTCACCACCAGGTCCTCGAGCTGCACCGGCAGGCCCTGCGCCTCGCGGTAGTCGGCGTGGTCCATCACCTGGAAGTGCAGGTGCGGCTCGGTCGACAGGCCGCTGGAGCCGGCGCGGGCGAGGCGATCGCCGGCGGCGACGGAGTCCCCCGGGCGCACGCGCACCGAGCCCTGGCGCAGGTGGCCGTAGAGGGAGAACTCGCCCTGGCCGTGATCGAGCACCACGAAGTTCCCGTACAGGCTGCCGAGGCGCGGGCGGTTGGGCGGCGTGTCCGGCAGGCCGTCGTCCGCGACCACCACCACCCCCGCGGCCGCCGCCAGCACCGGCTCGTTCCACGCGTGGTAGTCCTCGTTGCGCCGGCAGGCGCCGCCGCAGGATCGCCCGTCGCCGCCGCGCACCAGCAGGTCCAGCGCGTAGCGCATGTCGGGCACCGCGGCGTGGCGGTTGTCGTCCCAGGTGCGCCCGCCCCACAGCACGGACCACTGGCCGCCGACGGGGGAGGCGTAGTGGTTCTTCGCGCGGTAGTTGCCCCGCGTGGTGGGCGCCTCGTCCGCGGCCTGGGCCACCGAGCCGTCGAGGAGCCGGCCGCGCTCGTCCAGCACCAGCGTCAACTCCATGCCGCGCGCGTAGTACTCCACGGAGACGACGCGCCGGTACACCCAGCGCTCGCCGTCGGCCTGGAGGCCCTCGGAGATGAGGCGCGTCTCGGGCCCGAAGCCGCGCACCTGCGCCGCCAGCCGCGCCACCTTCCGCTTCGCCTCGGCGCCGTCCTCCACCTGGCGGCTGCGGGCGCCCCACGCCGCCTCGACCCGCCCCGACGCCAGGTGCTTCGCGAAGAAGCGTCCCGCGGAGAGCGACGGTTCGGCCGGAGCCTGGCCGACGACGACGCAGAGGAGCGCGGCGGTCAGCATGGGAGGGGCGATCTATGCGTCAGACGCCCCGCCGGCGAAAGGTGTGAAAGCGCCGACACCGCGGCACACCGGCCTTGGGACGCTACTCGAAGGGCACGAGGGCGATGCGGTCGCCGGGCTTCACTTTGAGCTGCTCGCGGGCGGCTCTGGGGAGCAGCGCCTGTTGATCGTCGAAGCGCACCGGGGTGCGAACCGCGCGGAAGCGGTTGGCGCCGGTGGCCCTGCCCACGCCGACGATGAAGTCCTCGGCCTCGAGCTCGAGCGGCGCCTTGGCCACGGTGGCGGTGCGGAAGTGGCGGATGAGGCTGATGTCAGCCGTGTCCGCCTCGTAGTGGGGCCCGCCGTCGAAGGGATCGATGTGGCTGGAGTAACGGAAGCCGATGCGCTCCAGCATGCGCTGGACGCCGCGGGTGTTGGGGCCGACCTCGCCGATCGCCTTCTGCGCGCGCTGGGGGAAGAGGGTCGAGTAGATGTCGGAGGCAGGGAAGAGCTCCTTGATGAACTCCTTGTTCCGCCGGCTGATCTTGTCCGCTTCCCAGTAGGTCAGGCCGGTGAACTTCCGCCCGCAGGCCTCCCACAGCAGGCTGCGCCCGTCCTTGAGCAGCGGCGGCAACAGCTCGGCCAGCACGCGGTCGCGGAAGGCCGGCCGGTGCATGGCCATGAAGAGGAAGCGCACGTAGGACAACTGCTTGCCCGGCTTGTCGGGCCCGGAGCGGTACGGCGGATCGACCACCAGCCCGCCCACCTCGGTGGGGCCGTCGTAGTTGTAGCCGATGGACAGCACCTTGTGCCGGAAGTGCTTGTCCAGCGTCGCCGAGTAGTGCTCCGCCTCGGTCACCTGGAAGTAGATGTGCGGCGCCTCGCGGGTGCCGTGCTGCGCGATGATCATCGAGGTGCCGATCAGCCGCTCGTTGCGCAGATCCTCCAGCACGAAGAGGTACTCGCGCTCGAAGGCCTCCTCCACCTTCCCCGAGAAGCTCTTCACCGACTTGTCGATGAGGCTGGCCAGCACCTTCTCGTTGTTGGGCAGGTTGACGCTGTTGAGCACCGCCGCGAGGCGCTTGAGGCCGGCGAGATCCGACTTCGCCACGTCGCGGAGCAGCAGCATTCGCTGGGCAATAGCCGAGAATCCCACCTTCGGCCACACCCGCGGCCGGTTTCCGGTGGCCTCTCGAGGGTGCGTGGTACACCTCTGCTTCATGGACGAGGCGTCGCAGTGGCTCTCGCACCAACTGCCGGCGATGGAGGCAGCGCTGGGGACCCTGGTGGACCTCAACTCCTTCACCGGCAACCGCGACGGGGGGCGGAGGGTGGGGGAGCTGTTGGTGGAGGTGCTGCGCATGCCGGGCCTCGCCGTGGAGGTGGTGGACAGCGCGCGCTTCGCCCCGCACCTCGTCTTCCGCAGCGAGGGCCGGGCGGACGCGCAGCCGGTGGGGCTGTTGGGGCACCTCGACACCGTATTCCCTCCGGGCACCTTCGAGGGCTACCGGGTGGACGGCGCGCTGCGGCGCGGGCCCGGCGTCTTCGACATGAAGGGTGGACTGGTGGTGGTGGCGTGGGCGCTCAAGGCGCTGGCGGCGACGGGCGGGCTGGGCCGGCTGCCGCCCGTGAGGGTGGTGGTGGTGTCGGACGAGGAGGACGGCTCCCCTGAAGGCGCGTCCGTCATCCACCGGGCGCTGGCGGGCTGCGGCGCGGCGCTGGACTTCGAGCCGGGGCGCAGCAACGACGCCGTCGTCACCCAGCGCAGCGGGACGGGTAGCGTGAAGGTGCTGGCGCGGGGGAAGGCGGCTCACGCGGGCAACGCCTACTGGGAAGGGGCCAACGCCATCTGGGCGCTGGCGCGCTTCGTCGATCGCGCGCAGCAGTTGTCGGTGCGGGACATGGGCGTGACGGTGAACGTGGGCGTGGTGAAGGGCGGCACCTCGCGCAACACCGTGGCGGCCCTGGCCGAGGCGCTGGTGGACGTGCGGGCGCCGACGCTGGCGACGTACGAGGCGGTGCTGACGGGGCTGGACGACGCGGCGGAGGACCTGGGCATTCCCGGTGTCCACGTGGAGCTGGAGCGGCTCACCATGCGCCAGCCGATGGAGCGCAGCGCGGCCAGCCTGGCCCTGTGCGAGGCGTACTCGGAGTGCGCGCGGCGGCACGGGCTGGGCGGAGGCGAGGCGCCCCGGCAGGGCGGCGGCAGCGACGGCAACACCACCTCGGCCATGGGCATCCCCACCATCGACGCGCTGGGGCCGCGCGGCGGCGGCTACCACACGCCCGACGAGTTCATCTTCGTGGACACGCTCGTCCCGCGCGCGGCCGCGCTGGCAGAGTGGCTGCTGGGCCGCTGAGTCGCTCACCGGTGAGGGAAGTTCGCTGGCGAAAGGAGTCGACCGGCCACGGGCCGCGCTCTCGTCTGCGCGGGCAGTCCGCTTTCCGTGCGGAAGACGACCGCGAACCACGTGGCCTCCGCGTCGACGACCAGGAAGGTGAAGCGGCCGCCTGGCTCCGCTCCCGTGAGGGGCGCCGTCCCGGTCTCGAGGGCGCGCTCGATCAGGGACAGAGCCTCGGGGAGCACCTCAAGCTCGCCCGGAGTGGGCGCGAAGCGGGCCCAGAACGGCTCGCCGCGAGCGTGGAAGATGAAGAGCTGTGCTCGTGGGTGCTGCCGCGTCAGCCGCTCGATGCACACGTCCAGAGTTGCCTCGTCAACAGCGCTCGTCATGCGTCGGAATCAAGCACTTGGCTCGTCGCGGCCTCAAGCCGCCGGCCGCTGCCTTTCGACGGTCACGCGCGGCCGTCGTACGCGTCGTCGCGTGAGAACGGCGCCTCAGACCCACCCATCGAGCGCCTCCACCGCGCCTCCAGTCGCCCCGCGAGTCCGGTCCCTCGCTGCCGCCCGGCGAGGCTCTCAAGGTACGAGCGAACAAGGGCGGCAACGCTGGTGCCCTGCTGCCGAGTCACCGCGCGCGCGCCGCACTACCTCGTTGTCGACGGAAATGGCCAAATTCGCAGGGGAATTTTCTCGTGCGGACGGATTTCGTATCAACTGAGCCCCTGCGTCGTGGAGGCGAGGCCAGCCCGGGAGACCGGGTTGAAACCAGAGGCCTCCTCGGAGCACATTGTCGGTAGCCGTGCTGCGCCTGCTGAAACGCCCCGAGCCCATCGGCCCCGAGACGCCCGACGAGGCGTTGGTGCGTCGTGCGCAGGTGGGGGAGTCGGCGGCCTTCAAGGCGCTCTTCGAGCGGCACGTGGTGGCGGTGCGGCGCTTCCTGCGCGACCTCATCCGCGACAAGCACCTGGCCGACGACGCCACCCAGGAGGCCTTCGCCCGTGCCCACGCCCAGTTGGGCAAGCTGGTCGATCGCGATCGCTTCAAGCCGTGGATCCTGGGCATCGCCCGCAACGTGGCCTTCGAGGTCCGCCGGGTCCGCCAGCACGAGCCCATCGAGTCCGACGACGACGAGGGCACGCCCGACGCCGTCATCCCTTCGCCCAACCCGGAGGCGGCGCTGCTGGACCGCGAGCTGGAGAAGCACTTCACCGAGGCCTTGAGCGTGCTGTCCGAGAAGCGCCGGGCCGCGCTCTTGATGCGCGTCGATCACGGGCTGGCCTACGAGGACATCGCCCAGGCCTTCGGCTGGTCGATCCCCACGGTGAAGAACGAGATCCACCGGGCGCGCCTCAAGCTGCGCGCCGCGCTGCTGCCGCACGTCGGAGGAGGAGGCCGGTCATGAGCACCTGCGGTTATTCATCGTCGCTCGAGTCCGTCGTCGCCGGTGACGCGCCGGCCGCGCTGGCCACCGAGCTGCGCGCCCACGCCGCGCACTGCGCCCGCTGCCGCCACGAGCTCAACTGGCTGGAGACCGAGGCCAGGCTGTTCCGCGAGCGCGCCGCCCGCGACGAGGTGTCGGCGCTGTGGAAGGGCGTGGCCCAGCGTCGCGGCCTGGCTCACACCCGGCCCTGGTCGCGCGTGCTGGTCGCGGTGGCCGCCTCCCTGCTGATGCTGCTGGGCGCGGGCCGCCTCATCCTCGGCGCGACCTCTCACGGCGGCGCCGACGCGCCCGTCTTCCTCGACGAGGCCCGAATGTCCGAGCCGCTGATGACCCCCGCCCTCACCCTCGTCGAGGAGCGCGACAACTGCTCCCGGCTGCCCGACGGGGTGGGCTTCCGGTGCGAGCCGGCCATCCCCGCCAGCTTCATCGCGTCGCGCTGACTTTCGCGACGAGCCTTGCGCGGCGGCGGACGCGTCAAGTAGCAGCGCGTGCCAGTGGATCCGAAGAACCCAGGCCTCCTCGCCTACCTGCACCCGGCGATGGCCACCGTCTGCCTGCTGCTGTGCTTCGTGGTGCTGCGGCAGGGCCTCGCCCAGCGCCGAGCGCGCCTGCGGAAGACGCCGGCCCCGGCGGGCAACCTGAAGCGCCACTCTTCGCTCGGCCCGTGGGCGGTGGGCCTATTCCTCGCCTCCCTCGTCGGGGGCCTGGGCTCGGCGGTGGCCTTGCGCGAGTGGGCGCCGCTGGGCACCTGGCACGGGAGGCTGGCGCTGGGCGCCGCGATCCTCTTCGGCGCGGTGTGGCTCCTGGGCCGCAAGCTGCTCGACAACCACAAGGCCCTCGCCAACACCCACGGCGTGCTGGGGCTCCTCGCGCTCTTCCTCGCGGGCGTCGCGGCGATGCTGGGGCTCTCGCTCTTGCCCTGACGAAAGTCAGAGGCTGGCCAGCGCCACCCGGTACAGCGCGCGGTACCCCATGCGGGGCGACACCTCGAACTTCTCCGCGTGGAAGCAGTCCTTCAGCACCGCCTGGCCTTCGGGCGACTGGTGCAGGTTGAGCAGCGCCTTCTCCAGCTCCGTCACCACCGCGCCGTTGAGCCCCATGGACACCGCGACGCCGTCGTTGGGCGCGTCCTCGGTGTAGGCGATCACCTTGAAGTCGCCCTCGTGGCCCGGCCACACCTCGTCGCTGCCCGTCCCCTGCGCCTGGCCGCCCTTCGCCGAGGGCGCGAACAGGCTGGTGACGTCCGCCTTCCCCGCGGCCACCGCCTCCAGCGTGGCGCGGTAGCTGCCCAGGAAGTCCTGGCGGAAGAAGGTGCGCAAGGGCTCGAGGCCCTTCTCGCGCAGAAAGGCCATCGGTAAGAGGTACCCGCCCACCGAGTCGCGATCGCTCCAGGCGGCGGTGGTGCCCTGCAGCGTCTCCAGCGTCACGTTGGCGTCTTTGCGGCACACCAGCGCCGCCCGGTACGTCGACGCGCCGTTGCGCACGCCCCGCACCAGCACCCGCACGCCCATCGCCTCGATCCGCGCGCACACGAAGGGCGGGGCCCACGCCGCGTCCACCTTGCCCGCGAGCAGCTCGCGCGCCAGTTGCTCGTAGCTGCCCGGCGTCACCACCGCCGCGTCTCGCCCCAGCGCCTTCTTCAGGTAGTCCTGCAGGAGCTTCGACCGCGTCCCCAGCTCCGTCCCCAGCGAGGGGGGCAGGGCGAACTGCAGCGCGGCGTACTCGTCCCGGCTCACGTTCATCCCTCCGAGGTGATGCGCGCGACCTCGTCGTCCGCCAGCCCGAAGGTGGCCTGCAGAAGCTCCAGCGCGCGCAGCCCGTCGGCCGACGGCTTGCCTTCCGCCCAGGCCACCCGCACCGCCAGCCGGAAGGCCCGGGTGCGCTGCGCGTGGGTGCTGAGGCCGTGGGCCAGCACGGTGAGACGCTGCGGGAGCCCCTCGGTGGCCAGGTTCTGCACCGCGTCGCGCAGGTAGTGATCGGCGCTCTCCAGGGAGACGTCCTTGAAGACGGGGTCGCCAGCCAGCTCCTCGAGGATTCGCTTGAGCTCGGCGGGCTGCACCTCCCCGTCGGCGGCGGACACCAGCACCATCGTCTCGGCGTACAGGCGCTCCAGCGGCTCGCCCAGCGCCATGGCCAACGACTCGCCCTTCTCCACCACCTCGAAGACGCGCGACACCTCCTGGTCCGAGATGCCCAGGGCCTGCTGCATCGTCTTGAGCAGGCTCAGCTCGTCCTGCTGCGTCCGGCGATCTGCCAGCGCCACCGCTGTGGCCAGCCCGAAGGCCAGCAGCCGGTTGCGGTGATCCGGCAGCCGGGCCTTGAGCGCGTTCAGGATGTCTTCCAGCGCGCGGGCCTGGGACAGCCGCCGCGCCGAGGCCTCCACCATCCCCGACAACTCGGTGGCCGCCACGCCTTCGAACTCCGGCCGCTCGATGACCCGCTGGATGACGGTCTGCACCTCCACCGGCAGCAGCTGCCCGTCGGCGCTGGCCGCGAGGATCATCGCGTCGATCAGCGCGGCGTTTCGATCGCGGCGGGCCTGCTCGAGGGCGTTACGCGGCATGGGGGGGCTCCGGGGTGGACAGGGGGACCAGCGTCGGGCCGGGCCGGGCGTCCTCGGTGGGGACGGTGAAGTGGCGCTGATCGAGCAGGTGCGAGAGGTGCAGGTTGCCCATCGCCTTGAGCAGCGAGCTGCGCAGGTGGGGGATTTCCTTCGACAGCTCGTCCACCAGTCGTTTCACCCGGGCGCGCTTCAGGTTCTCCTGCGAGCCGCACAAGTCGCAGGGGATGATCGGAAAGCCCAGCGCCTTCGCGAAGGGGACGATGTCGGCCTCCGGCACGTAGGCGAGCGGGCGGATGACCACGTTGCGCCCGTCGTTGCTCCGGAGCTTCGGCGGCATGGTGGCGGTGGCGCCGGCGAAGAACTGGTTGAGCAACAGCGTGTGGATCAGATCGTCGCGGTGGTGCCCCAGCGCGATCTTGTTGCAGCCTAAGTCCACCGCCGCGTTGTAGAGGACGCCGCGGCGCAGCCGGCTGCACAGGCTGCACTGCGTCTGCCCGGGCTCCAGCTTCTCCAGCACGATGGAGTACGTGTCCTCCTTCAACATGCGGTACTCGTAGCCGTTCTCCTTCAGCCACCCTTCGAGCAGGTGCCCGGGGTAGCCGGGGTGGCCCTGATCGAGGTTGACGGCGAGGAGCTCGAACTTCACCGGCGCCTTCTTCTGCAGCGCGCGCAGGCAGTGGAGCAGGGTGTACGAGTCCTTGCCGCCGGAGACGCCCACCAGGACTCGATCCCCCTCCGAGATGAGCTCGAAGTCGTGGATCGCCTTGCCGACGTACGACAAGAGACCCTTCTCGAGCCGGGCCACGTCCTCGTGCTGTTGGGCCAGTGTGGACACGAATCACTCCCCCCCCGGCGACCCCTCCCGACCGCCGGGTGCGCGCGCCTATAGCCCACACTTCGAGGCGTTTGGCTAGCACGTGGTTCCTCCTCTCCGGGGATCTCCTTCATCTGCTATGCGCCTCACCCGTGGCGATCCCCGGCGGAGCCGAAGACATCACGACCCCCCAGGCGCTCCTCGAGGTCGCGAGTGCGCTGGCCTCGGTCAAGGAGCTGGCGGTCGACGTCGAAGCCGACGCCATGCACCACTTCCGCGCCCGGCTGTGCTTCGTGCAGTTGGGCACCGACGCCGAAGTGTTCCTCGTCGACACGCTCGCGCCCGACGTCCGCGCCGACGTGTTGGCGCCCGTCTTCGCCGACGGCAGCGTCACCAAGTTCTTCCACGCCGCGCAGGGCGACCTGCAGTACCTGGCCGAGGCGGGCGTGCGGGTGAAGGGCTTGTTCGACACCCACCGCGCCGCCACCCTGCTGGGCTGGCCGAAGGTGGGCCTGGCGGACCTGGTGAAGGATCACCTGGGCGCCACGCTGCAGAAGGAGCACCAGCAGTCCGACTTCTCGCTGCGCCCGCTGCCGCCCGAGCTGCGCGCGTACATCGCCGACGACGTGCGCTACCTGGTGGACGTGGCCCGCAAGGTGCGCGACGCCTGCCTCGCCGCGGACATCCTCGAAGAGGTGGTGCTGGACTGCGAGCGGATGTGCGAGGACGCGGCGGCGCGGCCCGATCCCGCCGAGGCCCTCAACGTCAAGCTGCCCAGACAGGGCCTCTCGGCCGAGCAGGTGCGGCTGGCCCAGCACCTCGCGCGGGAGCTGAACCGCCTGCGGCTGAAATGGGCCGAGGCGGAGGACGTGCCGATGGGCCGCATGCTGTCCAACATGGCCATCGCCTCCATCGCCACCAAGCCGCCCGCGTCGTTGCGCGAGCTGGCGAAGCAGCAGGGCGTGCGCGGCGCCTTCGTCCGCCAGCACGGCGACGAGGTGCTGGCCACCCTCGAGGCCTTCAAGCAGCGCGCGCACGGCGGCGGCCTGGAGGATCTCGACAAGAAGGAGCGGAAGGATCCCCGTGCGAAGAAGCGCGAGGACGTACTGATGGACTGGCGCAAAGCCGCCGCGGCGGAGCGGAAGGTGACGCCGTCGGTGGTGCTGCCCAACGCCCTGGTGGAGGGCATCGCCGCGACCGCGCCGCGCTCGCTGGACGAGCTACGGCAGGTGCCCTTCTTCGGCGAGAAGCGCCTCGCGCGGCACGGGGAGTCGCTGCTGGCGGCGCTCAAGCCGTACCTGTGAGGCCGTGAGCGTCCTCGCGCTCTTGCTGGGGTGCATGGCGCTGGGCCTGGCGGCGCGCCGCTCGGGGAAGCTGCCGAACGAGACTCCGCGGCTCCTCAACGCAGCCGTGCTGTACGTCTGTCTACCGGCGGTGGTGCTGCGCAGCATTCACGCGGTGCCGCTGTCGGCGCGGCTGGTGGTGCCGGTGCTCGGGCTGTGGCTGTGCTTCGGGCTCGCCGCGGTGGGGGCGCTGCTGGCAGTGCGGCGAGGAACCGCTCGCCCAGTCGCCGGCGCACTGGCGCTTTGCGCGGGGCTGGCCAACACCTCCTTCGTGGGCCTGCCGCTGCTCCGGGCGCTGGGCGGAGAGGAGGCGCTTGGGCCCGCGGTAGTGGTCGATCAGCTCGGCAGCTTCTTCGCGCTGAGCCTGGGCGCGGTGCCCCTGGCGGCGTGGCTGTCCGGCGGGCGCGTGTCGGCGGCCTTCGTGGCGCGGCGCGCGGTACTGTTTCCCCCCTTCCTCGCGTTGGTGGCGGCCTTTGCGCTGCGCCCGGTAGCGTTCCCCGAGTGGGCGGACGACGGCTTGCGAGGGCTCGGGCTGCTGTTGAGTCCGCTCGCGCTCACCAGCGTCGGGTGGCAACTGGAGCCCTCGGCGCTGAGAGGCCAGGGGCGCCGCGTGACGGTTGGCCTCGCCTACAAGTTGCTCGTCGCGCCCCTGGTGATGCTCGCGCTCGTGTGGCTGACGGCGCCCACGGTGGGGCTGGCGGAGCGGGTCGCGGTGGCGCAGGCGGCGATGGCGCCGATGGTGACGGGCGGGGTGCTGGCCGCGGAGTACGAATTGGAGCCGAAGCTCGCCGCGGGCCTCATCGCCGTGGGCGTGCCCTTGAGCCTCGCCACCGTCCCCGCCTGGTGGTGGCTGGTGGGGCGGCTGGGCTGACGCCTTCAGGGCGCGATGACCAGCCCGTTGGCGGTGAAGGCCAGCTTCGACGGCTCCAGCTTCAGGTAGCCCTTGAGCACGCCGCCGGCCGCGTCCCTGAGCTGGGCCTTGAGGGCCTCGTCCCCGTCGCGCGCCGCGTGCTGGTAGCTGACGCCCAGCCACGTCCCCATGCCCACCAGGAGCTCGTAGAACTTCTGCTTGTCGGCCGCGCCCACCTTCTTCAGGTCCGGCGTGTCCATCGCGTGCTGCAGTTGCCGGGCAAAGAGCGTCAGCCCGTCCTCGTCCGGCTCCTGGCCCTCGTGGAAGACGAAGTACGCGGTGCCGATGAAGAAGGCGATCGCCCCGGCGAGATCGTTCACGAAGCCGTCCTTCGCGGCCTCCTGCTCGTACGCCTTGATGCCCTGCTCGAACAGCTCCACCAGCGCCTGCTGCTGCGCCTTGTCCTGGGAGAGCGACGCGGCCAACGTGGGCACCAGCAGGCGCTTGCCGGCGGGCTTGAACTTCGTCGAGGTGGGCGCGGGCACCTCGCGGGAGGCCTCCACCGCCTTCTTCGTGCCGCCCAGCGCCGCGATCATCTCGTCCAGCGTCATCGCGTTGAGCTTCTCGTCGGTGTACCCGCGCTTCTTGAGCATGGAGCGGAGCAGCGCCCGCTTGTTCATGTTCTGGAAGAAGAAGTTGTTCGCCATCGCGCTCATCGGGTTGTTGAAGCTGTACCCGTACGAGCTCGTGTACTGGGCGAGCGCGGTGCTGGCGGTGAAGACGGCGAGGACGGCGACGATCCGGAAGCGCTGCATGGCGGACCTCCTTTGAAATCGCGTGAACTGGACCGGGCGCAGCAGCGTCGGGCGCCCCCGCCCTTGTAGAGCGAAGGTGAGCCCCGCGCTATGTCCTCCGGCGCATGTCCGCTCCGGCCGGCGTCATCGAGCTGTCCCTTCGCGGCCGGGGACCAGCGCGCGCGTTCGTCTTCGATCCACATCGCCTCGCGCTGCCCTGCTGGGCGATGGCGACGGGAGGAAAGCCGGCCCTGCTCGTGACGCTGGATCGCCACTTCGACACCGTGCCGCCGAAGGCGCCGCCGCAGCCGGGGTGGACCATCGCGCAGTACGACGAGCACGTCCGTACGCGCCTCGACGAGCGCAACGTCGACCACCTCCTCGCGGCGATGGAGGCCGGGCTGGTCGGCGACGCGATCCTCTTCGCGCGCACGCACCCGGTAGGCAGCGTGCAGGCCCAGGCCTGGACCGACTCCCGCGGGGGCGTGCACCACCTGCTCGCCTCGTCCCTGGTGGACCCGGTGGCGTGCGACTTCGGCACCGAGCGCGCCAGCCCCGAGGGGAAGCGGGCACGCGAGCTCCTTCGCCGCGCCGAGCGCGTGCTGCTCGACGTCGACCTCGACTGCTTCACCTCGCCGAGCGACGCGGATCCGACCACCGTCGTTCCCTGGCCGGAGGAGGTCATCACCCAGCACCTGCTGCCGCGCGGCAGCGAGGCCTTCTGGGGCGCGGTGCTGGAGAAGTGCGTGGGCCTCACCTTCGCGCGCGAGCCGGGCCACTGCGGTGGGTTGCTCGCCTCCGGGCGTCTCTTCGAGGTAGCCGCCCGCGTGGTGTTCGAGAGGCTGTTGCGCACTGACGTGCCGTGACGTCCGGAGAGAAGGACTCCTGGTTCCCTCCGAGAGACCACGAGAGGCCGAGCTCCTCGCGCCTGGACGTGGCCAGGATCTTGCTGCGCCACGCCCCATGTCCACCATCACACGTCAGGCCTTTGTCGACGGCTGCACCTCCGAGGACGGAAGAATCGACAGCACTACGCTCGGCGAGAACACGCGTCGGGATCTCGAGCGGTCGGGAATTCCGGGCGATGAGCTTCGCCGCGCGTTTGGGCGCGACGGCGCCGGGCGCCTGGGCCACAACGAAGGCATCACCGATCACTTCGTCACGATCTCCGGCCGGGGAGTCGACGACCAGGGCCACCTCTTCTACGACTTTCGCGATCCGGGAGACGGTGGAGCGCTGCACCGGTTCTATGTCGACGAGAACACCGGGCAGCTCTTCAAGGAGGCGGCAGCGGGCAGGGCCCGGTTCGCGATCGACTACGCCTACCAGCTGACCCAGGTCCGGACCTGGGCCACGATGCCCGTCCCATGATTTCGGTGATGGCACTCGTGCTCGCCACGGCCCCGGCGGCCGCGCTGGACGGAGGTCTCTTCGACGTGCCCGATGGTGGCGCGAGCGGCGTCGTCGCGCTGGCCATGGCGGCCTTTCGCGACCCAGCGCAGCCGACCTTGAGGCGCGGCGCCCTTGAGGCTGGATCGCTCGACGGCAATGGGCCCACGACGCTGGCCGACCGAGTCCTGCGAGTCGCGGTCCGAGTCCAACTGGGCCTCGACGGGGGCGACGACGCTGCAGCCCTTCGCCTGTGGTGCGCCCAGCACCCCGACGCACCCCTGTGTTCACGGGTCATCCCGTGGCTGGACGCGCTTCGTCCGCAGCCACGGCTTCCGGGAGGAGAGGTCGCGCTGACTCGACGCGAGCAGAAGGGCGCCTGCGAGGCGCTCTGGTACCTCGATCTCGGCGCCTTGCCCGAGGCGGAGCGCGCCGCGTCGCTCACGCTTCGTGACGTCAACCTCCCCACGCTGGGCACGGTGTGGCGCCGGCTGGAGGCCAGCGACGAGCGGATCACTCAGGCCAGGACCGCAGCCGCGAAGTCACCAACGGCGTGGTGGGCGGCCTTCCACGGCCTGCTGGCGGTTGGCCGGTGGGACGAGGCGCGCGCTCTCTACGCGCTCGCTCGTCCACCCCCACCGGGCCCGCTCCACGCCGCGTACGCGCCCGCGCTGCACGCGCTCCTGCTCGCTTTGCATGGTCAACTGAAGGAGGCGGTGGCAGAGAACTCACGGGTGAACCTCAGGCTCCCCGCAGCGCCGGCGGGCCTCTTCCTCGCGGCGTCGTACTACGTGGACGGGCTGCGCCTGAGAGCTGCCGGTCATCCGGCCGCTCGCGCGGCCTTCAAGCGCGCTCGCGAGGCAATCGAGACGCATGACCCAGGCCATCCACTCTGGGAACTCGCCTGCTCCGCCGAGGATGCGGGGACGTGCCGGCAGGTCCCGCCGCGAGACCGGCGCCCTCAGGCCATCGAGGTGTACGCCTGCGAGAGGTGAGCGCTGTCGGCGAGCGGCTCCCTTCGCTCGAGGACGTCAGACGTGGCCCTTCGGCGCGTTGGGGTGCCGGTCCAACAACGTGCGCAGCATGCCGTTGCGCTTCACCACGTCCTGACGCTGCAGGTGGGCGATCAGCTGCGGCGGCGCGGCGCTCCAGCGCGCCAGGTTCTGCACGAAGAGCACCGACGCGTAGGTCCGCTGGCACAGGAGCGACGTCGTCTTCCCGTCCAGCGGCAGGCCCACCAGCGCAGCCAGGCAGCGGCCTTCCGTCTTGACGATCAGCTCGGCTTTCTCTTCCGACGGACCGGAGGTGAAGCGCGTGCGCAGCACCTCGCGGGCAGCGCGCCGCGTCTGCTCGGGCACCTCCCGGCTGATGAGCACCTGGTGTTGCTCCAGCATTCGGCGCGTCGCCCACAGGCGCCGGTACAGGCTGCCCGGCAACATCGGGTTGTGGAGGAGGAGCCGGCGCACCTGGCCGTCGGCGGCGAAGGCGGCGCGGCCGGCGAGCGCCTCGAGGCCGTTGGGGTTGCGGTGGTGGCGCGCGACGAGGCGCGCCTGCTGCAGCCCGAACTGCGGGTTGTCCAAGAGCGCCTGCACGACGGAGGGCAGGGGATCGAAGCAGAGCGCGGACAGGTATGGCTCCACGGCGTTCTGCGCGCGCACGCCGCGCTCATCCGCGGTGAGGCCGTGCAGCTCCGCCTCAAACAGTTGGCGGTGCGTCCCTGGCTCGGGCTCCGCCGCTGCAGCAGCGTCATCCGGCGCCGCGGGCTCGTCAGCCGTCTCGGCCGGCGGCTCCTCGGGTGCGGCGTCCGCGGAGGCGTCGCTCTCTTCGGCGTTGGAGAGTGGGGAACTCGCACCGGCGCTCGTCGCGTCAGGTGGAGCCGGCGTCGAGGTGCTCTCGGGGCCGGCCGCGGGTGGGGCCTGGAGCGCGCCGGTGGCGACCAACTCATCGAGCAGCGTCTGCACGCGGTCTACGGACAGCCCCGTCACCTTCGACAACACCTCCACGTCCGAGGCGCCGTCCACGCGAGACAGCACGAAGCCGTGGAGCGGCGACAGCGGAAGGGACTTGAGGTCGACGCCCACCGCCAGCACTGGCTTCCAGCCCATGAAGACGGCCCCCCGGAGGAGTCCCGGGGAGCCTAACGCCAGGCGCGGGGGACGGGGAGCCGCCAGCCTCGTCAGAGCGGCAGGCAGATGGCCTGAGACGATCCCGTAATGGAGAAGCAGCCGTAGCCGGAGCGGCAGTCGGAGTTGGCGGAGCAGGTCGAGTAGCACTCCGCGGTGTCGGGGCTGACGCGCGCGCACAGGCTGCCAGAAGGGCAAGTGCTTGGACGCCCCGTACACGTCATGGAGCAGTAGCCCCCCGGATAGTTGGTGGCGCAATATGAGGAGCTCGCACAGTCGCCCGAGTCCTTACAGGCGGCGCCGATGGGCGCCGAGGCCTTCCCTCCGCAACCGGTGGCAGTGAGCAGCAGGGCGACGACGGCGAGCAGGGTCTTCATGGTGGTTCTCCGGGGTGCAGCGGGTGGGAATACCGCTCCCCAGAGCGAGCGCCGGGCCAGGGCGAACCCCGCGGAGCCACTGGCAGTCACATCTCGTCGGGCGTCCGCCCGGCGAGACGCGGTCTTCCTCTGCTAAAGAGCACGCACATGCGCTCACACCTCCTGGCGGTGGTGCTCCTGGCGTCCGGCTGCGCGGCGACTCCCGAGCCCGCGGAGGACGTGGTGGATCAGTACTCCGACGAGCTGCAGATCATCGACACCGTCGTGGGGACCGGCGAGGCGGCGATCGCGGGGATGACCGTCACCGTCCACTACCGGGGCACGCTGACCGACGGGCAGGTCTTCGACTCGTCGTTGACCCGGGAGCCGCTCACCTTCAAGCTGGGTGCGCGCCGGGTGATCCGCGGGTGGGATCAGGGCCTCCTGGGAATGAAGGTGGGCGGGAAGCGGACGCTCGTCATCCCGCCGCGCCTCGCCTACGGCAGCCGGGCCGTGGGGCAGATCCCGCCGAACTCCCACCTGATCTTCGACGTCGAGCTGTTGCAGATCACGCCTTGACGGCGCGACTCTTTCCGGCGCCGGCTGCCGCACGTGAAGGACGTCCTCCGCCAGACCGCCGAGACGCTGAGGCAGGCGCTCGCCGCGCGCCTGGTGCCGCCGGCCGAGTTTCGGAGCGCGCTCCTCGCGGTGCCGCCAACCGAGCGCGACGCGTGGCTGGACGTGGTGTTCGACCTCCACGACGTCGCCGAGGACGGCGCCCTGCTCCCACGCGGCTGCGTGCCCTACCTGCCGACCGCGGTCGACGACGTGCTTCGCGCGATGGAGCTCGCCCAGGTGGGGCCGGACGACGTCATCCTCGACGTAGGCTCGGGCCTGGGCCGCGCGGCGCTCCTCATGCAGTTGCTCACGGGTGCCGTCACCATTGGCCTCGAGATCCAGCCCGCGCTGGCGCAGGCCTCCCGGCGGTTGGCGGCGCGGGTGCATGGCGCGCGCTTCGCCGTGGTGGAAGGAGACGCCGCCGAGCCGTCCCCGCACCTGGTCCTGGGCAACGTCTTCTTTCTCTACTGCCCCTTCGGCGGCGCCCGGCTCACGCGGCTTCTGGGCCGCCTGGAGGCGCTGTCGCGCGCACGGCCAATTCGGGTGTGCTGCGTGGACCTTCCCCTCCCGGGGTGCCCGTGGCTCGAGCCCGTCTCGTTCGATGGCGGCGCGCTCGCCGTATACCGCAGCGCGCGCCCCTCGACGGCGGCAGCTACTTCGTGAGCTCGCGGATCGCCTGGGTGCGCTTCTTCACCAGCCCGCCCAGCTTGAGCAGCACGCCCAGCCCGCCGCCGCGCCCGCGCTCGATCAGCGCCGCGGAGAACGCCGCGATGTCCTCGTTGAGGGGGAACCACCATGGGTCCGGGTTCTTCGAGCCGTCCACCAGCACGGTGCGGCGCCGCACGAAGGTGCCGTAGCTGTACCCGCTGGCGGCGATGCCCGGGCCGGTCTCCTTCACGCCGGTCCACGGCACCTGCGCGAGAATCCCTCCGAAGGCGTGGTTGTTCACGTACGCCACGCCCACCTCCATCCGCCGCGCCAGCGCCTCTCCGCGGGCGAGGTCCTTGGTCCACACCGAGCCGTTGAGGCCGTAGCGCGAGTCGTTGGCGCGCTTGAGGCCTTCCTCCGCGTCCTTCACCCGCAGCACGGCGATCACCGGCCCGAACGTCTCGTCGCGCACGACCTGCATGTCGCCGGCGCACTTGTCGAGGACGGTGGGCTGGTAGCCCAGGCCCTGGCCGGTGCGCGCGCCGCCGCAGGTGACGACGGCGCCCTTCGCCTTCGCCTCCTCCACGTGCTTCTCGACGATCGCCAGCTGCGCCTCGCTCTGCAGGGGACCCAGGTCCGTCGGGCCGGCGCCGGGCGCCACGCGCAGCTTCTTCACCACGCGCGTCAGCGTCTCGACGAAGCGATCGGCGATTGCCTCCTCCACGTATACGCGCTCGATGGCCGCGCAGTTCTGCCCGCAGTTGTGGATCGCCCACTGCGCCACGCCCACCGCGGTGCGATCGAGATCGCAGTCCGCCAGCACCAGGGCCGCGTCCTTCCCGCCCAGCTCCACCGAGCAGGGGATGAGCCGCTCCGCCGCCCTCATCGCCACCTTCCGTCCCGTGGGGACGCTGCCGGTGAAGACCACCGCGTCCACGTTGTCGATCACCGCGGCCCCCACCTCGCCCGCGCCCTGCACCAGGCCGACCAGGTCCTTCGGGAAGACCTCCGCGGCCAACTGCGCGAGGAAGGCGCCCGAGCGGGGGGTGAACTCCGAAGGCTTCAGCACCACCGCGTTCCCCGAGAGCAGCGCGGGGAAGAGGGACTTGAAGAAGTTGCCCATCGGGTAGTTCCACGGGGCGATGATCCCGATGACGCCGCGGGCCACCGGCTCGATGACCGCCCGCTTGCCCGGGTAGTCCAGCGCCGACAGCTTCACCTTCTCGGGCTTGAGCGCCTGCTTCGCCACCCGCACCGCGGCCTTCACGTACTCGGCCACGGAGACGAGCTCGCTCATCTTGCACTCCAGCGCGCTGCGGCCCGTCTCCATCGAGAGGAGGTCCGCGGCCGCGTCGGCCTTCTCCAGCAGCTTCTGGCCGAAGGCGTAGGCAGCGGCGGAGCGGGCGTCGAGGGGCAGGGCGGCCCAGGCGCCTTGCGCGGCGCGGGCCTTCTGCGCCACCTCCCGAACCTCGGCGGGCGTGGACGGCGTCACGGGGGACAGCGGCTTCAGGTCAGCGGGGTTGATGCTGCCTGGCGCGTGGGTGGCGGTCATGGTGGGGCGCGAATACCGCTGGGTGCCGTGGCGCGACAAGCCCGTCGGGCGGAAATCGTCACCTGGCGTCCCGGTGGCAGCGCTACTCTGTGGCGCGGGATGAGGCACGAGCTCAAGGACCTCTACGCCGAGTTCGGGCCGCTGCTCCTCTTCGACGCCTCCTCGGAAGCCCGGTGGAAGACGCGCACCTTCAACGACTTCATCCTCGGCCAGGGCGAGCGCGCCGAGGCCGAGGCGGGCCACTGCACCTGGCTGGAGTGCGAGGGCATTCGGCAATTCATGGGCACCGTGGAGCTCCTCCTCGAGGAGCCACCGCCCTCTCACGCGCGGTACGCCCACCAGCACGTCGAGGGCCTGTGGCTGCGCGTGCCGACGGGGAAGCTGGTGCTGACCGGCCGCGCCGCCGTGCTGGCCGGGAAGGAGCGCGCGGGAGAGTCGCCGCGGCACCACTTCGACGTCCCGCCGGGGGGCTATGCCGTCGAGGCCTGGGCGTACCTTCCCCACGAGGAGCGCCTCGAGGACGAGGAGCTCCCCGGAGATCCCCCGAAGCCCAGGTGGTCTGGCCTCATCCTGGCGCTCGGCCTCCTCACCGCGCTCGGCACCTTCGTGGGCCTGCTGGCCCTCGTCTCGTTCTTCGTGCTGCGCGACTGGCGGCTCTTCGGCCTGGTCGCGGCCGCGGTGGTCGGCCAGTGGGGCGTCTTCTTTCTCGTGAGCCGCCTCACCGGCTGGTCCCGGTACCGCGCCCTGCTGCGGGAGAACTTCCGGAAGACGCTCGAGGCGCTCCCGCCCATCCCCGATTTCACCGTGTGCCTTCGCCGCGTCGAGTCCCCGTCGGCCCGTGGAGGCGGCGTGTCGACCGCGCGCGTCTCCCCCTGACTTCGGACGTCAGCGCGGCGACGCCACGATGAAGGCCGCGAAGTCGTGCTCTGGCGCGCGCGCAGGCTTCAGGCCGTCGGCGGCGAGCTCGCTGATGAAGCCGTCGAGGTACAGCGCCTCGTCCACCTTCAGGACGTCGCGGAAGAGCGAGGCGAGCGCGTGGAAGGACACCGGCTCGAGGCTCAAGACCAGGCGCACCAGCGGCCCTTTCACGCCTACCGCGTTGCGGACGTTGAGGTTGGACGAGCCCTTGCTGAACTTCCCGTTGAGGCGCCCGCCGTGCGCCTTCGGCTTCTTCTTCGCGAAGTCGCTCGTCGTGGCGAGGCCCGGCGCGCCGTCGGCGCCGATGAAGAAGACGCCGTTGGGCTGCAGGAAGAAGTTGCCCTCGCCCTTCGCCGTGTTGAGCGGCGACAACTCCTTCCCGTCGACGACGAGCAGCCCGGTGGGAGCCAGGCCTGGCTCGAAGATGCCCGCGTTCATCGCCACCAGCGCGCCCTTCTTCGCCGCGGGGAGGCGCTCGCAGCGTTCGCCCGCGCACTCCCGCTTGAGCGAGACGGCGATGCTCCGCGTGTCCAGCGTCACCACCTGGAAGCGTGCGCCCTCGCGCTTCACCTCGCGCGCGAGGTAGCCCGGGGGCGTCTGGACGAGGAGCAGCAGGACGAGCGCGGTCATCTCCAGGCGAGTCTACGCGCGAAGGAAGACGGCGCCGCAACGAGGCGGGTCGTTCAGCGCCGCCGCCGCCGAAGCAGCAGCAGGAGCGGCCACGCGAGCGGCAACCACGCCGGGACAGAGGTGCACCCGCCCATCACGGTGGTCGAGGAGTGATCGCCTCCACCGCCCACCGGCTCCCCACCGCCCGAGCCACCTCCCTGCGGCTCCCCGCCTCCCGTGCCGCCACCCGTCGGTTCGCCGCCACCGCCGGTTCCGCCGCCCGTCGCGCCACCGCCGGTTCCGCCGCCCGTCGCGCCACCGCCGACGCCGCCGCCCGTCGCGCCACCGCCGGAGCCGCCGCCCGTCGCGCCGCCGCCGGAGCCGCCGCCCGTCGCGCCACCGCCCGCGCCGCCGCCCATCGCGCCGCCGCCCATGCCGCCGCCGGCCGCACCGCCTCCGCCGCCAGTCGCTCCGCCACCTCCGCCCGCGCCGCCACCCGTCCCCGTGGACGGCGGCGTGCCGTAGCGCCAGATGCGGGAGATGGCGACTTCATCCAGCTCCCCGTCGAACGCGCCATCCCCCGCTGGAGGACAGGCCGCGCGTGGCCCCGGAGCGCCGAAGGACAGCGCGTCCCCCGTGGCCTGGAGCAGCGCGGGCGTGCGCACCACGCGGTTGGTCTCCACGCCGTTCACCAGGAAGGCCATGGTGCCGCTGGCCGCGTCGTACTGGAACGCCACCTTCGTCCACTGCCCCACCGGCAGCGCCTGCATCGAGCGAACGTCGTACTGCGCGCCGCCCGCCACCCGCACCCGCGCCTGCAGCGAGAGGTCGTCCTCCAGCACCAGGCTGTACGCGCCGTTGAGGTTCGCCTTCCCCAGGAGCAGCCGGTAGTTGTTGTTGCCGTCGCAGTCCGGAGACACGCGCGGCTTCACCATCAACTCCACGGTGATGGCGTTGACCGGCGAGAGGCTGGCGGAGTGCGGCACCTCCACCCGGCCGCCCACGCCGTCGAAGACGATCGCCTTGCCCAGCGCGCCGTTGTTCCGCAGCGGGAAGGTGGCGCCCGTCCGCAGCGTGCCGGTGTTGGAGTAGCCCGAGCTGTCGGCGGTGCGGGTGCGGTCGTAGTTCCCCAGCGCGTTGACGAACTCGTTCAAGTGCCAGAAGCCGGCGTAGCGGCCGTCCAGCCCGTCGTCGAAGACCAGCTCCACGTAGTTGGAGGTGTTGGAGCCGAAGAAGGGCCACACGTCCACGCCCGAGGTGAAGGGCAGCGGCGCCGCGGTGGTCCGCCCGGGGGACGTGAAGAAGAGCCGCACGGTGTTGTCCGTGTCCGGGTTGGCCGCGCCGTCGATGTGCGCCACCTGCCAGTTGGTCGGGTAGCCCAGCACCGAGAGCGCGTTGCGCCGCGGGCCACAGCCGGGAGGATCCTCGTTGGGCGGCTGCGAGCGGCACGGCATGTTCACCGCGGTGAAGTTGACCGCTTCGCCGTCGGGGAAGATCCACGGGTAGCCGCCGTACACCACCTGCCCGGGGGTGAAGGCGACGCCGGCGGGATCGCGCAGCGGCCGCTCCGACAGCCGGTAGCGCGTCACCAGCGGATCGGTGTTCATCGCCGAGATGGACTTCGGCGTGGTCCACCCGGTCAGCGCGCAGGGGCTGGTGTTCACCGAGTACACGATGGTGTCGATGGCGCCGGAGTTGTTGGGGTGGCCCTGCCAGACGAGCAGCTTCCCGTCCTGCGTCACCGACGGCTCGATGCCGCGCAGCGTGGTGGTGAGCGGCTGCGCCTGGCCCTGCAGCCAGGTGAAGCTGGCCACCTCCGCCTGCGCGGTGTTGGGGCTCGACACCACCACCTTGAGGCGCCGGCGCCGCATCACGTTGGCGGGCGCGGCGGTCACCGCGTCCGAGTCGAAGACCCACACGTCGTAGCAGGCGTGGCTGCCGCTCGCGTCCGGCGCGCCCGAGGAGGTGCAGCGGGTGGGCTGCGGCGTCTCCTCACACAGCGCCACCGCGTTCTCGTTGTTGGTGGGCGGCTGGATCAGCACCTCCGGTGAGAAGGCCTGGGACATGTTCGGCCCGCTGCCGGTGTTCTGCGCGGCCTGGGGCCGCAGCACCCGCGCCACCCACCCCGGTCCGGTGGCGATGACGAACAGCTTCCCGTCGAAGGTGACGTTGTGCCCGTTGCCGCCCATGGGGCTGGTGACGCCGACCGGCGTGGTGGCGGCGAGGGCCGAAGACGAGAGGAGGAGGGCGAGGACGGCGCGCATGCGCAGGGCCTTCGGTTTCGGCTGTCCCCTTTGTTGCAGACGTTCAGCAATAACCCAGGTGCTTGATGGCCCGCAAGTGTTGCCGGCTGAGACTCGGGTGTGCACTCCGGTGAACAGGTGACGGCCAGCGCGGCGATCTCCATAGTGCGCAGCGATGAGACCAGCAGCGGCAGGTCTGGTGTTGGCGCTGATCGCCTGTGGCCCAGGCGTCGGCACGGGCACGGGTGGTGGAGAGGGCGGCGGCGCGGGAGGAAGCGGCGGTGGCGGTGCAGCGGGCGGCGGATCCGGAGGGGGCCTCGCCGTGCCGTCCGTCGTCATCGAGCGCAGCCTGTTCTGGTCCGATGGCGCGCTCCTCGATGATCCGCAGGTGGTGTCCTTCGCGAAGGTGATGGCCACGGTGGCGCCGGACGGGCACGGCGGGAAGCTGCTGTCCGCCTGGTTCCACCGCTTCGCCACCACGCCGCACTCCGAGCGCGCGCTGCCCGCGCAGTTCATCGACCAGGTGGTGGCCGCGCAGGGCGCCGACCCTTCGCGGTGGGATCTCTCTACGCTGCCCTTCAAGGTGACCGGCCTGCACAGCCGCATGGACCTCGCGGATCTCAGCCCGCAAGGGCACTGCGGCGAGTTCCGCGTCTCCGTGGCCTCCACCGACGTCACGCTGCAGCCGTTCCACGTGCTGTTCCTGTTCCGGCAGCCGCTGCTCCCCGGCGACACGCACGACGGGCAGGTCACCTGCGAGCAGACCGCCCGCGCCTGGGCGGACCTGTCCACCCTGGACGGCGCGGCGCTGAACGAGCGGCTCAAGCTGGCGTTCGCGCAGGCGATGACGCGCGAGCGCTTCCTGTTGCTCGAGACGGTGGAGTTCACCCTCGCGCCCTGGGAGTGGCGGCAGTGGGTGAAGGCGGCCGATCCCTCGGGGCAGTTGCCCTTCGTGCTGGAGAACCCGCCCCTCTTCCAGCAGGTCGACGTGGAGGGTCTCAACGCGCCCGGGCCGCGCCGCGACGAGTTCCTCGCGTGGGTGGAGGCCAACGCCGATCTCCTCGATGCCCGGCGCCAGGCGATCCCCGAGCGCTTCCGCGCGCCCTCGGTGCGGGTGACGCAGGGAATCCCCCGGCCGCCGCTCTCGCTGGACGGCCTCGATGCCGGCACGCTGGCCCGCCTGCCCGACCTGCGCGCCAACGTCGAGCTGGTGGGCTGCGCCGCCTGCCACACCGCCGACGCCGAGTTCGTGCAGACGAAGGCGGACCGCACCGTGAGCCCCTTCTACGAAAAGGAGCTGAAGGCCCGGGCCACGCACCTCGAGGCGATGGCCCGCGGGGAGCGGCCGGTGGCCCCCTTCGGTCCGCTGCAGCAGACTCCGAAGCTGCCGCCGTGAAGAACCCGCTTCTGCCGCTGCTCGACGCCCGCGCTGCCGTGCTCCTCGACGGGGCGATGGCCACCGAGCTGGAGCGGCGGGGCGCGGATCTCTCCAGTCACCTCTGGTCGGCGCGGCAGCTCCTCGACGCGCCCGAGGCGATCGCCGCGGTCCAGCGCGACTACCTGGAGGCCGGCGCGGACGTGGTGTGCAGCGCCACCTACCAGGCCAGCCGTCAGGGCTTCGCGCGGGTGGGCCTGTCCGAGGCAGAAGCCGACGCGCGCCTCACGCGCGGGGTGGCCTCCACGCGCGAGGTGGTGAAAGGCAGGGCGTTGGTCGCGGCCTCGCTGGGGCCGTACGGCGCGGTGCTGGCCGATGGCAGCGAGTACACCGGGGATTACCCGCTGTCCGAGGAGGCGCTGGCCGACTTTCATCGCCTCCGGGTGAAGGCTGCGCTCGAGGGTCAACCGGATCTGGTGCTGTTCGAGACGATCCCCTCGGAGGTGGAGGCGCGCGCCATCCTCCGGCTCTGCGCGGCGTTTACGGCGGTGCCCTTCGTGGTGACCTTCTCCACCCGCGACGAGGTGCACCTGGCGCACGGGGAGCGCTTCGCCGACGTGGCGCGCCGGGTGGCCGATGCGGAGAACGTGGTGGCGGTGGGGGTGAATTGCCTGCCGCCCGAGCGGGTGGTGCCGCTGCTGGTGAGTGCGCGGGGGCTCCGGGCGCCGCTGGTCGCGTCGCCGAACAGCGGGGAGACGTGGGAGGCCTCCACGCGGCGCTGGGTGGGAAGTCCCGTGGGCGACTTCGGCGCGCTGGTGTCGCGGTACCTCGACGCCGGGGTCCGGGTCGTCGGCGGCTGCTGTCGCACGACTCCCGGGGACCTCGCGGCGGCGCGGCGGATCATCGACGCGGTGAAGGTCCGCGGCGCGCCGGGGTGACGCGCGTCTCAGGCCAGCCGCTCCACCAGGCAGGTCGCAGACGACGGGCCCACGGCGGCGAACTCCGTCGAGCGCCGCAGCGCCTCAGGCAGGTCCTGGCGCGGCGTGTCCTCGAAGCCCAGCTTCCGGAACCACGCTGCCGCGGTGGTGGTGAGCAGGTACACCGCGCCCAGCGTCGCCTCCCGCGCGGCGGCCAGCCGATCCTCGACGAGGCACCGGCCCAGGCCCGAGCGCTGCTTGGAGGGCACCACGGCCACCGAGCGGAGCAGGCCCACGTCGCCGTGCACCTCGAGTCCCGCCACGCCGAGCAGGCCGTTTCCACCGCGCACGACGGAGTAGCCGCGGGGGAAAGCGTCCTCCACACCAATCGTCGGCAGGCCGGCGGAGGCGACCAGCGCCCGCGCCGCGTCGAGATCGCCCTCGCTCGCTGGCTCCGGGCCCAGGCCGCCCTCGGCCACCCACTGCGCCAGCTTCGCCTGGATGAGATCCCGCGCGGCGCGAAACCGCGCCCGCAGCTCGTCATCGGACAGGGACGTGTCCTTGCTCGCCGGATCGGCGATCGGCCAGTGCAGGCGCCGCGCCCGCCCGAGGAGCACCGGGCACACCTCCCCGGCGCACAGGGTGATGACCGTGCCGACCGTCGCGGCGTCGATCTCCTCGACGGACTTCGAGCGGTGGGCGCTCACGTCCACGCCGACTTCGCGCATCACCTCGACGGAAAACGGATTCACCCGCGACGGGGCGCTGCCCGCGCTCGCCACCGGGAAGCGATCGCCGAAGAGTTGGCGCGCCAGGCCCTCGGCCATCTGGCTGCGCGCCGAGTTCGCCACACAGAGGAAGAGGACACCGCGGCCGCTCATCGCGAACGGAAGGTAGCCACCTGCCACCTCGGTGGCCATGCCTCGCTCACCCGCCGAACAGGGCGCGCAGCCCGTAGGCGGTCCCGAGGCCCACGTACGTCCCCAGCGCCAGGCCCGCGAGGCCCATCGTCAGCCCCGGCCCCACCAGCAGCCGGTTCTTCAGCGCCGCGGCCACCGGCCCGATGAAGGGCGGCCCGAAGATGGCGGCCGTCGAGCTGATCACCGCGGTGTCGAGATCGATGCGGAACAGCCGGCACAGCGAGAAGTGGAGAAGAGAAGCCAGCACCAGCGTGGCCGCCACGAAGCCCAGCAGCACCGCGCTGCCTCCGCCGAGCTGGCGCACGTCCGCCAGCGAGCCCACCGCCACGCAGAAGGCCAGCAGCACGTACTCCCCGAGCTCGAAGGTGCCGTCGAGGCGCCGGACGCGGGCAGAGAAGGACGCCGCCAGCGCCAGGGTGGTGATGGACAGCAGCACCGCGCCCGGCTCGAGACGGCCCAGGAGGACCAGCGAGCCCCCTGCGGACAGCCCGACGATGGCGGCCGCGAGGGCGAACCCCGCCGCCATCGGCTTCACGTGCGCGCGGGTCCACGCCGACAGCTTCTCCCCCGGGTGCTGGAAGGCCTCGTGGTGGGCCTCGGCGGTGAAGGGCCGGAGGAAGCGCGACAGCACCCGCGGCGCCAGCGAGAGGAGGAAGAGGAGGTACGCGCCGCCGCACACCACGTCCGCCGCGTTGAGCAGCACGAAGGTCTCGCTGCGGGTGCCCAGCGCGAGGCCGATCGCGCTCATGTTCGCCGTCCCGCCCACGTAGACGCCCACCAGCATGCCGGCCACCTGCCACCACTCCTCGACGCGCGCGCGGAAGGCCAGCGACACCACCGCCGCCGCCACCACCGCCGAGCCACAGGCCAGGGCGAAGCTGACGAGGGCGCCGCGGGCCAGCCCCGCCCACTTCCGCACGTCGGTGGAGAAGAGCAGCAGGGGGATGGCCAGCGGCACCGCTGCCTCGGCCACCGTCAGCGACGCGCGGCCCACCAGCGTCACCCCCGGGACGTTGGCCAGCACCAGCCCCGCGCCGTAGCAGAGCACCACCGGGCCCACCGCCTTCGCCAGGCGGTTCCGCTCCGCCGCCGCGAGGGCCAGTGCGGGGAAGCCCACGCAGAGGAGTACCTGCAGCGCCGCCAGCACGCTCATCTCGGCAAGGCCTCGGTCAGCGAGCCCGCCGCCAGCACCCCGCCCGCGAGCAACAGCAGGGCCGACACCGCTACCCGGAAGCGGCCCTCGTCCAGCCGGTGGTGGACCCACTCGCCCGCGAGAATCCCCAGCGCCAGCGGCCCCAGCATCAGCGCGCTGGTCCCCAGCGTCTTCTCCGTCACCTCGCCCTGGACGACGAGGCGCGGCAGCACCAGCAGGTTGAGCACCACCCACAGGGCCGACAGCGTGGCGCGGAAGGCGGCCTTGTCTTTCAGCTCCCGCGCCGAGACGAAGACGGCCAGCGGTCCGCCGGTGGCGTACACGCCGTGAAGGACGCCCGCGCCCAGCAGGGCCAGCGCCCGCGTCCCCTGCGAGAGCGGCGCCCCTTCCCTGCGGCCGCGCGTCAACTGCCAGGCCGCCACGCCCACCACGAAGACGCCGAAGGCCGGCTTGAGCCACGCCGCCTGGGCCGCCCGCCCGGCGATCACCGTGCCTCCCACGAGCCCCAGCGCCATCACCGGCAGCATGCGCTTCAGGAAGAAGCCCCAGTCCAGCGACGAGCGCCCGCGCAGCACCAGGTACACTGACAGCACCAGGTTGACGGGCACCAGCCACCCCAGCAACTGCGGCACCGGAAACCACAGCGCGCCCATCGTCATCGCCACCACCATGCTCCCGAAGCCGGCGGCGGCCTCCACCAGGAAGGCGAGGAAGACGATGCCCGCGAGCAATCCCATGAGGCGCCCCGAGTTACCCGCGGGGGAAGAGCCCGTCGAGGAAGTCGAGCAGGAAGTCGTCCACCTGCTGGCGATCGGGCACCGCGCCGACCATGCCGTACATCGCCGCGCTGCCTTCCGGGGCCGGCTCGCCCTTCGCCAGCCGCGCCACGCAGTCGCGGAGATCGGCGAGGAAGACCTCGGCCACCTGCTCGTGCGCGGGGGTGATCATGCAGTGCAGCGCGGGGGGCTTCTGCTGGCGATCGAGCTTCCACCCGCGCGCGTCCATCGCGTCGCCCAGCTCGTACACGTTGAGTGAGTCGGAGGTGAAGGCGAACACACCGCCCACCGGCTCCCCCATCACGGCCAGCCCGGGCGTGGCGCGGATGCCCGCCAGCAGCTTCGCTGTCGTGTCCAGCACGCTCCGGGTCCGCGCGAGGTAGCCGTCTTCCCCCAGGTGCTGCATCACCGCCCACGCCGCGGCGATGGCGCCTCCGGGCCGCGTGCCGCAGAAGGAGGGAGACGCGTACAGCCCGCCGTTCCACCCGGAGTAGGTGAAGAACTGATTGCGCCGCAGCGCCGCGCTCCGGTGCAGCACCACCGAGGCGCCCTTCGCCGCGTAGCCGTACTTGTGCAGGTCCGCCGAGATGGAGGTGACGCCGTCCACCGAGAGGTCCCACGCCGGCACCGCGCGGCCGAGCTTCTTCGCGAAGGGCAGGAAGAAGCCGCCCAGGCACGCGTCCACGTGGCACAACAGCCCGCGCGACTTCGCCAGGGAGGCGATGGCGGGAATGTCGTCCACCACGCCTTGAGGGTAGGACGGCGCGCTGCCCACCAGGAGGACGGTGTTCTCGTCGAGGAGGCGCTCCATCGCCTTCACGTCCACGCGGAAGTCGCTCCCCACCGGCGCGTGCGCCAGGTCCAGGTCGAAGTAGTGGGCCGCCTTGTCGAAGGCAGGGTGCGCGGACCAGGGCGCCACCACGCGGGGGCGGGCCAGGCCCTTCTTCCGGCCCCACTCTCGCGCCGCCTTCATCGCCATCATGATGCTGTCGGTGCCGCCGGACGTCATCGTGCCTGCGACCTCGTCGTCGCCGCCCAGCAGGCTCGCGGTCATCGAGACGACCTCCGTCTCCATCTGCCGCAGCGACGGGAAGGCCACCGGCGACAGGCCGTTCTCGCTCATGAACTCGGTGTAGGCGTCCTTGAGCAGGGAAGAGACCTCGTCGCCCGCGAAGTACACCAGCGAGAAGGTGCGGCCCGCCTTCCAGTTTGCGTCCTCGCGGTGCCTGGCCTTCAAGGCCGCCAGGACGTCCTTCGACGGCGTTCCAGTCTTCGGCAGCGTCTTCATCGTCTTCTCCAAAGAGGTGCGGCGTGCGCGCGCCCTCTACCCGGGGATTTCGATGATGCGGCCACTGTTATGTAAGGCCCGGTCGAACAAACAGAGGCGCTGGTTTGTCGACGGGTGAATGGACAGGTCCCGATTCCGTTTCCCCTGCTACGGTTCTCCCCCATGCCGCGTCGCTTCTTCTCCCTCGCGCTCGTCATCCTCGTCTCGCTGCCTGCGCTGGCTGGCCCCGCGCTGTCCGACGCCGTCACCGTCCCGCGGCCTCCCAACGGCGAGTACTTCGGCCTGTATTTGAAGGGCCAGAAGGTCGGCTACATGTTCAGCGGGGTGACGCTGTCCGCGGCGAAGGACAAGGTCACCGCCGTCACCGAGATCCACTTCAAGGCCAAGGTGGGCCCCACCGCCACCAGCGAGCGCCACATGGTGGAGACGCGGGTGTACGAGTCGAGGCCTGGCGGCCGGCTGCTGTCCTTCGTGATGGATCAGAAGGGCGACGGCGGCGACCAACGCCTCGAAGGCACCGCTACGATCGCGGGCATCACCGTGGTGCGCAAGCGCCCGGGCAAGGCGGACGAGACGCTCAAGCTGCCTGCCTCGAAGGAGGTGGTGGAGGACGCCGACCAGGCGCGGGTGGCCTTGAAGCGCAACGCGAAGGTGGAAGGCACCATCACCGACTCCACGGACCTCGAGCAGTACAAGGTGACCACCACCCTGGGCGGCACCGAGCAGCGCACCCTGGGCGGCGTGAAGGTGGTGCTCAAGAAGGTGGTGACGCTGTCCGAGAAGGAGAAGGTGCCCACCGACGCCTTCGTCGACGAGCAGGGTCGGATGCTGGAGGTGCAGTACAGCCCGATGATGACGGCGCTGGCCGAGCCGCCGGACAAGGCGAAGCGGGTGGACCTGGTGGAGGTGTTCGGCCTGACGCGCGTGACGCTGCCCCGGCCGCCCGGCCCCGAGGCCCGGCAGATCCCCGGCTCGCTGCGCTTCGTGATGAGCGGGCTGCCCGAGAAGTTCCGGGTGGACAGCTACCGGCAGAAGTTCGTCGCGCTGGACGGGGACAAGGTGGAGGTGACCTTGAGCGCCTTCGAGCCGAAGGCGCGCAAGCCGCGGCCGCTGCTCGATCCCAACGGGGGCGTCAACCTGAAGAGCACCATCGTGGTGGAGGCCAACGACAAGGACATCAAGGCGCTGGCGAAGACGATCGCCGGCACCGAAAAGGACGCCTACACCGTGGCGAAGAAGGTGAACCGCTGGGTGAACGAGAACATGAAGAAGGACTACGGGGCCTCCTCTGATCGCGCCAGCGACGTCCTGCGCGAGCTCAAGGGCGACTGCACCGAGCACTCACTGCTGGCCGTGGCGCTCCTGCGCGCGCTGGGCATTCCCGCCAAGCGGGTGGACGGCGTGGTGTACCTGCTCAACGACGACCAGGTGCCGGCGCTGTACTGGCACGAGTGGGTGGAGGCGTACGTCGGCGAGTGGACGCAGCTCGACCCCACCTTCGGGCAGGACGTGGCCGACGCGACGCACTTCGCGGTGGGGGAGGAGGCGAACGCAGAGATCACCCCCCTCATCGGCTCGATGAAGGTGCTGGAGGTGCTGCCCAGCCCCGCCCCTGCGCCGAAGGCGTTGCCCGTACCGAAGCAGTAGCGCACGCTGTCGACCGGTGTCTCAGCCCTTCGGCCGCTACGAGTTGCTCACCCGCATCGCCACCGGCGGCATGGGGGAGGTCTTCCTCGCGCGGGCCCGCGGCGCCGCCGGCTTCGAGAAGCTCTTCGTGGTGAAGCGCGTCCTGCCACACCTCGCGCAGAACACCGAGTTCAAGGATCTCTTCCTCGACGAGGCGCGGATCGCCGCGCGCCTCAACCACCCGGGCATCGCGCAGATCTTCGAGCTGGGTGACGTCGACGGGCAGTGGTTCATCGTCATGGAGTACGTGCCGGGGAAGGATCTGCGGAAGATCACCGCCCAGGCCCGCTCGAAGCAGCGCGCGGCGCCCCACGGGCTGTGTGCCCGCGTCATCGCCGACGCCGCCGCCGCGCTGGACTACGCGCACAAGGCCCGCGACGCGCAGGGCCGGGCGATGCAGATCGTCCACCGCGACGTCTCGCCCCACAACCTGCTGGTCAGCTTCGACGGGGTGGTGAAGCTGATCGACTTCGGCGTGGCCCGCGCCACCAACCGCCTGCAGGAGACCGGGCAGGGCGTGCTGCGGGGGAAGTACCCGTACATGGCGCCCGAGCAGGTGGCCGAGGATCGCGTCGACGCGAAGAGCGATCAGTTCTCTCTGGGCGTGGTGCTGTGGGAGCTGCTCACCGGCAAGCGCCTGTTCCGCAGCGACTCCGACGCGATGACGCTGCAGTTGGTGGCGGAGTGCAAGGTGGTGCGGCCGAGGAGCGTCCAACCCGACGTAAGCCTAGAGCTCGAGGCCATCACCCTGCGCATGCTGGCGAAGGACCCGGACAAGCGCTTCCCCGACCTCGCAGAGGCGCGCATGGCGCTGGAGGACTTCCTGCTCGACGCCAGCCTCCCGGCCAGCGTGGCCCACCTGGGGGCCTTCATGCGGGAGCTCTTCCCCGAGGGCGACACCTTCGTCGAGGAGCCCCCCGACGACCCGCAGCGCACCAAGAGCTCCAAGTCCATCGCCCGGGCGATGAAGGGCGCCGGCCCGGACACCGTGGAGCGGCTCAAGAAGGTGGTGGGGGAACGCCCCGCGCTGCCCGAGGCCGGCACGTCCTTCGTCGGGCGGAGCCGGGAGCTCTCGGCGCTGCGGGTGCTCCTGTTCCGAGGGGAGCGGGTGGTGACGTTGCTGGGGCCCGGCGGCGCGGGGAAGACGCGCCTGGCGATGGAGGTGGCCCGCCTCGCAGACGTGCCCGCGTGCTTCGTCGACCTCACTTCCGCGGTGGACTTCGAAGGGGTGTGCCTGCTGGTGGCGCGCGCCCTGGGCCTCTCGCTCACCGCGGGCGTGGCGGCGGAGCAGGTGATCGCCCGGGCGCTCCACGACAAAGGGGCGTGCCTGGTGGTGCTGGACAACTTCGAGCAGGTGATCCGCGACGCCGAGGCCACCGTGGGGGCTTGGCGAGCCGCCGCGCCAGAGGCCACCTTCGTCGTCACCTCGCGCGAGCCGCTCCGCGTGGCCGAGGAGGTGCTGTACGAGGTGCCGCCGCTGGACGAGGCGGTCGACTTGTTCCTCGAGCGGGCGCGGGCGGCGCGGCCGGGCTGGGAGCCCCAGGCGGCGGATCGCAAGGCGGTGGAGGAAATCGTCCTCGCGCTGGACGGGCTGCCCCTGGCCATCGAGCTGGCGGCGGCCCGCCTCGCCATGCTGTCCCCCGCCCAGGTGATGCAGCGGCTGCCCCGGCGGCTGGACCTGCTCAAGGGCAACGAAGCGCAGGTGTCGGCGCGGCAGGCCACCATGCGGGGCGCCATCGACTGGAGCTGGGAGCTGCTCCAGGCGCATGAGCAGTCGGCGCTGGCCCAGTTGGGTGTCTTCCGTGGCGGCTTCTCCATCGAGGCGGTGGAGGTGGTGGTGGACGTGGCGTCCTTCCCCGGCGCGCCCTGGCCGCTGGACGTCGTGCAGACGCTCAAGGAGAAGTCGCTGGTCCGCGCCTGGGAGACAGGCGCCGGCGGGGAGCTGCGCTTCGGCCTGCTGGAGAGCATTCGCGAGTACGCGCTGGAGAAGCTCAAGGGGATGCCCGGCGTCGGCGAAGGGGCGCTCGCCCGGCACGCCGCGCACTTCCTCGAGCTGGGCGGGCGGCTGGCCAGCGAGACGGAGACGAAGCAGGCGATGGCGGCCGTCGATCGCCTCCAGCTCGAGCGGGACAACCTGTCGGCTGTCTTCCAGCGGGCGATGGAGCGCGCCAGAAGCCCGGAGTCGGCGCGCGAGGCCCTGGAGGCGGCGCTGGCGTTGGATCCGGTCCTCTCGGTGCGGGGCCCCTTTGGCGCGCACCTCAAGATGTTGGAGGCGGCCTCCCGGCGCGCGGGCGAGGCCGGCGTGGAAGGCAGGCTGCGGGCCCTGGGCCTGTTGGCGCAGGGCATCGCCCGGCTCGCGCGCGGGCAGTTGGTGGAGGCGCTGGGCGATCTCGAGGCCGCGGCCACGCTGACGTCCGAGCCGCGGCTCCTGGGGCGCGTCCACCACCACGCGGCGGCGTCTCTGCGGCAGCAGGGGCGGATGGACGAGGCGAAGGCCCGCTACGAGCAGGCGCTGGGGCTGGTGCGCCAGGCCGGCGATCGCTGGATGGAAGGGCGCGTGCTGGGTCACCTGGGGGGGCTGTCGCAGGAGATGGGGGCGGTGGACGCCTCCCGGCAGTTCTACGAGCGCGCGCTGGCCATCCACCGCGAGGTGGGCGATCGCCGCTTCGAGGGCATCGTGCTGGCGAACCTGGGCAGCTACCACCACGAGAAGAAGAACGCGGCCCAGGCCCGCAAGCTCTTCGAGGACGCGCTGCGCATCCACCGCGAGGTGGGCAACCGCCGCAGCGAAGGCATGGTGTTGTCCAATCTGGCCTCGCTGGCCGGCGCGTCCGAGCGACCCGACGAGGCGCGCGCGCTGCTGGACAAGGCGCAGGCGATCCACCGCGAGACGGGCAACGCGCGCTTCGAGGCGATTGGCCTCTACCAGTTGGGGTTGATGGCCCTGGAGGCGGGCGAGCCCTTGGAGGCGGAGCAGCGCTGTGGACAGGCGTTGGCGGCGTTCCGCGCGGTGAACGATCGCCGCTACCTGGGGGTGGCGCTGGGGCACCGGGCGGCCGCGCTGGCGGCGCTGGGGCGGGAAGGGGAGGCGAAGGAGCTGCTCGACGAGGCCGAGGCGGTGCTGTTTCAGGTGACCGACGCCCACTTTCACGCGGTGCTGTCGCTGTGCCGTGGGCACCTCGAGGCGGCGCAGGGCAAGGTGGATCGGGCGCGCGCGCGCGTGGCCCAGGTGCAGCAGCCGCAAGGCGCTATGCCGTCGCTGGTGGAGCAGTCGGAGAATGTGCGGAGCGCGGTGCGCTGCCTGGTGAAGCTGCTCGGATCGCGTTAGCGGCTCAGCGCCGTCGGATCCGGATCGTTCGGCGTGTACCGGCTGAAGGGGTTCCTGTAGAGGCTGGCGATCACATGGAAGTCGCGCTGCGACTTGAAGGTGAAGTCGGGGGAGATGACCTGCCGGCCGATGAGGGTCAGCACCTGCTTCGCCGTCTTCGCGCCGCTGCCGATGGCCAGATGGAGGCGGTCGGCGAGCTTCTTCGCCTGCTCCAGCGCCTTGGCCTTGTCCTTCGTGTGCAGCGCGCTGCGGAGGTTCCAGAGGTCGCGGATCGCTTCTTTGCGCTCGCGCGCCTGCGCGGGGTTCTGGTTGACCTTCTTGCCGGCGCCCTGCACCGCCGATTCGAAGCGGCTGACGCCGTTGCTGCTGCCGCGCCTGGTGGTGGAAGGCGCCTTCTTGAGCCCGTCCATGAGGCGCGACACCGACTTCCTCGACACCACCGGCTTGCTGCGGAGTTTGGAGATCACGTGGGGCTCCCTTGCCCTGAATGCTGGCACGAGCCGCGAGTTGGTGCACGCGATCGGCGTCCACTGACACCTGCGGGTGTCAGGTTGTCCCACCCGGCGGGAGGAGGGGGACGAGCAAGGCCCGTAGCGCGTCTGCGGAGTCTACCGGTGGCTGGCAGGCGAAGTTCCGGCACAGGTACGCCGCCGCGTCTGCGCGCACCTTCCGCTCGGCGAGCACCTCGGCGGCCACCGGAGGCACCGGAGTCCCGGCCTCCTGCCGGTGGAGCGCCACGGTGGGCAGGTATGCCGAGTCCACCACCCGCTGCATCGCGTCGAGCGCCTGACCCTGGCCCACCAGCGTCAGCTCCGGGGCGCCATCGAGGTAGGCGTCGGCCGCCAGCCACAGGTGTCCGTACGCCATCGGGCTGTCCACCAGCGGCTGGTGCAGCTTCCCCAGGTACGCCGCGGCGCGCTCGAGGTGTCGCGTCCGCCCGGTGAGCGCCGCCAGGGCCACCTGCGCCTCCGTCAGCGAGGACGCCCCCGACGGGAAGGCGTTGTCGTGCAGCGCGTACGTGGGCACCAAGAGGTCGCCCGTGCCCTTCGGGGCCGCGAGGTACGCCCGCCTCGCTTCATCCCAGAACAGCTCGGAGGCGGTGTCCGCCAGGTGCTCCGCCGCCTCGAGGAAGCGGGGCGCGAAGGTCGCCTGGTAGAGCGCCACCAGCCCGGCGCACACGTCGCCGTAGTCCTCCAGCACGCCGTCCAGCCGCGGCGCTCCGGCCTGCCAACTGCGAAAGAGCCGCCCATTCCCGGCCCGCAGCTTCGTCAGCACGAAGTCCGCCGCGCGCGTCGCCCGCTCGGCCCAGTCGCGGCGCCCGAAGACGCGGGACGCGAAGGCCAGGCCGCGGATCATCAGCCCGTTCCACCCGGCCAGCACCTTGTCGTCGCGCCCCGGAGGCACGCGAGCGCTGCGCACCCCAAGGAGCTTCGCCTTCCCCGCTGCGAGCCGCGCCAGCACCGCGTCGACGGGCAGTCCGAGGTCCTTCGCCAGCGCGTCCGCGTCCTTCGCCACCTCCAGCACCGACGTACCGTGCTCGAAGTTGCCGCCTTCGGACACGCCGAAGTGCGCGGCGAGCAGCCTGGCCTCGTCCGCGCCCAGCGCCGCCGCCAGCTCCTCGGGCCGCCACACGAAGTACTTCCCCTCTTCGCCCTCGCTGTCCGCGTCCTGCGCCGCGTAGAAAGCGCCGCCCTCGTGGGTCATCTCCCGCGCCACGTACGCCACCGTCTCTTCCACCGTGGTGCGCCACAGCGGCCGGGGCGCCAACTGAAAGGCCTCCGCGTAGAGGTGCAGCAGCTGCGCGTTGTCGTACAGCATCTTCTCGAAGTGCGGCACCAGCCAGCGCTCGTCGACGGAGTAGCGGTGGAAGCCGCCGCCGAGATGATCGAAGAGGCCGCCCTTCGCCATCTTCTCCAGGGTGAGCAGCGCGCCGGCTCTGAGGCGAGGATCGCCCGAGCGCCGGTAGCCGCGCAGCAACAGCGCCACGTTCATCGGGTTGGGGAACTTCGGCCCTCGCTGGCCGAAGCCGCCGTGCACCGGGTCTACCTCGCGCGCCAGGCTCCTCGCTGCGTCCACCACCTCCTCGGGCTTCAGCACGCCAGGCGTCGCGTCCAGGCCCCAGGAGGCGAACTTCGCGAGGCCGTCCTGGAAGGCGTTGGCCTGCTGCACGAGCTCCTGCCGCTCCTCCGCCCAGGCCTGCGCGACGTTGGCGAGCAGGGAGGAGAAGCCGGGCAGGCCGTGCCGGGGCGCGGGCGGAAAGTAGGTGCCGCCGAAGAAGGGCCTCAAGTCCGGCGTGAGGAAGACGGTGAGCGGCCAGCCGCCGCCGCGCCCCATCAACTGCACCACCCCCTGGTACAGCTGGTCCAGGTCCGGGCGCTCCTCGCGATCGAGCTTCACGTTGACGAAGTGCCGGTTCATCACCGCGGCGGTGGCCTCGTCCTCGAAGGATTCGTGCGCCATCACGTGGCACCAGTGGCACGCCGAGTAGCCGATCGAGAGGAGGATGGGCTTGTCCTCCTCCCTCGCCCGCGCGAGCGCCTCCTCGCCCCATGGGTACCAGTCCACCGGGTTGGTGGCGTGCTGCTTGAGGTAGGCAGACGGCTCCTTCGCCAGGCGGTTGGCGTGCGCGGGGGGCGTGCTCATGGCGCGCAACAGTAACGGCGCGACGTCGCGAATGCTCCGCCCTTCCTGTGGCGAGACACGAAGAGGAGGAGCAGCAGCACCTGTGGGCAGCGCGATGGGAGCGGCGCGGAGGCTTGACACCTCCACGAGACTGCCGCCTCGGCGAGACGAGCGTTCCCCGCGGCGGCGCCGGCGCCTACCATCGCCTCAGAGTCTCATGGCGCGCGACGAGAGCCACTTCGATCGACTGGCCCACCTGCTCGACCTCGAGAGGCAGGCGGAGCGGGAGCGCCGCGCCCTGGACAAGGCGCAGCTCCCCCTCGCCGAGCTGGCGGCGCGCGGGCTGGTGCTGCTGGACGTGGAGGCGCAGGAGTTCTCCGTCGGCCTGGGCGGCCGGCACCTCGTCACCTTCACCCACGAGCGCCGGGGCCCGCTCCCCGCGCGCTTCTCTCCCGGCGATCTCGTCACCGTCGCTCCGCGCAAGGCAGAGGTGGAGGACGCGCCCGGCGGCACCGTGTCGCGCTCCACCCGCACGTCCCTGGAGATCGCCTTCGATCGCCCGCCGCCCGAGTGGATGAGCGAGGGCCGGCTGCGCATCGACCTCGTCGCCAACGACGTCACCTGGGAGCGCGCGAAGGCGGCGCTGGCCACCTGGAAGGGCTACGAGCAGGGCCAGAAGCGCGACCGCCGTGAGGTCGTCCTCGGCAACCAACCGCCACGCTTCGACAAGCCGCCCGCCTTCGAGCCCTCGCGGCCGCTCAACCCCGAGCAGACCGAGGCCGTGGCCCTGGCCCTCTGCGCGCGCGACGTGGCGCTGGTGCACGGGCCGCCCGGCACCGGCAAGTCCACCGTACTGGCGGAGCTCGCCGTGCAATGGGCCCGCCGCGGCAAGCGCCTGCTGTGCACCGCCGCCAGCAACGCGGCCGTCGATCGCCTGCTGGAGCTCTGCCTCGACGCCGGCCTCGACGCGCTGCGCATCGGCCACCCCGCGCGCGTGCTGCCGCGGCTGCAGGAGCACACGCTCGATCTCCAGGTGGAGGCCCACGCGGATCGCCAACTGGCGCGCGGGCTGTTCGAAGACGCCTTCGACCTCCTCGGCTACGCCCGCAAGCAGCGCTCGCGAGGCCGCAGCCGGGAGCGCTTCTCCAACGCCCGCGAGGCCCAGGCCGAAGCGCGCAAGCTGATGGACGAGGCCCGCGCCCTGGAGCGGAAGGCGGTCGCCGCGGTGCTGGGGCACGCCCAGGTGGTGTGCGCGACCTGCGCGATGCTGGACTCCTCCATCCTGCGTGGCCAGTCCTTCGACGTGGCGCTGCTCGACGAGGCCACGCAGGCGGTCGAGCCCCTGGCCTTGATGGCTTTCCTCAAGGCGCCCACGGTGGTGCTGGCCGGAGATCCCCAGCAGCTCGCGCCCACCGTCATCTCCCTCGAGGCGCAGGCGCAGGGCCTGGGGACGTCGCTCTTCGAGCGGCTGCTCGCCGACTCCGGTGACGAGGTGAAGCGGATGCTCAAGGAGCAGTACCGCATGCACGAAGGCATCATGACCTTCCCCTCGCAGCGCATGTACCAGGGGCAACTGCGCGCCCACCCGTCGGTGGCCGGCCACACGCTCGAGGACGTGCTCTCCGCGGGCGCGAAGGTGGACGCGCCGCCCGTCCTCTTCCTCGACACCGCCGGAAAGGGCTTCGAGGAGGTGAAGGCCCCGGGCACGGAGTCCCTGCGCAACGAAGGCGAAGCCGAGCTCATCGTCGCACGGGCGCGCGAGCTGCTCGCCGCCGGCCTGTCACCGCAGGAGCTGGCCGTCATCACCCCGTACCGCGCGCAGGCCTCGCTCATCCGCGAGCGGCTCATCGACGTAGCCGAGCTGGAGGTGGACACCGTGGACGCCTTCCAGGGGCGGGAGAAGGACGCGGTGCTGGTGTCCCTCGTGCGCAGCAACGCCGAGCAGCAGGTGGGCTTCCTCGAGGACTTGCGGCGGATGAACGTGGCCATCACCCGGCCGCGGCGGCACCTCTTCGTCGTCGGGGACTCCGCCACGCTCTGCGCCCACGAGTTCTACGCCGCGTTTCAGGACGCGGTGCAGGCCGCCGGGGGCTACCGCAGCGCCTGGGAGTGGCCCTCCCAGTAGCGAAAAGTTGCGGCCCACCCTGCACGGTTGTGCGGTTGGCGCTCCTGACGGGTGCCAACGCCCCGGAATCCGGGTCGCACCTCTCGGCACGCGCCGTGCTGCCGCTTTCCTCACCTCATGGCACTCGAGACGGCCCGGCCTACGTTGACCCACGAAGAGGACGTGTGGGTCATCCGCGTGCAACGAGAGAACGGCAAGGTGCAGGAGTACCGCTGCGCGTCCGAGTCGCAGGCGAAGGCGCTCTTTCAGGTGCTGGCGCCCAAGCCCGAGGCGAGCTGAACCCCTCACTGGCGCTTTGAGTCAGCTGCTGCTGGACGACGACGGCTCAGGCGTGGCGTCCGCGGCGCCCGGCTCGGTGGACGTCGGCTTCTTCTTGAAGACCAGGTAGCGCAGCAGCAACAACTGCACGAAGGTGAAGACGACCAGGTCGGCCGCCATCTTGCTGATCGCAAACGGCACGCCCACGCGGTCGCGCAGCCACTGCACCAGCAGGCCGTGCGCCCACATGGAGATGCTGGTGGTGACGAGGAACTTGATCACCTGTCCCTTGAGATCCGGATCCGTCTTGCGCAGCCAGTGGATCTGCGCCGGCATGGTGGCGATCAGCAGGCCCACCCCAAAGAGCCACGGGACGAGCGCCGCGTCGGGAATGAAGCCCGCGGCCAGCGCGCTGCCGGCGGTCACCGCCACGCCCATGCTGAGGATGAACACCAGCGAGCGGGTGGTGACGTTGGGGTTGTGCTCCTTGAAGGCGAAGTAGCGGTTGGCGGCGAAGGTGAAGGTGCTGCCGATGGCCACACCCACGCGCGCGGCGACGAGGGTGGACACGCCGACCTCGAGGAGCGACACGCCCACGGCGAGATCGATGGCCGTGGCCACCGCGCCGACGGCCAGGCTGCGGGTGGCCCACGAGCCCCACAGGCGCTTCAAGAGCCCTGGCTTGTTCGGGACGTCCTCGGCCACGCGGCGCCGTGTACCAGAGTCCTGCACCTCGGGGCCAGCGAGCGCGGGTCGGGTCGTCATGGAGGCCAGAAGCCTGAGCAACGCGCAGGCCTTCTGCCGGGGCGTGGAAACGAGGGGAGGCCGCGCCCTCCGCTGCGCAAGAAGCCGCGCAGTCAGGGGCGGTGCTGAAAGCCCCCTGGGCCGCGGAAGGGGAGGCCGTCGACGCGCACGCCGGGGACCTCGGAGATGCGGCCGATTCGGTGCGCGTCGAGGTGGCGCTTCGCCACGGCGCGCTCGAAGGCGGTGGCGCGGCGCGCGGGTACTGAGACGAGCAGCACGTAGTCTTCCCCTCCCGAGAGGGCGAGGCGCTGGGCGACGGGGGGAGGGACGGCTTCGCGCAGGGTGGGAGAGAGGGGCAGGGCTACGCGCTCCAGTTCGGCGCCGGCGGAGGACGCAGCGCAGACGTGCCCCAGGTCCTGCACCAGCCCGTCCGAGACGTCGACGGCGGACGAGGCGAAGGGCGCGGCGGCCAGGCCCCAGGCGAGGTGAGGGGAGGGCCGTCGTTGGGCGAGCGCGAGCGCGCGAGGTACGGGCCGGCGATGCGAGGCGAGGTGCAGCGCCGCCGCCGCGTCACCGAGGAAGCCCGAGGTGTAGAGGACGTCGCCGGGGCGCGCACCGGAGCGGAGCAGCGGCTGCCGGCCGGGAGGCACCACGCCCCCCAGCGTGAGGGTGAGGGAGAGCTGCTGCGCGCGGGTGACGTTGCCACCCAGCAGCTCCACGCCGTGCACCTTCGCCAGCGCGGCCATGCCCTTCGCCACCGCTCGCAGCTCCGTCGCGTTGACGCCGTCGGGCAGCCCCAGCGCACACAGGGCCCACCGGGGCCGGGCGCCCATCGCCGCGAGGTCCGACAGGTTCACCGCCAGCGCCTTGTGGCCGATGTCCTCGAAGCTGAAGGTGCGCCGGGTGAAGTGCACGCCTTCCACCAGCGCGTCGGTGGTGACGCAGGTCAGAGCGCGGGCCGGCGGAAGCACCGCGCAGTCGTCGCCGGGGCCCAGGGGCGGGGGCGGCGGGTGAAAGGCGGCGACGAAGGCGTCGATGAGCTGGAACTCGTTCATCGGCACCCACCGTAGCGCGTCCGGCCCGACGTTGAAGGAGCCGCCGGACCCGCGTCACATGCCGAAGGGCCGCGCCTGGTTCCGCGACGCGTTGTTCGCCAGCCACGTCCCGGTGGAGTGCAGCACCACCAGCACCGAGAGGACAGCGTCACGCTCGGCGGCGGAGAGGCTAGGGTTCACGTACGCCTTGCCGCCCTGGAAGTACTCGAACGTGGCCACCCATTTGCCCTTCTGCGAGAGGTGGAAGCCCGTGGGGTACTGCGGGACGCCCTTCTCCATGTCGTCGCTCGACTCGAAGGTGAGCTCCACCGAGCCGAGGCGCGCGTGGCCGACGAAGACGTCGTCCTGCGGCTCCTGCACCTCGAGCGTGAAGTCGACGGCCTGGCAGGCGAACGTGTGCCGGGAGAAGTCGCGGCCGAAGGCGGTCGCGCCGTCCTGGATTGAGCGGCACGCGACGTTCATCATCGGCTGACCGCCGCGCAGTACGGTCAGGTTCGAGAGCTGATCCTGCTTCTCGGTGCCGCCCAGCTTCGTGTCTCCGTACTTCAGCGTGACGCTGTTCACCCGCTGCGTGTCCTTCTTCACCTCGGGGATCTCGAAGTCGAACACCTTCGTGCGCTGGTTGAGGCCCGTCTCGAAGGTGGCCACCTCGGGCTTGAGGTCGAGGTGAGGGAGGCGGAGCGAACGGGCGCAGCCGGAAGCGGCCAGCGACAGGCCAATGAGGAAGAGGGAGCGCATGGGGTTGTCCTTGGGGTTGGAGTGTGGACGGGCGACGGAGCACCTCGCGTGCCCGTCGCGAGGGCCCCGGAGGATGAGGAGTTCGGGGGAGGCGCTCCATCCCGCATGACGGACGCTTCGTCAGGCACGGGACCCCTCGACCCGGAAAGAGACGCCCCTTTCGAGCGGCTGCGACCGGCACGCGGCTTGGACAGCGGCACGTCACCACCGAGCCGCACGCTCCCACTCCGGAGACTCACATGCTGACCCGAACGCTGTTTCTGACCACCGTCGCTGGCATCGCCGTCTCGTCCACCGGCTGCGCCACCATGGTCGCTTCGCGGACCTCGCCGTACCAGATCGTGTCCGACATCCCTGGCGCCGAGGTGCGCGTCAACGGGATGTCCGTTGGGCGTACGCCGACCGTCGTGGAGATCGACCGCAAGCACCCGCAGCGCATCGAGGTGAGCGCGCCCGGCCGGTACGCGCAGACGTGCTGGCCTCGGACCTCGGTGGGGATGGGCTACGTCGTGGCCGACACCGCGCTGTGCCTGCTGCTCTTTCCGTTCGGCTGCATCGCGTACATCGACGCCAGCGGCGCGTGGAACGACCTCGACGACAACATCTGCAGCGTCAGTCTGCAGCCTTCGGGTGAGCCGGTGGCTGCCGTCCCGGCGAGTCCGCAGCTGCTCGCGAGGGACCTCTACCCGCCGCCGCCTCCTCCTCCCCTGCCTCGGTGACGCGCGGGAGTGAAGCAGGGCCTCCCGCGACCGGGCACTTGAGCTGTCCGGCCGCGCCGGTTCTCGTGCTATCCCCTGTCCGTCAGCCGTGTCTTCTCAGGTCCTCGGGCGGTACCACCTCGTCAAGAAGCTGGCCATCGGCGGCATGGGCGAGGTGTGGCTGGCCAAGCAGAAGGGCGTGGCGGGCTTCGAGAAGCTGGTGGTGGTGAAGACGCTGCTGGCCCACCTCAAGGAGGACCAGGAGTTCGTCAACATGTTCTTCGACGAGGCGCGGATCGCCGCGGTGCTGACGCACCCGAACATCGCGCAGATCTACGATCTCGGCGAAGACAAGGGCGAGTACTACATCGCCATGGAGTACGTGCACGGGCTGTCCTTGCGCGACGTGCTCGTCCACGCCACCGAGACGAAGGGCGGCATGCCGCTGGCGCTCAAGTGCCGCGTCATCGCCGACGCCGCCAACGCGCTCGACTTCGCGCACCAGGCGAAGACGCCGTCGGGCCAGCCGCTCGACCTCATCCACCGCGACGTGAGCCCGCAGAACATCCTCATCGGCTTCAACGGGGCGGTGAAGTTGATCGACTTCGGCGTGGCGAAGGCGGCCAACAAGCTGGTCCGCACCGCCACCGGCATCATCAAGGGCAAGTACGCGTACATGTCGCCGGAGCAGGCCTACGGGAAGGACCTCGACGGGCGCAGCGACGTCTTCGGCCTGGGCATCGTCTTCTGGGAAATCCTCTGCACCGAGCGCCTCTTCAAGCGCGAGAACGAGACGGATACGCTGCGCGCGGTGGTGGGCGCCACCATCCACCCGCCGTCGCAGCTCGATCGCCAGGTGCCCAAGGCGCTCGACGCCATCGTGATGAAGGCGCTCGATCGCGAGCGCGAGGCCCGCTACCAGACGGGCGGCGAGCTGCGGCAGGCCATCGAAGGCTTCCTCGCCAAGCAGCGCCTGCCCGCCACCAGCGCGCACCTCGCCGCCTTCATGCGCGAGCTCTTCCCCGAGGACGTGGAGCTGGAGCCGGTGTTGACGGCGTCGGGCGAAGTTACCCACTCCACCGACAAATCCGCGCCTACCCTGGACGAGTTGGGCAGCTCGAGCTCCGGCGGTGTCGAGCTCAAGCCCACCAGAGCCGAGCGCAAGGGTGTGCTGGACCAGAGGGAGCTGGAGGCCCGCATCGCCGGCACCAGCCCCGCCGACGTCATGCGCGGCATGTTCTTCAACGCCCTCATCGCTGCGGTGCTGCGCCTCATCGGCGCCTCCGCCGAGCCGCAGCTGCGCAAGGCCGCGAAGGAGCCCAGGGCGTACGTCGACTCGCTCTCGTACCCCACGCCCGAGTTCCTACGCATGCTGTGGAAGGCGGTGGAGCTGCTCGCGCCCAAGCGCCGGAGCGTGGACGACGCCTTCGAGCAGCTCGGCCACTACACGATGGACGCCTTGCTCAGGTCGCCCTTCGGCAAGTCGCTGGAGGGGCTCAAGGCCGGCGGGCCGCGCGCGCTCTTCAAGCCGCTGCTGGCCACCTTGAATCCGATGATCGCCCCCGGCCACCGGCTGGTCGCCGAGTCCGACGACTCGTCGGCCAAGCTCGTCTTCAAGGAAGAGGTGCTGCCCATCCAGGTGTACATCGGCCTGTTTCGCTCCCTCTGCCAGAGCCTCTTCCACGTCGAGCTGTCCGCCTCCTGGGAGAAGACCGCCGCCGAACGCGTCGAGCTCGAGCTCTCCTGGCGCTGAATTGCCGTCAGTGACACCCCTTCTCCCCCTCCGTTGACAGAGATGTAGGTGTTGGGCATACCCCGCCCGCTTCTCAACCGTGGGGGTGTCCCGATGACGCGCAACCTGTGGCTGTGGATGGCGGTGCTGGCCGTTTCGCTGGTGGGCTGCGGAGGCCCGGACGCGACGGCGATGGTGGGCGTGGACGACGGCGTGGACGACGTGGAGACGGTGGAGGGTGAGCTGACCTCTACCAGCCGCGCGGCGACCTGGCTGCCGATGCAGGAGGGCAACCGGTGGACCTTCACGTCGGCCACCAGCGCGCG
The DNA here is from genome assembly GCA_020846875.1 of Myxococcales bacterium. Taxonomy (GTDB): domain Bacteria; phylum Myxococcota; class Myxococcia; order Myxococcales; family Myxococcaceae; genus JADLDB01. Next base: position 63,988 of record JADLDB010000009.1, on the reverse strand, counting down.
GACGGTGACGCTGACGGACGTGGGCGACGGCATGGCGCTGCTGTCGGGGCTGTTCGCGCACCCGGTGTGGGTGGGCACGGCGAGCGAGAACTCCACCACGCTGCTGATGTGGAACGGCGCGAAGTGGGTGCCCTTCGTGCGCTTCGGGTACGCACGCACGGCGTGGATTCTGGGTGAGGGCAGGTGCACCACGTACACCGCGCGGCGCAGCGGCACGGGGGTGCTGGTGTCCACTCCGGCGCAGGACTTCGCGGACACGCGCGTCATCTCCTTCGAGCAGAAGCCGGATCCGGTGGCCTTCTGCACGCCGCCCGCCTTCACCGAGCTGTCCTTCGCGCCGCGGGTGGGGCTGGTGGGCTTCAAGACGGGCCGCGGCGAGCGCTTCACCCTGGCCAGCGCGAGCGTGAACGGCAACGCGCTGCCCTCCGTCGCCGTCGCGGCGCGCGTCACGCTGGACCAGGCGCGGTACACCTCGAAGCCCAACACCATCGCGTGCATCACCACGCCCTGCCCGGGCAACGCGGAGACGGCGGTGGCGAAGGTGCGCTTCGAGGTGACCAACACCTCCAGCCAGGCGCAGGTGTTCCGCTTCACCTCCGGCTGCCAGTTCGACGTGGAGGCCCTCACCGCCGGTGGGCGCGTGGTGGGCCGCCTGTCCGAGCGCCGCGCGTGCACCTTCGCGATGACGACGCTGCGCCTCGAGCCGGGGAAGAGCGTGGGGTACGACGCGGACTTCGCGCTGGAGGACTCGCAGGGCCTGCAGCTGGACGGGGAGTTCACCCTGCGGGCCTTCCTCACCAGCAGCTCGGGCGCGATGGGCACGCCGCCGTCGGCGTCGGCGCCGGTGTCGGTGCGGGTCGTCTCGCTCTGAGCGTCGATCGTCCAGTCCGCGCCCGGACGCGCCCCGGCCGCCTGGCCGCGCTGGACGCGTGGGTGTGTCACGAGCGTGCGCGTGCGCTGAGGCCGGGTGGCCTGGTGCTGGACGTGGGCTTCGGGGACAAGCCTGTCACCACGAAGGCGCTGCAGGAGGCGCTGTGGGCGGTGGAGCCGTCGCTGCGCGTCCTCGGGGTGGAGCGGGACCTTTCCCGGGTGACGCCGCTTCCCGGCGTCGAGGTGCGGGCCAGCCACTTCGACGTGCTGGCGGCGCTGGGGCCGGCGGTGCTGGTGCGGGTGATGAACGTCCTGCGCGGCTACCGGGAGGACGAGGCGGCCGAGATCCACGCGCTGCTCGGCCAGGCCATCGAGGACGGCGGGCTGTTCCTCGAGGGCAGCACCGACACGGAAGGGCATGTGTTGACGGTGTGGGTGGTGGGCCGGCGCGGGGAGGAGTTGGTGAAGGAGGCCTTGCTGTTGTGGACTGACTTCTCGCATGGGTTCTCCCCGTGGCTGTTCCGCGACTGGCTGCCGAGGGACTTGCGGCGGCAGGTGAAACCAGGGACGGCCGTGCACGCGCTGTTCACCGAGTGGAACGTCGCGGTGGAGGCGCTGGGGCCGGGGCGATCGCCGCAGGAGCGGTTCGCGCAGAGCCTCGGGGCGGTGACGGGGCTCCAGGCGACCGAGTGGGAGCGGGAGCAGGGCTTCGTTCGTTGGGTGCCGCCGGCCCTGAGCTAGAGTCGCCGTCGTGCACGCGCTGCTCGTGGCCCTCCTGGCTGGGGCGACGCCGTCCGCCGAGACAGGGTACGAGGATCGGCTGATCGGCTGGGCGCTCGAGCTGCACCAGCGCGAACTCGAGCCGGAGCCGGTGGGCAAGCGCGTCGAGGAGATCCTCATCGCCTCCGAGGAGATCTTCGCGCCGAGCGATCCGTACCCGCTCTTCCTCAACATCTTCCACAAGAAGACCCGCGAGTCCGTCATCCGCCGCGAGGTGCTGGTGCAGGAAGGCGAGGCCTGGGAGCCGTCGCACGTGCTGGAGACCGAGCGCAACCTGCGCCGCCTCTTCATCCTCGCGGTGGTGAAGGTGGTGCCGGTGAAGGGCAAGGACGGCGGCGTCGCGCTGATGGTGGTGACCAAGGACCGCTGGAGCCTGCGCCTGTCCAACAGCTTCACCCTCATCGGCAGCCTGCTCCAGTACCTGCAGCTCCAGCTCATCGAGACCAACTTCAACGGCTGGGGTCAGCAACTGGCGCTCAACATGATCCTGCGCCTCGACACGCTGACCGTCGGCCAGTCCTTCACCGAGCGGCGCCTGTTCGGCTCGTACTGGGCCTTCGCGGAGACGGCGAACATCATCTTCAACCGGCAGACCGGCGCGCCAGAGGGCACGTCGGGTGCCGTGTCCTTCGGCCGGCCAATCATCAACCTCGATCAGACCTGGGGCGTGGTGCTCAACGGCTCATGGAACGCGCGGCGGCGGCGCATCTTCCGCGGGGCCAACATCTGGCAACTGCCCTACCCGGACGAGGGCGGGACCGAGACGGTGCCGTACGTGTACGACGTGCGCGAGTTCGCCGGAGAGGCCTCCTACACCCGCAGTTGGGGACGCGCGCTCAAGGTCGACCTCACCGGCGCGGTGGGCGGCTACGTGCACCAGTACGCGCCTCCGCCGGACAGCCTGCGCGAGGAGCAGGTGGACTGGCTCCGCGCCAACTACCTGCCGCGCTCCGAGAACGTGACGTACCTCTCCGGCTTCTTCCGCGCCTTCCCGTCGGACTTCAAGGTGCTGCGCAACATCGACACCTACGAGCTGTCCGAGGACTTCCAGCTGGGCTGGCTCGCGCAGGCCGGCCTCCGCTGGGCCCTGCCGCTGCCCTTCGCGCCGAATCACTTCATCGAGCTGGCCACCAGCGTGCGCTACCGCTTCTACAAAGCGGATGACCTCTTCACCGTGCAGGTGGGCGCCGGCGTGCGCCTGCGGCCCGGGCAGACCAGCGCCAACCAGCGCTTCTCCGCCGAGGTGCTCAACTACTCGCCGCTCTTCTTCGGCGGACGCTTCGTGCAGCGCGTGCTGGTGGACTTCAAGTTCAACGACCTCGACAACCGGCAGCTGCTGCTCGGCGGCAGCACCGGCCTGCGCGGCGCGTTCCCGGATCAGGTGTCCGGCCGGCACCTGGTGCTGGGCAACTTCGAGTACCGCGCGCGGCCGTTCGAGATCCTCTCCAACTGGCTCGGCATCGTCTTGTTCTACGACGTAGGCTCGGCCTTCGACGTGCGCCCGACCTTCGTCCACACCACCGGCATCGGCTTCCGGCTGCTCTTGCCGCAGCTCAACCGCGAGGTGCTGCGGATCGACTTCGGCTTCGTGATCAACGGGCCGATTCCCGGGCCGGATCGGATCGTCTCATCGTGGGGGCAGGTGACGGACCTGCGCCCCGACACGTTCCTCGATCAGCCGCTGTGACTACCAGGGCGTCGCCAGCCGGTTCTTGAAGCGCAGGCCCCAGGTGCTCGGCGTCAGCGTCATGTTCACCCCGCAGCCGCCGTTGGAGTTGTCCACCAGCAGGTTCGGCGGGCAGCGCATGTGGAAGGTCCAGGCGAGGTGGGGGATTTCTCGCGTCATCGCGCTGGTCATCAGCGCGTCGCAGTCGTCCAGCGTCATCCCGCCGCCGGGGCCGAACTCGCCGATGATCACCGGCAGCGTCTGCGACGGGCCCTCGAAGAGCGTCGCGAACTCGGACTGCGGATCGTACACGTGCACCTCGTAGGCGACGTTCTGCCCGCCGCGCTCGGTGATGGGGTGGGTGACGTAGTAGCCCAGCCTCCGCGCCCAGCCGCCGGTCCCCTGCACGGTGACGATGTGGTACGGCGCGCCCGCCAGATCCTCCGCGTCGCGAATGGCCTTCACCACCCCGTTCATCCGCGTCCAGACGTCCTGATCCTGCGCGCCGTTGAAGTTGGACTCCGGCTCGTTGATCACCCCGAACATCGCGTGCGGCTGGTCGTGCAGCAGCTCCACCAGCCGGGTCCAGGTCGCGTCGGTGCCGGTGCCCGGAGCCAGCGTGGGCCAGCCGAGGGTGCCGATGGAGGGATCGATCCACGCAGAAACCAGAACGTACACGCCGGGCTTGGTGCCGATGTACTGGACGAGATCGCGGATCTGCTGCCCGTACGCCGCGTCCAGCAGGACCGAGCGGTAGTTGTTCACGTGGCGGTAGCCGTCGTCCGACGCATAGGCCTCGAGGTCCAGGCGGATGAAGTTCGCACCCCACGCCACCAGCTCGTCGATGCGGCGCTTCACCTCGTTCACGTTGGGAGGCTGAGACGTGCAGGCGTTGCAGCCGCGCTGATCTGCCAGGTTCGCGCCGCGCCCGTGCCACACGGTGTTGTTGGGCAGCACCAGGTGATTGCCCATGGTGCGCAGAGGGGGAGTCGTCGTCCCAGCGCCGCCGCCGCCGCCCGCGCCGCCGCCGCCGCCCGCGCCGCCGCCGCCGCCCGCGCCTCCGCCGACACCCGCGTCCGCCGCGCCTCCACCGCCCGCGCCGCCACCCTGCGCGCCACCGCCCGCGCCTCCGCCCGCACCGCCGCCAACGTCGCCGCCACCTCCCGCACCACCGCCGACGTTGCCGCCACCTCCACTCCCACCGCCGACGCTTCCGCCACCGCCACTTCCGCCGCCGACGCCTCCGCCTCCTCCGGTCCCACCGCCAGCACCACCTCCGAGGCCCGCGTCGACGTCACCACCTCCCCCTCCAGCGCCCGCGTCGTCCATCTCGGAGGCAGTTCCGGAGCAACTGGCGAGGACGAGGATCGAAGAGAGCAGGGCGGCACGGACAGACGACTTCACGACGTTCAGCATTGAGACTCCTCACGACCACGGTGTTTCGGCGCGCGGCGCACCCTACAGGAAGAGCTCTGCGCGTCGGGCCACCCGATCGCCCGGGGTCCATCAGCCGAGATGTGTGAAATCGCTCACCCTCGCGCAGCGATGGGCGCCTTCTCGAAGCGGCCCCACGCGACGAAGGCCGATGGGAAGGCCCTTGCCGGGCGCAGAAGTCAGCCGTCGTCGTCGCCAGGGTGTCTCCTGGAGGGTGGCTCAGCCAAACTGCACGGAGCGCCGGCTTCCCGAGCCAAAGACGAAGCCGCTGATGGGGAACGAAGGGGTCGCCTCGGCCGCCGCTCCCTGCGCGACCAGCAGCGGCACGAAGTGCTCGTGTGTCGGCAGCGCCAGCCGCACGCCCGGCGCCTTCGCGCGATAGTCGAGCAGCGCGTCCACGTCCTTGCGGGACAAGGCGTCGGCCACGTAGCCGTCGAAGTCCAGCGCCCAGCCCGGCGCCGGCGCGTCACCCGAGAGCATCATCGCCCGCAGGTTGTGGGTGATGAAGCCGCTGCCGATGATCAGCACGCCCTCGTCCCGCAGCGGGGCCAGCGCCTTCCCGAGCTCCAGCAGGGGCCGTGGCTCCAGCGTGGGCAACGACACCTGCAGCACTGGCACGTCGGCCAGCGGGTACATCGCCACCAGCGGGACGTACGCGCCGTGATCGAGGCCTCGGCCCGGCTCCTCCACCACCGGCTGTGAGGCCGAGAGGAGCTCCTTCACGCGCGCGGCCAGCGCCGGCGCCCCCGGAGCAGGGTACTGCTGCCGGTAGTACTTCTCGGGGAAGCCGTAGAAGTCGTAGACGAGCGGCACGGTGGCGGTGGCCCCCAGCGTCAACGGCCGCTCCTCCCAGTGCGCGGACAGTATGAGGATGGCCTTCGGCTTCGGGAGCGCGTCCGCCCACGCCTTCAGCTCCGACACCCAGCCCGGCATGTCGAGGAGTATCGGCGCGCCGTGCGCGAGGAAGAGGGAGGGGAGGCGCTTCGTCATCGGGGTGTCCTTCTGCGACGCCTCGGGCGACCGGGTGAGCCCCACGCCGGTGGCGACCGCAGCCGCGCCTGTGAGCGCGTACGAGAGGCCCTGCCGGCGGCTCAAGCCCTGTCGCTTCGATCCGTCCATCCACCTGGATGTGTGGTTGTTGCGGCTGGTGCACAAGTAAATCAGCCAGCAATACTCCGTTCCATGGCTGGAACGCTCGATCTCAACCTGCTGCCGCTCTTCAAGGCGGTGGCGGACGCGGGCAGCATGTCGGAGGCGGCGCGGGTGCTGGGGCAGCCCAAGTCGTCGGTGAGCCGGGGCGTGGCGCGGCTGGAGGCGGCGCTGGGGGTGCAGCTCTTCCTGCGCTCGACGCGCCGGCTGTCTCTCACCACGGCGGGCGCGGCCTATTACGAGAAGGTGTCTCCGCTGCTGGGCTCGCTGGCGGGCGCGGGGGCGTCGCTGCCGGAGCAGGAGGAGGAGCCTTCGGGCGAGCTGCGCCTGACGGCGCCGGTGGACATCGGGCTCACCTGGCTTCCGGGCCTCGTCGCGCGGCTGCTGGCGCGCTACCCGAAGCTGGACGTGGTGATGCGGCTGACCAACACCCGCCTCAACCTGGTGGGTGAGGGGCTGGACGCGGCGCTGCGGCTGGCGCCCGGGCGGCTGCCGGACTCGTCGCTGGTGGCGCGGCGCGTGTCGGGGGTGGGCTTCGACGTGTACGCGTCGCCGGCCTACCTGGCGCGCCGGGGGACACCGCGCCGGGCGGAGGACCTGTCCAGACACGACCTGGTGGAGATGGTGGGGCTCACCCTGCCGCCGCCGTTTCCGAGGCACCCGAAGTTCCGCGTGGTGGGGGACGACGTGCTGTTCTGCCGCGAGCTGATCCGCGAAGGGGCGGGCCTCGGCCTCCTGCCGGTCTTCCTGGCGCGCGGGGACACGGCGTCGGGGGCGTTGGTGCGGGTGCTGCCGCGCGTGAAACAGCGCACGGGAACGCTCTACTTCGTCCATCCGCCGCTGGCGCACCCGCCGCGCAAGCTGACCGCCTTGAGGGACCTGCTCTTCGAATACGCCCAGGAGCGGCCGCTCGTTTGACCCGCCTCTGGTACGGTCGGAAGACGATGCGTCGGACATTCCTCTTCCTCAGCGTGGCCGCCCTGACGGGCTGCGGGAGTGCGGCCACTCAGCCGGGCGCGTCCATCCACGTGGCGGTGGAGCGCCTGTCGATGGGCGACGACTGCGTGGTGCTCGAGGTGTCGGACGCCAGCGACTCCACGCGACGCGAGGTGCGCCAGGTGTCGCTCTCCGACCGGCCGGCGAGGACGGAGGCGGTGGTGGGCGTCGTCCAGCCCGAGGGGTGGGGCGCGCTGCTCAAGGCGTCGGCCAGCCTGCACCTCGGCGGCTGTGGCGCGCCTGCGGCGGACCAGGCCGCGCAGACGTTCCAGGTGGGCGTGCCCGTCGTCCGGGTGGACTTGCTCCTCCGTCAGCCGGGCGCGGGGACAGACGCGGGCAGCGACGCGGGCACCTCGGACGCGGGCACGCCGGACGCGGGCACGCTGGACGCGGGCACGCTGGACGCGGGGGACGTGGACGCAGGCGGAGGCGACGCCGGGTCTCTCGACGCCGGAGCAGTTGACGCTGGAGCCATGGACGCAGGTGTCCCCGACGCGGGCGTGCCGGACGCCGGCTCCCCCGACGCCGGAGGAGTGGACGCCGGGACGCCCGACGGCGGCCTCTGCACGGGCGCGGTCCGCGCGGTCCGCACCACCGGCCCGAAATGGACCGACCTGGCTGTCTTCAGCTCGCAGGGAGTCATCGCCGTCGGGGATGGCGATTCGATCGGCCTCTTCACCACAGGTGGGACCTTCGCCGACTGGAGCGGCGGCACCTGCACCGGGAACTTCGCCGGCGTCTGGGTCCGCCCCACCGACTTCCAGCCCTTCGTCGTCAGTAGCACGGGCCTCGCCCGCGTGGACGGTCCCCGCCAGTGCACCCCGCTGCCTTCGCCGTCCGCGGGCACCCCGCAGGCGCTCGCTGGCATTCGCATCGGGGGCACCACCCGTCTGTACGTCCCCACCGTCAGCCCCGCCACGGTGGTGGAGCTCGACGTGGGGCAGCCGGCGGCCATCACCCGCACGCCGCCCAGCGCCGGCGCGGTCTACGACGTGGACGGCGTGGATGAAGACACGCTCTTCGCGGTGGGCAACACGTCGAATGGCAAGGGCGCCTTCTGGCGGTGGAACGTCACCACGCAGAGCTGGGACTCTCCGGCGACGCTGTCTCCCGCCAACACCCCCATTTACGCCGTGGACGTGGTGTCCAACGTGCTGGCCTTCGCGGGCGGGGCCGGCGGCCTGTACCGGTGGAACGGCGTCGGCTGGAGCGGAGAGGGGTCACCCGGCTTCGACGTGTACGGGGTGCGCGCGCTGTCCTCCACCGAGGTGTACGTGGTGGGCCCTGCCGTGAGTAGCAACGTCGGCTTCGCCCGCTGGAACGGCACGTCCTTCTCGTCTCCCCTGCGGCCGATGTCGGGCAGCTTTCTGGCGCGCGTGCGCGGCGGCGGGGCGTGCAGCCTGTGGGCGGTGGGCGACTCGGGCCTGGTGGTCACCACGGAGCCTTGAGCCGTGAGTCACAGCCAGTGGCGCAGCCGGTACGCCAGCCAGGACAGCGCTCGCGCCAGGAAGCCGTAGCCCTTCACCGTGTCGCGCGTCACCCGCCGGCAGTGGGTGAGATCCTCGAGGAACAACCGCTCCACCGCCTGGCAGAAGGCCGGCTCCGTCACCACCGCGTTCACCTCGAGGGTGTGCCGCAGGCTCAGCGCGTCCAGGTTGGCGCTGCCGACGGTGGACCAGGTGCCGTCCACCACCGCCGTCTTGGCGTGCAGCACCCTCCCTTCCCACTCGAACACCTCGACGCCGTGCTTGAGCAGCTTCGGGTACAGGCCGCGCGCCGCGTACAGCACCAGCTTCACGTCCGTCGACGCCGCCAGCACCAGCGCCACCCGCACGCCCCGCCCGGCCGCGTGGAGGAGCGCCTTGAGCACCTTCCGGGGCGGAATGAAGTACGCGTGCGTCAGGTAGATCCGCGTCTTCGCCTTGTGGAAGGCCTCCAGGTAGGCGCGACGCACGCCCTTGCGATCGACGGCGAAGTCGTTGCCGATGATCTTGAGCCTGGGCGAGCCGGCCGCGCGAGGCCGCACGAAGCGCGCTTCGTCGAAGGCCGGGCCCTTCTGCGATCTCCACGTCTGCAGGAAGAGCCGCTCCAGCTCCTGCGCTGCGGGGCCGGCCAGCCCGAGGTGCGTGTCGCGCCAGCCCTGGCCACCGTCCTGCACCGCCGCGTAGTCGTCCGACAGGTTGAGGCCGCCGGTGAAGCCGAGCCGCCCGTCCACCACCAGCGCCTTGCGGTGATCGCGCCGGCGGAAGACGTTGACGAGCCGCGCCAGCGAAGCGGTGAAGCGCACCGGGCGGAAGACCAGCACCTTCACGCCGGCCTCCTTGAGCCGCGCCACCGTGGCGTCTTGCACGTCGGAACCCCAGTCGTCGTACATCAACAGCACCTCGACGCCCGCCTGCGCGCGCTCGATGAGGGCGTTGATGAAGCGGGTGCCGCTCACGTCGTCGCGGAGGATGTACGTCTCCAGGCAGAGGGTGCGCTCGGCGTGGGCGATGGCGGCCAGCATCGCCGGGAAGGCCTGCAGCCCGTCCTTGAGCAGGGAGACGCGCGTGGGGCCAGCGTTCACCTGGGCGTACGGCTCGCGTCCCTCCGGGGTGGCAGGTAACCGCGCCGGCGCCCGTGGCCCGCCGTTCACGGCCCCAGCGTCACCGTCACGTCGGTGGGTCCGGCGCCCGCGGGCCCGAAGCCCTCGACGAAGAGGAAGTAGGTGCCGGGGTCGAGCGTGGAGGTGAGCGTGTCGAAGTTGGGCAGCTTGGCGTCGCTGCAGCCGAGCTCCTGGCCGGCGAGCGCGTCGCACGCGCCCCCGCGCAGGTAGATGACCGGGTCGCTGGTCGCCCCCGCGCTGGCGCGCGAGACGATGGTGACGCTCCTCCGGGTGGCCAGCGTCAGCGCGTACACCGTCTCGGGGCTGTCGAGCTCGGCGTTGCAGCTTCCTGCCTCGTCGTCCCGCGCCAGGGAGGTGTCCACGGAGAAGGTGACGGTGTTCATCCCCACCGGGAAGGTGATGGCGCGCGCGCCCGAGCAGGTGTCGTTGACCGGCGGGGGCGTAGGCGGGGTGACGGAGGCGCGCAGGGTGATGGAGCCGACCGCGGGCCCGCCGCGTTCCAGCACCACGTAGTAGCTACCGGCGGGCAGGTCGCGGGCGATGAGCGACTCGGTGGTGCCGGTGAAGGCGTTGACGCAGCGCACCTGGTCGGCCGCGGCGCAGGGGGAGCGGCGCAGCGCCAGCACCGGGTTCACGTTGGTCGTCCCGGTGGCGGTGAGGAAGACGTCGGACGGCGAGGTGAGCTCGAGCCGGTACACGGCCTCGGCGCTGCTGGGCAGCCGGTTGCACGACACCTGGAGGTCGTCGTCCGCGAGGGAGAGGTTCACCGTCACGTCGGTGTCCGGGGGGAGCAGCTCGGCGGTGCCGCAGCTCTCGTTGGCCGGCGTGGTGGGCGCGGAGAACTGCACCGTGACATCCACCCGGCCCGCCGAGGACGCGTCGAAGCTGTCCACCACCAGGGTGTAGAGGCCGGGCGTCAGGCTGCGCAGGCGAAAGCTGGCCTGGCCGCTCAAGCTGTCGCTGCAGGCCAGCTCGCGCTCGTCGTCGCAGTCGCGCCGCAGGGAGACGACGGGCTCGGCCAGGGAGCCGGAGGAGCGCCGGGCGGTGATGGTCACGTCGAGGGTGGCGTCGAGGCGCAGCACCCACAAGAGGTCCTTGCCTCCGCCGGCGGCCTGGCCGCAGCTGCCCACCACGTCGTCGCGCGCCGCGGAGAGGTTGGCGGTGAAGGAGAAGTTCTGCCCGCAGGAGTTGATGGCCAGCGCGGTGGTGCAGGACTCGCCGCCCGCGGGCAGCCCCGCGTCGGGCCCGGGCAATTCGCACGCGCCGGACGCGCGGCACACGGTGGCGGGGCAGGCGCAGTCGTTGTCGGTGAAGCACTCCACGCAGCGGCCGGTGGCGGTGTCGCAGACCTGCGGCGCCACGCAGTCGGGCACGCAGGTGCTGCCCGCGTCGGTGCCGGCGTCCACGCCCCCGTCGGTGACGCCACCGTCCCCCCGCACGCACGCCCCGGTGGCCTCGTCGCACACCCGGTTGCCGTCGCAGGTGACGGTGGCGCACTTCGAGCGCGTGGGGCCGCAGGCGCCGAAGAGCGCGCCCACGACGAGGGAGGTGAGGACTGCGGTGACGAGCAGCGGGAGGCGGGAAGGCATGCGCTGGGGGAGTTATCCCCCGCGCCCGCCTTCCACACCAGCCTGACGCGTCACGGGACGATGAAGGTCATCACCTGGGTGCCGGCGTTGGCGCCCCCGCCGTTGTCCCAGCCGGGCCCGTTGGCGGTGAAGGCGCCGCAGTAGCCCATGATGGTGGTGCCCACCCGCACCTCCACCTCGTACGGCACGTACGTCGTCATCGGATCGCAGTTGCTGTAGTGGTCCACCAGCACCGCCCAGGTGCCGGACGGCGCGCCCGCGTCGGTGGCGTAGATGACGTTCTCGATGTCCACATTGTCGATGTTGCAGCCCGCGTTGGAGTCGAGGTCGAGGACGCCCACCGCGCCGCACAGCGTGCCGTCGGCGTTGCCGTAGTACACGTCGCAGGCGGCGCCGCCGGGCACCGGCTCGATGACGTGGAGGTCGACGTCCTCGGCGGTGTTCCAGCGCAGCGTCACCTGCACCGGCCCGTTGCCGCCGTTGAGCACGCACTGGCCGCTCTGGCAGTTGAAGCCGGGGTCGCACTCCATGGTGCACGGGGTAGGCGTGGGCCGCACGATGCAGGCGCCGCCGTCCCAGGAGTTGCCGCCGTCTACGCCGCCGTCCTCGGTGCTGCCCGCGTCGCCAGGCCCCGCGTCCTGCTCCGTCATGCCGCCGTCGGTGACACGGGGGACGCAGGCGTGCGTGGCGCTGTCGCAGCGCTCGGTGGCGGGGCAGTCCGCGTTGCTGCGGCAAGCCACACAGCGCCGGCCGGAGCCGTCGACGAGGCAGTGGGGCGTGGCGCCGCTGCAGCCCTCCGTGGAGGTGCACACCACGCAGGCGCCGTTGCCGTTGGCGGCGCCTTCGTCGCACACCGGCGAAAGGCCCGAGCAGCCCAAGCCCCCGCCGCACGCAACGCACACGTTCCGGGTGGCGTCGCACACCGGCAGGAAGCCGGAGCAGGCGTTGTTGCAGGGCGCCGCCCCGCTGTCCTGCTGCTGGCCCGCGTCGCCGGTGCACTGGCTGCCCTGGCAGTAGACGCGGTTGCCGCAGGCGGCGGTGAGGACAACGAAGGGGACGAGGACGAGGAGATGGCGCATGGGGACGGGTCGGTTAGTCGCCCGCGGTCCGCGGCGGCAAGCCCCCGGGGCGGGCGCGCTGTCTCACGGCGGTGTCACCGGACCGTGCCGCAGCGGCTCGAAGTACCCGAGGTTGTTGCGAAGGACCTCGCCCCACAGGTGGCGCTTCTTGGCGTAGGTCTCGAGCAGCTCCTTGGGCAGGTGGTTCTCAGGGCCGAACTTCACCACCGGCTGGCCGTCCTTCAGCACCGCCTTGCCGTTGGCGTCCTTCTCGATGGTGTACTCGATGAAGCCGTTGGACTGGGTCTTCTTGTCGTCGTCGAAGGCGCCCAGCAGGTCACTCGCCAGCTCCTTCGACTTCACCACCGCGCCCACCTCGCCGTTCACGAAGCCGGACAACAGGTCGAGGTTGTAGGTGCTGACCACCGCCTGGTCGTCGTCGATGACGGCGCTCTTTCCGTGGAACTTCCGGTCGCCGGTGGCCACGAAGATCTTCGCGTTGGGGCACTCGGCGAGGATCTGCGGCCAGTCCTCGAGGAAGAAGGCCTGGGTCACGTCGCTGTCGGTGGACAGCGGGCTGTTGGTGATGATCTCGATCTTCACGCCGCGTTGATCGGCGCGCTTCATCGCGTCGAGCATGTCGCGGGTGAGCACCACGTACGGGTTCTGAATGACGATGCGGTTCTTCGCCGAGTCCACCAGGGCGGTCAGCGCCCCGGCCATGTTGTTGGTCCGCTGGCCCGAGGCGGCGGACGTCTGGTCGATGATCTTCACCTCGGTCTGGCGGGTGGTGCCGGTGCCGGCGTCGTAGGTGGCCTTGCTGCCGCGCGTCTCCACATGGCCGACGAGGGCCAGCGCCTGCTCTTTGAGGAACTCCCTGTCGTCGCCGGAGGGGGCGCGCTTGAGCTTTTCGGGCAGGTCGGCCTGCACCTTCCCCAGCGCCTGCTCGACGAGCGCGGTGGCCAGGGCCTCGCGCTTGGCCGGATCCGCGCGCACCGCCGCCTTCTCGGCCTCGGACAGGGGGGGCGCGGCCACCCAGAGGTTCATCATCTCGTAGGCGCCGAGCAGCTGAATGTCCTTCTTGTCCCAGTTGCCGAGGAGGTCGCCCCGCACCGCGTGGGAGGCGTCGCCGTTCTTGAGCTCCGCGTCGAAGGCCTCCACCAGGCCCTTGGCCACCTCCTTGCCTTCCACCTGCACGTCCATGTCGCGCCACGAGCCCTTCACGTCCTTCGGGCTGGCGAAGTAGTCCTGCGCGATGTTGCGGCCCCCGGTGATGCCGCGCTGCCCGTCGACGACGAGGATCTTGTCGTGGTTGGAGGCCAGCACCCCGTAGTCGCCGCGGATCAGGTCGGACGCCCGCGAGGACACGGGGTGGTAGATGTACGCCTCGGCGCCGTGGTTGACGAGCTCCTGCAGGTAGTCCTTCCCCTTGAGCGGCATCTTGAAGCCGTGCTTGCCGAAGGTGTCGGCCATGGCGTCGGTGGAGACGCGCACGTCCACGCCCTGCATCTGTTTCTTGAGCAGCCCGCCGAGGAAGGCGAAGCCGTACGGATCCTTCTCCATGATGAAGTAGGACGCGTCGATGCTGGTCTTCGCGCCTTCGATCATCTGCATGCGCGCGTTCCACGCGTCGAGGCCGTCGGACAACAGGCGGGATTGGGCGGGGCCGCCGGGCGCCTTGATGTTCTCGAAGGCGACGGCGACGGACGCGTTGGCCTTCGAGCCGCCGTCGACTCCGGACAGGGGCGCGGCGGGCGCGGCGGGCGGAGGAGGCGCGGCGCCGGTCAGGTTGGTGGGGCGGGCCGTCTTCACCGGGGCGTCCATGCCGGTGTCTTTCACCACCACGTTGCCCGTCGGCGGCGCGTAGGGCTTCGAGGCGGGCTTCGCGTCCTTCGCCGGGGCGGGCGTGGCGGCCTTCTCGGCGGTGGTGGTGGGCTTCGGCTGCTCGACGGAGTTCCCAGGACGGATGCGCATGACGGAGCAGCCTACCCGAAAGGTGGTGGGAGGGGCGCACTCTGGAGGAGTGTCATTTTCCGACCGGTGGCGGCCTGCGTGCCTTGGCCCTACCATGCGCGCCATGAAACGCGCCCTCGTCCCCGTCCTCGTCGTGCTCGCCGGCTGTGGCCCCTCCGCGAAGCTGAACCAGGAGCCCGCCGTCACCGCGGTCGGCACCGCTTCCGGTGCGCCGGCCACGGCCAGCATCGGCAGCGCAGGAGGGCAGCTCACCTCGTCCGACGGCCTCTTCACGCTGATCGTCCCCGCCGGCGCGGTGACCGCCGACACCAGCTTCACCCTCACGCCGCTGGGCAGCACCGCGCCGGGCGGCCTGCGCAGCTACCGGCTCGAGCCGGAAGGCACCACCTTCTCTTCGCCGGCCACCGTGCGCTTCAGCTTCGCGGAAGGGGAGCTGGCCGGCTCCACGAAGGACGCGCTGCGGATCGCCTTCCAGGACGCGCAGAAGCGCTGGGCGCTGCTCGACGGCGTCACCGTCGACGAGGCGGCCCACACCGTGAGCGGCACCACGACGCACCTGTCCGACTGGTCGATGTTGCTGGGCTGGCAGCTGCGGCCCCCGAAGGCCCGGGTGAAGACGGGCGGCACGGTGTCGCTGACGGCGCGCTTCTGCAACACGGTGGAGAGCGCCGACGGGCTGGTGACCCTCGCGGCCGCTTGCCAGGACTCGATGGACGAGCTGGCGCCGCTGCTCAAGGAGTGGTCGGTGAACGGGACGGTGGGCGGGAGCTCCAGCGCGGGCACCGTGTCCCCTGGTAGCCCGTCGGCCACCTACACCGCGCCGGGCGAGGTGCCTTCGCCGGAGACAGTGGCGGTGAGCGTGACGCTAGACACTCCGAAGAAGGGGAAGGTGCAGCTGGTGTCGAACATCACGGTGACGAAGGACGACGTGGTGCTGCCGGCGCGCCTCCACGGCACGTTCACCTACAGCCGGCGCAGCGGCCCCGCGCCGCAGATCTCCGAGACGCGCACCACCGGCACCGGCACCGTCGAGTTCGTGCCCTGGCCGGAGCAGGGTCCGTACACCTACCGCATGTCGGGCAGCTTCATGCTGACCGAGGACTATGCGGATCTCGGCGACTGCATCTGCACCGGCAGCGGCGCCACCGGCAACCTGATGGACCAGGACAACTCGCTGCGCTTCGACGTGACGAAGAAGACGATCCGCTTCGGCTTCAGCGCGAGTGGCACGGTCCCGGTGTCCTGCACCACGGTGATACCCGGAGTGACGTGCCAGACCGAGCGCCCCTGGGGCGTCAGTTGGTCACTCACCTCGATCACCTGCGAGGGCTCGACGCAGAACGGCTTCACCGAGCCCGGCGCGCTCAGCGGGAACTGGACGGAGACCTGCTCCGACAACGGCACGGTCCTCGGCACGGAGACGGTGAGCTGGAACTTCTCCGGAGACTGACAGGTCAGTCGGCGGGAGTGACTCTTCGCAGCCAACCCCAGCGCCAGCCAGCGGGCGCGCCGCGCAGGAGGTGCCCATTGTTTGCACTCGCCGGGCCGCATCTCAGGCTATGGTCAGCGGGATGGCGACGAATGGTCGATTTGAACGAATGGTTCCGGCGTCGCGCAGCGGACGTTGGCGTGGGTTGATGGCGCTCAGTTGCCTGGCCGGGGTACAGGCCCTCGCGCAGGACTCGTTGGATGCCTTTGGCTCGGTGCCCGCCGAGCGCCCGGTCGTGGCCTGGCCTTCGGGCCAGGTGACGGCCACGGAGCGGAGGCTCGGCGTCCCCACGTTCTTCTGGGCCTCACCCCACCACGCCTCTCGCACCCCGAGGGCGGTGGGGCTGTCGGCCACCGAAGCGGCCCGGCAGCACCTCCTGGCACACGTGGCCCTGTACCGGGGTTCGCCGCCGCAGTGGGCTGCGGCCGAGGTGGCCCACGTCCATGACACCGGGCAGGGCGCCGTCATCGTCGCCTTCCAGCAGCGGGTCGACGGCGTACGGATCTTCCGGGACGAGCTCAAGGTGGTGATGGACCGTGAGTTGAACCTCGTGGCGCTCTCCGGCTACCTCACGCCCGAGCTGAAGGCGCTGGGCGCCTTTGCCCTGACCGCGACCTCGGCCGTGGCTACCGCCTGGCAGCTCGAGACCCGCCAGCTGGCCGAGCCTCGTGAGCCCAGCCGCTCGGTTCCTGATGACGGCGGGTATCTGCGCTGGGAAGAACCCGGCCGATTCGCGCGTGCTCGCCCGGTCTGGTTTGCGCTCGGCGACGGCCTCGTGCCCGCGTACTCCATCGAGTTGGAGTCGAGCGCCGGCAGCCATGCCTGGGTCATCTCCGCCGCCGACGGCCGGCCCCTGTTCCGGAAGAACCTCACCGCGTCTCACAGCTACTTCGTCTGGGCAGATCCGGCGACGAAGCTGCCTCACCCCAGCCCCGAGGGACCCGCGGCCCTTCCGCACCCCACCGGCTGGGTCGACGGGACGATCCACGGCCGGGTCTCGCAGCAGTTGATCACGCTCGACCACGCGGGGCTGTCCACCGGCGATCCCTGGCTTCCGCCAGGCGCGGCCACCCTGACCGGGAACAACGTCCGAGCCTACGCCGACCTCTACTACCCGGACGGCTACTCACCCAGCCGCGATCTCGCGGGGCAGGCCAGCGCGCCGGGCGTCTTCCAGTACACCTACGACCACGCCCGCGACGCCTCAGCCGACGACACTCAGCGGCAGGCGTCCCTGGTGCACCTCTTTTACGTCAACAACTTCCTCCATGACTGGCTCTACGACGCGGGCTTCGATGAGCGCGCCGGAAATGCACAGCTCGACAACTTCCAACGCGGCGGCCAGGAGCGGGACGAGCTGCTGGCCGAGGGGCTGGACTGGTCGGGCTGCTGCAACGCCAACATGATGACGCCCGCCGACGGGCGCAGCCCCCGCATGCAGATGTACCGCTGGTTGGATCAGATCCCTTCACGGGACAGCGGGCTGGACACCACCATCGTGGCGCATGAATTCGGGCACCTCGTCTCCGACCGCCTCATTGGCAACGGCACCGGGATCGCCAACCACCAGGGGGATGCGCTGGGGGAAGGCTGGAGCGACTTCCTGGCCTGTTTGCTCCTCGCCACCGCCGATGACACGCAGGTGGTGAACAACGCCACCTGGGGGGGCGCGTTCCCTCTGGGAGGGTACGCCGACGGGAGCCCCAACTCGTCTACTTTGGGCTTCGCAGGTACCCCGTCTCCATCGACTTCGCGAAGAACCCGCTGACCTTCACCCACATCCAGAGGCACGCCGTGCTTCCAACCGGCGCGGCGGTTCGGCTCCAGGGGGGCTGGATGGACGAAGTGCACAACGCCGGCGAGGTGTGGGCGGTGATGCTCTGGGAGTGCTACGTGGCGCTGCTCAAGGACCCCCGGTACACCTTCTCTGCGGCACAAGAACGGATGAAGCGGTACCTGATCGCCGGCCTCAAGGCCACCCCGGTGATCCCTACCTTCATCGAGGCCCGCGATGCGCTGCTGGCGGTGGCCGCGGCGGAGGATCCGCAGGACTACCTCGCCTTGTGGAGCGCGCTGGCCCGGCGTGGGATCGGCGGCGGCGCTCTGGGACCAGACCGCTACAACACCGCGAATCAGTACGTCACCGAGAGCTACCAGGTCTCCAGCTCGGTCCGGCTCGCAGGGTTCGAGTTGGTGGAGAGTGCCGGGGGCTGCGACGGCGACGGGAGACTGGACGCCGACGAAGAAGGGGAGCTGTTGATCCCCGTGCGGAACCTCGGCCTGCAGGCGCTCGGCTCGGCGCAGGCGACGCTTACGCTGAGCGCGAGCCACCCGGGTGTCCGGTTCCCGGCGGGCGCGACCCTTCCCGTGCCAACGCTCGCCCCATCCGAGGAGCGGGTGCTCCGGGTGCGGGTCGCTCTCGATCACCTGCTGGGCCCGCAGGACATCGAGTTCACCGCGACGGTTGCTGGGGCCTCGCTCTTCCCGCCGACCACCTCGGCGAGCGCCAGCTGGCGGCTCAACATCGACCAGCAGTTGGACTCGGGGGCGGAGGATTCCTTCGAAGCGCCCACCCAGGTGTGGACGGCCGACGCCGACCCGCAGCTCAACACCATCGGGAAGTTCCGCCTGGTGGAGTTGACGGCTACACAGCACTACTGGTCGGCGCAGCCCGCTGCCTCCGCTGCCGACGTGTGGCTCCTGTCGCCGCCGCTGCACGTCGGGCCCGGGCCGCTGACGATCACCTTTCGCCACCGCCATGAGCTCGAGCGCGACAGTATGGAGGCCTGGGACGGCGCGGTGCTGGAGCTCTCCACCGACGACGGAGCCACCTGGAGCGACATCGGCGGCTTCGCCTTCCCCGGCTACACCGACACCGTCTCCGCGACCAACCAGAGCGCGAACCCGCTGGCTGGCAGGCGCGCCTTCACCGGGCGCAGCGAACGGTTTCCCGAGTTCCGGACCGAGACCGTCAGCCTGGGGAGCACCTTTGCCGGGAAGACGGTGCGGGTTCGCTTCCGCTTCGGATCTGACGACGTGCTCCGGTTCGCCTCCCGCGGGTGGGAAGTCGACGACGTGCGCGTCACGGGCTTGTCCAGCGCGCCCTTCCCCACGCTGGTGGCGGATCCAAACCGATGCACCAACCAGCCTCCTGGGGCGAGCGCGGGCGGCTCGCTTTCCGTCGACGAAGGCGAGCGGGTGGTGCTCCAGGGAACGGGCAGCGACCCGGACGGGGACGTCGTGACCTTGACCTGGGCACAGACAGCCGGGCCATCCGGCGTGTTGTCCGGAGCCGTCTTCATCGCGCCGCCCGTGGCGGAAGACACGACGGTGGTCCTCGAGCTGACGCCTCATGACGGGCGAGTCGCCGGTGCTCCAGCGGTGCTGAACATGCAAGTGCGGAACGTGAACCGGCTGCCAGTGGTGGCCGCTCCCGGCGCGCGGCGAATTCAACCCGGCGAGAAGGTGGTGCTCAAGGCAACGGCCACCGACAGCGACGGCGACACGTTGCTGTTCAGCTGGAGACAGACTGGAGGCCCCGCGGTGGAGCTCACCGGCACCTCCAGCCCCGAGGTCTCCTTCGTCGCGCCGGCCGCGGGCGAGGTCGATCAGGTGATCGCCCTCGAGCTGGAAGTTTCGGACGGGAAGGGCGCCCCGCCTCCCGCGAGGGTGGAGCTGACGCTGCCCGGCACTTCACTCGAGCCGGACGAGCCGCCGTTGAAGTCGGGGTGCGGCTGCACGGGCGGAGGCGAGGGGTGGGTGGCGCTGGCCTTCCTGGGTGGTGCGCTCCGCCGCCGGAGACGCCCCGCGGCCTGAGGGAGCCGGAGGCTCCTGGAGCGGCCCTCAGGTCACGCCAGCGCGTCCCCGTGGGCCGCCTGGAGCAGCCGCGCGTACACGCCGCCCTTCGCCACCAGCGCCTCGTGCGTACCGGACTCGGCCACCACCCCGTCTTTCAGCACGACGATCCGCTGCGCCCGCCGCACGGTGGACAGCCGGTGGGCCACCACCAGCGTGGTGCGGCCGACCATCAGCTCCGCGAGGCCCGCCTGCACCTCTGCCTCCGTCGCCGCGTCGAGCGCGCTGGTCGGCTCGTCGAGGAGGAGCAGCGACGGCTCCACCAGGAAGGCCCGCGCGATGGCCAGCCGCTGCCGCTGCCCGCCCGACAGCCGCGCGCCGCGCTCACCGACTTCTTCGTCGAGGCCCTTCGGCAGCGCCTTCACGAAGTCCGCCGCGTGGGCGCGGGTGAGCGCCTGCCAGAGCGCCGCGTCGTCCGCCCCGGCCTTCCCCAGCTTGAGGTTGTCCCGCACCGTGCCCGAGAGCAGCACCGGCTCCTGCGGCACCCAGGCCAGGTGCGCGCGCACGCTGCGCCGGGAGAGCGAGGAGAGGGAAGCGCCGTCCCACTTCACCTCGCCCTGCGACGGCCGCACGAAGCCCAGCAGCACCGCCAGCACCGAGGACTTCCCCGCGCCCGACGGGCCGACCAGCGCCACCATCTCCCCCGCCCCCACCTCGAAGTCGACGCCCTGGAGCGCCTCGCGCCCGTCGGGCCAGGTGAGGCGCACGCCCTCCAATTTCAGGCAGGAGGAGAGCGGCCTGGCCTCCGCGCCCGCGTCCGGCTCTGGCACCGCGTCCAGCACCTCGAACAGGCGCGCCGCCGCGCCGGCCCCCTGGCTCACCTGCTGGGCCGTGTGGGAGAGCGCCTTGAGCGGCTGGTAGAGGAGCAGCGCCGCCGCGAGGAAGGAGACGAGTCTGCCCGCCAGCGCCGGCTCGGCCAGCACCGCCCGCGCGCCCAGCACCACCGCCGCCGCCACGCCGATGAGGCCGAGGAACTCCGTCGTCGGTGAGAAGGCGCCGCGGATGAAGAGGGAGCGCTTCATCACGCCCAGGTAGCGATCCTGCTCGGCGTCGAACTGCTCGAGCGCCGCGCCTTCCAGCCGGTAGCCCTGCACCACCGGCAGGTTGTGGAGCTGCTCCGCGGTGAGCATCGACAGCGCGCCCAACGACGCCTGCCCCTTCGTCGCGGTGCGCTTGGCGGCCTTCGAGAAGCGCGACACCGGGAGGATGGTGCCCGGCAACACCACGAAGACCACCAGGAAGAGCCGCCAGTCGATGACGAGGCACACCGTCAGCAGCCCGAGGATCTGCAGGGTGTCCTTCGCCAGCGTGGACAGCGCCTGGCTCACCGAGAACTCCACCTGCGCCACGTCGCTGGTGAAGCGCGACAGCAGCTCGCCCGAGTGCCGCTGCTCGAACCAGCCCGGAGGCAGCGAGAGCAGCCGGCCGTAGAGATCTCTTCGCAGGGTGCCCAGCACGCCCTGCGCCACCCTGGCCATCCACCCGGCGTGCAGCCAGCCGCCCAGGCCCTTCACCAGCGCGACGCCCACGATGGCCAGGGGCAGGCGGAAGACGAGATCCTCCCGGGCGAGGACGAACGGCCCCCACGTCACCTCGCCGCCCTTCACCACCCCCTGCGCCAGCGGGCCCACCAGCGACGCCCACACGCTGGCCGCGCCCGCCGCCACCAGCGACGCCAGCACCGCCAGCGCCAGGGTGCCCCGGTGGGGACGGACGCGCGCCACCAGCCGCAACCACACGCGCCGATCGGTCCGGGGCTGTGAGGGAGGAGAGGTCATCGTCAGGTCCGCGGGGCCTTATAGGGGCGCTCGCGTGGATCACCACGCCGTGTTTCACTTTGCCCGTGGCGACTGGCCCCAGTCGAGGCGAGCTGGCGTGGCTCAAGGGCGGCGCGGCGTCCCTCTGGCTCACCACCGCGCTGGGCGTCCTTCACCCGCACTACCGCGCCGTGGGCCACGAGTGGCTCTCGCGCCTGGGCTTGCCGGACTGGCTGATGTGGCTCACCTGCGCCGGCGAGCTGGCGCTGGGGGTGATCATCCTGGTGCTGCCACCCCGGTGGTGGCTGATGGCGGCGCAGGTGGGCGCAGTCGCGATCTTCACGGTGATCCTCGCGGCCCTGGAGCCGATGCTGCTGGTGCACCCCTTCGGGGTGTTGAGCAAGAACTACCCCTTCCTCGCGCTGGTGGTGGCCACCTGGCTTCTGGGCCGCGAAGGCTTCTCGGCGCGCGCCCTCTGGACGCTGCGGGGAGGGATGGCGCTGGTGTGGATCACCGAGGGGATCTTCCCGAAGATCCTCTTCCCGCAGCCGCTGGAGCTCGCGGTGGTGGAGGGCAGCGGGCTGGTGCCGATGTCGGCGTCGCTCTTCCTGATGCTGCTGGGGGTGGCGCAGGCCGTCTCGGGCGTGCTGGCGCTGGTGCTCGAGGGCGCGCCGCTGCGCGTGCTGCTGGCAGCGCAGGTGGCCGCGCTCGTCGTGCTGCCCGCGCTGGTGAGCTGGCAGGATCCGCTGCTCTGGTTCCACCCGTTCGGCCCGCTGACCAAGAACCTGCCGGTGATCGCCGGCACCGTGGCAGTCTTCCGCCGATGCCGATGATCTTGGTGGTGAAGGCGCTGCACGTGGTGTCCGCCACGATCTTCTTCGGCGCCGGGCTGATGAGCGCGTTCTGGAAGTTCCGCGGCGACGTGAGCGGCGAGCTGCGCGTGGTGGCCTGGGCGCAGCGCCAGGTGGTGCTGGCCGACTGGGTCTTCACGGTGCCCGCGGGCGTCGTCTCACCGGCGACGGGCCTCTACCTGGTGTCGGCCTACGGGCTGCCGTGGACGACGCCGTGGGTGTTGGGGAGCGTCGGCGGGTACGTCGCGGCGCTGGTGCTCTGGCTGCCCGCGGCGTGGATCCAGCTCGAGCTGCGCCGCATCACCCGCCGGTGCCTGGAGGACGGCACTGGGCTGCCCCCGCGCTTCCACCGGTTGAACCGCGTCTGGCTGGCGCTGGGCGTCCCGGCCTTCGGCGCCTCGCTGTTCATCATCTACGCGATGGTGGCGAAGCCCGCGCTGTGGGCGTCCTGAAGCGCTGCGTTTCTGCGCGGTGCATTGCCCCATGTCCGCGCGCGTTATAGAGGCTGCCGCTCCATGGCGGCTTCCAAGCGGGACTACTACGAGGTGCTGGGTGTCGAGCGCAACGCCGACGCGGACGGGCTGAAGAAGGCCTTCCGCAAGCTGGCCATGCAGCACCACCCGGATCGCAACCCCGGCGACAAGCAGGCCGAAGAGAGCTTCAAGGAGGCCAGCGAGGCCTACGAGGTGCTGTCCGATCCGGACAAGCGCGCCCGGTATGATCGCTTCGGTCACCAGGGCGTCGAAGGCTTCTCCGGCGGCTTCAACACCGTCAACATCAACGACATCTTCGGAGAGATCTTCGGCGACATCTTCGGCGGCGGGCGGCGGCGCCAGGCGCGCAACCGCGGCGCGGATCTCCGCTACAACCTGGAGCTCACCTTCGAGGAGGCCGCCTTCGGTACCGAGGTGCAGGTGAAGATCCCCCGCCCGAAGCGCTGCGGCGAGTGCGAGGGCACCGGCTCGAAGTCCAGGCAGATGCGCACCTGCCCCACCTGCGGGGGCGCCGGTGAGGTCCGCTACACCCAGGGCTTCTTCGCCGTGTCGCGCGCCTGCGGCCAGTGCAACGGCTCCGGGCACGTGGTGTCGGATCCCTGCAAGGCGTGCAGGGGCAACGGCACGGTGGACGCGGTGAGCGAGCTGTCGGTGAAGATCCCTCCCGGGGTGGACTCGGGCACGCGGGTGCGGCTGGCGGGTGAGGGCGAGCCGGGGGAGAACGGCGGGCCGTCGGGCGACCTGTACGTGGTGGTGCACGTGAAGGAGCACCCGCTCTTCCACCGAGAGGAGTACGAGGTCTTCTGCGAGGTGCCGATCTCCTTCGCGCAGGCGGCGCTGGGCGCGCAGCTCGAGGTGCCCACCCTGGACGGCATGGTGAAGATGAAGGTCCCCGAGGGCACCCAGTCGGGGAAGATCTTCCGCCTGAAGGGCAAGGGCATTCCCCACCTCCACGGCAGCGGGCGCGGCGATCAACACGTGCGCGTGGTGGTGGAGACCCCGCAGAACCTCACCAGCAAGCAGCGCGAGCTGCTCAGCCAGTTCGCCGAGTCGTCCGGAGCCGACATCAACCCCCACGCCAAGAGCTTCTTCGACAAGGTCAAAGAGCTGTTCTCCCAGAAGTAGGCCGGCAGAAGCTGCGAGGTCCGCGCGCAAAGCCTGCGCCAGGGCCACCTGACGACGCCGGCCTGGCCGGGCTTCCTCCGCGAGAGCTGCGGCATCGGGCCTGCAAGGGCGGACGCGTGGCCGTGGCCGTACCCAGGAGGTGTGCCATGTGCGGTGTCTGCGGATGCGGAAAGCCTGACGGTGCCGAGCATGAACACGCGCTCGCGGACGGGGCGGTGGTGCGCCATTCCCACGGCGAGGGCGCGGAGCACGCGCACGTCCACGGCCACGCCCATGAGGACGAGGCCGCGCGCCGGGTGAAGGTGGAGCGCGACATTCTGTCCCGCAACGACGAGCAGGCGGCGAGGAACCGGCGACGCTTCGAGCAGAGCGGCACCTTCGTGGTGAACCTGATGTCTGGCCCCGGCTCGGGGAAGACGACGCTGCTGGTGCGCACGCTGAAGGAGCTGGGGCGACGCTTGCCGCTCGCGGTCATCGAGGGCGATCAGCAGACCACCATCGACGCGGATCGAATCCGCGACACCGGCGTGCCCGCGCTGCAGGTGAACACCGGCAAGGGTTGCCACCTGGACGCGACGATGATCGACCGTGCGCTCACCACGCTGCCGGCGCCGAAGGGCGGCGTCCTCTTCGTGGAGAACGTGGGCAACCTGGTCTGCCCCGCGGGCTTCGACCTGGGCGAGGCGCAGAAGGTGGTGGTGATCAGCGTGACGGAGGGCGAGGACAAGCCGCTCAAGTACCCCGACATGTTCGCGGCGGCGGACCTGGTGCTGGTGAACAAGGCCGACCTCCTGCCGCACCTCGACTTCGAGGTGGGAGCGCTGGAGCGGAACCTGCGGCGGGTGAACCACGACGTGCAGGTGTTGATCGTCTCGGCGCGCACCGGGGAGGGCTTCGCGGCCTGGCTGGGGTGGCTCGAGGCGCACCGGCCGAAGGCGGCGGGAGAGGTCCGGGCGTGAAGGCGGAAGGCGCCGGCGTCTCCCGGGTGCGGGTGCGCGTGCGGGGCCTGGTGCAGGGAGTCGGCTTTCGTCCCCACGTGTACGGGCTGGCCCAGCGCTTCGGGCTCACCGGCTGGGTGCGCAACGACGAGCAGGGGGTGATCCTCGAGGTGCAGGGGGCCGCCACCGAGGCCTTCGTCAGCCTTCTCTCGCGCGAGGCGCCGCCCCTGGCCCGCATCGACGCAGTGGAGGAGCAGCGCTGCGAGGTGGTGTCGGAGGAGGACGGCTTCTCCATCGACTCCAGCGCGCGCGCCGGCAGGGCCACGGTGGCCATCGGCCCGGACGCGGCGGTCTGCCGGGCCTGCGTGGAGGAGCTGCTCGATCCCCACGGCCGCCGCTACCGGTACCCGTTCCTGTCCTGCACCCACTGCGGCCCGCGCTTCACCATTACCCACTCGCTGCCCTACGACCGGCCCCAGACGTCGATGGCCGACTTCCCGATGTGCGCGGACTGCGAGCGGGAGTACCGCGATCCGCTCGATCGCCGCTTCCACGCCCAGCCCATCGCCTGCCCGGTGTGCGGGCCACGGCTGTCGCACCCGCTCGAAGAGGTGGTGGCGCTGCTCAAGGCGGGGAAGATCGTCGCGCTCAAAGGGCTGGGCGGCTTCCACCTGGCCTGCGACGCGCACGACGCGCGCGCGGTGACCGAGCTGCGCCGCCGAAAGCACCGGGACACCAAGCCCTTCGCGGTGATGGCGCTGAACGTGGCGAGCGCGCGAACGCTGGGGAAGGTGGGAGAGGCCGAGGCGAAGCTGCTCGAGGGGGTGAAGAGGCCCATCGTGCTGCTGGAGCGCACGGACAACCTCGCGCGGGACCTCGCGCCGGAGCTCTCGTCCCTGGGGGTGATGCTGCCGTACACGCCGCTGCAGGTGCTGCTGTTCCACGAGTGGCTGGGGCGACCTCCTGGCACCGCCTGGCTGGACGCGCCGTGCGAGGTGGCGCTGGTGATGACCTCGGCCAACCCGGGCGGCGAGCCGCTGGTGATCGGCAACGAGGAAGCCCACCAGCGCCTCTCGGGCATCGCCGACGAGGTGGTGACGCACGATCGCGACATCCTGGTCCGCGCGGACGACTCGGTGACGCGGGTGGTGGGCGGCGTGCCCACCTTCATCCGCCGGGCGCGCGGCTACGTGCCGGAGCCGGTGAGGCTCTCACGGGAGGCGCCGCCGGTGCTGGCGGTGGGGGCCTTCCTCAAGAACACCGTCTGCCTGACGCGGGGCCGCGAGGCCTTCGTCAGCCAGCACGTGGGGGACCTGGACAACGCCCCCACCGTGCGCTTCCTCGGGGACACGGTGCGGCACCTGACGAAGACGCTGGAGGTGACGCCGGTGGCGGTGGCGCACGATCTCCACCCCGACTTCCACTCCACGCGCCTGGCCGAGTCGCTGGGGCTGCCGCTCATCCCCGTGCAGCACCACCACGCGCACCTCGCCGCGGTGCTGGCCGAACACCGGGTGGACACGCCGGTGGTGGGGCTGGCGCTGGACGGCTTCGGGCTGGGCCCGGGAGGCGAGGCGTGGGGCGGAGAGCTGTTGGCGGTGGACGGCGCGCGCTTCGAGCGGCTGGGGCACCTGCGGCCCCTGAGGCAGCCGGGCGGAGACGTGGCGGCGCGGCAGCCGTGGCGGATGGCGGTGGCGGCGCTTGTGGAGCTGGGGCGCGGCGACGAGGTGATGCGGCGCTTCGGCGCGCTGGGGGTGACGCCCGCCTTCGTGGAGATGGTGAAGCGCGGCGTGCGCAGCCCGTGGACGAGTTCCTGCGGGCGGCTCTTCGACGCGGCCTGCGGGCTTTTGGGCGTGCGGCTGTCCGCCAGCTACGAGGGCGAGGCGCCGATGGTGCTGGAGTCGCTGGTGCGCGAGCCGAAGGTGCTGGAGGGCGCGTGGCGGCTCAACGACGGCGTGCTGGACGTGCTGCCGCTGCTGGACGCGCTGCTGGGCCGGCCCCCGCCGGACGGCGCCGGCGTCTTCCACGGCACCCTCGCCGCGGCGCTGGTGGAGTGGGCGCTGCCGGCGGTGAAGGCGCGGTCCAGCGGGGTGGTGGCGCTGGGCGGCGGCTGCGTGATGAACCGGGTGCTGACGCAGGCGCTGGTGGCGGGCTTCTCGCGTCACGGCGTCGAGGTGCTTTGGCCCCGCGCGGTGCCGGCCAACGACGGCGGCCTGAGCCTGGGCCAGGCGTGGATCGCGGCCCGCACCGTGGGCGGCTGAGCCGCGCCAGGGGAGCTTAACCAGTGTCAGTGCGGCCCGCGCTTCTCGAGGTCTGAGAGCCGGCGCTCGTGATCCTCGAGCATGACCATCTGCTGGGCGAGGTCTCGCAGCGTGGTTTCGATGACCTCGAAGCGCCGGTCCATCTTCTCGAAGCGCTCGTCCATCTTGGCGAAGCGCTCGTCGCTCCGCTCCGACGAGCGACGGATCTCGTCCCGAATCTCCTGAAGCAGGCGGACGGTGAGGTTCTCCGGTTCCATCGCAAAAAGAGCGTAGCAGAACCGGCCTGGGAGCAGACTACCGGACCCGCTGCAGCACGCACCTCGCGCGCGCCTGGCCCTTCGCGGTGAAGGTGCCGGTCAGCGTGTCGCCTTCCAGCGTGTACTGGATGACTTTCGTCGGCGCCGGGGCGGACGAAGGTGGCGCTCTTCGCGGCTACCGTCTCCAGCAGGAAGAGCAGGGGGCCGCGGCGACGGCGAGCGCGAGCGGGAGGGCGAGCACCCACCGCTTCGTGGCACGCGCGGGAATGCGGCGCAACGACGTGCTACGCACGCGCCATGCTGAAGTCCCACTTCCGCCGCTTCCTCGACGCGGAGAAAGGCCGCCTGCACTTCGCAGCCCACAGCCACCACCCGTGGCCGGACGTGACGTTCGAGGCGCAGCAGCAGGCGTGGCTGGACGCGGCGAGGTGGGCGGACGAGAAGTGGGAACACCTCTTCGGCGCGCTCATCCCCGAGGTGCAGCGCCAGGTGGCCGCGGAGCTGCGGCTGCCTTCCCCCGGCTCGCTCGTCTTCGCGCCCAACACCCACGAGCTGGTGGTGCGGCTGTTGTCCTGTCTTCCGGACCGCCCGCGCCTCCTCACCACCGACTCGGAGTTCCACTCCTTCGAGCGCCAGACGCGCCGGCTGGAGGAGGAGGGGCTCGTCTCCATCGAGCGGGTAGCGGTCGAGCCGTTCCCGACGTTCCCCGAGCGCCTCCTCGCCGCGGCCGCGAAGGGAAAGCCGCACCTCGTCTTCTTCAGCCACGTCTTCTTCAACTCTGGCTTCATCGTGCCGGAGGTGACGGCGCTCGCCCAGGCGCTGCCTTCAGACGCGCTGGTATGCCTCGACGGGTACCACGGCTTCTGCGCTGTGCCGACGGACCTCTCGGGGCTCGCCGGCCGCGCCTTCTACCTGGCCGGTGGCTACAAGTACGCGATGGCGGGGGAAGGTGCCTGCTTCCTTCACGTGCCCGGCTCCGCTGGAGCGCTGCGCCCGCGCAACACCGGGTGGTTCGCCGCCTTCGGCGCGCTGCAGGAGGAGCAGGCCGGGCGGGTGCCCTATGCCGAGGGCGGCGCGCGCTTCTTCGGAGCCACGTTCGATCCCTCTGGCCTCTACCGGCTGAAGGCCGCGCTGCGCTGGAGACAGGCGCAGGGCCTCAGCACCGCGAAGACACGCGCGCACGCCCACGCGCTGCAGCGGCGCTTCCTGGGTGGACTCGAGCGCGGCCCCATCTCCCCGGAGCAGCTCGTCGTCCCCGAGGAGGATCGCCGCGGCCAGTTCCTCACCTTCCGCACACCCGAAGCGAAGGCCTTGTCCGAGGCGCTGATGAAGAAGCGCGCCATCACCGACGCGCGCGACGATCGCCTGCGGTTTGGCTTCGGGCCTTATCAGGACGAAGCCGACGTGGACGCGGTGCTGGAGCGGCTGGGCTGACCTGGCACGAGCCCAGCATTTCCCTTCCCCAGCCAGCCCCCTGCGCGGCCCGCGGACCGCGCGCCGAGGCTCTGCCGCCGCGCCGCCGTGGCCTGAAGGAAACAGGCCTTGGCCCCTCAGGAGGTCTGCTATGTCGCCCGCCATGTCGCGCCCGCTGCTCGCCGTCCTCGCCCTGGCCCTGAGCGCCTGCCCGCGCCCCTCCACCGGGACCGGCCCCGGAAACGTCCCGCGCATCGAGGCGAAGGTGAACCCCGACGCCGACAAGGCGCTGGCCGCCGCCATCAACGTCGCCGACACGAAGGGCCGCAAGGCGGGCATCGAGGCCCTGCTGCTGGTGCGCAAGACGTACCCCGAGTCCACCGCCGGACAGGACGCGCTGTACCGTGCCGGCGTGCTGGCCTTCGAGGAAGGCGACTACGTGCAGGCCCGCAAGAGCCTCAACGAGCTGGTCTTCGAGAACCCGCTGCACGCGAAGGCCGACGACGCGCGCCTCAAGGCGGGGCTCGCCGCGGTGGAGCTGAAAGCCTGGCGCGACGCGTACCAGACGCTCTCCAGCCTGGTGGAGCGCCTGCAGGGGGAAGATCGCCGCCTCGCCGAAGAGGGCCTCGCGCGCGCCTCCGCCGCCACCCAGCAGTTCAGCGAAGCCCTGCGCCTGGCGCTCAAGAAGGTGGACGCCGCCGCCACGCCGGAGGAAACGAAGACGGCCCTCGACGAGCTCGAGGTGGTGGTGGAGACGCGGACCGACTTCCGCTCCATCGCCGAGGCCTGGGAGGGGCTGTCGGCGTCGAACCCCGCCTGGCCGCTGCTCACCTTCAAGCTGGCTCGCGTGTACTACCACCTGCGCGACCTCCCCCGCCTCGAGGAGCGCCTCGACGCGCTGATCGAGAAGGCGCCCGCCTCCCCCTGGACGAAGGAGGCGCAGGCGCTCAAGGCCCGCGTGTCCCGGCGCGCCGCGGTTCGCCCCAGGGCCATCGGCGCGCTGCTCCCCTTAAGCGGCAAGTACGAGAACTTCGGCAAGGCGGCGCTGCGCGGGCTGCAGTTGGCCATGAAGGGCAGCGAGGTGGAGCTGGTGGTGAAGGACAGCCAGGGCGACCCGGCGCTCACCGGCAAGCTGGTGGAGGAGCTGGCGCTGGACGAAGGGGTGATCGCCATCGTCGGCCCCCTGCTCACCGACGACGCCCGCCGCGCCGCGCTGGTCGCCGAAGAGCTGCAGGTGCCGCTCCTCACCATGTCCCGCGCCCCGCAGGTGACGGACATCGGCCCGTACGTCTTCCGCACCATGGTCACCAACTCCCAGCAGGCCCAGGCCCTGGCCGAGTACGCGGTGGGCACCCTGGGCTTCAAGTCCTTCGCGGTGCTCTACCCGAACACCCCCTTCGGCGTGGAGCTGACCAACGAGTTCTGGGACGCGATCCAGAAGCGCGGCGGAGAGATCCGCGGCGTGGAGAGCTACGACCACGACCAGAAGACCTTCACCGAGGAAGCCCAGAAGCTGGTCGGCCGCTACTACCTCGAGGATCGCTACGACTACATCGAGCAGTTGCGCGAGATCCGCGAGAAGGAGACCGACGAGTTCCGTCGCCGCAAGGCGATCGACAAGATGAGGGCGAGGCTGGAGCCGGTGATCGACTTCGAGGCGCTGCTCATCCCCGACTCGTGGCAGCAGGTGTCCCTGGTGTCGCCCGCGCTGGCGGTGGAGGACATCATCACCAACGCCTGCGACAAGAAGGACCTGGAGCGGATCCAGAAGACCACCGGCAAGACGAAGTTGAAGACGGTGACGCTGCTCGGGCCGTCCACCTGGTCTTCGCCCAGGGGCAGCTCCGGCGAACCCATGCTCATCGAGCGCGGCGGGAAGTACGTGCTGTGCAGCGTCTTCGTGGACACCTTCTTCGAGGGCAGCGATCGCCAGGGCACGAAGAGCTTCGTGAAGGCCTTCCGCGAGGCGCACCGCGACGCCACCATCACCCTGTTGGACGTGGTGGGCTACGACACCGGCGCCATCGTCCGCAACGTGGTGGAGAAGGCCCAGCCGTCGTCCCGGCCGGTGTTCCGCGAGAAGCTGTCGCTGCTCAAGGGCTTCGAGGGCGCCACCACCACCATCTCCTTCGACGATCACCGCGAGGCCAGGCGCGACCTCTTCTTCCTCAACATCACGCCCCGGGGCATCAAGGAGGTGCCGCTGGCGCCTCCGAAGCCGGAGGGGTGATGCGCTCGCTCCTCTTCGCGGCGCTGGCCCTCCTCGGGTGCCGCACTGCGGCGCCCACTCCGCAGTCGGCGCTGGAGGCGCTGGCGGCCTCGCCTGGCGGGCACCTTGGCGGCGCGGTGTCCGGCCTGGGGCCGCCGGTGGTGCTCAACGCGGAGGACTTCGTCTACGACGCGAAGCTGTCGCCCGACGCGAAGACGGCCGCGGTGTCGCGCCTGGGGCCCAAGTCATTTCACCTCGCGCTGTACACCCTGGGCGGGCAGGAGCCGCAGCGGCGCGGCGATCCCGCGGTGACGCCGCTGGAGTGGGACGTGGACGCGCTGGACTTTTCCCCCGACGGCGCTCACGTGGCCGCCGTGTGCCGGGACGGGGCCCTGCGCGTCTACGCCTCCGCGGACGGAGCGCTCGAGGGCGCCTGGCTCACGGAAGAGCCGCTGGTCTCGCTGGCGTGGAGCCCCGCCGGTGACACCGTCGCGGTGGGGAGCGCCAAGGGCCTCGTCACGCTGCTGTCCTGGCCCGCGCTGGCCTTCCTGGGCGAGGTCCGCGCGCACCAGGACGAGGTGCGCGGCCTGGCGTGGGGCGCCGGCGGAGTCCTCGTCTCTGCCGGTTGGGACAAGCGCCTGGTGGTGCTCCGGGTGGACGCGCCGGCGGCTCCTCCCCGCGCCGCGCGGCTGGCCACCGGGAAGCGCAACGGGGTGGTGCTCTTCCGCCTCCTCCTCGACGGGCGCGCGTCCGGACAGGTGACGGTGGACAACCGGCTCCCCGGCGTGGTGGTGCGCGCCGCGCTGGCCGAGGCCGCGGGCATCTCCGTCAGCCAGCTCACCGACACGACGCAGATCAGCACCGGGCTGGGGACGCAGGTGGCGCGGGTGGCGAAGGGGCGGCGGCTGGCCTTCAAGACGCTGGTGCTGGACGGGGTGGACGTGGCGGTGTGCGACGCGTGCGTCCCTCCCGAGGCGCAAGGCGTGCTGGGCGCCTCGCTCCTCGCGGCGGTGGACATCGCCTTCGACGAGGCGGCGAAGGCGGCGCTGGTGAGCGCGAAGGACGGCGTGCCGGTGAGCCAGGTGGAGGCGCGGGAGCTGCGCGTCGAGCGCGACTACACCTTCCCGGCGGCGCTCAACGACTTGTCCATCGACGCGGCCGGCGAGGTGCTGGGCGTGGCCTTCTCCGAGACGAAGGCCGAGCGCACCCGCGAGGTGTACGAGCGGGAGAAGCGCAAGGAGACGGAGCCCGAGCGCGAATGGGACTGCGGCGCACGCGTCGCGCTGGCCACCGGGGAGGTGCTGGAGAAGCGCTCTGGGCACCACGGCGTGGTGGCGACCGCGGCCATCAGCCCCGACGGGAAGACGCTGGCCACCGGCGGCTGGGACAAGACGGTGCGGTTACACCTCCCCGTGGGGCAAGAGGCCTGGGTGGACGACGACTACGGCTGGGCGGTGCGCCGGGTGCGCTTCTCGCGGGACGGGCGGTGGCTCGTCACCGCGGCGTGGACGCCGCTCAACCCGCTGGGCGACCACCAGTCGGATCCTTCCGCGGTCGTCTACGAGGTCCGCTACTCCTCGGCGGACGTGGCGGCGAAGTAGCCCGCGCGGGCGAGGCGCCCCACGGACTGCGGCGGAGGAGAGGGCTTCGGAAGGCGCCGGCGGCGCTACCCTGCCCGCACCACGCGGTTGCGCCCCTGCTTGGCCTGGTAGAGCGCGTCGTCGGCTCGGTGCAGGGTCTCGTCGATGCGCTCGCCCACCTTCCACGCGACGACGCCGGCGCTCACCGTGAGGTGGACCTGCTCGCCCGCGCTGACGAGGACGATCGCCTCCACCGCCTGCCGCGTTCGCTCGAGCACCTCGGCGGCGTCGTCCAGGCTGGTCTCAGGGAGCATCAGCGCGAACTCCTCGCCGCCGTAGCGGCCCACGACGTCCGGCTTCCGGAGCTGGGCTCGCGCCGCCGCGACCACCAACTGCAGCGCCTCGTCTCCCACCTGGTGGCCGAAGCGATCGTTGACCGCCTTGAAGTGGTCCAGGTCGAGCATCCCCACGCACAGGGAGTGTCGGTAGCGCCCGGCGCGCGCCAGCTCGGCCTCGGCGAGCTCGAAGAAGTGGCGCCGGTTGTGGGCGCCGGTCAGCGCGTCGGTGGTGGCCAGCTCGCGCAGGCGCTCCTCCACCCGCTTCTGCTCGGTGAGATCGGTGAGGCTGATCATCACCGACGGTTGATCGCCCACCACCAGCGCGCGGGCGCTCACCAGGGCCCAGGTGGCCGGCCCGTCGACCCGCAGCGGAACTGCGAGCCCGTCGATCGCCTCGCCGCGGCGAAGGCGATCGAGGAAGACGGCGCGATCCTCGTCGCGCTCGAAGAGGGACGGGGCCGGACCGCCGACCACTTCCCCCACCCGGCGCTGCAGCAGCGCGGCCGCGCGCTCGTTGCAGTACCGCACCTTCGCCTCTGCGGTCCCCACCAGCAGCATTGGGACCGGGGCCGCGGCGAAGAGCCGGCGGAAGTTCTCTTCGCTCTCGCGCAGTTGGCGGGTCCGCTCCTCGACCAGGTGCTCCAGGCGGCGCCGCTCCTCGGCGGCGCGGCGGGCGTTTTCTTCCACCAGCCGCCGCAGCTCGTCGACGGTGTTGTTGACCAGGAAGGCCAGCACGTCCACGGCGTCGCCCCGGTAGTCGCGCTCGACCTGCACCCCCAGGTCGCCCGCGGCCGCGCGCTGCAACGAGGTGGTCAAGGTCTCCACCGCCCTGGCCAGGCGCTCCTCCTGGTCGCGCGAGGTGCGCAGCATGCGCTCCAGCTCCTCGGCGATGGTGTTGAAGAGGAAGGCGCCGGTGTCCTCGGCGTCGCGGGACCTGCTGCGCGGCAGGCGGAACGAGAAGTCCCCCTGACACAGCCTCAAGAAGGCCTCGAGGAGCGCCGGGGGGAGGTCGCCGTCGCTCACCTCAGGCTCCGGCCATGGTGCGACACCAGGCCACGGCTTCCTCGAAGGTGGCGAAGAGCTTCGTCGGGACGCGAGGCGGGTGAAGGCCGATGAAGATGGAGGCGATCGCCCGGCCGAACATCGTGCCGCCCACCAGCGCGAAGCAGGCCTGGAAGGAGGGGTCCGGCTGGTCGCGGTAGACGGCGCGCGCGGCTGCGGTCTGCTCGACGACGCGGTCCATCAGCACCACCACTCCGGCCCGCCGCCCGTGCTGGCGCAGGTGCTCGAGCTGTAGCCTGACGCTGGCCTTTGCCGTGGCTTCGTCGTCGGCGGTGCCCTCGTCGGGGATCACCACCAGCACCCGGGGCTCGAGCTCGTAGAAGGCCGCGTTGCCGGTGCGGCCCAGCGATCTCCACGCCGAAGCGTCGACCTTCACGGCGCGGACGCCTTCGGGCCGGGGCGAATCGACCTGAGCCACGCCGTCGCGCCGTCGATGGTGTCGAAGAGCTTCGTGTCGATCCGCGGACGGGACAGGCCCATGAAGAAGCTGGCGATCGCGCGGGCCAGCGGGTTGCCCACCACGAGGGCTGCTCCAAAGAAGAGGTCGGGGCTCATGCCTTCGGCGTAGATGCGGCGCGCGTCGCCGTCCTGCGAGGTGAGCGAGCTGATCATCACCACCACGCCGCAGCGGCGGCCCGCTTTCACCGCCCAGTCCGTCTGGAAGGACAGGTTTTCGCGCGCCGAGGGACCGTCGTCCTTCGTGCCCGGGAAGGGCGCCACCAGCAGGATGTCGTCGTCCAGCTCGGAGTAGTCGGTGTTGATCGTCTTCCCGAGGGACTTCGCGTCAGCCGGCCGTCCAGGCATCGAGTCCTCCGGTCCGTCAGGCCAGGGCCACGCGCCCGTTCGACGGCGTGGGCGGCACGGCGAACAGCCCGGGCACCGCGCGCACGCCGAAGCGCGTCAGCTCGTGCTCGAGCAGCCAGCGCTTCATCGCCAGTCCCCCGGCGTACCCGGTGAGCGAGCCGTCGGCGCCGATCAGGCGGTGACAGGGGATGATGACGGAGATCGGGTTGCGGCCGGTGGCCAGCCCCACCGCGCGGGAGGACTGCGGGCTGCCCAGCCGCTTCGCCAGCTCGCCGTACGTCCAGGTGGTGCCGCAGGAGATGCCCCGCAGCGCGGTCCACACCTTCTGCTGGAAGAGCGTGCCCTCGGGGAGCAGCGGCACCTCGAAGCGGGTCAACTTCCCCTGGAAGTAGGCGACGAGCTGATCGCGCACGCCGCAGAACCAGCGGTCGTCGCGCTTCCAGGCTGGGGTGCGGGGCGGCACGTCCTGGTGGGACTCGGGGAACAGCCCGGTCAGGGACACGCCGTCGCTGGTGAGGAGCAGGTTGCCGACTGGACTCTTCATCGTGGTGAAGCAGGTCACGGTCGTCATGTATGGAAGATCCTACGGGGCCGGGATCGCCATGCAAAGTGAAAGCGCGTCACGCCTGCCGGATTCCCGCGGCCCCCTTTCGGCTGGGCGCGCGCGGCTTCGAGGGCGATGATGGGGCGGCGACGAGGAGACGGACCAGGTGAAGGGACTGAAGGCCTTCGTGGTGATGGGAGTGCTGGCGGTGATGGCCGTGGCGGTGATCGTCCCGGGGGCGTGGCTGTACACCCTGGGCAACCTGCCCAACGCCCTCGACAGCGAGCTGGACGTCGAGACGCACCTGCGCCAGTCCATCGAGAGCGAGCGCCAGTCGGTGCAGCTCTCCAGACGCCCGTCGGAGCGCGAGAGCGTGAAGTGGGAGAAGCCGGACTTCGGGAAGCTGCCGAAGAACCTGATCGCCTTCTACATCACCGAGACGGGCTGCCCGACGTACTTCCAGACGCCGCGCGAGGACGGCTGGGCCTGGAACAAGCGCGTCTTCATCATGCTGGCGCAGAACCGGGTGCTGGACGGGGACGGCGCGTGCGAGCTGATCTTCGCGCGGCGGCTGGCGCGGCGGCTGGGGGCGCAGACGCCCATGCAGCTGGCGGTGGCGGCGGACCGGATCCACCGCTTCCTCGAGAAGGATCAGCTGGTGGCCTTCGATCTCCACGCCATGCAGTTCGAGCACGGGATGATCGGCGTGGAGGCGGCAGCGCGCTTCTTGATGCAGAAGCCGCTGGCCGAGCTGTCGGTCGCCGAGCTGGCCGAGCTGCAGCTGGCCATTCCGCCCTGGGACTACTGGGAGGAGGTCAAGCGCTGCAAGAACGCCTCGCTGGTGCGCGAGTCGCGGGACACGCTGCTCTCGCGCCTGGCGATGGTGGGGCTCATCTCGGAGGAGATGGCGAAGACGGCCGCGGCCCAGCCGGTGCGGTGCCTGTCGGTGCGGCGGTGAGGGGCGTCATCCACCTGCGCCCGCGCACGTCCAGCGCCAGCCGCTCCCCTGCGGGGACGAAGAACTCCGCCAACTGCGACTGAGCGGTCCGCGAGAAGCGCGCCTTCGCCTTCCCCTCCTTCACCCGTACCGTCACCACGCCCTCGTTGTCGAGCTCGAGCGAGGTCGCGTCCAGCCACTCCGCGGTGCGATCGGACAGGCGCACCGAGAGGCGGTCGCCCTCGGACACGTCCACCGCCACCACCCCGAAGGCGCAGTCCGCCACCTCGATGAAGCACCAGTCGCTGCCGAAGTGCAGTTGGTAGCGCCCGTCCTCCATCACCCGCACGCCGCGGTTGAAGGCCTCGATGATGTTGGGGTGGTCGATGACCTCGCCGTCGTGCAGCCAGGTGAGGCGCCTGTCCAGCGCGATGCCGGAGTCTTCCCGCGTGTGCCACTTCTTCGGGGTGGGTGAGTCCATCGACACTTCCCCGCGCGTCAATTCCAGCGCCGCACCAGCTCCGTATAACCGCGGAAGGCGACCGCGCCCCAGAAGTTCACCACCAGCGACAGGGCGGCGAGCGCCAGCGGCACCGGCTTCTTCAGCCCCCAGCCGGACAGCGCCACCAGCAGCACCACGTACGGCGTGTAGTCGATGCTGAAGCGGAAGCCGAACTGGGCGTAGCCGGTGTTCTGGTACAGCAGCCCGGGCACCATGCAGCAGGCGAGGGTGATCAGCAGGGGGAAGGCGAGCCGCGGCGCGTCCGGCGCCTTCACCCACTCGCGCGCGAAGTGGACGAGCGTGCCGAGGGCCAGGGCCAGCACCAGCCAGGCCGCGGGGGCCCGCCAGCCGATGGGCGGCTCTCCGGCAGGCGGAGGCAGCGCAGGGAAGAGCGCCGACACCAGCAAGACGCCCCCCATCGCGGCCAGCGCCGTCCACGCGCGCCGGGGCGTGGCGGCGGGCACCACCGCCAGCGCGAGCAGGGGCAGGGTGAGGAACAGCGACAGGCCCCAGGCGTCGTAGGACAGCGTGAGCGGCTCGCCGTGGAAGAGCGGCAGCTTCAGGAAGGCCGCGTCGAGGTTGCGCGTCAGGTAGTGCGGGTGGAACAGCCCCCAGGTGTCGATGTCGACGTTGACGCGGTTGTTGTAGAGGAAGCGGTGGCCGAACTCGGTGAGGCTGCCGAAGCGCGCCTGGTTGTACGCGACGGCCAGCAGCCCCAGCGGCGCGGCGCCAAGCGCGAAGCGGCCCAGCACCCGCAGCTTCTCCTTCGGGGCCTTGAGGAAGGCGCTCCACTCCTCCGCCCGCTTGCCCCGCGTGGGCACCAGCACCTCCAGGGCGAAGAAGATGCCGGTGAAGAAGAGCGGCGTGCGGGTCAGCACCGCCATCGACCAGAACAGGCCCGCCAGCTCCGGCCGCCGCGCGCCCACCGCGTTGCGCAGGTACAGCGCCGTCAGCGCCACGCCCATCACCTCGGCCGAGAACCACACCTCCCCGCGGATGGCCGCGTAGAAGAAGAGCGTGCCGAAGCCCAGGAGCGCCGCCAGCGCCGCGTTCTCTCGGGGGGACCGGCGGCTGGACTCGAGCTCCGAGAGGAGCCGCAACAGGGCGTAGAAGAGCGCCAGGGCCAGCGCGGCGATGATCACCCCGAAGCTGGTGTCGTTGAGTTGGTAGCCGTTCACCAGCACGAAGGGCAGCATCACCACCGCGGGGAACCAGGGGAACGAGGAGTACCAGCGATCGCCCGGCCGGAGCGCGCCTTCGCACCGCGACTTCACCCCGTTCACCTCGCGCACGCAGGCCCAGTCCTCGATGTTGGGCAGCACCTGGGGATCGATGTCCGCGCGCCCGTCCAGCCACGCCTTCGCCTGGTACACGAAGTGGGGCGCCGCGCTCTGGCGCAGGAAGCGCTGGGAAGAGAAGGCGGCGAAGAGGCAGAAGGCGCAGAGGAAGAGGAGGAGCTCGACGCGGTACGCCCAGCCGAACATGCCCAGCCCCGCGTGCACCACGTTCTTCGCCCCCGGCGCGTTGGTGGGAGCAGTCGCCGTCGCCTCGGTGTCGCTCATGGCGGCGAAGCCTCCACTCTGAGCCGGGCAAGCTCAAGCGCGGCGTACGACAGGCGCGGCCGGCCAGGCCAGGCTTTGGGAATTCATTGACTGCGTCGCGCCGCCTGGCGGCATGATGGCGCATGGCCGACGCCGAGCTGGTGGGGGTGCTTCGGGGCGCGCAGCAATTCCTGCAACGGCTCGAGTTCGCGCAGGGGCCGGAGGACATCACCCGCGAGCTGGTGCGGGCCACGTCGGCGCACGGCGTCGAGCGGGTGATCGCGACGCTGGTGCCCGCGCGGGAGCTCTCCTCCGAGGAGCAGTTGGGCCACGTCCTCTTCCACGACTACCCCGTCGAGTGGCTGGCGCGGTACGCCGCGCACAAGTACGTGGGACAGGATCCGGCGATGGCGCAGGTGCAGCGCCGCCCGGAGGGCTTTCTCTGGAGCGACCTCCCGGTGGCTTCCCGGGCCGGGCGCCGGGTACTCGGAGAGGCGTGCGAGTTCGGCCTCAAGCAGGGCTTCACCGGCGCGATGTCGACGCTCGGGGGCAGGGCGGTCGTCTACTCCCTCGCGGGTCGCGACCTCGAGCTGTCTGCGCGGGTGTGCGGGTTGCTCCCGCTGCTCGGGATGGCGGCGATCGCCCGCGCCGCCGCGCTCAAGGGGATTCAGCCGGGGCCGGCGGGCGTGAGGCTCAGCGGCCGGGAGCTGGAGGCGCTGCGCTGGGCCTCGGAAGGGAAGTCGGACTGGGAGATCGGCGTGCTGATGCGCATCTCTGAGCACGGCGTCGACAAGCACCTGCGCGCGGTGCGCCGGAAGCTGGGCGTTTCGACCCGCGCGCACGCCGTGGCCGAAGCGCTGCGCCGGCGCTTGATCCAGTGACGGTACGCGTTTCCGTACTGTCGAGCGGGCAGGCCTCTGCGGCATCGTCTCTTCGCGCGTGATTTCCACGCCGTGAGGGAGGCTGCCGTGAGACGGAGCTTGATGACCACGCTGGCGGTGGCGTGCCTGTTCGCCTCGGCGGCCTGGGCGCATGGCGGCGGCGTTCCGCTTCAGCCGACGAGGTACCTCGACTTCGGAGGCGTGCACCTCGCCGTCTACGAGGGCCAGGGGACGCAGGGGCCGGGAGTCCTCCTGGTGCACGGAAACACCGCCTCGGCCGACTACTTCGCGCGCACCCTGGCGCCGCTGCTCGCAGGTCCGCTGCGCATCGCCGCGGTCGAGCTCCCCGGCTGTGGGAACTCGGAGGACGCGCCGGCCTACAGCGCGGGCTACCTCGCGCAGGCGATCGCCTTCGCGGCGCACGAGGTCCACGCGGAGGAAGGGGTGCTGGTCGGCTGGAGCCTGGGCGGCGATCTGGTGTTGCAGGCCTCCCACCTGCTGCCCAACGTGAAGGGCTACCTGTTGATCGGCACGGCCCCCCTGGGGTTCGCGCCGGAGCTGCCGCCGCCGCTCCTGTCACCCGCGCAGAGCCCCGCCGGCGCCGCGGTGCAGTACGGCTTCGTGCCGAACCTGACCCAGCCGATGATCGACGACTACGTGCGGGCCTTCTTCCGCCCTGGCTACCCCGGCATCCCGGCTGAGTTCTTCCAGGCCGGGTACCGCGCCGATCCAGGCATCCGACTTGCGGTCGCCACCGCTGCGGCCGGACTCGATCCCACCTTTCGCGACGAGGTGGCGGCCATCAAAGCCCTGACGGTGCCGGTGGCGTTGATCGCCGGGCAGCGCGACGCCTTCGTCAACCCGGCCTTCTTGAGCGGACTGGCGGCGCAGCTCCCCACGCTGTGGCACCACCAAGTGTTTTACGTGCCTGAGACCGGACACGCGGTCCAGTGGGAGCGGCCGGTGTTCTTCGCGTTGCTCCTGCACGCCTTCGTGCACGACGTGCGCTGATCTCAGGCGCGCAGCCCCAGGAGAGCTGCAGCGGCCGGCTCCGCCATCACCAGGACCCCCCCAGACGAAACAGCGCGCTCGTGCGGGGCCGGCCACTGCAGCTCTTCTGCCATACTCGCTGCCTACCAGGCGCACTCGCGCTGCCCAGGAGGGTTCCACGGTGAGCGATCTCTCGGCGATGGAGCAGTACCTCCAGGGCATCCCCGCGGGCCTGGCCAGCTACCCCGGTCAGCTCCAGAAGGCGTCGGTGGTGCAGCAGTTCATGAAGGAGATGCCGACGTACGGGCTCGAGGGCCAGGTGCCGGCGCCCCTCGAGGGCCTGCTCTCGAAGACGCTCTCCCCTTCGAGCTGGGTTCCCGAGGTCCACGCGACCGCGCTGCTGCTGGCCGTGCGTGGGCTCGTCTACTCCTCTGACGAGGCCTTCCTCTCGGCGGCGCTGCGGGCCAACCGCCGGCTGCTCACCGGTCCCCTCTACCGAATGCTGATGATGGTGGTGTCCCCCGGCTTTCTTCTCAAGAACGCGGCGGGCCGCTGGTCGCAGTTTCACCAGGGCATGACGCTCTCGGTCAGCTTTCGGGGCGAAGGCGAGGCCGTACTTCAGCTCGAATACCCGCCGGGTCTGCTGCCCCACCTCATCGCCCGGGCCTACTCGACTGCCTTTCACGCCGCCGTCGAGGCGGCAGGCGGCAAGGCGGTCGCGGTGGAGCTGGCCGCGCTGGAAGCGACCCAGGCCCGGTTCACCTGCAAGTGGGGTTGAGCTGCCCCTCAGCCCGGCAGCGCCAACCGCAGGGCGTCCAGGGCTGCGTGCGCAGAGAAGCGCCGCACCCGCTCGCGATCGCCGAGGAAGCGGTGCTGCTGCACGGCCACGCCCGGAGGCCCCGCCACGCCCACGAAGACGGTGCCCACCGGCTTGGCTTCCGAGCCGCCACCCGGCCCGGCGATGCCGGTGACGGCCAGCCCCCACGCGACGCCCGCCGCCGCGCGGATGCCGCTGGCCAGCGCCGCCGCGACCTCCTCCGACACCGCGCCGAACTGCGCCACCATGCCCTCGGGGACGCCTGCCCACGTCGTCTTCGCCGCGTTGGCGTACGTCACCGCGCCGCCGTACAAGGCCTGGCTCGCTCCCGGCACGCTGGTGAGCAGCTCGCACACCAGCCCGCCGGTGCAGCTCTCCGCCACCGCCAGCCATTGACGCCGCGCCTTGAGCGCCGCCAGCACCACGCCCGGCAGCGTCTCCTCGTCCGCGCCGAAGACGTGCGCGCCCAAGAGCGCCCGGGCCTCTGTCTCTACCTGCTGGAGCGTCGCCCGCGCCTGCGCCGCCGTCGGGGCCTCCACCAGCAGCTTCAGGTGGTTCTCCGGGAGGTGCGTGCGGAAGCCCAGGGTGAGCGCCGGGTACTTCTCTCCCAGCGGGCGGACGCGCGCGTCGAGGTGCGACTCGGGCAGGCCCACCGTCTTGAGCACCTTGAGCACCCGCACCGAGGGCGGCTTGGCCAGCGCGGCGACGCGCGGCACCACCTGGGTGTCCACCAGGTGCCGGTACTCGGCCGGTACGCCGGGCACGAAGAAGAGGGTGCAGCGCCCCCGCCGCTGGATGAACATCGGCGCGCTGCCTTCGGGGTTGAGCACCACCTCCGCGCTCTCGGGCACCAGCGCCTGGCGGCGGTTGTTGTCGGTCAGCGTAAGGCCGCGCAGGCGGAAGCGCTCCTCGAGGTGAGCCAGGGCCTCGGCGCTCTGCACCAGGGGAACGCCCGCTGCGCGCGCCGCGCACTCCGCCGTCAGATCGTCCGAGGTGGGGCCCAGTCCGCCCGACACCAGCACCACGTCGCAGCGCGCGGCCGCCGCGGCGAGCGCCTCCACCAGCTCTTCGCGCACGTCACCCACCACCACGCCCCGCGCCACGGTGAGGCCGCAGCGCTCCAGCAACCGCGTCTGGAAGTGCCGGCTGTTGGTGTCGCTGATGAGGCCGGTGAGCAGCTCGTCGCCGGTGCAGAGAGTCTCGATGCGCACGCCGTAAGCTCTAGCAGCAACGCTCGCGACCGG
Organism: Myxococcales bacterium; assembly: GCA_020846875.1. Classification (GTDB taxonomy): domain Bacteria; phylum Myxococcota; class Myxococcia; order Myxococcales; family Myxococcaceae; genus JADLDB01. Next base: position 21,978 of record JADLDB010000009.1, on the reverse strand, counting down.
CAGCGCGAGCCAGAGTGTTTCTGGCGGTTGCGGAGCTTCGCGCGCGTTCTCATACTGCCCACCTTCCCGGGGAGGCCTCATGCCGTGGGGTGCAGCGATGGTGGCGCTGGTGGCGGCGCAGGCGAGCGCGGCGGAGCCTCTGACACAGCCGGGGCAGGAGGTGGTGGGCCGGCGGAGCACCTCGGGAGCGCTGGCGCTGGAGTACGAGCGCTACGTCACGGCCAACGGCCTGGTGGTGCTGCTCAGCCCCGATCCTTCGGTCAACCAGGTGGTGGTGGACCTGGGCTTCGCTGCGGGGGCGCTCTACGAGCCCCAGCAGCGGAACGGGCTGGCGCACCTCACCGAGCACGCGCTGAGCACCGGGGACACGCCGGACACGGACTACCGCGCGATGCTGGAGGGCCGCGGCGCCCTGGACTTCAACGGGCTGACCACTGCGGACTGGCTGTCCTGGCGGTTGATCGTCCCTCCCGAGGAGCTGCCCCTGGCGCTGTGGGCCAACGCGGATCGCCTGGGCACGCTGCCCGGGCTGCTCACGCCGGAAGCCCTCGCCCGGCATCGCCGCATCGTTCAGCAGGAGCGGCTGCTGCGCCTGGAAGACAGCGCCTACGGCCGCAGCGAGCAGGTGCTGATGGCCCGGCTCTTCCCGCGGACCCACCCGCTGCACCAGGGCGTCTTCGGCACGCCCTCCTCGCTGGAGGCGATCGGGGTCGAGGACGTGCGCGCCTTCGCCGCCCGCTACCTGGTGCCGGCCAACGGCGTCCTCACCATCACCGGCAACTTCGATCCGAAGGTGGCGCGCGAGTGGATCGACAAGACGCTGGGCCGGTTGCCGCCCGGCCAGGCCGCCCAGGCCCCCCCCGCCACGCCGGCCCTGCCCGGCATGCTCAAGGTGAAGATCGACGAGCGCGTGTCGCGCCGGCCGCGCGTCACCATGGCCTGGCCTCTGGAAGCGGCGCTCGACGAGTACACCGAGGCCCTGGCGCTGGGGGCGACCCTCCTGTCCATCTACTCCGACGAGCTGATCGGCCTGAGCGTGGACGCCGAGCTGCTGGAGTTCCGCGACAGCGCCATCTTCATCTTGAACGTCACCATGCCGCACGCGGTGGATCTGGAGGAGGCGGAGGCCAACGCAGAGGTCATCTTCCGCTTCCTCGCCGCCGCGCCGATGCCCGTCGATCTGGTCGTCGCGACCCAGCACGCCATCGATCGCGCGCTGATGACGGCGCTGTCCTCGCCTCCGCTCCGGGCCGGGCTGCTCAACCGGCTCGAGCGCTTCCCGCCCCGCGCCATGCCCGGGGTACCGCCCACCGAGCGCCACTGGAAGCTCACCGCCGAAGCCATCCAGACGCGCGCAGCCCGCGCCCTCAAAGGCGCCCGGCTCACCGTGCAGGCTCGACCCAGCCGGCCTCTGCCTCCGAAGGTGAAGAGGTGAGGGCCGCGCTCCTGCTGCTCCTCCTCGGCCTCGCCCCGGCCTGCGCGCTCTTCCAGGGCGACCGGCGGACAGACGTTGCCGAGCAACCCGCCGCTGCCGAGCCACCCGCCGCCGCGGCTCCACCGCCGGTCCGTTGGACTCGAACCCAGCCGCCCGAGCCCCTGCCGGCCGCGCCTCGCAGCGAGCCCCGGAGCACCCGCGCCGTCCTGCCCAACGGCCTCGAGGTGGTGGTGGTCGAGCACCACGCCCGGGCGCTCGTCAGCCTGCGCCTCTTCTTCCCCGACGGCGCGGCGGCCGATCCACCCGAGCGGGCCGGCGTCACCTGGTTCACCCTGGCGGGCCTCCTCGCCACGCATGACGAGAAGGACGTCCTGGGCGATCGCGTCGATCCTTCGGAGAAGTCGATGCGGCGGTTGGTGCTGGAGCAGGGGGGCGCGCTTCGCTTCGACGTCGGGGAGGACCGCGCGTGGCTCGGCATCGACGGCTTCTCCCGCGACGCGACCCGCTACGTCGACTGGCTGAACCGGGCGCTGCGAGAGGCCCGGCACGGCGAGGACAGCTTCGAGGCCGCCGCGACCAGCGTGGCGGACTCACTCGAGGAGCTGGAGCTGACCGACGGCGCCGCGCTGGAGCAGTTCCTCGGGCGCCTGTCCTTCGGCGCGGGCCACCCCTACGCGCGGCCGGTCTACGGCAGTCCCGACAGCGTCGCTCAGCTGGGCCTGGAGGACCTCCTCGAGCGGCAGTCCACCCTCCTGCGACCCCGGGGCAGCACCCTGCTCATCGCCGGCGACGTCGATCCCCAGGAGATGATCGAGGCCGTCCGCCGGCACCTCGGCGCCTGGAGGCCGGGGAAGGGACGGCCTGCGCTGAAGCTGGCCGCGCCGCGAGTCCAGGCCCGCCGCACGGTCACCTACGTCCCCAGGAGGCCGGCGAAGACGACGCTGGTGTGCGCGGCGCGCTCGCTGTCCGACGTGAAGGGGCCGGCGCCGGTGCTCTCGGTGCTGGCGGCGGTGCTGACGGAGCGGCTCGAGCAGAGCCTGCGGGAGCGGGGCGGCTTTGCCTACTCGGTGGCCGGCTCGCTGCTGCGCCTCAAGCAGGCCCGCGCGCTGCTGCTGTGCACGCGGCTCGACGCCACGCGGACGCAGGAAGGGTTGGACGCCTTTGTGACGGCCCTGGCCAGCGTCAGCACCAGTCCACTCGTGGAGGCGGAGGTGGCGCGGGCGCGCGCCTGCCTGGCGGCGGGCGTCGACGCCTCGGTGGACGACCTGGCGGGCGTGGTGGCGCTGTACGGTCAGGCGGTGGTGCTGGGCGAGACGGCGTCGGTAGCCGAGCGCGCGGCGGCGCTGCGGGCGGTGTCCTTGGTGGAGGTCGAGCCGCTGGCGAAGAAGGTGGCGAACTCCGCGCAGTTCCAGTTGGTGATGTCCGGCGAGCGCGCCCTGGTGGCCCCGGCGGTGAAGGCGCTTCAGTTGGGGACGCTGGTGACGCCGCACTTGAGCCGGGCGCCTGCGGACTGACTGGACGGTCAGAGTACTTCCTGCTCGTCCACCGGAGGCTCCCCGTCGTCCTCCTCGTCCTCGTCGATGACGTCGGCGAGGGAAGCCGTGGCCCTCTTCTCGGCGAAGTAGCGGCGCAGCATGAAGGCCGACTCCACCAGGCCGGACAGCAGGTAGAGGCCGAAGTACGCCACCAGCACCCACGCGGGGTGGGACACGGCGGCGATGGTGACGCCGGCGGCGAGGATCCCCACCAGCAGGGCGGCGGTCTTCGGCGAAGGCTTCACGTCCTTGAAGGTGCGGTACCGCACGGTGGACACCATCAGCAGCGCGAGGAAGGTGACGACGCCCAGCACCGGCCAGCGGGCGTCCTCGGGCAGCGCGCCGCCCCGCGCCTTCTGGAAGGCGATCACCATGGAGATGACGCCGCCCGCCGCGAAGGGGATGGGCATGCCCACGAAGAAGCCTCCGCCCCCGCCGGCCGGGTTGCGGATCGCCAGCACGTTGAAGCGCGCCAGCCGCAGGGCCCCGCAGGCCGCGAAGAGGAAGGCCACCGCCAGGCCGAGGAGGCCCAAAGGCTCGAGCGCCCACTTCCACACCAGCAGGGCCGGGGCCGCGCCGAAGGTGATCACGTCCGCCAGCGAGTCCAGCTCCTGGCCAAACATGCTCTGCGTCCGGGTGAGGCGCGCCACCCGGCCGTCGAAGCCGTCGAAGAAGATGCCGAAGAAGATCGCCAGGGCCGCCTGGTAGAGCCGGGTCGGTGTAGCTTCCCCGGTGCACAGCGTCATCGCGTAGAAGCCGCAGAAGATGGACGACACCGTGAAGAGGTTGGGCAACACGAACATCAGGTCGCGCAGCTTCATGGCGCGCCCACCATACCCGGTCGCATGAGCCGCGTATTGCTGATCAGCGCGCTGCTGGTGGCGGGTGTGGCGCTGTGGCTGGCGCTGGTCCGCTGGTGGTACGCCCTGGCTTGCGACAGGCCGGAGCTGCTCACCGCCACCACGGCCGACGGCTGGTCCCTGGCCGTCTGGCACCGCCCCGCCACCGTCCGGCGCTTCGAGGAAGCGGTGGTGCTCTGTCATGGCTTCGCCAACAACGCGTGCTTCATGGACTTCGAGGGCGCGCAGAACCTGGCGGCGTTTCTGGCTCGCGCCGGCTTCGACTGCTTCAGCGTGGATCTGCGGGGGGCCGGAGCGTCTCGCGCGCCCCACGAAGGGCCGCACGACGCCACCTTCGATGATCATCTCCACCTCGACGTGCCGGCGCTGCTGGACCTGGCGCAGCGCGCGTCGGGGGCGAAGAAGGTGCACTGGGTGGGGCACTCGCTGGGAGGGCTGCTGGGGCTGGCCGCCGCGGCGGTCACCGAGGGCGAGCGCATCGCCAGCGTGGTCACCATCGGCTCGCCGCTCTACTTCCGCTTCCGGCCTGCGCTGGGAAGGCTGGTGAAGGTGGGGCTGTGGCTGGCGTCGCCTTCGGGGCAACTGGCCACGGGCGCGCTGGCGTTGATCGCCCCCTTCGCTGGACGAGTCCCGGCGCCGCGCCTGGCGCACCTGACCGCCAACCTGCACAACCTGAGCGCGCAAGCGCAGCGGCGGCTGGTGGTGAACGTCTTCGCGCCCATGTGGCGTGGGGTGATGGCGCAGATGGGCGACTGGCTGTTGCACGACGCCTTCCGCAGCGTGGACGCCCGGGTGGACTACAGGCAAGCGGTGGCGCGCCTGCAGAAGCCGGTGCTGGTGGTGGGCGGCACGGTGGACGTGATGGCGCCGCCCGACGTGACGCGCGACTACTTCGAGCTGTTGTCCACGAAGGACAAGCAGCTGGCGCTCTTCGGCCGCAGCTACGGGCACGCGCTGGAGTACGGCCACGGCGACCTGGTGGTGGGCCTGCACGCCACCGACGAGGTGTACCCGGTGGTGCGCGACTTCCTGGTGGAAAGGGCCACGCCGGCGCAGGTCGAATGACCGGGTTTCCCCGCGGGAGGAGGCCGCGCTTCGTGCCTGGTGGTGGTGCCGGCGACGTGGGCCTGGGCGCAGGACGCGACGACGCCCGGCACGCCCACGGCGCCTCTCCCCACCCTGTGGAACCTCGCCACCTGGCTCTTCGAGGCGCGCGAAGGAAAGAGGCCGACGCTTCACGGACCGAGGCGCACGCACTTCGCCGGCGGCTGCGGCACGGTGGAGTCCAGCCGTCCCAGCCGCACCTCCGCGCCGTCTTCACAGGCCGCGTACACCGGCACCTCCGCGCCCCCGCTGACGACGAGGCGGTCCACGGACAGCTTCGCCTTGTCGGGCACCGTCACCACCGGCCCGAGGGTGCCGCGGGAGGTGAGCTCCTTCACCGTGACGCTGGCGCCGCGCTCCACCAGCAGCGCGCCACCGCCCGTCCGCTCGGCCAGCAACGTCCCCACCCGCACCGTGGCGAAGGCGGAGGCGTACAGGGCGCTGCCTTCCACTTCGCGCGCGGCGAGCTGCTCCACCTCCACCTCCGCGTCCCGCAACATGAGCGCGTCGCCGAGCGCGCGGGTCCCGTCGGCGTTGGCCTCGGCGGACAGCCGCTCCACCGTCACCCGCACGAGGCGCGCGCGCCCCTTGCGCACGAAGACGCCCATCGCCATCGAGTCGGTGACGTGCGCGTCCTCTACCCGTAGGTCCGAGTCCAGCGCCTGCACGCCGCCGCCCGGTCCGGCGCCGCTCACCTCCACGTCACGCAGCGTGCCGCTGGCCCCGACGAACACCACCCCGGCATAGTACGGGCGGCGGGAGCGAAGGCCCTGCGCGTCCACCTTCGCCTGCGACAGCGCGTTGAGCGCCACCTCGTGGCCGTCCACCTCCAGGCCCGTGACGCGGGCCACGCCCCCCGACACCAGCACCGCCGCTCCGCGTCCGGCCGCCGCGCGGGCCTTCGACAGCGTCAGCTCCGCGCTCATCGCCTGCACCAGGGTGCGCCCGCCCTCGCTGCGCACGTCCTCCAGCCGGGCCGTCCCTCCCTCGACGCGGATCGCCTGCTTCAGGTCGCCGCGGAACTGCGCGCCCTCCACGCTGACGGTGGCGCCCGTGGCCCACACGCCCAGCGCCTCGGGAATGGTGCCCTCCACCTCCAGCTTCACCACCTCCAGCGTCCCGCCGTCGCCCACCCGCACGCCCGCCTCGCGGTGTCCGCTCACGTGCACCGCCTCCAGCCGCGCGCGCCCCGTCACCGCGACGCCCACCGCGCCGCCCTGCACCGAGACGTGCACCAGCTCCAGCGCCCCACCCGTCACCACCACCGCCGGCGCCTCCGCGTGCAGCACCACCTGGCCGTGGCCCTCGACGCGCGCGTCCCGGGGGAAGACGAAGGGCCCTTCGTACAGCCCGCTCTTCAGGTGCAGGTCCACCCGCTCCGGCAGCTCCTCCGGCAGGCGCTTGAAGGGGTGCTGCTTCGTGCCGTCACCTCCCGCGGCCGCGTACTCGTCCACCCACAGCTCCACCCGCGCAGGGGCCTTTCCGATCGGCTCCGGCGCCTCGCGCACACACCCCCACACCAGCGCCAGCCCCACCAGCCCCCAGGCCGGATCGCGGCAGATCGACCGCCGATCACGGCGCCCCGGCAACCCCGCGGGATCGCGAGCCGAAGCGGTCAATGCGTGATCTGCGGCCGTCGAGGTCAGATCAGACACGAAACCCCCGTGAAATCATGTCTGTAATGCATTGACTCGCGCGATCGCGCTCTGGTACTCACGCGGCCGCTCGCAGCGGAGGGGCTGCGGGATTTCGACGTTCCAGCAGCACACTCGGAGGGGATCCGACACATGACGAAGGCAGAGCTGGTTGAGGCCGTTGCGCAGCAGACGCGGTTGACCAAGAAGTCCGCCGCGGAGCTGATCGACGTGGTGTTCGACAACGTGGGCAAGGCGGTGAAGGCGGACAGCCGCTTCAGCTACCCGGGCTTCGGCACGTGGAGCATCCGCACCCGCAAGGCGCGCAAGATCCGCAACCCGCAGACCAACGAGATCATGAAGCTGAAGGCCACCAAGACCATCGGCTTTCGGCCGGCCAAGGAACTCAAAGAGACCCTCTGAGTCGTTGAAGGGTGTCTGTCTTTCCATCCACGGGGCCTTGGGCACCTGCCCGGGGTCTTCGTGTTTGTGGGCACCAGCGGGCAGCGCCGTCATCGCTCACCGCCCGAGGAGCAGCGGATCGCCAGGCCCGTCGGGCTGGTAGCGGCGCATCAGCTCCGCCGCGTCGAGGCCCCGCGCCTCGCCCAGCAGCACGGCCAGGGGCCCGGCCTCGATGAAGAACAGCCCTTCGGGTGTGAAGAGCGAGACGAAGACGCCGGCCGATCCGGGCAGGCGCGCGCCGCGGCACCAGAGGAAGTTGACCAGCTTCGGCAGCGCGCGGTGGGTGAGGAACTCGTCGGGATCGAGCGCGGGCAGCACCACCTCGTAGCTGGTGCCCGGTGCGCCGTCGACCTCCAGGCGCTCGCGGGCAGAGGCGATGGCCTCGTTGGCCTGGGCCACGTCGGCGCGCTGGAAGGAGAGCGCGCAGGCGGCGGCGACCAGCGTGCCCTGGCTCATTTGGGCACCGGGCCCTGGGTGTAGAGGGGCGTCACGGCGGCGGGCTCCGGCAGCAGCTCCTCGGGATCGACCGCCTCGCCGTCCTTGAGCAGCTCGAAGTGCAGGTGGGGCCCGGTGGTCTGACCGGTGTCCCCGGCCAGCGCGATGATGTCGCCCCGCTTCACCTGCGCGCCGGGCTCGACGAGCAGGGACTGGAGGTGGCTGTAGCGGGTGGAGAGGTGGCCGTCGTGCTGTAGCTCGAGCTGCTTGCCGTGGGCGCCGTTCCAGCCGGAGAAGACGACGGTCCCCGAGGAGGCGGCGCGCACCGGCTGGGAGAGTTCGGCGAGGAGATCGACGCCCGCGTGGAAGCGGTAGTCCCCGTGCAATGGGTGGAAGCGCGTACCCCAGGGCGACGTCATCACCACCGGCTGGACCGGCCAGAGGAAGGTGCGCGGGTTGGCGGGCTTGTTGGGCTTGCGGACGAGGTGGGTGAGGGTGCCCCAGACGCGCCGCAGCGTGTGGGGGATCCGCTCGGCGAGCCCCGGGGGGACGTCACCGAAGGCGCCGCGATCGCTGTTCAGCTCGGCTTCGAGGGCGAGGCGGGCCCGGGCGAGCTGGAGGGACGAGGTCTGCGCAGGAGGGCGCGCGAGGAGCAGGTCGACTTCGTCGAGGAGCGCCGTCCACGCCCGGACGTGCCCTGCGGGCATGGGCGCGCCAGAGGGCGTGGAGAGGCGAATCGCCCGGGCCTCGGCCTGGAACGCCTCGAGGGCGGGCTCGAAGCGGGGCGAGGCCTGGGGATCCACCACCGGGCGCTGGCCAGAAACGCCGAAGGCCTCTTCGGCGCTCAGCCTAGGGGCCGGCGCGGAGGCGCAGCCAGCCAGGCAGACGAGGAGCCCTGCGCGCCACATGGAGGCTTGAGTTTACCCCAGCCTGCGGGAGAGGACGAACGCGCGAAGAGAAGCCGGGGTAGAAGGCGCCCAATGGCGACGAAGCGAGAGCAGAAGCGGGCCCGGGCGCTCCAGATCCTCGAGCGCCTGGACGCGGCGATGCCCGAGGCAGAAATCGAGCTCGACTACCAGTCGCCGCTGGAGCTGCTGGTGGCGGTGGTGCTGTCGGCGCAGACCACGGACAAGCGGGTGAACCTGGTGACGCCGGCCCTGTTCAAGGCCTTCCCCACTGCGCGGCACTACGCGCAGGCCACGCCCGCGCAGGTGGAGGTGTACATCAAGACGGTGGGGCTGTTCCGGAACAAGGCGAAGGCGCTGGTGAAGCTGGGCCAGGTGTTGCTGGACCGCCACGGCGGCCTCGTGCCGAAGACGCGCGCGGAATTGGCCGAGCTGCCCGGCGCCGGACAGAAGACGGCCGGCGTGGTGTCGATTCACTTAGGCACCGACAAGGCCTTTCCGGTGGACACCCACATCCTGAGGCTGTCGAAGCGGCTGGGGCTGTCCACGCACGCCGAGCCCGACGAGGTGGAGGCGGACCTGCGCAACCTGGTGCCGGAGCCGTGGTGGTTCAAGGGGCACCAACTGCTCATCTGGCACGGGCGGCGCTGCTGCGACGCGCGCAGGCCGGAGTGTCACCGCTGTGTGGTGGCGGAGCTGTGCCCGAAGAAAGGCGTGCCGAAGAAGAAGAGCTAGCAACCTGCTAGCGGGCCTCGGCGCGGGCGGACCTCTTCGCCGGCTTCTCGTCGTCGCCCTCTTCCTGGTCCTCTTCCATCGAGGCCTGGAGCTTCTTCATCCGCTTGCGGATCAGCTCGCGCTTGAGCGTGGAGATGTGGTCCACGAACATCACGCCCTTCAGGTGATCCGTCTCGTGCTGCACCGCCACCGAGAGCAGCCCCTCGCACTTGAGCGTCTGCTCGTCACCGTTCTCGTCGAGGAAGCGCACCGTCACCACCGCCGCGCGGTCCACGTCCTCCGCCTCGCCCGGCACCGACAGGCAGCCTTCCTTGTACGTCTGCTTCCCTTCGAGCGAGAGGATCTCGGGGTTCACCATCGCCACCGGCTTCGCCTCCGGCTGCCTCGGCGTGGTGTCCAGGACGATCACGTTCTTCAAGACGCCGATCTGCGGCGCGGCCAGGCCCACCCCGTCCGCCGCGTACATCGACTCGAACAGATCCTTGATGAGGGTGCGGACCTCATCGTCAACCTTCGCCACCGGCTGCGCCTTCTGCTTCAGCAGCGGGTGCGGCCACACCAGAATCTCGTGAACCATGGGCCCATTTGTAATGCCTCACCCCGTGGAGCGCAAACCGGGAGAGCCCTTGAATGGTCCTGTTTCCGATGGGTTGAAGGCGACCCTAATCGAGCAGGTGTCGCGCGTACTTGGTGCGCCGGCGATCGTCCTCCAGCGCGCGCGCGGCTTCTTCCAGCAGGCGGTACACCACCTGGGCCCGCTGCTGCAGCGAGGCATCGGGGTGGCCGGAGAAGCGCAGGGGATCGAACTCGCCGCCCAGCCGGTGGAAGGCGCGCTGCACGTCCTCCGCGCCGGCGGTCCGGGGCAGCCCGAGGATGGTGAAGTAGTCCGCGTCCTGCACCTCGTCGTACTTGGCCTCGAGCCGCCGCACGTCGAGCTCCGCGTCCACCACCGGCGCGGCCTCTTTGGGCGCCGTCACCTCGAGCAGCCCCAGCAGCTTCGCCACCAGCAGCGCGCGGAAGGCCAGGTCGGGCTTGAGGCCCGAGGCCAGCGACAGATCCTCCACCGTCGCCTCGCCGTCCGCCCAGGTGAGCATCTTCCGCTCGCGCTCCGAGAAGCCCAGCGCCCGCAGATCCAGCTCGGCGTCCGTCGGCTGGGGCACCGCCTCGCCGCCGCCCAGTTGCTCGAGCAGCGCGTCGGGAGGCACCGCGCGGCGCAGCGACTCGGCCAGCATGGGCAAGGTGGCGCGCGGCACCGCGGCGATCAGCACCGAGTCGGTGGGCGGCTCGTCCACGAGCCGGTAGTTGGTGGAGGCCTCGGTGAAGGCCTCCAGCGCCGTCTGCTCGGTGTAGCGCTGCACCAGCGGCACCACCTCCACGTCGCGGATCGCCCCGCGCGTCTTGAGCGCCTCGAGCTGCTCCCGCGGCGTGGCCGTCTTCAGCATGCGCAGCTCGGCCTCCTGCCGGGCGTCGATGAGACCGTCGCGCCGCGCGCGATCGACGAGGCTCTCGTGCTCCAGCGTCGACTCCGCCGCCAGCACCGCGCCCCGCTTGAACCACAGCGTGCGCAGGCCGCCCGGCACGCCCAGCTCCAGGCGCCCGTCCGCCTGCGCCAGCACCAGTTGGCCCACCAGCCGCGCCAGCAGGTCCAGCCCCACGGTGCCCGTGCGCGGGACGCCCACCACCCGGCCGCCGGGCAGGGCCAGCGGGGCCAGCGCCCGCTTCTCCAGCGTGTCCACCTTCTCCTGGGCCAGGGCGGCGCGATCCTCGGCGGCCTCGGCGCGGGTGCGCAGCTCATCCAGTTGCCCCTTGAGCTGCTCGCGCGCCTCCTCGGTGGCCTTCGTCGCCCCCGCCGCCTGCGCGCGCGCCTCCTCGGCCGCGCGGGTGAGGCCAGAGATCTCCTGCATCGAGCGCTCCAGCTCGCCGGTGGTGCGCTCGAGATCGCCCTGCGCCACCCCCAACGTGCTCTTCAGCTCGTCGCGCTCCTTGATCGTCTCGTCCAGCTTGTCGGTGGCCGCGCCCAGGTCCACCTCCAGCGAGGCCGCTCGCTTCGTGAGCGCCTCCAGCGCTTCCCGCGCCTCGTCGCGCTGCTCCACCGCCTCGGCCAGCGAGTGCTCCGACGCCTTCGCCGTCGAGTCCGCCGCGTCCTTCGCCGCCTGGAGCTCCAGCTCGAGCGCCTCGACGGCCCTGGCCGCTGCTTCGCGCGCCGCCTTCGCCTCGGTCACGTGGCGCTCCAGTTGCTCGCCCAGCACCTCCGCCTCGTGCCGCGCCTCGTCCCGCTCCGCCTCCAGCTCGGCGCGCCGCTGCGACTCCTGGGCGTCCCTGGTCTCGGCGACCTCGGCGGCCTCGGTCTTCGCCAGCTCCAGCTCGGCGGTGAGGCGATCGAACTCCTCCGAGAGGCGCTCGTGCGCATCCTCCACCTCGGCGCGCGCGTCGCGCTCCTTGCGGACCAGGTCCTCCGCGGTCTCCACCCGGCGCTCCACGGCCTCCAGCTCGGCGGTCCGCTTCCGAGCGTCGGCGTCGGCTTCGCGGCGCCGCGCCTCGGCCACCGCTCGGCCCTCCAGCATCAACTGCTCGGCCCGGGCCAGCAGCTCGGCCGCCCGGGTGGGTACGGCGGGGGGCTGGGCGGGCGTCGCGTCCTCCGCCAGGCCGCTGAAGTCGCTCTCGCTGCTCTCGAAGGGAGCGCCCAGGGCGGGTGGAGGAAGGGCTGGCTCGACCGCCTCGGCCTGCTGCGTCGTCAGGACCGCGCGGCTCTTCTCCTCACGGGCGATGCGCCGGCGCTGCGCCTCGGCGCGCACCTCGTCCTCGAGGCGCTGCAGCTCGTCGTCTACCGGCTGCGAGGCCAGCGTGGACTCCACCGAGGCCCTCACCTGCGCCTCCACGTCACGGTGGATCGATTCCTCGAGCCCGGGGAGATCGCCGAAGAGGGCATCGGCCAGCCCGGGCGGCGAAGGCGCTGGCGGCTCCACGCCGGGGTACTGGGTGTCGGTGGCGGGCTGCCCGGGGGACGGGGGCTCCCCACCAGCGTCGGGGGGCGGAGACTGGGCGCCGGCTGCGTCCTCGCCCGGGAAAGAGTTCGCGCCGCCCTCGGGGGAGAGCGAGGCCTGCTCCCCTGCGGCCGCGCCCGGGAAAGAGTCCGCGCTGCCCTCGGGGGAGAGCGAGGGCTGGTCCCCTGTGGCCGCGTCCGGGAAAGGCTCCGCGCTGCCCTCGGGAGAGAGCGAGGGCTGCTCCCCTGCGGCCGCGCCCGGAAGCGACTCCGCGCTGCCCTCGGGAGAGGGCGGTGTCAGGGCCGTTGCGGCCTCGCCCGGGGAAGACGCAGCGCCGGTCTCTGACGCAAGAGACTCCTCGCCCAGGTCGGGAGGGAGCTGCGTCTCGTCGGCCGCTGCGTCGCCGGGGCCGGGCGCCTCGCTGCCGGCGTCAGGAGGGACTGCGGCCTCCAGCGCGGGCAGGTCCCCGGGCGGGGGCGTGAGCGCCTCCTCGTCGCCGCGAGCAGCACCGGCGGCCGGACCGACGGCGGTGACTGCGTGCTCGGTGTGGGCCTCTTCGGGCTGCCCGCCTGGCCGCGCCATTGACGCGGTGGGCGGCTCCTCCGGCAGCGACAGCACGGGCGCGGAGATCGCCGGCAGCCCTTCGGGGGGAGTAGGCGGCTCGGCGGCCTGCTCCGGCGGGGCACCGGACGGACCGGGGGGCACTTCGATGGGCGCGAAGGCCGGGGGCGCCGCGGGAGCCTCGGAGTCCTCCTGCGACAGGGAGGCCGGGACCGTCACCAGCCGGGGGACCGGCTCCTCGGTGAGGGTGTCGGAGGAGGCGAAGGCCTGAGAGGGCCGGGTGGCGCGCCAGGGATCCGGCTCCTCGTGCTGCTCCTCGGTCCGCGCCACCTTCGGGGCCGGCGTGGTCTCCAGCACCTTCCAGCCGTCGAGGCGATTCGCGCTGCGGAAGTTGTCGGCCACCGTCTGGGCGAAGCCCTGGGGATCGAGTGGCAGCGGCTCCACCGGCCAGGGGAAGCCCGGCACGGACTCGCCCAGGAGCACCACGCGCAACAGCCGCGCCTCGGGGTGCGCGGCCAGCTCTTCCAGCACCACGCCACCGCGATCGCTCTCCACGCCCGGCTGCAGCAGGATGAGGCCCGGCAGGCTGTGGCCCCAGGCGATCAGCGCGTCGGCGGCGTTGGTGGCCAGCACGCACTCGTAGCCCTCGCGCGCGAGCACGCGCTTGACTGAAGCGATGACGGCGAGGTCATCGGCCACGAGCAGGACGGGCGGAGCGGCCATGGGCGGCTACACGTTCCTACAGGGCCGGGGACGGGTCCACTTTCCCTCCGGCGTGGCGGACGGTTGGAGGCCAGTACCGGGCCTGATTCCAGGGACCCAGAGCGCGCTTGACCCCTCGGGGGCACCGGCCTAGGAGCGCCCCCGTCATGAGCTCGCTCCGGGACATTCGCAAGCGCATCAAGTCGGTGAAGAGCACCCGGCAGATCACCAAGGCGATGAAGATGGTCGCCGCCGCCAAGCTGCGCAGGGCTCAGGAGAACGCCACCAACACCCGCGCCTACGCGCAGACCCTGTGGAAGCTGGTGAACGCCGCGCTGTTGGGCGTGGACGCGGCCGACGCGCCACACCCGCTGATGGTGGACCGTCCGGCGAAGCGCATCGACGTGATCGTCGTGACCAGCGATCGCGGGCTGGCGGCCGCCTACAACGTCAACGTCGGCCGCCAGGTGCTCAAGTTCATCCGCGCCAACCCCGACGCGAAGGTGGAGATCGTCACCATCGGGAAGAAGGGCGGCGAGTTCCTCCGGGCGCGCGGCTTCAAGGTGCGCAAGGACTGGCCGGGGCTCTACTCCCGGCTGTCGTACGCCGCCGCGCAGGAGGTGGCCGCCGAGGTGACCGAGCGCTTCGTCAACGGCGAGACGGACGCGGTGTACGTGGCGGGCACCTACTTCAGGTCGGCGCTGGTCCAGGAGCCGGCGATGCTGCCGCTGCTGCCGCTCAAGTCCGGCATGGGCTACCGGGGCGACGTGGAGGAAGAGGAGACGACGGCCGCCGCCTCGATGCTCTTCGAGCCCGACCGCCAGGCGCTCATCGAGGAGCTGCTCCCGCGCTCGGTGTCGGTGGGCATCTTCCGGCTGCTGCTGGAGGGCATCGCCTCGGAGCACGGCGCGCGGATGACGGCGATGGAGAACGCCACCAAGGCGGCCGGCGACATGATCGGCACCCTGACGCTGGCCTACAACCGCGGTCGGCAGGCGGCGATCACCAAGGAGCTGATGGAGATCGTGTCCGGCGCCGAGGCGCTCAAGGGCTGACCCGGCTCAGCGCGCGGGTTACCCGGCCGCCTGGTCACTGCACGTCGAGCTGCGCGAGGATCCGCGAGGCCTGCTCGCGGACGCCGGCGTCCTCCGAGGCCTGGGCCTGTTGCGCGTGACGCCTCGCAGCGGTCGCGTCCCGCAGCTTGGCGCACGCGAGCGCCAGGTTGAGCTGCACGCCTGCGTCGGCCGGGTGCTCGTGCGCCGCGCGCTCGAGGGCAACCCGCGCTTCTGCGGCGCGACCGCCCTCGAGCAGCAACACCGCGTAGTCGTTGACCGGCCCCGGGCTCGTCGGTGCCAGGCGCACCGCTTCACCGAGCAGCGCGAGCGCGCGGGCGTCGTCTTTCTTGATCCGGCAGGTCTGGGCCAGGGCCTGGCGCACTTCCCACGAGTGGGGCGCCAGGGTGAGCGCCTGCTCGAGCACGCCCTGCGCCCCATCGACGTCGCCGTGGGCCAGCGACGCCACCGCGTGGAGGTACGCGTACTGGGGGTTCCCTGCGTCGAGGCGGCGCAGCTCGAGGGCCGCGCTCACCGCTGTCTGGGTGCCGCCCGCCAGCAGCGCGACGCGGACCAGCTGCTGGTAGAGGCGCGCTTCGTCCGGAGCGAGCTCGATGGCCGCGATGAGCAGGTGCGCCGCGCGGCCCACCTCTCCTCGCGCCAGCAGCGCGGCGGCCTCGGTCTCGAGCGCCTGCCACGACTGCGCCGTCACGCGCCGACCTGCTTCTTCAGGCGCCCGGCCTGCTCGGCGATGTCCCGGTCGCGGCTGGCGAGCGCGCTCTTTACGTGCGGCAGCGCCAGCCTGGGCTTGCCCTGCTGGACGTAGGCCAGCGCCAGGTTCAGCTGGGTCGCGTCGTCGTCGGGGTGGGCGGCGGCCACCGGGGCCAGCACCGCCTGGGCGCGCGCGCCGTCCTTCCTCGCGAGGTACACGGTGGCCAGATCGTTCGCCGGGCCGGGATCATTTCCAGCCGCCCCCACCGCCTCCTCGAGCAGCTTCTGCGCCTCGGCGAGCTTCTTCTCGAGCATCAGGCACTTCGCCCAGGCGTGCTTCGCGGGCCAGGCGCTCGGGGCGAGGCGCGCCGTCTGCTCGAACAGCGAGCGCGCCTGCTCGACGTTCCCGGAGGTGAGGTGCGCGAGGCCCTCGAGGTACAGCGGGTTCGGCGTGCCCGGCCGCAGGCGCTGCAGCGCGCGCGCGCTGGCCACGGCCGTGGGGAAGGCGCCCGCCAGCATCGCCAGTTGGAACAGCTCGTCGTGCAGCGTGGGCGCGTCGACGATGCGCTGCACGGCGCCCGTCAGCACGGCGAGCGCCTGGCCCGGCTGCCCCGAGCGAGCCAGGGCCCGCGCGTAGAGCTGCTGGGGCACGACCTCCATCGGCATCGCCTCCGCCGCGGGCTTGAAGCGCGCCGCGGCCTTCGCGGGGTCGCCCCGGCCTAGCGCCAGCTCGCCGAGCTCGACGAGGACAAAGGGGTTGTTGGGTGAGGACTCGAGCGCGCGCTCGAAGGCGGCCTCGGCGCCGGCCTTGTCACCGCGAGCCTGGAGCGCGTTGGCCAGGTTCAGGTGCACGAAGAGGCCCGCGCCCTTCTGGGACGACAAGGCCTGCAGCCCCTCGAGCGCGCTCGCGTCACCCTGCTCGAGGCGGATCATCGCGACTGCGCTCTGGGCCTCGAGGTGTTCTGGGGCGGCGGCGAGCAGCCTCTGGAAGGCGGTCATCGCCTGTTCTGCGCGCCCCGCCGACAGGTGGCAGCGGCCGAGGCCCAGCCAGCAGTCCACGTCCTTCGGGTTGGCCGCGACGCCCTGCTCAAACGTCTTGATGGCGCGGTCGACGAAGCCGGTCTGCATCAGCCGGCCACCGTCGCTGGCGTACTTGCTTCTCGAGGCCATGCCGGCACTCTAGCTGCGCAGGGCCGACGGGGCCCGCCGTTTCGGTTCAGCGGCGGCTCACCAGCCCTGGTGACCGGGCAGCGCGAGGGCGGCGCCACCGGTGGCGATGTTCTTCAGGGAGTAGTTGCCGGTGATCTCCAGGCCCGCGCCGACGCCGGCGGCCAGGTAGGTCTTGGCCTTGAAGTGATCCTTGGACAGCTCGAAGTCAGCCCCGGCCATGGCCCCGGCCGCGACGGTCAGCTTCAGCTCGCCGCCGACCGCGCGCTTGCCGTTGACCTCGATGTCGATGGAGCCGGCCAGCGAGCCGCGCGCGCCGATGAAGCCGTCGGCTCCGGCGGAGATGGAGATTCCGTCCTTCCCGACGTGGACCTTGAGGTCGAGCTCACCGTTGATGCCGACGTTGCCTTCGGCGCCCAGCTTCAGCTTCACCACCACTTCTTCGCCGTTGACGTTGAACTTGAACTCCTTCTCAGCCGAGCCGCTGGCGCTGATCAGGTTGGCGTCAATCTTTGCCTTCACGTCGATGTCGAAGCCCAGATCCTTGCGAGTGAGGCTCGCGTCGCCGGTCATCGAGAATCGGGGCCCTTCGACGGAGCCCTTCAGGTCCGCGCCCCACAGCTTGCCGGTCCCTTCGGCCAGCGCCTTGTCGGTGGGCTTCTTGGTGTCGAAGAAGGTCTTGGTGTCGCTCTGCAGGTAGGCGTCTTCCTTCCACTCGCGCTCGATCTTCTTCTTCTCGGGCTCCTTCGTCTTCGCCTTCTTCGCGTCGACGTGCTCCCGGCCCTTCGCGTCCGTTCGCGTCGTGGTGCGCTGCGTCGTCTGCGTCACCTTCGAGCCGTTGTCGCGCGTCGTCGTCTTCACGACGTCGGTGCGGTTGGGGTTGTTGTTCGCGTTCCTGGTCCGCTCTCGCTCGGTCGTGACGCCCTTGCCGAAGCCGCGGATGTTGGAGTTGGAGCGGCCGATGGGAGAAGTCACAGGGCACCTCGGAGCGGGAGAAGGAATGTCAGTCAGTATCGCCCAGAGTCCGTCGGGGTTGCGGATTTCTTGAGAAACCACGAAGGGTTACATAGGCGCAGGATGAAGGAGGGCTGTCATTCCGTGGCCTTGGCGCGAGCCCCGTTCGAGCTACAGCATCGCCGAGGGATCGACGTCGATCACCACCTTCACCGACGACGGCAGAGAGGCCAGCAGCTTCTCCGCGGCGTCGAGGGGGCCGCACAAGTCGGTGTGCGTCGGTCCCTTCACCACCACCTGCCAGCGCGTCTTGCCCTTGATGCGGGTGATGGGCGCGGGCGCCGGCCCCAGCAGGCGGACGCCGCGCGAGACGTGGGGCAGGGCGATGGCCATCACGTTGGCCAGCCGCTGGGCCGCGCGGGCGGTCAGCTCCGGCGAGCTGCCTTCGATCCGCAGCACCGCCATGCGGGAGTACGGCGGCCAGTTGAGAGCGCGCCGGCGCTTGAGCTCCGCCTCGCTGAAGCCCTGAAAGTCGCCGGCCAGCATGAAGGCGATCGGCGCCGCCTGCGGGTTGTAGCTCTGCACCAGCACGCGCCCGGCGTCCTTGCCACGTCCTGCGCGGCCGGCCACCTGGGTGAGGAGGTGGAAGGTGCGCTCCGCGGCGCGGAAGTCCGGCAGGGCCAGGGCCGAGTCGGCCAGCACCACGCACACCAGCGTCACCCCGGGGAAGTCGTGGCCCTTGGCCACCATCTGCGTGCCCACCAGGACGTCGATTTCCCGGCGGGCGAAGCCGGCGAGCAGCTGGGTCAGCTTCTCCGCGCTGGTGGCCGCGTCGCGATCGAGCCGGGCCACGCGCGCGTGGGGAAAGGCGGCCGCGACCTCTGCCTCGATGCGCTCGGTGCCCACTCCCAGCCGCAGCAGCGTGCCGTGGCACTCCGGGCAGCTCTCCGGCACCGGGTCCGCCCGCCCGCAGTAGTGGCACTGCAGCCGCCGGGCGGACAGGTGGTGCGTCAGGCACACGTCGCAGTCCGGACACTTGAGCGGGTGCCCGCACACCTCGCACACCAGGAAAGTGGCGTGCCCGCGGCGATTCAAGAAGAGGATCACCTGCTGCTTCTTCTCCAGCGTCTGGGCGATCGCCTCGCGCAGGGTGGGGGACAGCACCGGCGGCTCCTCGGTCTTGCCCTCCGGCTGGCGGGGCCGCTCCACGCGCAGGTCCACCAGGCCCAATTCCGGCATGGGGCGATCGTCCACGCGCCGGGAGAGGGTGAGCAGCCGGTAGCGCCCGCGGCGGGCGTTCTCGAAGGACTCGAAGCTGGGGGTGGCGCTGCCGAGGATCACCAGGGCCCCAGCCTGCCGTGCCCGCACCACCGCGAGGTCGCGCGCCTGGTAGCGCAGCTTCTCCTCCTGCTTGAAGGACGGATCGTGCTCCTCGTCCACCACCACCACGCCCAGGTCCTTCACCGGCGCGAAGATGGCGCTGCGCACGCCCACCGCGATCTTCACCTCGCCCCGGCGCAGCTGCTGCCAGGCCAGCAGGCGCTCTCTGTCTTTCAGGGCGGAGTGCAGCACCGCCACCGCCTGGCCGAAGCGGCTGCGGAAGCGGCCTACCAACTGCGGGGTGAGGGCGATCTCCGGCACCAGGATGAGCGCCCCCTTGCCCTGCTCCAGCGCGCGCTCGACGAGGCGCAGGTACACCTCCGTCTTCCCGCTGCCGGTGACGCCGTGGAGGAGGAAGGAGGAGAAGCCGCCCGCGTCCAGCGCCTGCGACAGCGCGGCCACCGCGTCAGCCTGCTCCGGCGTCAGCGTCTCGGGCCGCGCCTGGCCCAGGCCCTCGGCGATGCCCGGCAGCACCTCCTGCTCGTCGAAGCCGACGAAGCCGCGCTCCTCCAGCTTGCGCAGCAGCTCGCGGGCGCCGGGAATGGCGCGGGCCACTTCTTCCACGTCGGCGCGGCCGCCGACGGCGAGCAGGTAGGACAGGGCGGCGTGCTGCGCAGGGGCGCGGGTGAGGACGGACAGCTCGGCCGAAGGTGTCACCGCGGCGAAGCGCACCACGTCCGCTTTCGCTTCCCTTCCCTCGTCAGCCTTCGACAGGCCCGGGGGGAGGGCGGCGCGCAGGGCCTCTCCCAGGGGGTAGCGGTAGTGGGCGGCGGCGAAGCGGACCAGCTCCACCACCTCGGCCGGCAGGGCGGGCGCGTCGTCCAGCGCCTGCTCGATGGGCTTCAACTTCTTGACGACGTCGGGGGCTGGCGCGTCGGCCGGCGCCAGGTAGAAGCCCAGCGCGGTGGCCTTCCCGAAGGGGATGCGCACCCTCAGGCCGGGCGCCAGCGTTCCGCGCAGGGCCTCGGGCACCGCGTAGGTAAACTCCCCGCGCACCGGCCGGCCCACGGCCACGAGCGCGAAGGGGCTGTCGGCGGCGGGCGGCACCTACCTCATTTGTCTAGCCCGGATGATTCACCCGTGTCGCGCTCGCTCACGCATGGGCGCCCGGCGACTTCGGCAGCTCTGCGCCAGGGGCGTCGTGGTGCATCGGGGCCGCCGGGGCGGGGGCGCCACGCCGCAAGAGGCCCTTCATGCCCTGGGTCAGCCGCTCCCGGCGCGGAGGTGTCAGCAGGGCCGCCGTCACCAGCGCGCCGGCCACCAGCCCTGCGCTCACGCCCGCGGCGATGGGCAGCGCTCTGCTCCAGAAGGAGTGACGGCGCTCGAGGCCAGCGAAGTGGAGCAGCTCTTCCGTAGAGATCAGGTGCTTCTTCATGACGCTCTCCCTGGCAGCCCTTCAAACGGCCGCGCGTGCCCGGGCTGCTCGCGGAGCCCCGCGCGGATTGCGCCTTGTGCGGAAGGTAACCACGCCCCTGTGGCTCGGCCACGCCTGAGGAGGTGCCGGAGGCGATCGCCGTCAGAACTTCACGCCGTCCAGGTCGGGCTTGCTGTCCGCCGACAAGACGGTGAGGCGCAGCTGCAGCTCGGCGCCCTGGTACACCTCGACGACGCGGGGCCACCAGTCGCCGGTGGCCTGGGAGGAGTAGTCGATGAAGCGCACGTCCCAGCCGTCGGCGGTGCGCAGCCGCGCGGGCAGGAAGCGCTCCTTGTACACCCAGAACTGGGGCTTGGCCTCGGCGGCGTCGCCCAGCACGAAGGCCACGTTGCCGTTGAAGCGGCCGAAAGAGACGTGCTTCGTCTCCACCTTGAGGCTGGACAGGGAGCGCTCGAGCTGCGCGCGGGACTCGCCGTCGGTGCCGCTGTGCAGGGCGAGGGTGGCGCACAGGGCTTCCACCGCCTGGGCCAGCGCGGGCACCTCGCCGCCTTCGCTGCGCTTCTTCCCCTGGGCCCACACGGAGGAGATGACCTTCGTCGACTCGGGGCTGGAGAGCTCGACGCGGCAGCGCCCGGGGAAGCGGACGGAGGTGGTCGCGGTCAGCGACAGCTCGCCGCTGGTCCACTCGATGCCCAGCAGGCCGGCGGTGTCGCGGGCGATGGCGGGGGCGACGGCGGCCAGCCCGTCTACCTTGAGCGCGGTGATGGTGAGGTCGTCGCGGCGGTTGGCCAGCCGGCGGAGGATGCTGTACGCCGGCATCACGTAGGCCAGCACGAGCAGGGCGACGACGGGCTTCATCATGACGCGGGGCTTATACCCAAAGCGCGGGGCCGGGCGCGCGGCACATTTCTGAGGAGCCCCGGAAACCCGTAGTAGACGAGTGGGCGTGGCGCGGATCCTGCCGGCGGTGGTGGTGCTCCTGGCCGCGGTGGCCTTCGCGCAGGCGGCCCCGACGGCGCCCGACTTGCGCGACGTGATGAGCGCGCGCAACCACGGCATGGGCGGGGCCTTCGAGTCGCTGGGCTACGGCGCGGAGGTGATCGTCGGCAACCCGGCCGCGCTCAGCCAGTACAAGCGGTACCAGATTGAAGGCAACGGCGGGTGGGATCCCGGGCAGGGCTACGGCTACGGCAGCATCGCGGTGGCCGACTCCACCAGCGCGCTGGCGGCGGGCATCAGCTACCAGTTCTGCACCTTCGGCGGGGAGGAGCGCCGCTGGGCGCACACCACCTCGCTGGCGCTGGCCTACGCGCTGGCGGAGTTCCTCCACCTGGGGGTGACGGCCCGCTACAACGTGCTGGTCGGCGCGTCGAACACCAACTCGGTGACGATGAACGCGGGGCTGGTGGTGAAGCCGGCCAGCTTCCTGTCGGTGGGCTTCTCCGGCCACAACCTGATCCCGGTCTACAACTCCGATCTCCCTCGGTACTTCGTCTTCAGCGTGTCGGGGCTGTTCCTCGAGCAGCTCACCCCGGCCTTCGACTTGTGGATGGACTTCAACCAGCCGACGGCGCGCTTCGACTTCCGCGGGGGCCTGGAGTGGCTGGCGGCCCAGAGCTTCCCCCTGCGCCTCGGGTACCAGTACGACGGCATCACCAACAAGCAGTACTTCGGCGGGGGCGTGGGCTACTTCGTCGAGGGCAGCGGGATTGATCTCGCCTACCGCCACGAGCTGGGGGGCGGGCCGGGGAAGCTGATCGCCCTGACGCTGAAGCTGCAGCTTTGAGTCCAGGTGTAGGTGCAGCGGCGCCGCCAGGACGCGGTGTACAGGCCCGGTGGTCGCCCCTAGAATTCGCTGCGTGGTGCGTCGTGAAGACACGGGACTGACGGAAGGGCGACCGACCGGAGAAGCCGGGTCACGCTGCGCTGTTCCTGTGGGTGAGAGTCCCGCACGGGTAATCGCCGGAGAGCCCGGTAGCAGACCAGC
>JADLDB010000008.1 GCA_020846875.1 Myxococcales bacterium | reverse complement strand
GTCCCTTGCCCGGATCTCGTCGTCGCTCGTCGGTCACGGGCCCACCAGCCCGCTCCCTCCTCGCTTCTCGACCTCCGGGCAACGTCCTGCGCGATCCATGCTCTACCCAGGTGAACTCCGGGGTTAGCAGGGTGCTGAGCAGCGTTCGGTGCAGCCGCTTCCGGTGCGTGGTCGCGCCCCGACGTGGCGAGGAACGCGCGCCATCGCGGTGCAACTGCGCAGCGGCGGGGCGATGGGGTCCTCATTCCCCGCCCGAGCGGGGCCGCAGCGCTCACGAGGTGCACGCACGCGGAGGAGCCTGGAGCCCCTGCCTCAGGGTCGCTCGACGCGAGTCCGGCCGACGGCTCGTCACCTGGGCGCCTCGGTGTGGAGCCGAGGAGCTGACGGTGTCGAGCACTGCCGGATCCGTCGCCCCGTCTTCCCTGAAGGCCCTCTACCGTCCCAGCGCCTCGCTGAAGGCCCCTTCCGCCTTCGTCGCGTCGCGCTGCACTCCATCGAGCGCCGTGCGCAGGGCCCTCACGTCGAGCGCGCGTCTGCTCGCCGGTGCCAGCACTCCCACCGTCACCAGCACCGGCACCAGGTAGCGCTGCTCGGCCGCCTGCGCCGTCAGCCCCGCGGGGGCGCCCACCACCGTCACCGCCGGCCGCCCCGAGAAGCCCACCACCAGCTCCCGCCGCGAGACGCCGACGATCGCCGCGTGGCGCCGCTCTCCGCCCATCGAGCGCGCCGCGGCCCCCGCCTGCCGCACGTCCCGCGCCGACTCCGCGCGCCAGGCCGCGAGGTAGCGCTTCGCCTCGGCCACGTCCGCGCCCGACGGCGGCGCCGCGCCCGGCCCCGCCAGCTTGGAAAGCCCGGCGAGCCGGCTTCTCCAGCGCTTCGCCTCCGCCGCCACCGCCGCGCCCTTCTTGCCCTCCACGTCGACGCCCTGCAGGCCGCCGAGGCCTTCCGCCGTGAGCGCCTGAAGCAACGCCTCCAGCGAGCGCGCCAGCCGCGCGTACACCTCGGGCAACGGCTCCACCTCCAGCGTGGGCGGCACGTTGAGCCGCACCGTCAACCCGTTGCGCTCCTGCTCCAGCGGCGCCACGTCCAGCCCGCCGCCGCGCCCGTCCAGGTGCGCCACCTGCAGCGCGCCGAAGGCGCCCTTGAGCCGCCCGCGCCACGCGCCGTCCACGCTGACGCCCTTCGTCCCGTCCGTCACCAGCGCCGCCAGGGCCGCTTCCCGGGCCACCGGCCACGCAGCCTCCTGCGCCGCCGAGGGCGCCAGGCGCCCGTCCTGCACCGCCGCCGCCAGCTCCTCCGTCGCGAAGCCCAGCTCGGCGCCCTGCAGCTGCCGCGCGAACCCCAAGAAGGGCGTGGTGGGTTCGGCCAACAGCCCCGGCGGGCGCCGCTCGACGATGGGCAGCGCGTCGAGGAACTCGCTCAAGCGATCGAGCGCGCCGTCCGCGTCACCCCTGGTGGCTTCCTTCCACCTGGGCAGGAGATCCGCGGTGGGCGCCCCGAGGAAGCGATCGCGGCGGGCCAGCACCCGCTGGTACAGCGCCGAAAGCTTCGCGTCCTTCTCCAGGAAGAGGAGGTACGTCAGCACCGCCACCGTCCCCGCGCGGCTCTGCTCGAAGGGCTGCGCCAGCGCCCGGGTCCGCACCCAGGCGCACGACAGCTCCGGCGTGCGGCTCCACGGCACCGGGGCCACCAGCGCATCCGCGTCGTGGGTGAGGCGCTGCGCCTCGGCCCGCGCCGCCCCCAGCACCTCCGCCGGCAGGGAGGCGGGCAGCTTCGCCTCGTCCAGGCACGCGGCCGCCGCGTACAGCCGCCCCGCCAGCGCCAGCGCCCCTTCGCGCAGGTCGCCGTCGGTGCCCTGGAAGCGCTTCACCGCGCGCTCGGCCACCTGGGTGAAGAGCTGCCGGCGCAGCCACTCGGTGTCCAGCTCCACGCCGGCGAGCGCCGCGTCCTCCAGTTGCCGCACCTGGAAGGCCAGCAGGTCCACCGGCACCAGCACCTTCGGCTCCTCGGGATCGAGCGCCGCCCGCAGCCTCGCCGCCGGCTTCTTCGCCAGCGGGTTGTCCGAGGTCCACGGCCCGTCGCCCACCTGCGAGAAGGCGCTGGCCAGCGCGCCCCACTCCAGCTCCCGGCCCGCAGAGACGTCCACGCCGTCGGCCGCCACCCGCACCGTCGCCTGGCGCGGCAGCAGCTTCAAGAAGGCCTTCACCTGCTCCTCGCCGTGGAGCTCCACCGCGTCCGGCGTGCCCTTGCCGGCCTTGAGCGGGGTGAGATCGAAGGCGTACTCCAGGGCCCCGTCCGGGGCGCGCTTCACCGCGTACGGCCACACGTCGGCCAGCGGGGCGGCGGACAGCGTCACCACCAGCGCGGTGGAGAGCCACATCACCGGCCCAACAGCGACTTCACGGTGTCGATGACTTCCTGCGCCTGCACCGGCTTCACCAGGTAGGCGTTGGCGCCCAGCTTGAGCGCGCGCTCGCGATCCTCCAGCGCGGCCTCGGTGGTGATGATCACGATCGGCACGGTGCGGTTCTGCGCGCCGCTGCGGATGTGGCTGGTCAGCTTGAGCCCGTCCAGCACCGGCATGTTGATGTCCGTCAGCACGATGTCGAAGGTGCTGCCCTGGAACTTCTTCAAGGCCTCGGCGCCGTCGGAGGCCTCCACGCACACCACGTCCTCCAGGCGCTGCAGCGCGTACATCACGCTGCGCCTAAGCTGCAGCGAGTCATCCACCACCAGGGCACGAATCGTCATCGGAGGAAGACGACGGTATTCAATTTCGTCCCTTTGGTCATGGCCTGCGCGCGCGCAGGGCCGAGGCCAGGGCCGGCCCCAACTCGTCCACCGGCAGCACCCGCTTCACGTGCCCGGTGGAGATCGCGGCCTGGGGCATGCCGAAGACGACCGCGGTGGACTCGGCCTCGGCCCACACCTCGGCGCCCTGCCGGCCCAGCGCCGCCACGCCCTTCGCCCCGTCGTCCCCCATGCCCGTCAGCACCACCGCCCGCGCCCGGCCCCCCAGGTGATCGGCCAGGCTCAGGAAGAGGCGATCGACGCTGGGCGCGTGGCGATCGGCCGGCGACGCGCGCTTCACCGCCAGCTGCATCAGGCTGCCCTTCTGCGCCAGCTCCAGTTGCTCCCCTCCGGGCGCCACGTACACCCGGCCCGGCTCGATGGGATCGCCCGCCTTCGCCTCCGCCACCCGCAGCGCCAGCGCCTGGTTGAGCCGCTGCGCGAAGGCCTCGGTGAAGCGCGCCGGCATGTGCTGCGCCACCAGCACGCACACCGGCAACCCCACCAGGGACTCCAGCACCCGCTGCACCGCGGGCGGGCCTCCCGTCGAGGCGCCCAGGCCGATCACCACCGGCGCCTCGGCGCGCGGCTGCTTGCCCTTCGCGGGCGACGGCCTGGGCAGCGCCGCCTCCGGCTGCCGGGGTTTCAAGAAGCGCACCGCGCGGACCTTCTCGATCAGCTCCGCGCGCACCGAGTCCAGCGTCTCGGCGTCGCGCCCCTGCGGCTTGGACACGAAGTCGAAGGCCCCCAGCTGCAGCGCCTTGAAGACGTCGGACGGGTGCCGGTACGAGGAGAGGACGATCACCGGCGTGGGCGCCTGCGCGTTGAGCAGCCGCAGGAAGGCGAAGCCGTCGAGGCGCGGCATCTCGAGATCGAGGGTGATCACCTCAGGCTTGAGCGCGATCGCCTTCTTGAGCCCCTCCTCCCCGTCGGCGGCGCGCTCCACCACGCGGATTCCGGGTGCCGTCTCGAGGATGCGGGTGATGGCGCGCCGGTTGGCCGCCGAGTCGTCGATGACCAGGACGGTGATGGGGCGCTCGGGCTTCTCGCGGGTCATGGGCTCTCACGGCCTCCGGTACACCAGATCGCCCTTGAGCTGAACGATCTCGAAGCGGGTGGACAGCGACAAGAGGTTCTCGCTGTGCCCCAACAGCAGGCAGCCCCCGGGGGACAGCCGCTCGTAGAACAGCTCCACCACCCGCCGGCGGGTCAGCGGATCGAAGTAGATGAGCACGTTGCGGCAGAAGATCACGTCGAAGCGCGGCAACAGGGCCGCCGCCCGCTCGTCGATCAGGTTGAGCAGGCCGAAGCGCACCGGCGCGCGGAAGCGCCCCTTCACCCGGTGCCGACCCCCGGTGAGCGGCTCGAAGCAGCGGGCGAGCTGCTCCGGGGTGGTGGCGCGCAGCGCGGTGGGGCCGAACTCGGCGCGGCGGGCGTGGGTGAGCGCCTTCTTCGAGAGATCCGTGCCCAGCACGTCCAGCTCCCAGCCGGCGAGCGACGGGCGATCGACCAGCAGCATCGCCAGGGTGTAGGGCTCCTCGCCGGTGGAGCAGCCGGCAGACCACAGCGCCAGCCGGCGGGTGGGCCGGGCCCGCGCCTCCGCCTCCGGCAGCACCTCCGCCTCGAAGGCGTCCAACTGCTGCGGCTCGCGGAAGAAGTACGTCTCGTGCGGGACGAGCAGATCGATGGCCGTCTCCAGCTCGTCGGGCCCGCGGGGATCGAAGCGCAGGAAGCGGTGGTAGGCGGCGAAGTCGCGCAGGCCCAGCGCCTCCAGCCGCGGGGCGAGGCGGCGCTCGGCCACGAAGGTGAGATCGTCCCGGAGCACGAAGCCGCAGGCCTTCTCGAAGAGATCCGCGAGCAGGTGCCGCTCTTCGCGGCTCATCACCGGGCGTGGCTCACCGAAGCCGGGCATCGCCTCACCGCTTCGCCACGGCCTGCACCGCCTGCCCGAGCAGCTCTCTGGCCACGTCGTCGCCTTCCCGCTCCAGCGCGTCCTTGAGGGCCTCCAGCGAGGACGCCGTGCCCGACACGGCGAGGAGCCGCGCCGCGGCGGCCCGCACCTCCCAGCGCGGGTGGGCCAGGGCGACCTGGGCGCGCGGCACCAGCTCGAGGCGATCCGCACCCAGCTCGAAGGCGCGGCGGTGGACCTCCGGCCCGGGGTGCTCCAGGGCCCGCAGCAGCAGCTCCACCGGCAGCGCGCCCTGGGCGGCGAGCGCGTCGAGGGCGGACAGGGCCACCGACGCGTCCGCGTGACGCGCCAGCTCGGCCAGGCGCCCGAGGGCGTCGGGGTGCGGGTGGCGCGGCGCGACCTGGCAGGCCAGCGCGAGGACGGTGGCGTCGAGATCGACGAGGGCGTGGGAGAGCAGCGGCAGGGCCTCCGCCGTGGGCAGCGCGGCCAGCGCGCGGGCGGCGGCGCGGCGGACGCGGGGCGACTCGTCCATCAGCCCGGCCCGCACCAGCGCCGGCGCCTCGGAGACGAACACCGAGGCCTCCACCGCGGCCGCGCGCACGTCGTCGCGCTCGTCGTGCAGCGCGCGCGACAACAGCGCCCTCGCCGGTGCCCCCACCACCTCGGCCCACGCCCGCAGCACGTGCGGCTGCAGCGCGCCCTGCACCCGGCCCTCGAGGGCGGCCTCGACGTCCCGCGGCCAGGACCCCGCCAGCGCCACCAGGGCCCGGTAGGCGTGCACCGCCAGGGCGTCGTCGTCGAAGAGCTGGGCGAGCGGAGCGACGGCGGACCTGGCGCCGGTGCGGCCCAGGGCCCGGGCGGCCAGCTCGGCCCACTCCTGATCTCCCGCGCCCAGCAGCGCGGTGAGCCGCTCGACGAGCGAGGGCCCGGCCAGCGCGAGGATCGCCTCGGACGCCACCGCCCGCGCCTCCCCCGGGAGATCGGCCAGCGCCGGCCCTCCGTCGAGGAGCGCCTGCGCGCCGGCGAGCCCCAGGGGCACCAAGGCCTCCACCGCCTGCTCGGCCAGCCCATCGGGCCCAGCCGCGCGGGCCATGGCCAGGGCGAGGGAGGGGTTGCGCACGGCGCGGGCGAGGACGAGGGCGCCACGCCGCCGCTCGAGATCGCCGCTGGTGAGCGCCGCCTCCAGCCAGCGGGCGGCGTCCGCCACGGGCTTTAAGGCCACGGAGATCTCCGCCTCCACCTCGCCGGCCAGCGGCCCCTCGCAGGACGCGAAAGCCAGGAGCGCCGCGTCGCGGGTGGTCGTCTTCCCGAGAGCCAACACGGCCCGCCGCGAGGCCGTGGGGTGCGCCACCTGCCCCAGCAGACGGAAGGCGCTGGGCCGGGTGAGGGGATCGTCGAGCAACGGCGCCAGCGCGGGCAGGGGCGGCGGCGCGCGCAGCCGGGCCAGGCCTTCCAGCGCGCACACCCGCAGCAGCGGATCGCCGGCGCGCAGAAGGCCCTCGAGGGAGCGCCGGGCCACCCCGCCGCCGATGCGGCCCAGCGCCTCCGCCGCGGCGGCGCGCACGTTGCCGTCGCCGTCGTCCAGGGCGGCGACGAGGCCAGGCACCGCCTCCTCCTTCCCCAGCTCGCCCAGGATGTCGGCGGCGAACTTCCGCTGATCGGGATCGACGTGCTCGAGCAGCCCCGCCACCGCGGCGCGCGCGCCCTCCCCCATCTGCGCGAGGACCGAGGCGGCGGCGTTGCGGGCGCCCGTCTCGCCGCGGCGGCCCAGCAGGGCCACCAACTGGGAGACGACGAGGGGGGTGGGCTCGACCTGCGCGAGGCGGTTGGCGGCCAGCCGGCGCACCCGCCAGGACGGATCGCCCAGGGCCTCCACCAGCCTCGGGGCGGCGGCGGGGCCGGCTGGGAGCGCGTCCAGCGCGCGGTAGCGGCTCTCTGCGTCGGCGTCGGCCACAAGCCAGGTCATTCGCCCTCCCCGGCCACCAGGGCCTTCACGTCCAGCAGCAGCTTGAGCTGCCCCGCCTCGCCGCACACGCCCAGCACGTGCGGCTGGCGGCCCGGGCCGGAAGCGAGCGGCGCGGGGCGAAGGCTGGCGCGCGGCACCTTGAGGACGTGGGTGACGGCGTCCACCAGGAAGCCGACGCGGCGGCGGCCGATCCGGCACACCAGCAGGCGCTCGCGGTTGCGGGGCTTGCCGCTGGGGGTCAGCACCTGCCCCTGGCCGGGCAACACGCCCAGGCGCTTGCGCACGTCCACCACCGGCACCACCTCGCCGCGCAGCTTCACCACCCCTTCGACGAAGCCGGGCGCGCGAGGCACCGGCGTCACCTCCGGGATGGGGAGGATCTCATCCACCCGCGACAGGTCGACGACGTACTCCTCAGCGCCGACGCGCAGCACACAGAGCTGGGACAGCCCGGGCTCGGTCACGACAGGGCCTGCTCCAGGTCGAGGAGGATGAAGAGGCGGCCGTCCTTGCGGCCGATGCCGGCCACCGCGTCGCGCTCGAGGCCCAGGTTGGGGGCGGACTCCAGGCGGGACAGGGCCAGCTTCACCACGCCCTGCACCCGGTCCACCAGGATGCCCGCGTCCCCTTCCGGATCGCGCAGCAGCACCACGCGGGCGCCGCGCCCCACGTCCTTCTTCGTGCGCACCACCGGCGGCTGGCCGGCCAGCTCGAGGCGCACCTTGACGTCGTAGAGCGGCAGCATCTCCCCGCGCACGTTGATGAGGCCGATCACGTTGGGCGCGGCGCGGGGCACCTCGGTGACGTCGCCCACCTTCTGGATCTCCCGCACCACGGCGATGGGCACCGCGTACGTCTCGCCGGCCAGCTCGAAGGCCAGAAACTCCTCGGGCACCTCCGCCACCACGCTCTCGGGCACGCCCTCCACCTCGGGGGCCAGCTCCAGGAAGGGGCCGACCTCCTCGTCGGGGCGGTAGAAGAAGCAGTCGAGCAGCTCGGCGAAGCGGGACACGCCTCGAGACTGTAGCGCGGCGGCGACGGGGCGGGTGCCTTCAGCTCGCCGCGGCCTGCGGGCGGGACAGCTCTTCCATCAAGGCGCCGATGTCCAGCACCAGCACGGCGCGGCGATCGCCCAGCTCGGTGGCGCCGGACACGCCGGGGATGGCGCGCAGCCGCCCGCTCAAGGGCTTGGTGACGATGTCCTCCTGGCCGATCAGCTCGTCCACCGCCAGCCCGATGCGCTGCTGCGCCAGCCCCACCAGCACCACGAAGCTGCGCTCCCGCTCCACCTCGGGGAGCCGGAACACCCGGGCCAGGCGGACGAAGGGCAGCGTCTGACCGCGCACCTCGAAGACCTCGCGCCGCTCGATGGTCTGCAGGTCGGCGTGGCGCACCGAGGCGATCTCCATCACCGCGGAGAGGGGCACCGCGTAGGTGCGGCCCGAGACGGACACCATCAGCGCGCGGATGATCGCCAGGGTCAGCGGCAGGGTGAGGGTGAAGGTGGTGCCGTCGCCCCGGCGGCTGTCGATGTCGATGAGCCCGGACAGGCGGGCCAGGTTGGTCTTCACCACGTCGAGGCCCACGCCGCGGCCGGACAGCTCGGACACGTCCTCCCTCGTGGAGAAGCCGGGGAGGAACACGAGGTTCAGCAGATCGCGGCGGTCCATCTCGCGGGTCTGCTCCTCGGTGGCCACGCCGCGCTCGACGGCCACCTGGCGGATCCGCGACTCGTCCATGCCGCCGCCGTCGTCGCCCACCTCGAGCTGCACCTGGTTGCCCTGCTCGCGCGCCTTGAGGCGGATCGTCCCACGCGACGGCTTGTGGTGCAGGCGGCGCACCTCGGGCGGCTCGATTCCGTGGTCGAGCGCGTTGCGCAGCAGGTGCATCAGCGGATCGGACAGCTCCTCGACGATCAGCTTGTCCAGCTCGACGTCTCCGCCGGACACCGCGAAGTCCACGTCCTTGCCAGACTCGCGGACCAGCCGGCGCATCAGGCGGGTCAGCTTGTCGAAGACCTGGCCCAAGGGGACCATGCGCACGTCCAGCACGCCCTTCTGTAGCTCGTCCAGCTTGCGCTCCAGGGCCCGCGCCTCGCGCTGCAGCTCCTGGCCCCACAGCTTGGGCAGCGCCACGCCGGAGCCGACCTGGCGGGCGGACTCGGCGAGGCGGTTGATGTTGCTGCGGATGAGGAGCAGCTCGCCGATGGAGTTCATCAGCGCGTCCAGGCGGCCGATGTCCACCCGCACCGTCTGGGTGAGCGAGCGGAGCGACGACTCGGGGGACAGGCGCAGGCCGCTGGTGCTGGTGGGCTCGGCCAGCGGCGTGAGGCCGGAGCCGCTGACGTCGTCCCAGCGCGGCGCGGGACGGGGGACGGGCGAGCGCGGCTGCGGCGGCAGCGACAGCGCGGGGCCCGGCGGGGGGGTGACCTCGACCGGCCCCTCGCGGGTGGTGAGCGTGGACAGGGTGGCGCCGTCCAGCGCCGCCTCGATGGCGCTCTTCGACTGGCCCGAGCCGAACACCAGGTCGAAGGCGATCGACGCCTCATCGCCCGGCCGGGACGAGGGGAGCGTGCTGACGACTTCACCCAGGGGCTTGAGGCGCGCGTTGAGGGCGGCCAGCTTCGTGTCGAAGTCGTCGAGGCCGAACACCGCGCGCACCTTCCACAGCCCCACCCCCTTCTTTACGTTCTCCCGCAGGCGGTGCTCTTCGTACTCGGTGAAGACGGCGCGGATCTGCGGATCGATGCCCACCTGCTCGAGCAGATCGCCGGCCGGAAGGCTTCGGCCCTTCGCCAGCTCGGCCAGCCGATCCTGCAGGTGGTCGGCGCCCACCTCGAGATCGGGCGCGCTGGTGCCTGCAGAGACGCGGGCCAGCATGGCCTGGAGCATGTCCAGGGTCTCGATGAGGGTGTCGATCATCCGGTCGTCGAGCGGCACCTTCCCCAGGCGCAGGGCGTCCAGCGCGTCCTCGGCGCGGTGGGCCAGCCGCGACAGGCGATCGACGCCGAACATCGCCGCCAGCCCCTTGAGCGAGTGGGCGCCGCGGAAGACGGCGTTCAAGCGATCGGGATCGGGCTCCTTGCCGCGCTGCTGATCGAGGACGAACAGCTCGCGCGAGAGCGTCTCGAGGATCTCGTTGGCCTCGGTGACGAACTCTTCGAGGGCTCTGGGCGGCGCCAAGGAAGGCCTCGTCTCTCTTCGCGTCAGCGCAGCTTCAGGTACCGGCGCACCAGCGCGGAGACGTCGGCGACCTCGAAGGGCTTCACCACGTACTCGCTGGCGCCGAGCTGCAGCCCGCGGTCGCGATCCTGCGGGCGGCCCTCGGTGGTGACCACGAAGAGCGGCGTTTCCTTGTAGTGCGGGTTCTTCTTCACGAAGTTGATCAGCTCCAGCCCGTTGATGTCCGGCATGTTGATGTCGGTGATGATCAACGCGAAGCGGTGGCGCGGCAGCACCTTCAAGGCCTCGAAGCCCGACACCGCGGTGTGCACCTCCACCCCGTCGAGGCCGCTCAGGGCAGCGGCGAGCAGCTCCCGCGTGGCCCGTGAGTCTTCGACGATGAGGACCTTGTGGGTGCTCAAGATACCCACATGCTAGCACGCGCGGGGACGCGGGCGATCAGCCGGTGAAGACGGTGATCCGCCCGGCGAAGGACGCGGTGAAGGTGCGCCCGACGAGCTCCTCGCGGCTGTCGAGCACCGTCCTGGGCAGCGTGGGGAAGGTGAGCGCCACCGAGGCCACCTGGGCCTTCGTCAGCATGGTGCCGGCCTGGGACAGGGCGTGCTCGAGGCCCAGCGGGGTGATGGAGGAGGCGCGGCCCAGGCCGACCGCGAAGATCTTCGGGGCGGGGACCTGGCTCGAGGACGGCAGGAGCAGCTTCTCGCCCGGGGCGCCGGTGAAGAAGCCGGCCTTGAGCACCCGGGACAGCCCCCCGCACAGCCGCCAGTCGAGGAAGCCAGCCGCGCCGGTGAGGGGGCGCTCGTCCTCGCAGAGGAAGCAGCAGATGGCTTCGGTGCCTTCGAGGCCGTCGAGGGCGGCGAGGCTGGCGGGCACCTTCGACACGTTGCCGGCCATGCCCTCTAGGCCTTCTCGACCACGCCGGCCACGCGATCCAGCAGGCCGTTGATGAAGGCGCTGGATGCCTCGTTGCCGAACGTCTTGCCCAGCTCCACCGCCTCGTTGATGGTCACCTTGCGGGGAATGTCCTGGCGGAACTTGAGCTCGAAGATGCCGATGCGCAGCACGTTGCGATCGATGCGGTGCATGCGATCGAGCCGCCAGTTGAGGGAGTGGGCTTCGATGAGCTGGTCGATCTCTGCGAGGTGATCGCGCACGCCGCCCACCAGCTCCAGGGCGAACTGATCGGCCTGCGGCTCGCGGGGACCGTCCTCGTCGCTGGCGTTCCAGGCGGCCTCCAGCGCGGCCTTCGCGTCGAGGCGGGGATCCTGCTCCAGCTGGTACAGGGCCTGGAGCGCGCGCTCGCGCCCGAGGTGCCGCGCGCCCATGGGCTACTTCGCCCCCATCCGCGCGTAGAGGTTGACCAGCTCGATGCAGGCGATCGCCGCGTCGCCGCCCTTGTTGCCGGCCTTCACGCCCGCGCGATCGACGGCCTGCTCGACGGTGTCGGTGGTCAGCACGCCAAAGGTGACGGCGCAGTCAGCGGTGAGCGCCACCTGGCCGATGCCCTTGGCCACCTCGCCGGCCACGTACTCGAAGTGCGGCGTCCCTCCACGGATGACGCAGCCCAAGGCCACCACGCCCACGTACTTGCCGCCCTGGGCGACGCGGCGGACCAGCCCGGAGAGCTCGAAGGTGCCGGGGCAGCGGAAGACGTCGAGGTCGGCGTCGGCCACCCCGTGACGCACCAGCGCGTCGACGGCGCCGGTGAGCAGGTGCTCGGTGATGAAGGAGTTGAAGCGGCTGACACACACGGCGAAGCGGCCGTGGGGGTTGACCAGGGTGCCTTCGATGGTGCGGGGCATGGCTTGCTTTCACCCTACAGAGGAACGGCGGCGCCCGCCACTTTGCCCGGGGGGAGCAGCCGAGAGGCGGAGCTGTTCGACCACTTTGATGCCGTAGCGCTCGACGCCGACGATCCGGTTGGGGGTGTTGGTGAGCAGGCGCAGCTTCTTCACCCCGAGGTCCTGGAGGATCTGCGCGCCGAGGCCGAACTCGCGCAGCCGCGTCTGCCCTTCGTGGCCCACCACCTGCTGCTCGTTGGAGGGGGGCTTCAGGGACAGGGCGTGCGCCGCGCGGTGCCGCTGGAGGAGGACGATCACCCCGGCGCCTTCCTTGACGATCCGCTGGAAGGCGTCGCGCAGGCTGCCTTCACCGGTGACGTGATCGAGCAGATCGCCCAGCAGGGTGGCGCGGTGCACGCGGGTCAGCACGGGCTTGTTGCCTTCCACGTCGCCGTAGACGAGCGCGAGGTGGACCGAGCCGTCGCCGTGGGTGGTGTACGCGTAGGCGGTGAACTCACCCCAGGGCTCGCGGTGGACCAGGGCCTCGCCGACGCGCTGGATGAGGCGCTCGTGGGCGAGCCGCCAGGTGATCAGATCGGCGATGGCCAGCAGGGTGAGGCCGTGCTTCTTCGCGAAGCGGACCAGCTGGGGCCGGCGGGCCATGGTGCCGTCGTCGTTCATGATCTCGCAGATCACGCCGGCGGGGGTGAGGCCGGCCAGGCGGGCGAGATCGACGGAGGCCTCGGTGTGGCCGGGGCGCACCAGCACCCCACCCTGCCGGGCGCGCAGGGGAAAGACGTGTCCGGGCCGGGTGAGCTCCTGGGGGCGGCAGTCGGGGCGGATGGCGGTGCGGATGGTGTGGGCGCGATCGGCGGCGGAGATGCCGGTGGTGACGCCCTTCGCGGCCTCGATGGACACGGTGAAGGCGGTCTGCCGCGGCGACTCGTTGTCGGTGACCATCAAGGGCAGGGCGAGGCGGCGCACCTGCTCCTCGGTCAGGGCGAGGCACACCAGGCCGCGGCCCTCGCGGGCCATGAAGTTGATGTGCTGGGGCGTCACCTTCGAGGCGGCCATCACCAGGTCGCCTTCGTTCTCGCGATCCTCGTCGTCGGTGAGGACCACCATCTTGCCCTTCTTGATGTCGGCGATGGCCTGCTCGACCAGGGCGATGCTGCGCTTCTCGGCGGCGGGAGTCGTCATGCCAGCTCTCCTCATCGCCCCGGCGGCGCCACGGTGCAAGCGGGAAGGCGTCAGGGCGGGCAGGGGGCGAGCGTGAGGCGGGCCGTCTCGCCCGTCCGGGTGAACACGTACACCTCGTCGGCCACGGCGTGGAGGCGGCCGTCGGCCAGGCCCTGGGCTCCGAAGCCGGGGGGCAGCGGCACCGGCGCCCACCGGCCGATGGGGCCTGTCGCTTCCGGCTCGAAGCGGAAGAGGCCGGAAGGCGCAAGCGCCAGCTGCAGCCCGCAGGTCTGGGCGAAGTCCACCGCCTGGGCGCCGGGCAGCGGCGGGGCGATCGGCACGCGGCTGGGCAGGGAGTACACCACGCCGTCGTCGAAGCCCACGCGGCCGCGCTCGCCGTCGAACCACACCTCGCGGGGCACCAGGGCCGCCGGGAAGGTGAGCTCCTCGAAGCGCCAGCGGGTGGGCGACTCGGCCACCACCCGCTGCACGCGCCCGCCGCTGACCGCGTAGCCGCTGAGCCAGGCGCTGGCCGGAGGGGAGGAGCCGGGGAAGGCGAGCGAGAGGATGGGGTTGACCGACGCCGCGCGCTGGGTGAGGGCGGCGAAGGGATCCTGGCCGGAGAGGACGCGATCGAGCTCCCCGGCGAAGAGCACGGTGCCGGCGCCGACCACGGCCACCTGCGCGCCCGAGCTGGCGGTGGTGGTGACGACGTGGAAGGGCCCGGCCAGCACCGTCTGGCTGGTGCCGACGAAGCCCAGCGTGCGCGCCTCGTTGACGGAGGCCGCGCCGGAGAGGTCGACGAGCAGGTTCCGCATCAGCGCCCAGGCGGGCCGGTGGGCCACGGAGGCGCGCAGCGACGACTCCCGGGTGGAGAAGAGGCCGACGCCCGCGGCGGGGCGCGCCACCACCTCCTCGGTGAAGGCCAGCACGTCACCCGCGTCGGCGCCGCGACGCACCACGCCGATGGCCGGGCGATCGAGCGCGATCGACACGGCGTGGGTGGCGTCCTCCCCGGACCACAGCTGCCCCTCCCAACCGCCCCACGAGACACCACCCGGAGTCTCTTGTTCCGGTGAGACGAGGTTCCGGGAGGTGAAGAGGCTGCTCTCGCCCTGGAGCAGCGCGCGGTCACAGGTGAAGCTGGACGCCGAGCGCCGCGACAGCCGGTAGAGCGCTCCGGGGCCGCCGTCCGCCTGGCCGCAGCGCACCTCCACAGCGGGATCCGCGCCCACGCCCCGGACGAGGGCCATGTCCTCCATCACGCCACCGGGGCACGCGGCGCAGGGGCCGTACTGGAGCTGAACCGGGATCCGATCGCCCGCGGTGCAGGGCAGACCGGAGAAGCTGGTGCAGTAGTAGCCGTCGCCGTCCTCGATCCACAGCGGCGAGAGATCCAGCACCGAGACCTGCTCGTCCCCGCCGGTGCCGGCGCGCGTGCGCACCAGCAACCAGTTCGCCCCGAGGGACTCGACGCCGGCGATCACCTGGTTGGCGGGCCCGCAGGCGGCGTTGTCGAAGGGCGGGAGGTGGACCGGCTCGAAGACGTACGAGCCGACTCCGGTCCGCAGCGAGCGCTGGGTGACCCACAGGCCGCGACGATCGACGGCGAAGACGCACTCCAGATCCTCGGCCGGCTTCACCGCAGCCATGTCGACCACCACGTTGCCCGGGAACTGATCGAAGTCCAGGGTGGGAGGATCGGCCCAGTACGAATGCACCGTGCCGACGTCGATCCCCCGCAGCCGCGCGAAGGCGCCAGAAGGAGCGCTGGAGAAGGCGACCACCGAGGGGACGACGCCGCTGGCGCCGCTGCCCAGCTTGAAGTGATCGATCTGGAAGTCCAGCACCCCGTGCTCGACGGTCACCCCGCCGTCGGGGGCCAGCGTGAAGCCGGTGGTCCCCGCGTCGGTGAAAGAGACGAGCAGGCGCGTGCGATCGTCGAACAACTCCTCGTCGAAGCCGCCGAGGTGCGCGCCGCGGCTGCCCATGGCCACGAAGGACGTCACGCCGGAGAGGCGGCCCAGCGAGTAGCGGGTGAGGCTCGCGCCCAGGTAGTCGAGGCGCAGGGCCGAGAGCTCGCCCGACTGCATGAAGGCGAAGGTCTGCACGCCCCGGCCGAGCCCCGCCTCGTACAAGGGGCTCACCGAGAAGCGCTCGATGGCGGCGCTGGAGGAGAGGGGGCTGAGCTTCGTTGGGTCGAGCAGATCGGCGAGAGGATCGGTCCTGAGCGCGTCGGCGGCCGGGTCGACGCACAGGCCGTCGGTGCCGCAGCGCCAGCCACCCAGGCAATCGGCGTCTCCGGCGCACGCCCAGTCGCGAGGGGCCTGCGGGTTGTGGCACTCACGGTTGACGCGATCGAAGGAGAGGCCGCACTGCCAGCCGGCGACACAGTCGGCGACCACCTCGCAGGGCCACTCCTGGGGCAGAGCGGGATCGTGGCACTGGCGATGGTCGCGGGTGGGCGCCAACCCGCAGCTCCAACCGCCCACGCAGTCGTCCGGCCCCTCGCAAGGCCAGGCCTTCGGCGTAGCCGGATCGTGGCACTGGCGGTAGTCGCGGGTCTGCGCGATGCCGCAGGCCCACGCCCCTGCACAGTCGGCGCCGGTCTCGCAGGGCCAGTCTTCGGGCACGGCGGGGTCGTGACACTCGCGGTGATCCCTCGCGCGGGCCAGCCCGCAGGCCCAGCCGCCCTCGCAGTCGGCGGCGGTCTCGCAGCGCCAGGCGACGGACGTGTCGCCCCGGGCGTGGCAGTACTGCTCCAGCCCGCAGCGCCAATCCCCCGGGCACTGGGCGGGATCGTCCGAGGACGGATTGCAGGCGTAGCGGCCGGACTCCAGGGGCCCGGTGGAGCAGCCGAGGACCGCGAGCGCGAGGAGCGCGGCGAACCACCTCATGGGAACACCCCCACCAGGGCGGCGCCGGCGCCGAAGGGAGCGAGCGACACCTTCACTCCGGGCTCGGGAGCGACGCCGGGCATGATCACGATCCCGGTGGCGATAAGCGCCGCCCCGGCGAGCATCGAGATCAACGCCACCGTCTTCTGGGCGGCGATGCGATCGAGCTGCTCCTGGTACGTCTGGGCGGGCTGCAGCACGACGGCGTTGCTCTGATCGTCGGCCGACAGCTGGCCGCGCACCGTGCTCTCGTTGTTGAGCGCGACGATCCCGAGGACGCCACCGGCGATCACCGCCGCGCCGCCCACGCCGATCAGCGAGTAGGGCAGCACGCGCGAGGGAGGCGGAGGGATGGGCGTGCCACAGGCCTCGGCGACCGCCCAGGGGATGAGCGCCCGCAGGGACTCGAAGTCGCGGGCCAGCTTGGTGCTGCGACCGAGGGTGACGGCCTTGCGCGTGTCGAGGACCTGCACGTTGAGCTGCAGCACCCCTTCGAGCCGGGTGACGGAGCCGCTCATCACGAAGGGCGCGCCCAGGGCTCCGGCGACCTCGGCCATGCAGGTGTTGGCGTCGTCACTGCAGCCGAGCAGCTGCTTCTGGCGCTCCACGCCCAGCAGGGTCATCACCTCGGAGCTGGAGATGGGCTCGAAGTAGCCGCGCACGGCGACCTCGGCGGTGACGGCCTCGGTGAGCGCGGTGGCCACGGTGGGATCCACGCCGCCCGCGGGCGTGAAGGACAGCACGGCCATCTTCGACGCGCCGAGCGCGACGGTGATCAGAACACTGCCAAGCATGCGTCAGGCCCCCTTGATGGGCCAGAAGGCTACTCCACCCGGCGCGATGGCTCACGGGCGAACACGGGCCACCCGGGTGGGCCAGCGGGTCAGCGCACGGGGATCGCCGTCGTGGGGCGCGTCGTACGTGGCGAGGAGCTCCAGCGCCTCGTCCGGGAGCGCCACGCGGCGGGGATCGCCGAGGAGCACCGCGCACCCCTCTTGAGCGAGGGCGCGGAGCCA
The DNA here is from genome assembly GCA_020846875.1 of Myxococcales bacterium. GTDB lineage: Bacteria > Myxococcota > Myxococcia > Myxococcales > Myxococcaceae > JADLDB01. The sequence continues at coordinate 57,214 of JADLDB010000008.1, read as the reverse complement.
GGCCAGGACGCGGGCGGCGAAGGCGGGCTCGAAGCACACGTCCCCGGCCAGCACCACGTCCCACTCACCGCGAGGGGCGCCGACGAGATCCCCGGTGGTGAACTCGAGCGCGACGCCTTCACCCTCGCGTTGGCGCGGCCGGCCTCGGCGGCCAGGGGATCGACGTCGACGCAGAGGACGTGCGCGGCGCCGGCCTTCACGGCGGCCAGGCCCTCCACGGCGCCTCCGGAGCCGAAGTCCAGCACGCGTTTCCCTTGGACGACCTCCGGATGATCGAGGAGAAAGCGCGCCAGCGCCTGCCCGCCCGGCCACGCCACGGCCCAGTACGGCCAGCCGAGGGCGTCGGGATCGACGGCGTGGAAGTGGGGACTGTCGGGGGTGAGGAGGTGCAGCGAGAGCTCGGGGACCAGCGACGGCGAGGCGACGCGGGTGTCCGCGAGGCGCAGCGTCACGGGGTGAAGCCGGCGGCCCGGAGCTGCTCCTCGGTGAGGCCTCCGCGCGGGCCCATCATCCGCGCGACGTACTTGCCGATCACGTCGGCCTCCAGGTTCACCTCGTCGCCGGCGTGCTTGCTGCCCAGGGTGGTGGCGGTCTGCGTCTCGGGGATGAGCATCACCGAGAAGCTCTTCGCCTCCACCCGGGTGAGGGTGAGGCTGACGCCGTCGATGCACACCGAGCCCTTCTCCACGAAGAAGGGCGCCAGCGCGTCGGGCAGGGACACGCGGAGCACCCGGGAGCCGCCCTCGTCGTGCACGCCCTGCACCTGCGCCACGCCGTCGACGTGGCCCTGCACCCAGTGGCCGCCGAGGCGATCGCCCAGCTTCAGCGCGCGCTCCAGGTTGACGTGGGTGCCCGCAGCCCAGCGGCCCAAGGTGGAGCGGCGCAAGGTCTCGGGCGCGGCCTGCACCCGGAAGGTCGGGCCCCTCGCCTCCACCACGGTGAGGCACACCCCGTCGCAGGCGATCGACTCGCCGTGAGTGAAGTCCGAGGGGTAGTGGCTGTCGATCCACACGTCGGTGACCGCGCCGGACTCAAGGCGCTGCACGGTGCCGATGTCGGTGACGAGCCCGGTGAACACGGTGGGTCCCTACTTCTTCTTGCGCTTCTTCGGCGCCTTGCCGGCGGGCCTGGGCGGCTCGAGCAGCTCGAGGAACTCGACGATGCGGCTGTCGGCCTTGCGCAGGCGGCGGCTCATCATGCGGCAGATGTTCTGCAGGATGATCACGTAGGCGAAGTTGTCGGCCTTGTAGAGGTTCCACAGGTCCAGGTTGGTGAGCGAGTACGTCACCGCCTTCTTCTTCACCACCACCGACGCGCTGCGCGGCTGCAGCTCGATCAGCGTCATCTCACCGAAGCACTCCCCGGGCCCGAGGCGAACGATGGGGACGCTGTTGCCGCGGCTGGAGCGCCGCACCACCTCCACCTCGCCCTCGCGGATCACGTACATCGAGCGGCCGAGCTCACCCTCGGCGCAGATGATCTCGCCCACGTCCCATTTCCGCTCCTCGAGGAAGTCGAAGAGGATGTCCAGGTTGCGGCCCTTGAGGTCGTGGAAGATGGGCACGGTACGCACGAAGGTCGCGACCGCGGTGTCTCGCCGGGTGATCATGGCGGGGGAACAAACCAGCCCGTCACTTCCCGCGCAACGAAACTTCCAACCGGTCAGTGCGCGCCGTAGAGGGTGAGCGCGTTCTGGCCGAGCAGGCCGGCCTCCGCCTCGTCGCCCAGCTTCAGCCCGAGGAGCTTGTGGAGCTCACGATCCCAGGCGTAGGGGATGTTGGGGAAGTCCGTGCCGTAGAGGACGCGCTCCGGGCGGAGCTCGTAGAGGCGGCGGGGGACCTCGAGCGGGAAGTAGCCGGCACCGATCATCGTGGTGTCGAGCCAGAGGGAGTCGTGGCGCTCGAGCAGCCGCGCGTAGCCGTCGAACTCGTCGGCGCCGAAGTGGGGCACGCAGAGCTTCAGCGTGGGCCAGTCTTTCAGCACGCGCTCCACCCGCTCCACCGCGCACAGCGTGTACGGATCCACCGGGTAGGCGGGGGATGACGGCTCGCGGCCGGAGTGCATCACCAGCGGGCGTCCGGCGCGCACGCACTCCTCGTAGACCTCGTGGAGCGCTGCGTCGTCGGGTGAGAAGCGCTGGACGTGGCAGTGCAGCTTCACGCCCATGAGGCCGGCGTCGAAGGCGTCGCGGAGGAGCTGCCGCGCGCCGGGCTCTCCGGGCAGCACGGTGCCCAGGCCGATGAGGCGCGGCTCGTCGGCGCACAGCTTCGCCACGTACTCGTTCAGCACCCGCGCCAGGCCCGGCTTGTGGGCGTAGTGGAGGACGACGGCGCGGCTGACTCCGCGGGAGAAGAGGAAGTCGAGGACGCGAGGCGTGTGCAGCTTGTAGCGGATGGGCCAGGCGTTGGCGTCGAACCAGCGCCAGAGCGCGTCGAAGACGCCGTCGGGGAAGAGGTGGACGTGCGCGTCGACGACGGGAGGCAGCCCCTTCGGCAGCGCGGCGCCTTCCTCGTCGTCGAGGCCGGGCATGGGGAGGAGGTGGCCGCGGCGGGCGAGCGGCGCGGCGAGGCAGCACGCAGGGCCGTGGACCACCTCGTTCACTTCGTTTTGCCCCACTGCCAGAGCATGAAGGACAGCTCCCGCGCGGAGTCGTCGAGCAGCTCGTAGCGGTTGGCTCGGCCGCCGTGGCCCGCGGGCTTCAGCTCCATCCACAGCAGCAGGGGGTTCGAGTCCGACTTGGTCGCGCGCAGCTTCGCCACCCACTTGGCCGGCTCGTGGAAGAGCACCTGCGAGTCGTTGTAGGCGCTGCGCACGAGGATGGCCGGGTAGGCCTGGGCCTTCACGTTGTCGTACGGACTGTAGGCGCGCATCACCTCGAAGTCGGCCTTCACCTTCGGGTTGCCCCACTCTTCGAACTCGTTGACGGTGAGCGGCAGCGACTCGTCGAGCATGGTGTTGATGACGTCGACGAAGGGGACCTCCACGTAGGCGGCCTTGAACAGGTCGGGGCGCAGGTTGAGCACCGCGCCCATCAACAGGCCGCCCGCGCTCATGCCGCTGATGACGAGCTGATCCTTCGTGGTCCACCCCTCGCGCTGGAGGAACTCGGCGCAGGCGATGAAGTCGGTGAAGGTGTTCATCTTCTTCGCCAGGCGGCCGGCGTCGTGCCACCGCTTGCCCAGCTCTCCGCCGCCGCGCAGGTGCGCTTCCACCAGCACCACGCCGCGCTCGAGCAGCGACACGTCGGCGGAGCTGAAGCGGGGATCGTTGTTCACCCCGTACGCGCCGTAGCCGCGCAGCAGCAGAGGACCTGGCCCGCTGACGCCCTTCTTGCGCGCCAGCGAGAGGGGGATCTTCGTCCCGTCGGACGCGGTGGCCTCGAGGCGCAGGGTCTCGTAGCGCGTGGGCTCGTACCCGGGCACGCTTCGCTGCCAGACGCGCGTCGTCTTCCCGGTGAGGAGCTCGCGCTCGAGGTAGGTGGCCGGCGTCACCAGCGAGGTGAGGCCGAAGCGCAGCGCCGTGGAGTCGAAGTCCTCGTTCTGGGCGATCCACAGGCTGACGTCGGCCTCCGGGAGCTCGACGCGTTGCTCCGCACCGGTCTTGTGCTCGAGCGCGCGCAGCGACAGCACCCCGCCCTTCCGCTCCAGCACCGTGAGGAAGCGCTCGGACACGTGGAATTGCTCGAGCATCACCTCCGGGCGCAGGGGGATCACCTCCACCGGCTTCGCCTTGGGGTTGGCGAGCGGTACCGAGACGACCCGGTACGTCTTTCCGGTGTCGTTGACGCGCAGGAGGAAGCGCTGGCCGTGATCCTCGAGATCGTAGATGTGGTCCTGCACGCGCGGCCACACCACCTTGAAGGGCGCGGTGGGCGTCTTCGCGTCGACGACGCGGGCCTCGGAGGTGGTGAGGCTGCGGCTGTCCAGCACCAGGAAGCGACCGCTTGCGGTGCGCGAGACGCTCACGTCGAAGCGCTCGTCCTTCTCCTCGTAGACGAGGCGATCCTTCGCGGCGGGCGCGCCCACCTCGTGCCGGTAGAGGCGGAAGGAGCGCTTGGCGTCATTCTCGGTGGTGTAGAAGAGCGTCTTGCTGTCTGCGGCCCAGGCCGCCGAGGTGACGTGGGGGATGGGCGCGTCGAGGACGGCGCCCGTGCCGAGGTCCTTCACCGAGAGTTCGAACTCGTTGAAGCCGGAGCGATCGATGGTCCAGGCCAGCCGCGCGTTGTCGTCGCTCACCTCGAGCTCTCCCAGGGCCGCGAAGGTGCCGCCGTCGGCCTCGACGTTCAAGTCGACGAGGGGCTGCTCGGCTCCACCGCCGCGAGGGGCGCGCCACCAGGACTCGAAGGCCACGTCCTTGCGGGTGCGGCTCCAGTACTCGTAGCCGCGCATGGGGAAGCGGGCGGAGTCGTCGTCTTCCTTCATGCGCCCGCGCAGCTCGGCGACCAGCGTGTCCCGCAGCGGCGCGAGCGGCCGCAGCACGGCGTCGGTGTAGGCGTTCTCGGCGGCCAGGTACGCCTCGAGCTCCGGCGTGCCCTTCTTCTTCATCCACGCGTACTCGTCCTCGAGGTGGACGCCGTGCAGCTCGAAGCTGGTGGTGGCGGCGCGGGCGATGGGCGGGCGCGGCAGGCCGGCGTCGACGGCGGCGGCGGCGACGGGTGTGGGCAGGCCGGCGTCGGGCGCGCTCGGAGCGGGCGTGCGGCAGGCGGCGAGGGCGCAGAAGAGCCCCAGCGCGGACAGGCGTCCGGGCACGGCGCGTGACGAGCCGGCCGATTGCGGGCGTTGCGAGACGTGCACTCTCACCTGACAGGCCCTCCCGCGCAGAAGATACCGCGCTGGGGTCCGCCACGACGCAAGCGATTTGGCCCCGAGAAGGCTGATAGCCTGCCGAGCGATGGAGCTGATCGAAGACGACGGGAAATGGGTTCTCCACCAGGTCGAGCTCCACCCCGGCTTCAGGGCGAAGATCATCTTCGGCCCAGCGCGCGAGGCGGGGCTCTTCGGCAAGAAGCCCAGGGCCGCGGACCCTGCCTGGCCAGGCTGGCTGGAGGCGCTGAAAGCGCGCTGGCCCAGGATCCAGGCCGCCCTGGAGCCGGTCCTCACCGAGCTCGGGGATAACGCCGGCAAGGGCCCCACCACCTGGGCGAACGTCGTCGCCCCGTCGTTGCGTCCGACCTCGGCTGACGCATGGGAGCTGAGCTGCACCTTCTCCTGGCAGACCGAGGCCGACGCCCACCTCCACTTCACGTTCCCCATCGTCGGAGAAGAGAGTCAGGGCGTCTCGATCGACAGCTGATCCCCCAGGGAGCACACGGCCTCGAGAAGCTGCGCTCGATTGGGTGGAGGCCGTGTGGTAGCGACCGCGGTGATGCGCGTCGGCCTCCTCGCGTTGCTCCTCGTGGCGTCGACGGCGCGGGCCGATCCTCCCCTGCCGGAGCCGAGCCCCGTCGAGGCGCAAGCCGAGCCGGCGCCGGTGCACTACGAGCCGGTGGGGATCCCCGACTACGTCACCATCGGCCTGGGCTTCGGCGCGTCGGTGCTGGCGAACAGCTTGAAGCCGCGCTCGATGCAGCCGGCTGCGCGGGTGGACTTCGACGAGGCGGCGCGCGACGTGGTGCGGCTGGACTCGCTGAGCGCGCGGTACGCCATTCGTGACGCGAGCGACGTCACCATCTCGCTGCTGATGATGGGGCCCCTGCTGGGCGACGCGCTGGTGACGACGGCGTGGTACCGAAAGAGCCCGGCGGCGGCCTGGCGGATGGCGATCGTCGACCTCGAGGCCTTCGCCATCACCGGCGCCCTCCAGGGCCTCACCAACGTGCTGGTGAGCCGCGAGCGGCCGTACGGGCGCACCTGCGGAGCGGACACGCCGGCGGACTCGCACGACTGCACGGGCTCGGTGCGGTACCGCAGCTTCTTCAGCGGGCACTCGTCCTTCTCCTTCACCGGCGCGGCGCTGATGTGCTCCCAGCACCTGCGCTTCAAGCTGTTCGGCGGCGGCGCCGCGGAGGTGGCCACCTGCGCGGTCGGCTTCACGCTGGCGGCGTCGACGGCGCTGTTCCGGATGATGGGGGACATGCACTACGCGACGGACGTCCTCACGGGCGCGGCGGTGGGGACGCTGGTCGGCTTCCTGGTGCCGGCGATCCACGAGCGGGTGTGGGGGCCACCGACGGCGGCGCCGGGCTTGCGCGTGTCCCTCGTCCCCACCGGCACCGGCCTGAGCCTGATGGGGGCGTGGTGAGGCGCGCGCTCCTGGTGCTGGTGTGCTTGCTTTCTGCTGCGGCCCTGGCGCAGGCGGCGGACGGCGGGCAACCGGGTGGCGCCCCGGAGGCCGCGGGGGATCCGGCGCCTGCCCAAGTGGCTGCTGGAATTCCCCCCGCGGTCGCCACGCCGGCCGCTCCGGTGGCTGGGCCCGGGCCCGAGGAGCCGGCGCCGTCGGGTTTCTCTCTCTGGCTGGGCGAGACGTTGTTCTCCACCCGCCGCTGGGAGGACGGGAGGACGCGCTGGTTCTTCGCCGAGCAACTGGACGCGGGCTACGTATACGTGCGCGCGCGCAGCGTCGTCGGCTACGGCCGGCCGTACGATCGCTGGGTGGGCCTCGAGGTGTCGCCCCAGTTCTGGATGGGCGCGGTGGGCGGCTTCGTCGGGCTGTCGGGCGCGTGGCGCTTCGTGAGTCTCCGCGCCGGGGCCTTGCCCTTCCTGTCGCTGGAGCGCGGCTTCCTTCCGGCGGCCGAGTCCCACCAGAAGGTGGACTTCGAGACCGCGCACGGGGAGGGCAAGGCGAAGGTCGTGACGCTGCAGGCCGAGCTGAGCGCCCGCTTGCCGCTGGGGCCGGGCGAGCTGCAGGTGCTCGGCAGCCTCTCCCACGTGCTGGGTGTGCCCGAGGGGATGCACGTCTTCGAGGAGTCGCTGCGGGTGATGGTGGCGCCTCCCTGGGTGTGGCGGGCGCGCGGCGGGTTTGCGCTGCACGTGGTGCGCGGCAGGCAGCACCGCGTGGGCGTGGTGGTGGACGTGACGGGCGTTCCTGCGCGCGAGCTGGTGCAGGTGCGGGTGGGCGTGGAGGGGGTGGTGAAGCTGAGCACCCACCTCGAGGCGCGCCTGAGCGTCATCCCGGCGGTGTACTCGAAGGATCGGCTGGGCTTTCTCACCGGCGAGGTGCCGGAGCTGGGGATCCGCTACACCTTCGCCACCGGAGACTGACGAGAATGCGGCGCTGGCTCCTGCTCCTCGCGATGAGCGGCTGCTCCGGCAGCGCGTTCCCTGGCGACGCGCTGTGCGCTTTGGACGGAGGCTGCCCGGCTGGACAGGCCTGCGTGCACGTGACGCGGGTGCTCACCTCCGACGGGCGGTGCCTGGAATCGACGGGCGCCGACGTGTGCCGCGCGGTGTGCGGGACCTGCCCCGCGGTGCAGCAGGCGTGCGGCTGCGTGTGCCCGAATTGAGCTGACGCGGGAAGGTGACGGCGGACTCCTCCGCGCTACGTTCCTCCTCCATGACTCGCGCCCTCCTCTGCTCTGCGCTGCTCGCCCTGCCCGCCCTCGCCGGCGAGCCCGCCTGGACGCTCTCCCTCGACGTCTCCGGCAGGCCCTTCGTCTCGGACCAGGCGCTGCTGCTCGCCGCCGACGTGGCCAAGCCGTCGCACGCGCCCGCCACGAAGGCCCCGCCCGAGGTCGCGCCGTGGGCCGCGGCCAGCCTGAAGGAGAAGCTCAAGGAGAAGGCGCCCCTCTCGACGCTGAAGAAGGACGGCGCGCACTACCTCGCCGCCAGCGGCATGCAGTTGGGCGGCGACTACGTGGACTTCCTGTCTTCCCGCGTGGGCGCGAAGCACCTGGCCTTCGGCTTCCGCGGCTCGTGCCAGCCGGTGGTGGTGCTGGTGAAGGGCGTGCCCTCCGGCCTGCTGATGCCCCTCAACGTCCCCGGCGCCGCGGTGGAAGCCCCGCCCGAGCCCCAATGGAGCGCCGTGGCCCGCCTGCCCGACGGCACCCGCTTCCTCCTCGACAAGAGCTTCGTCTTCTCCGAGGCGCAACTGGGCGAGCTGCCGTCGCGGAACGCGGGCGTCCCGCTGCTGCCCGAGGAGAACGTGCAGCAGGTGGTGGCGTGGATGGGCGCGCGGGTGAAGCAGCCGTTCCACCTGTCGGACTTGCGCTGCGGCTCCTCGAAGGACACCTACGAAGGCCCCGGCGGGGTGCTGCTCAACGCCCGCTACGTCGACTTCCTGCGCGCGCGCGTCGACCTCTGGCCGCTGGCGTTCCACAGCACCGGCCCGCTGGAGCCCATCGCGCTGGTGATGAAAGGCCGCGGCACCGGCGTGCTGATGCCGATGAAGCCCTGAAGGCTCAGTTCACCTTCGCCGCGGTGAAGCTGTACCAGTACTTACAGTTGCACTCGGGAAAGACGAGGCTCTGGAAGGTCACCGACGAAGTGCCGGTGAAGTTCCGTGAGTCCACCGTCTCCGTCTCCATGTGCAGACTGACCGTGTCCAGCAGGCAGTCCTTCCCGCGAAGGGGCAGCCGGTAGTTGGCGATCACCCCGTCCATCACCAGGGCCTCGCGCTGGAACTCGTAGGTCCCCTGCAGATCCGGCTTCCCGCTGGTGAAGGCGAACTTCACCAGGTTGCCGGTGGTGAGCAGCGCGCCGCGATCGAGCACGGTGAAGGTGCCCGCCGCGCCGCAGTCGTCGCGCAGCACCTCGCTGGTGGTGAAGGCGTACTCCCCGTCCTCCAGGGTGTGGGTGCGGCAGCCGGCCAGCAGGCACAGCGCAGCGGTGGCGACGGGGATCAAGCGCACGGCGAGGGGCACTCTACACGCCGGAATTGCGGTGACACACCCTCGGACGTAAACAGGACGGCACATGGCCGCCTTCAAGAACCCGACGCCCACCGTGGACTGCCTGGTCGAGCTCCCCGGCGATCGGATCGTCCTCATCAAGCGGAAGAATGAGCCGGTGGGCTGGGCCCTGCCCGGAGGCTTCGTGGATGAAGGCGAGCCCCTCCACGCCGCCTGCGTGCGCGAGGTGCGGGAAGAGACGGGCCTCGAGGTCGATCTCTCCGAGCAGTTCTTCACCTACTCGGATCCGCAGCGCGATCCCCGCAAGCACACCATCAGCACCGTGTACATCGGCTGGGCCGAAGGCGAGCCGAAGGGCAGCGACGACGCCGCGGAGGCGAAGGCCTTCCCCCTGGACCAGCTCCCCAAAGAGCTGGTGTTCGATCACGGCACCATCGTCGCCGACTACCTGGCCTACAAGCGCACGGGAAGGCGCCGGAAGATCTGACGGCCGTGAAGACTCCCAACGCCCAACGCGAAGCAGCGCTCCAGCGGCTGGCCACCGAGGCCTTCGACGTGCTGGTGGTGGGCGGCGGCATCACCGGGTGCGGGGCGGCGCGCGACGCGGCGGCGCGGGGCCTCAAGGTGGCGCTGGTGGAGAAGACGGACTTCGGCGCGGGCACCTCGTCCAGGTCCTCCAAGCTGATCCACGGCGGCCTGCGCTACCTGGAGCACGCGGAGTTCGGCCTGGTCTTCGAGTCGGTCAACGAGCGCAAGCGGCTCATGTCGCTGGGACGGCACCTGGTGCGCCCGCTTCCCTTCCTGGTGACCAACTACAAGGGCGATCGCCGCTTCCTGCCCACGCTGGCCTTCGGGCTGTGGATCTACGACGCGCTGTGCCTGTTCGGGAACTACCGGAACCACCGCACCTTCGGCCCGACGAAGACGCGCGCGCTGGAACCGAAGATCAAGTCCCAGGGCCTGCGCGGCGGCATCCTCTACTACGACTGCCTCACCGACGACGCGCGCCTCACCCTGGAGAACGCGCTGGACGCCAGGGCGCTGGGCGCGGTGGTGCTGAACCACGCGCGGGCCGGCCAGGTGCTCAAAGACGGGACCGGGCGGGTGGTGGGCCTGGTGGTGGAGGACGTGGAGTCGGGCAAGCGCATCGAGGTCCGCTCGAAGCTCGTCATCAACGCCTCGGGCCCCTGGAGTGACGAGGTGCGCGCGCTGGCGTCGCTCAAGGGCATCTTGAAGCCCACCAAGGGTGTGCACGTGGTGGTGGACGACACGCGCCTGCCGGTGAAGCACGCCCTGATGCTGCAGTCGCCGCGGGACAAGCGGGTGGTCTTCTGCATCCCCTGGGGGTTGGGCCGCACGGTGATCGGCACCACCGACACCTTCTTCGACGGCTCGCCCGACAAGCTGGAGCCCACCTTCGACGACGTGGACTACCTGCTGGAGACGGCCAACGCCTTCTTCCTCGACGCGCACCTCGCCCCTGCCGACGTGCTGGCCACCTGGTCCGGGCTGCGCCCGCTGCTCAAGCCGGAAGACGAGTCGGCCTCGGCGTCGGCGGTGTCGCGGGAGCACCTCATCGACGTGCAGCCGGGCTTCGTGACCATCGCCGGCGGCAAGCTGACCACCTACCGGAACATGGCGGCGGAGCTGATCGACGCCTGCCTGCCGCAGTTGGGCGTGGAGACGAAGTGCCAGACGAAGCACCGGCCGCTGCCGGGCGCGGTGGGCCTCACCGAGTCCGACGCGCAGTTGGACGCGCTGGCGCGGACCCTGGCGACGCGGGGGCTCGACGCGGTGGGAGCCCGCTACCTCGTGGAGACGTACGGGGCGCGGGCGGCCTCGGTGCTGGCGCGCGGGGAGGCCGACGCCGAGGCGCTCTTCCGGCTGGACAGCGAGCACCCGGCGCTGCTGGCGCAGGTGGACGAGGCGGTGGACACGGAGCTGGCGCGGACGCTGGACGACGTGCTGGCCCGGCGCATCCCGCTGGTGCTGCGGGCGAGAGATCAAGGCCTGGGCGTGGCCGAGCGGGTGGCCCGGCGCATGGCGTCGCGGCTGGGCTGGAGCGCCGAGCGGACTGCGCAGGAGCTGGCCGCCTTCCGGAGCGTCGTCGACGAGTCGCGCGCGTTCCGGCGCCAGCCGCAGCGCCACGCGATCGCCTCCTGACGCCCTCTCCCCTGTGTTGAGGGAGAGGGACGTGGCGGCGGCTTACGGCATCAGCCCGCAGCCGTACATGTCAGTCGGGCTGGTGAGGATCGACACGCTGGGCGTGCACACCACCGTCTCGATGCACGAGAGCTGCTGGCCGGACACGCCCACCTTGCACTCGCTGGTGATGCCCGCGTCCGGATCGTTCGGGCACTGACCGCGCGCCGAGGTGCCGGGCACGCTGGCGCTGCAGCGGCAGGCCTTGAGGAAGCCGCCGTCCATCAGGCGGAGCGACGGGTCAGTTGCGCAGAGGCCGGCGTCGGTGCCGAGGTTACAGTCGTCGTTCGTCTCGCAGTAGTTGTCCGACTGCTCGGCGCGATCGATGAGGAGAAAGGTCTCGTTGTAGTTCCTGGGGCAGCCGAGGTCGGACTTGGCGCGGCCGAGGCCGTCGAGGGTGGTGTCGTTCCACGTGGACGGCGTGCAGACGTTGATGCTGGCCATCATCCCCACCGGGATCTGCATGCACCGCGGCGGCAGCGGGCTGCAGGACGGGCTCTTCGAGCCGTTGGCGCAGGCGTTGGACCCCGACAGCCAGCTCGGCAGGTTGGGGTTCTGGCACTCGTCGCTGCTCATGCAGGTGGTGCAGAACGGCGGCACCGGGGCCTTGTAGCAGCCGGCGGCGTTGCGGTCGGCGGGGGGCGGGCAGGGGTCGGCGGTGCCGTCGCGGTTCTTGTCCTCGCCGCAGCAGTACTCGCCCTGGGAGCAGGCGATGCCCGCGCCGCCCTGCTCCACGCAGCTCTTCAGCCGGCAGATGTTGACGCCGCCGTCCACCGCGCACTGGTGCGGCTCGCGGCAGTCCTTGAAGGGCAGGCCCGTCACCGGATCGTTCCCCGGCCGGCAGTCCGTCTCGCAGGTGAAGGCGGCGCGGTCGCAGTAGCCGAGGTACGGCTGATCGTTCGGCAGCTCCGCGCACTCCGCGTTGTCCATGCAGTCACCGTTGGCCCGGCAGCGCTTGTCCGAGGTCCCGCCGCCGCTGAGTTGCTCGCCGGCGCACTTCAGGTTGTCACCGCCGAAGGGGTTGGCCGCGCTCTGCTTGCAGTCGTTGTCCGACTGGCAGGGCGGCTTGCAGCGGCCGGAGCCGTAGTAGATGGACGTGGGATCGAGGTTGGCGCTGTCCACCCAGCAGGTGTTGCCCGGCGGGCAGCCCGGGGAGATCAACAGCTTGGTGAGGAAGTCCCAGCGGCAGCGGGGCACGCAGATTCCGCCGCAGGAAGCCACGCCCGCGTCCGGCTGGTTCACCGTGCACACCGAGCCCGACGAGCAGTCCTTGTCCACGTTGCAGCCCACCTGGTTGCAGCTGTTCGACTGCGGCTTGCAGTAGCCGGTGCCGTCGTCGATGGTGCCGCACGCGCACTGGCCGACGCGCTCGTACAGGCAGTACATCTTGCCTGAGGTGTCGCCCATCAACTGCGCGCACTTGCCGGCGCCGATGCCTTCGGGCGGGCCGAAGACGATCCGGTCGTCACCGCACTCGCGGCTGTTGGCGCATTCCTCGCAGGCGCCCTTGCGCAGCCGGCAGGTGCCCTGCGACGACATGTCCGGCTTGTCGCGGGTGTCGCAGATGCACTGCTGGCCGTACCGGTAGCACTTGTCCTCGGCGTTCAACGACTGGCAGTCCGAGTCGAAGTTGCAGCCCTGGCCCAGCACGCAGTGGCCGGTTCGGTTGTCGCAGATCGAGCCGTTCTGCTTGTCGAGGCAATCGAAGTCGTCGTCGCACCGGGGCACACAGGAGCCGGTGGGCACGTCGCAGATGGTGCCGGGCGCGGTGAGGCAGTCGCCGTCGTCCTCACAGCGGCCCGGGCCGGCGTCGATCCCCGCGTCCTCGGGCATGGGCGTGACACAGGCGCCGGCCTCACAGAGCTGGCCTTCCCCGCAGGTGGAGCAGGCCGCACCACTCGCGCCGCAGGAGGCGGTGGTGATGGAGGTGGTGCACTCCGAGTCCGACACGCAACACCCGCTGCAGTTGTCCGGGCCGCACTTCTTGGTACAGCCGGGGGTGACGGCGATGACGAGGCCCATCGCGGCGCCCAGCAGCGCCCACCTGAAGAGAGGAGAGTTCATGGAGAATAGACCCTTGTTTGAGGCCGGCCGGAGGTGACGGCGCCCGTATAGCCGAAGTCGGGCCGGTGGGCGCAAGGCGCGGAAAGGAAAAGCCCTTCAGGGCCCCAGGCCCACCCAGACCTCCCCATCCTCGGCGTACTCCTTCTTCCAGATGGGGACGTCCTCTTTGAGGCGATCGATGACCAGCTCGCAGGCGCGGAAGGCCTCCTTGCGGTGGGGCGCGGAGACGGCGATGACGACCGCCAGCTCTCCCGGCTTCAGCGTGCCGACGCGGTGCATCACGGCCACCTCGGTGCCCGGCCACTGGGCGCGGGCCTCGGCGGCGATCTCCGCCAGCTTCTTCTCGGCCATGGGCGCGTAGGCCTCGTACTCGAGGCGCGTCACCTTCTTGCCCTTGGAGTGATCCCTCACCGCGCCGGTGAAGGTGACCAGCCCTCCCTGGCTCTGCCTGGCCACGGCGGCCACCACCTGCTCCAGCGACAGGGGCTCGTCCACCACGCGGAAGAGCCCGGGGGAGCCACCCGCCACCGGAGGAATGAGCGCCACCTCCGCGCCGTCGGGGACCGGATCGCCCGGCTCGGCGAACTCCTGGTCGACGGCGATCCGCAGGTGCTTGAGCAGGGACTTGAGGTCCGGGAAGGCGGCCACCAGCGCGTCGGTGACGGACTGCACGGTGGCCGGCGCGTCCAGCGTCAGGCGGTGCTCGGCGACGCGCGCGCGCTCCCGGGCGGCGGCGAAGAAGCGGACGGTGACGCGGACCTGGGCCATCACGCTTCAACCCCCCTGAGAAGGCTTCGCGGTGATGTCCAGCTTGAGCACCACCTCGTCGCGGATCAGGTTGTCCGGCTTTCCGGGGTAGCTGATGCCGAAGTCCTTCCGGTTGATGGCGAACTCGGCCCGCACGGTGACGGCGTCGGCGGCCGCGGTGATGGTCGCGGGGAAGGTGATGGTCTTCGTGACGCCGTGTAGCTCGAGCAGGCCGGTGACGGAGTGCGTCGCGCTGCCCCCTCCCCCTGCTGAGATGGCGGTGCTGCGGAAGGTGGCGAGCGGGAACTTTTGCACGTCGAAGAAGTCGGCGCCCTTGAGGTGCTCGAGCAGATCAGCAGAATCGGCGGTGAAGATGGAGTCGGTGACGACGCTGACGTAGACGACGCTCTTGGCTGGGTCGCCGTCCACCAGCCCGATCGCGCCGTTGAACTTCTGAAAGGTGCCGGCGTGCGAGGCGGTCACCTTGGCGCCGGTCCAGGAGATCGAGGAGCCGGCCTCGGAGAAGCGCAGCGGCGTACCCGGAATGGCGGGCGGCGCGGGCGCACCTGCGGGGTGGGCCGGCTCGGCGGGAGCGGCGGTCACCTGGGCCTTGGGCTTGTCCTTCGCTGGATCCGGGCAGGCAGTGAGGGCGAAGGCGAGGACGGCGAGCGGGGCGACGCGCAGGAAGTTCATGAGGCTCCAGGAAGGTGGCTACAGCGCCACACCGTATAACGCGGAGTACTTGCTCCGCAGCGCCTCGACGAAGTCCACGTCGGTGAGGCCCTGGCCGGTGACGGCGCGGATCAACGCCTCGGCCTCGTGCCGGTAGCCCTGGCGGTGGATCTTCTCGCGCAGCCAGTTGCGCACCGGCAGCAGATCGCCGCGCGCGAGGTGCGCGTCCAGCCCGGTGATGTCACCCAAGGCCCTCTTCCACAGCGACGCGGCGTAGAGGTTGCCCAGAGTGTAGGTGGGGAAGTAGCCGAACTCCCCCCAGGCCCAGTGGATGTCCTGCAGCACGCCGTGGGTGGGCGCGGTGACGGTGAGGCCCAGCAGCGCCTTCGTCTTCTCGTTCCACGCCGCCTCGAGGTCCTTCACCTGAAGCTCGCCCCGCACCAGGCCCAGCTCGAGCTCGGTGCGCAGGACGATGTGCAGGTTGTAGGTGACCTCGTCGGCCTCCACGCGGATGAAGGAGCGCTCTACCTTGTTGGTGGCGCGCAGGAAGTCGGCCAGCGGCACGCCGCCGAGCTGCGCAGAGAAGGTCGCCTGCAGCTTCGGGTAGAAGTACGTCCAGAAGGGCGCGGAGCGGCCGACCAGGTTCTCCCACAGCCGCGACTGCGACTCGTGCAGCCCCATCGACGGCGCCTGGGCCAGGGTGGTGCGCGCCAGCTCCGGCGGGAAGCCCTGCTCGTACAGCCCGTGCCCGCCTTCGTGGATGGTGCCGAAGATGGCGGACAGCGGCGACTCGGGGAACAGGCGCGTGGTGAGCCGCACGTCGGAGGGGTGCGCGCCGCTGGTGAAGGGGTGGGTGCTGCGGTCCTGCCGGCCGGCCTCCAGATCGAAGCCCATCGCCTCCAAGAGCCCCATGGTGAAGGCCCACTGCTGGTCCACCTCGAAGCGCTTGCCGGCGAAGATGTCGCGGGGCTTTGGCGCCGCCTCCAGCTTGCCCACCATGGGCGTGAGCCTTTGGGCGAGATCCTCCAGCACCGGCAGCAGGCGCTTCACCCGCATCCCCGGCTCGAAGCCTTCCAGCAGCGCGTCGTAGCGCTCGCCCTCGTGGCCCCAGGCGTCGGCCTGCTCCTGCCGCAGGGCGACGAGGCGCTCGAGGAAGGGGCGGAACACGGCGAAGGACTGCGCGTCGCGGGCGGCGCGCCAGCCGGACAGGGCTTTGGACTGGGCCTCGGCCAGCGCCTTCACCAGCGCGCCGGGGATCTTCACCGCGCGCAAGCGCTCCTTCTTCAGCACCCGCACCATCGCCACTTCGTCGTCGCCGGTGGTGTGCGGGGAGTCGAGCCACTCGCCCAGCCGCGGGTCCACCAGCCGCTCGTGGTACAAGCCCTGGAGCGT
Organism: Myxococcales bacterium; assembly: GCA_020846875.1. GTDB lineage: Bacteria > Myxococcota > Myxococcia > Myxococcales > Myxococcaceae > JADLDB01. The sequence continues at coordinate 41,352 of JADLDB010000008.1, read as the reverse complement.
GGCCAACTGCGCGGCGCGCGCCACGTCGCCCTTCCTCGGCAGGTACGTCTCTTGATCCCACGAGGCGAGGCCGATCACCGCGGTGAGATCGCGCAGCTCCTGCATGCGGGCGAAGAGGGGCGGGTGCATGGCCGCTGGGTGTACCGGAGTGCCGTCGCGGTGGCGAATAGGAAGGTGCCGCCGGGTTGGGCTATGGCGTCCGGCCCATGCGCACCCTGCCCTTCCTCGCCCTCGCCGCGGCCCTCGCCTGCTCGAGCGCGCCCGCGCCGGTGGAGCCGCTGCGCTTCACCGCGGTGACGATCAACACCGGGACCACCGAGAGCCAGCCCTGGACGCCGGACTCGGGCTACGGCGCGGAGCAGGCGGCGATCTCCGATCGACTCTACGCCTCCTCAACATCGATCACCTGCGGAGCGACGCGCTCACCGGGAGCTGCTGGGTGGCGGGCGTCACGGAGGGCCACGAAGACGTGAACGACTTCGTGTACTTCGACCACAAGCCCCACGTGTGCGCGCTGGAGCTGCCTTCCCCGTAGCGCGCTGACGAGGCTTGGCTGCGGGGCGCGGGTGTGGGAAGGCGCCGGCGCCCATGGCGAACCAGTTGCTCACCTTCATGGAAGCGGACGACGAGAAGACCTTCCTGCGCTTCCTCGAGCGCTTCCACTTCGAGGTCTACCCGCGGCGCGTGCCCCCCGGCTGGAAGCCCTTCAAGGCCACCGCGGCGGCGCACGCCGACTTCCCACAAGAAGACGTGTACCTGGTGGCGTCGGACCTCGGCCCGGCGCTGGTGGACAAGATCAAGCGCGGCCCGGACAAGGGGAGCTGGCGCGTCGACGAGGTGAGATCGCCCGTCATCTTCTGGGAGCGCTGCCTGCCCAACGACGACGGCGAGCTGCTGTCGGGCGAGCTGTGGGCCGAGCTGGACGTCACCGCGCAGACCGGGCGCAAGAGCGCCGCGCCGGACCAGTTCCGCGCCCGCTACCTGGAGCTCGAGGCCTGGCTGCGCAAGCAGTTCCGCAAGTCAAACCCCAAGGGGTACCTGATCGGCCCGGCCACCGCGCGGCGGGTGAAGGAAGGCCGCTTGAAGCTGCGGGAGAACAAGCACTGGGGGCGGGAAGTCGCCGTGCATTGAACACCCGCCGGAATCGATCGCCCGACGCTTCGGAAGGAACGCGGGAGGCGGCCGACGGGTTACAGTCGGCACCATGTCCTGGCTCGACACCCTCGAAAACATCCGGAAGAAGGACTTCTCCAAGGCGAAGCTGGAGGAGCGCGACAAGGCCGCCCGCGACGTCGTCAACATGGCCAGCTACGCCTGCGCGGTCGTGGCGATCTCCCCCGTGCCCTTCTCAGACGCGGTGCTGATGCTGCCCATGCAGTCGGCGATGGTGATGACGGTGGGGCACGTCTACGGCCGCAGGGTGACGCAGGCCGACGCGAAGGACTTGATCCTCGAGCTCGGCGCGACCGCCGGCGTGGGCATGCTGGCCCGGCAGGGGATCAAGGCGCTGCTCCCGGTGGTGGGCGCGCTGCTCACCGTGCCGGCCGCGTTCGCGATGAACTGGGCGATCGGCCGGGTGGCCATGGAATACTTCCGCAACCCGGGCATGCCGCGGGAGCAGCTCAAGAAGGTGTACCAGCAGGCGAAGGAAGAAGGCTCCAGGCTGTTCTCCCGCGAGCGCTTCGACGCCTTCCGCAAGTCGAAGAGCGCGCCGACGCGCGAAGCGGACGAGCCGGCCCCGGCGAAGAAGAAGCCGGCGAAGGCGGGCGCCGCGAAGAAGAAGAAGGGGCCGGCGAAGAAGAGCGCGGCGGCGAAGATCGTCGAGAACGACTTCCACCACCGCCTCAAGGCCCACCCGGAGGTCCGCGCGGCCATCGCCGGGGTGATCCACCTCGAGTTGACCGGCGCCGGCGGCGGCCGGTGGACGGTGGATCTGACGAAGCCTGAGGACTGGATCTCCGCGGGCCTCGCCGGGACGAAGCCGAAGCTGACCGTGCGCTGCGACGCAGACGACTTCGTGGCCCTGGTGAAGGGCGAGAAGAACGTGCAACTGGCGGTGATGAGCGGCGACCTCGCGCTGGAGCCGATGGACCTCGACCTGGCCGCGAAGCTGGGCCCGCTGTTCGGCTGACCGGCCAGGAGCGCATTCCCCGCGGCGCCTCGCCCGGAAACGAAATTTCTGCAGGGCGGCCGGCCGCCGCTCTCTCGGAGCGCGGCTGGCAAGGGGGTTGCTGGACAGATCCTGTGCCATGACGACCCAGACCGTGTTGGTGCAGGACTACATGACGCGCTCACCCCACAGCATCGGGGTGAGCCTGACGCTGGCCGATGCGAAGAACATGATGCGGGCGTACCGCATCAGGCACCTGCCGGTGCTGGATGGCGGGAAGCTGGTCGGTCTGGTCAGCGATCGCGACATCCAGATGGTGGAGTCGATGGGGCAGTTGAACGCCGAAGAGGTGACCATCGAAGAGGCGATGAGCCAGGCCCCATACACGGCGGCGCCGACCACGCCGTTGGAGGTGGCCGCGCGACACATGGCGAAGCACAAGCTGGGGAGTGCGGTGGTGCTGGAAGCCAACAGAGTCGTCGGCGTCTTCACCACCACGGACGGCATGCGTGCCCTGGCCGACATGCTCGAGGTGTCCCCTGTGAGACCGGGAAAACTGGAACGGGCGCTCGTCAAGGCCGACCGGTCCGAGCTGGTGGTGATCCCCACCAGGGACAAGACCTCGGGCAGGCCAGCCAGGAGCACGCGGCTGTCCGCGCGGAGGTAGTTCACCACGCACGCAGCAAAGGCGGACGCGGCGCGGGGTGGAAGCCTCGCGGCGCGCCTGCTTCTGGTAGACGACCGGTCGATGCGCCTCACCTTGTCCGCGCCGTGAGCCTGGCCGTGCTGGTGTGGTGATCACCCACTTCACGGTGGACGTCGAAGAGTTCGAGAGCGCGGTGCGGAACGAGCGCTCGTTCAACCTCATCGACGAGATCGAGCTCGCGAAGGTGGACGTGTTCTGCGTCAGGGCCGTCGACTACCAGGCCGAGGCCCTCGGCGCACCGTGCGCCTCGAGCTCGAGCCGGGCGATCCCCTCAGCCAGGTGGCCGTGGCCTCGGCCGAGGACACCATCGTGTCGAAGCTCCGTTGGTACCGGCTCACCGGCGAGGTCTCCGACCGGCAGTGGAACGACGTCGCGGGCATCGTGACAGCGCGGCGCGGCCGACTGGACCTCGCGTACCTGCGGCACTGGGCGGAACGGCTCGGGGTCGCGGAGCTGCTGGAGCGGCTGCTCTCGAGTTGACCGTCAGCTGGGGCCGATGATCACCGAGCTGGCCTTGAGCTGCGGCGCGTGCGCCTGGAACGTCAGGTCCGGGTGCTTCTCCAGCGCGTGCTGCATGGCCCACTCATCGCGGAAGAGCACCAGCGGCAGCCCGTCGCGGTCCTGCACCGTCTGCCGGTTGCCTTCCCAGTCGAAGGTCTTCGGCTCGAAGCCCTTGCCCACCACCCAGCGCGCGTGGCTGTAGCCCAGCTTGTCCACGAGGATGTTCGCGCCGTACTCGTGCTCGATGCGGTACTGCAGCACCTCGAACTGCAGCTGGCCGACGACACCGACGATCGGATCCTTCATGCCCATCTGCATCTGCTGGAAGATCTGAATCGTCCCCTCCTCCGCGAGCTGCTCGAGGCCCTTCTCCATCTGCTTGCGCTTCAAGGGGTCCTTCGTGCGGACGATCGCGAAGTGCTCGGGCGAGAAGCGCGGCACGCACTCGAAGTCGAAGGCCGGCCCGTCCACCAGCGTGTCGCCGATGCGGAACAGGCCGGGATCGAACAAGCCGATCACGTCGCCCGGCCACGCATCCTCGATCGCCGTGCGCTCCGACGCCATGAACTGGGTGGGCTTGGCCAGCCGCACGTCCTTGCCGAGGCGGACGTGGTGCGCCGTCATCCCCTTCACGTAGCGGCCCGACACCACCCGCAGGAAGGCCACCCGATCGCGGTGCGCGGGATCCATGTTCGCCTGGATCTTGAAGACGAAGCCGGTGAAGGCCTCACGGGTCGGCTCGACGAAGCCCACCGACGACTGACGCCCGGCGGGAGGCGGCGCGAGGTGGAGGAACTCGTCGAGGAACGGCCGCACCCCGAAGTTGGTCATCGCCGAGCCGAAGAACATGGGCGAGAGCTGCCCGTCGCGCACCTTGTCCAGCGAGAAGTCGTCCCCGCCGATGTCCAAGAGCTCGATCTCTTCCTTGAGCCGCTCCAGCTCCGTGTCGGACAGCACCTCGATGATCTGCGGCGAGTCGAGGGGCACCACCCGCTCGGTCACCTCGGCCTCCCCGTGGCGGCCTTCCGCGGTGAACGCGTGCACCGCCTTCGTCTTGCGATCGTACACGCCCCGGAACTCCGGCCCCGAGCCGATCGGCCAGTTCATCGGGTACGCGCGAATGCCCAGCACCTTCTCCAGTTCGTCCATCAGCTCCAGCGGGGTGCGCCCGTAGCGGTCCAGCTTGTTGGCGAAGGTGAAGATGGGAATGCCCCGCAGCCGGCAGACCTTGAACAGCTTGATGGTCTGCGGCTCCACGCCCTTGGCCGCGTCGATCAGCATCACCGCCGAGTCGGCCGCGGACAGGGTGCGGTAGGTGTCCTCGCTGAAGTCCTGGTGGCCCGGTGTGTCCAGCAGGTTGATGGCGTGATCGCGGTAGACGAACTGCAGCACCGAGGAGGTGACGGAGATGCCGCGCTCCTTCTCGATCGCCATCCAGTCGCTGGTGGCGTAGCGCTTGGCGCGGCGGGCCTTCACGCTGCCCGCGAGGTGGATGGCGCCGCCATAGAGGAGCAGCTTCTCGGTGAGCGTCGTCTTGCCCGCGTCGGGGTGCGAGATGATCGCGAAGGTGCGGCGGCGCGCGATTTCAGTCTCCAGCGGTGAAGCCATGGCTGGCGGGCCCTTACCACCGTCCCGGCCGGTGGGAACACCGAAGGGCTCGCCTCCGACGGCGCGGGCAGGTATTCCGCCCGCCCATGAAGCTCGCCCTCGCCGCCGCCCTGGCCGTCCTGCTGTACGCCGCCCCGTCCTTCGCCTGCACCAACTTCCTCGTCTCGAAGGGCGCCAGCGCCGACGGCTCGACGATGATCACCTACGCCGCCGACTCGCACGAGCTGTACGGGGAGCTCTACCGCTTCCCCGCCGCCCGCCACCCCCCCGGCGCGAAGCGGGAGATCATCGAGTGGGACTCGGGCAAGCGCCTGGGAGAGATCGACGAGGTGGCGGAGACGTACTCGGTGGTGGGCAACCTGAACGAGCACCAGGTGGCGATCGGCGAGACGACCTGGGGCGGCCGCAAGGAGCTGGAGAACCCAGAGGGCATCGTCGACTACGGCAGCCTGATGTACCTGGCGCTGCAGCGGGCGAAGACGGCGCGCGAGGCGATCCAGGTGATCGTCTCCTTGAGCGAGAAGTACGGCTACGCCAGCTCCGGCGAGTCCTTCTCGGTGGCGGATCCCAACGAGGCCTGGCTGTTCGAGTTCACCGGCAAGGGCCCGGGCCAGAAGGGGCTGCTCTGGGTGGCCCGCAAGGTGCCCGACGGCTTCATCAGCGGCCACGCCAACGCGGCGCGCATCCGCCAGTTCCCGCTCAACTCGCCCGCCGACACGCTGTACGGGGCGGACGTGATCAGCTTCGCCCGCGCGAAGGGCTGGTTCACCGGAAAGGACGCCGACTTCTCCTTCGCCGACGCGTACAACCCGACCGACTTCGGCGCCCGCCGGCACTGCGACGCGCGGGTGTGGTGCATGTTCTCCCGCGCCGCGCCGAAGGCGAAGCTGAGCGCCGACTGGGCCGAAGGCGCCAACCCGAAGGCCGAGCCGCTGCCCCTGTGGATCAAGCCCGAGCGGAAGCTGACCGTGGCCGACGTGATGGCCTTCATGCGCGATCACTTCGAGGGCACGCCCCTGGACATGACGAAGGACGTGGGCGCCGGGCCCTACGCGCTGCCGTACCGCTTCAGGCCCCTCACCTGGAAGGTCGACGGCCAGCAGTTCCACAACGAGCGGGCCACCGCCACCCAGCAGACGGGCTTCTCCTTCGTCTCGCAGTCGCGCGGGTGGCTGCCGGCGCCCATCGGCGGCGTGCTGTGGTTCGGCGTGGACGACGCGGCCACCAACGTCTACTTCCCGGTGTACGCCGGCAGCACCGAGGTCTCCAGGCCCTTCGCGGTGGGCACCGGCAGCTTCCACCACGTCACCTGGGACTCGGCCTTCTGGGTCTTCAACCAGGTGTCGAACTACTCGTACCTGCGCTGGGCGGACATGAGCAAAGAGGTGCAGAAGGTTCAGGCGGGCCTGGAAGGGCGGTACCTGGCCGAGCAGGCCGGCGTCGATCAGGCGGCGGTGGCGCTCTACAAGCAGTCGCCGCGGCTGGCCCGCGACTACCTCACCCGCTACTCGGTGGCGGCGGGCGACGAGGTGATGGAGCGCTGGAAGGAGCTGTCCAAGCAGCTCCTCTACAAGTTCCTCGACGGCAACGTGAAGGACGCGACGGGCAAGGTGACGCACCCCGGCTACCCCGAGGGCTGGTACCGCGCCGTCGCCCAGGCCACCGGCGAGAAGCTGCGCACCCACAAGACGCCCGTCGAGGAGGCGGAGGAGCGCGAGAAGAAGGCCAGGGCGAAGGCGACCGCCGAAGGGCTGCTCAAGCTGCTCGACGCGCGCGGCCTCAAGGTGGAGCCGAAGCAGCGCGAGGTGGTGCTGGCCACCGAGGACTTGAAGAAGCTGGAGGGGTGGCTGGTGAAGGCCGCCACCGCGAAGACGGCGGGCGACGCCCTCAATGGCGCGGGCCGGTGACGAAAGTCCTCGCCGGTCCTTCCCCCGGCGCGGCCGGGCGCTAGAGTCACGGCCCTTCAACCACTCGGGGAGCCGCCATGCCGAAGCTGACCAAGGTGAACATCAACGAGCTCGTCACCGCCTCGAAGAAGTACGTGGCCGACCAGCTCAAGAAGGCCGACCTCAACAAGAACCAGCTGCTGACGAAGACCGAGGCGAAGAAGCTGGCGGCGGATCTGAAGGACAACTTCGACGCGTCGCAGTTCAAGCTGCCGTCGGGCTCGGTGAAGGCGGCCGACGTGGCGAAGGAGTTCGTCGTGATGGTGGAGGCCTGGGCCCGCGCCAGCGACAAGAACGGCGACGGCTACCTGTCCACCACCGAGGCGAAGGCGCTGCCCAAGACGCTGCGCGACAACTACGCCAATTACCTCTCGGCGCAGCAGAGCAAGCTGACCGACAACACCGGCGCCTACGCCTCGCGCGACACCACGCCGGCCAGCCGCATCGCCGACCACGAGCGCGCCTTCGGAAAGCACGAGGTCGGCTACGACAAGGCGCTGGGCATCGCCCTCAAGGCGGTCGCCACCGACAAGGACTCCGGGCTGCCCGCCTTCGTCGCCGAGTTCGGCGGCCCCGACGGCGCCGGCCTGTCCGATCCGAAGAAGATCGACGCCGAGGTGCGGGCGCTGCTCAAGGCCGGCACCATCGAGCTGGTGCCGAAGAACGAGGAGATCCCCACCGGCGAGGAGAACAAGGCGAACTGGATCTTCAGCGTCAGCACCTCCGGCCAGGGCGACCACGGGCTGTGGGCGATCGTCGATCGCAAGACGGGCGACGTGTCGGTCACCAACTTCAACTGAAGGCGGCCTTCGCCCGAGCGCGCCAGGCCACGAGTCCTTTCCACGTCGCGCCAACGCCCGCGGCAGGCTGGCCACGCGCTCGCGCTTCCCCGAGGGAGATCAGCCCTTTCCCCATTGGCACGGCGCTCGCTCTGCGCGTCCTCCGGGAGCTGAGAAACCCCAAGGACAAAGGAAACGACCGCCATGAAGAAGCTGATTGGAATCTGCTGTGCCGCCCTGGCCTTCGCCGCGTGCGACGAGTCCAGGCCCAAACCGCCGCCCACCCGCATCCCGGTAGTGCTGGCCACGAAGGTGGAGGCGCCGAAGCCCGTGCCCATCGTCACGCCCCCGGTGGAGGTGGCGAAGGTGGACGCGGGCTTCACCGATCCCCTGGTGCTGGCGCACGACACGCCCACCGTCGATCACCTGGCCCGCGCGAGGTCGCTGCTGGGCGAGGGCGACGTGAAGGGCGCGCTCACCGAGAGCCGCCGCGCGCTCTTCACCACCCCGTCCGACGAGGAGACGCTGATCTTCACCGCCAAAGTAGCCCGCCGCGCCGGACAGCACGAGCTGACCGCCGAGGCCTGGGGCCGGGTCGCCGCCCTCCAGACTTTGGACGCGACGCCGCTCATCCAGCAGGCCCGCGCGCAGTTGGCGATGAAGGACTTCGCCGCCGCGGTGATCTCCGGCCGCGAGGCGATCGCCCGCGACGAGGGCAACCCGGAGTGCTTCCAGGTGACGGGCCTGGGCCAATTGGCGCTGGGTGAGCTCCCCGGGGCGATCACCAGCTTCAAGAAGGTGGTTGAAATCGAGCCCAACCACGGCTGGGCGCTCAACAACCTGGGCTTGGCCTACCTCCGCGCCAACGAGAACGAGAAGGCCGCCGAGGTGCTGGAGCGCGCCGCCGACCTGCTCCCTCACGTCGCCTACGTGCACAACAACCTGGGCGTGGCGCTCGAGCGCACCGGCCGCGGGGAGGAAGCGAAGACGGCGTACCAGAAGGCGATGGATCTCTCCCCGAAGTACGTGAAGGCGCGCATCAACGCCGCCCGCGTCGCGAAGGCCGGCGCGCCCGAGGCAGACGGGGAGTCCCTCGAGGAGCCGGACACCCTGACGGACGTGCACCCGCTGCCCGAACCGTAGCCTGACAGGCAACACCAGCAGGCTGGCGGGGGCCGCGCGGGTCGTGGCCCCCGTCGTTTTTCTTGAAGCGCCGTGCGCGGAGGCTGAGACAACGGCCCGCGCCTTGCGAGGCCGGGGGACATGGACAGCCCAAAGAGTCGCGGCGGCCGCGAAACGCGGGTGGAACGCCACACCCTGCGCGCGCGTCCTGTGCGCAGTGAGCCACACCCAGCTTCTCCCCCCTCGACTTCCCCGCGAGGCTACAGTCCCCGCCGACGCATGAGCGGACTGCGCGCGCGCCTGTGGAAGTGGCTCAAGCGGCTGGGACTCCTGGCCGTGGCGGGGGTGGTGCTGGCCGTCGTCGTCAGCGTGGGCGCCTTTCTTGTCTTCTCCCGCGACCTGCCGTCCGTGGAGGAGCTGAAGACGTGGCGGCCGCCGCAGGTGACGAAGGTGACGTGCCGCGACGGCAGCACCTGCGCCGAGTTCTACGTGCAGCGCCGCACCTGGGTGGACGTGGCGAAGGCGCCCAAGCACGTGCGCGACGCCTTCCTCGCCGCCGAGGACGCGGACTTCTATCAGCACGAAGGCCTGGACTACGTGGGCATCGCCCGCAGCGCGCTCAAGAACCTGAAGCCGGGCGGTATGAAGTCCGGCGCCTCCACCATCAGCCAGCAGGCGTGCCGGCTGCTCTTGTTGTCCCAGGAGCGCACCCTGTCCCGGAAGATCCGCGAGTGGATCCTCACCCCCCGCATGGAGGCGGCCCTCACCAAGGACGAGATCCTCAACCTGTACGTCAACACCATCTACTTCGGGCACGGCCGCTACGGGGTGGAGGAGGCCGCGCTCTTCTACTTCGGCAAGCACACCCACGAGTTGTCCATCGGCGAGGCGGCGGTGCTGGCCGGCACGGTGCAACTGCCCCACCGGATCAACCCGGTCACCAACATCGTCAAGGCGAAGAAGCGCCAGCGCTACGTGCTGGGGCAGCTGTCCGGCCACGGCTTCCTCACCGCCGAGCAGGTCGCCCCCTTCCTCGAGGCGCCGATCGTGCTGGGCCCCCGGCCGCCCAGCCCGGTGGGCGCCTACTACGCCGAGGACGTGCGCAAGCTGCTGGTCGCCCGCTACGGGGAGACGGCGGTGCTGGAAGGCGGGATGCGGGTGCAGATCGCCATGGAGCCGCGGCTGCAGGCCTTCGCCGAGGTGGCCGTGCGCGAGGGCCTGGAGGCGGTGGACAAGCGCCAGGGCTACCGCGGGCCCCTGGGCACGGTGGCGGCGGAGCGCTTTCAGGCGCTGCGGCCGTTGTTGGTGCAGCGCCTCGCCGAGGCCGGCAAGCGCCGCCCCGACGAGCGCTTCGTGGCCGATCTCTCGGTGCTGAAGGACCAGGTGGCGCCGGAGAACCCGGAAGAGGCGCTCAGCGAGAGCGACGAGCCGGTGGAGGAAGGCGAGGCCCCCGACACCGCGGAGAAGCAGCTGGCCCACGCGATCGGCGTGCGCACCCTGGCCGAAGGCGTGGAGACGGTGGGGCTGGTGACGGCCATCGACGACGCGAAGGGCACGGCGACGGTGGACCTGATCGGCGTCACCGCGCAGGTGGACTTCGCCAGCTCGAAGTGGGCCCGCCGCCGCACCAACGGGAAGGTGGGCGCGCACCCCGCGAAGATGAGCGAGGTGATGGCCGCCGGCGAGCTGGTGCGGGTGCGCCTCGGCCGGGCGCTGCCCGCCTCGCAGGTCCTCGCCGCCACCCTCGCGCAGGTGCCCGCGGTGCAGGGGGCGCTGGTGGCGATCGATCCCGTCGATCGCGCCGTGGTGGCGATGGTGGGCGGCTACGACTTCGCCGCCTCGCCCTTCAACCGCGTCACCCAGGCGCGCCGGCAGCCGGGCTCCAGCTTCAAGCCCTTCCTCTACGCCGCGGCCCTGGACACCGGGAAGTTCACCCCCGTCTCGGTGATGAACGACGCGCCCGAGGCGATCCGCGATCCCTACACCGGCAAGCTGTGGAAGCCGCAGAACTACGAGAAGGGCGGCTTCGAGGGGCCCATCTCGCTGCGCTCCGCCTTGACGCACTCGAAGAACACCGTGTCGGTGCGGCTGATCGAGGCCCTGGGCCCAGACGCGGTGATCGCCTTCGCCGGGAAGGCCGGCATTCACAGCGCGCTGCCGCAGAACCTCACCCTCGCGCTGGGCACCGGCGAGGTCCAGCCCCTGGAGATCGCCAACGCCTACGTCACCCTGCAGGCCCAGGGCCACTTCGCCGAGCCCATCACCCTGGTGCGGGTAGCCGACGCGAAGGGCACCGTGCTGGAGGAGCACCACGCCGCGCCCGAGCCGGCCCTGTCCCCTGCCACCGCCTTCCTCGCCACCTCGCTGATGCGCAGCGTGGTGGAGGAGGGCACCGCCGCGGCGGTGAAGGAGCTGAACCGCCCCGCCGCCGGCAAGACGGGCACCGCGCAGGAGTACCGCGACGCCTGGTTCAGCGGCTTCACCCGCGACTTCGTGGCGACGGCCTGGGTCGGCTTCGATGATCACGAGCCGCTGGGCTCCGGCGAGACCGGCGGCCGGGCCGCGCTGCCCATCTGGCTGTCCTTCATGAAGGCCGCCCACCAGGGCCTGCCGGTGCGCGACTTCGAGCCACCCGAGGGCGTGATGCAGGTGAAGATCGATCCGCTCACCGGGCTGCTCGCCGGCCAGCAGGTCCCTGGGCGCGCCGAGTACTTCCTCGCCGGCACCCAGCCCACCGAAGAGACGCACGGCCCCGCGGGGGTCGACCCCAACGACTTCCTGCTGCACGATCAGCGGGGCGGCCGGTAGCGCCCCTCCATCCCCATGCTCTGCGCCGTCCTCACCCTGGCCCTCTCGGCCGCCAAGGCTCCGCCCCCGAAGGAGCCGACGCTCGACCGCCTGGCCACGGAGGTGAGCGCCGCGGTGTCGGCGAAGGGCTTCGAGCCGCCGCTGGGCGTGTACGTGGAGGGATCGCCCGCCCCGCTGCAGCGCGCCTGGGGATCGCTTTTGGCCTCGCGCCTGGCGGCGGCGCGCCTCGCCCCGGTGGTGATCGACGCGAAGGACGCCACCGACGCCGAGCGCCTCGCCCGCGAGCGCGGGGTGCGCAGCCTGGTGCGGTTGACCCTCGGCCTGGCCGACACGCGCCTCACCGTGCGGGGCGACGCGCTGTCCACCTGGGTCAACTTCTGGTCCGGAGCCGCGCCCACCCGCTCCGGGCCGGCCCTGGCTATTGCCGCCGCCGCCGAGGCCGACGCGCAGGCCCTCGCGCTCGCCGATCGCCCGCCGCAGCCCGTCGCCGGGGCGCCCCTCGCCCTGTCCGTGACGACGCTGGCCCGGCTGCCACAGGGGGCCGCCGCGCTGACGCTGGGCGATCTCGACGGGGACAAGCGCGCCGAGGTGCTGGTCCTCTCCGGGGAGCAGGTGCTGGCCATCGACGCGCTGGGACGAGTGACGTGGCGCGCCGAGCTGAGCCAGCCTCCCGCGGCCCGTCCCTGCCGCGAGGCCTTCGGGGTGGCCGCCCTTCACGGCGGGAAGGTGGTCGCCTGGTCGGCGAAGCGCGAACGGCCGGAGGTGTTCAGCCCCACCGGCAGGCCCCTCGGCCCCGGTGACGGCCTCGTCCAGGACGGCGTCTCCCTCAAGCCCGATCCCGGCTTCAATCGCTTCCAGAGCGCCGTCACCTGGGCCGGCAAGCCCCTCACCTTCCCCGCCCCGCCGCAGGCCGTGAGCGTCTTCGGCGCCGTGGCGCTGGTGGTGTTCCCCGACGGCACCGCCAGCCTCGCCCGTGGCGTGACGCCGACGGCTCGCCTCAACGGCGTGGGCTCGGGCAGCGCGCTCGCGGACTTCGACGCGGATGGGACGCCCGAGGTGCTCGTCACCTCCGCGCGCACCGGCGGCGCCGTGGACGAGGCGCGGGTACTGTCGTTGAGCGAGGCCGAGGCGCTCGCGGCGCGCAGCGGCCTGGTCGCCGAGGGGAGCGCGCTGTGGCAGCAGCCTCTCGCGGGGCGCGCGGTGGTGGCCGCGGGGGGAGATCTCGACGGGGACGGCGCCGATGAGGTGGTGCTGGGGACCTGGATGAGTGATGGGACGGGGGAGTTGGTGGTGATCCGGAAGGTGATGCCGTGAAGCGACAGCGTCTTCCCCTCCCCCCGGCCCTCTCCCCCCGATGGAGGCGAGGGGGCCTGTGCGTCGTACTCGGGCTGATGCTCGCCCCGACGTCCGCGCTCGCCGGCGGCCGCGCCCGCTTCGGCGGCACCCTGCCCGTGGTGCTCGTCACGAAGAAGATCGACGCCCGCCCCCTCTTCGCCGACAGCCCCACCGACGCCGTCGCCCTCTCCGTCACCCACACGCCCCTCTGCCAGCTCGTCACCCTCTCGGCCCCCGCCCCCGGCACCCTGCGCCTCAGTCCGCGCTCGGGCGTCTCCACCGACGAGGTCGCCGACGCCCTCACCCGCGTCTCCCAGGCCGCAGGCCCCTACCGCGCGCTCCTCTCCGGCGTCGCCTCCTGGAAGAAGAGCCCCGGCGGGCTCGAGCTCACCCTCTCCGGCCCCACCGCCGATCTCCCCCGCGCCCTCTGCCACCCCTCCTTCTCCGCCCACCCCGGCCCCTTCCAGGGCGCCCGCACCGAGGCCAACCCCACCCACCCCGCCGGCCGCCCCTTCCTCGACGCCGTCACCCTCGCTACCGCCGACGCGCGCGCCGCCGAGCGCCTCTTCGCCCAGCGCAAGGCCAGCCTGGTGGTGGGCGCCCCCACCCCCGCCGACGATGCGCCGCAGCTCTTCGTCACCGTCCTCGTCTTCCCGCCCGCGCTGGCGCCCCACCTCCCCGCCGCGCTGGAGAGCACGGTCGATCGCGAGGATCTGGTCCGCTTCTTCCTGCCGCCGCCCTCCGCGCCGCTGCCCGGCCTCCTCCCGCCCTCCCTCGGCGGATCGGCAGATCCTCCGCCCAGGCCCGCCCGCCCCTCGCCTCTGACCCCCGCACGGGAAGTCGCCGTCACCTTCGACGCCGGCAGCGACGTGGAGCGCGCCATCGCCGAGCGCCTCCAGGTGAAGCTGCAGCCGCTGGGCTACCGCGTCGCCTTGAGGCCCTCCTCCCGGGAGGAGGTGCGCGCCCGCCCACCCGCCTCCAACGAGCTCACCCTCCAGTCCCTTCTGTTGCCCCCCTCGCCCCCCGCCGCCCTCGCGGTGCTGCTCGAGGCGGCCGGCCAGCGCGCGCGCCTGCCCCAGGTGCTCTCCACCATCGCCGCCGCGCCCGAGCCCGACGCCCGCGCCCGCGAGCTGGCCCAGGAGCTCCTCCCCCAGGTGCCGCTCCTCCCCCTCGCCACCCGCGGCGTGGGCGTCACCGCCGCCAGGGACGTGCAGCACCTCTCCCGCGACGCCTCGGGCCTGCCGCGCCTCGACGAGCTCTTCCTCGCCCCGGAGTAAGCCTTGCGCCTGCGCTGGACGCTCGCCCTCGCCTTCCTCGGCCTCGCCGCCCTGCAGGTGGCCGTCGTCGTCCCGGTGGCGCTGCGCAACCTCTCCGCGCTCCTCATTCGGCAGCAGGAGAGCCGCATCGCCCAGTTGATGGTCGCCGTCGACGCCGAGACGCAGCGCTTCCAGGCCGACGTGCGGCGCGCCATGGACGAGCTGGAGAAGAGCCAGGCGCTGGAGGACGTGGCCAGAGACGCCGCGAAGTCCCCGCCCCCGCCGCACGTCACCACCGCCGCGTCCCAGTTGATGACGCCCCGCGGCCTCGATGTGCTGGCCCTGCTGGACGACGAGGGCCGCACCCTCTCCTCCGGGCACCTCCCCGCGCGCCTGGGCGAGCCGAGCGATCCCCTCTTCGCCGTCACGAAGGCGCCGGCCCGCGCCGTGGTGGCCACCAACGTCGAGCTCTCCGGGCCCACGGGGCTCGTCACCGCGCCCGCCGTCGTCACCGCCCGCGCCGTGGACTACGGCGATCGCCGCGTCTGGGTGGTGGGCGGCGTGCGCCTCACCTCCGTCCACGCGGGCGACTTGAGCCGCCTCACCGGCGCGAAGGTGGACATCGTCACCGACGCGGGCGTGGTGGCCTCCGCGGGAGAGCTCGCCGGCCCCGCTACCTTGAGGACCGTCCCCCTCGGTGAGGTGGCCCGCCTCGAATTGCGCTTCTCCAGCGCCGATCTCCTCGCCACCCGCAGCGAGGTGCTGCGCGCCTTCCTCCTCCTCGCCGCCTTCGGGCTCCTCCTCTCCGTCACCGCCGGCTTCTGGGTGAGCCGCCGCGTCACCCGGCCCGTGGAGGCCCTCACCGACGCCGCGGCGCAGATCGCCGCCGGCACCCCCGGCGTGAAGGTGGACGCCCGCGGCGCCTCCGGCGAGCTCAAGGCCCTGGTGCAGACCTTCAACCGAATGACGGACGACCTGAAGGCCGCCACCGACTCCCTGGTCGCCGCCGAGCGCGTGGCCGCCTGGGAGGAGGTCGCCCGCCGCCTCGCCCATGAGATCAGAAACCCGCTCACGCCCATCCGCATGTCCCTGGAGACGCTGCTCGCCTTGAGCGCTCGCGGCCAGGCCGACGAGAAGTTCAAGAGCCTCTTCTCCGACAGCGCCCGCGCCGTGCTGGAAGAGGTCGACCGCCTGAAGCGCATCGTCGACGAGTTCAGCCACTTCGCGCGCCTGCCCCGGCCCCAGCCCGCCGCCCTCGAACTGGCCCAGGTGGTGCAACCGGTGATGGCCCTCTACGCGCCCCACGACGGCCTCACCTACGACGTGCAGTTGGCCTCCGGCGTCCGCGTCATGGGCGACAAGGATCAGCTCACCCAGGTGCTGGTCAACCTGGTGAAGAACGCCGAGGAGGCCATGGCCCCCGCCGGCGGCACCGTCACCGTCCGCGTCTCCCAGACGGACACGCACGCCTTGTTGGAGGTGAGCGACCAGGGCCCGGGCATCGCCTCGGAGCTCAAGGCTCGCCTCTTCGAGCCCTACGTCACCACCAAGCCCGACGGCTCGGGCCTGGGCCTCGCCATCGCCCAGCGGATCGCCCAGGAGCACGGCGGGCGGCTGCAGGCCCTCGACGTCGCCCCGAAGGGCACGTGCTTCCGGCTCAGCCTGCCCCGCCTGTCAGAGCGTTAGGGCCCTAGCGGCAGCGGAGGCAGGCCCGGCAGGGGCGGCAGCCCGGACGGGGGCACCCCCTCCACCCCGGGATCGGTCGTCCTTCCCCCGTTCGGCTGGGGCGTAGGCTTGCCGAGGTAGACGGGAATCGGATCCTGCGGCAGCGCCACCGTCCCTGGATCTTTCCCCGGTACCGGCGTCGTGGTTTCGGGTGGTTGGGTGTCAGGCACAGGCCCCGAGGGGGAGGCTTGCTCGAGCCCTTGCCCCGAGCTTCCGGCCCCAAAGTCCGCGTACGCCTCGTCGGCTCCCACCCCGCACCCGGCGAGGAGGACGACTGCCAGTAACCCGACGATCCGCACCATCATGCACCTCGCCATTTGCAACCCTGATGCCGAGCCGGAGGCCAGGAGCTTACTCGCCATGGGCCACCTCCTTCAGCTCCGCCTCGGCGTTGACGATCTGTGACAAGCGGGAGCGCTTCATCTGGAGCAGCCGGGCCGCCTCGCTGATGTTGCCCTTCGCCTCCAGCAGCGCGCGCTTGATGCACTGCATCTCCACCTCGTGGCGCAGCTCCTTGAGGGAGATGCCGCGCTGGCGGGCCAGCTCGTAGTAGTCGAGCGGTCCGGGCGGGGCTTCGGGCTGGGGCGCCGGCGCCGGTGGGGCAGGGGCAGGACTCGCCGCCGCCCTCGGCAGCGAGGCCGGCGCGGCGGCCGGGGCGTCCTGCAGGGCGCGCAGCTCGGCGACGTGGCTGAAGGCCTCGACGCCCACCACCGGCCCTTCCGCGAAGATGGAGGCCGCGGCCACCACGTTCTCCAGCTCGCGGATGTTGCCCGGCCAGTCGTGGCGGGACAGCAGCACCATCGCGTCGTCCGAGAGGGTGCGCCGGGGCTCGCCGCGCTCGGTGCTGGCGCGATCGAGGAAGTGCTGGGCCAGCACCGGAAGATCGTCCAGCCGATCGCGCAGGGGCGGCAGCTCCAGCATCACGCCCTTGAGCCGGTAGTAGAGATCGGCGCGGAAGCGGCCCTGGGCGATCAGCCCCTCCAGATCGCGGTTGGTGGCGCAGATGACGCGCACGTCCACCTTCAGCGTGCGGGTGCCGCCCACGCGCTCGAACTCGCGCTCCTGCAGCACGCGCAAGAGCGCCACCTGTGCCTTGGGGCTGATGTCGCCGATCTCATCGAGGAAGATGGTGCCGCCGTCCGCCAGCTCGAAGCGGCCCTTGCGCTCGCGGATCGCCCCGGTGAAGGCGCCCTTCTCGTGGCCGAACAGCTCGGAGAGGAGCAGCTCCTCCACCATCGCCGCGCAGTTCACCTTCACCAGCGGCATGTGGCGGCGCGAGGACAGGGCGTGCAGCGCGTCGGCGAGCAGCTCCTTGCCGGTGCCCGACTCACCGCGCACCAGCACGGTCGCGCTGGAGCGGCCGATGGCGTCCAGCTGGCGGGTGACGCGGTGGAGCGCAGCCGAGCGCCCCACGAAGCCCTGGAAGCGATCCACCTCCGGCGCGGGCGTGGTGGACGCCACCGCCCTCGGCAGCTTCAGCTCGGGCTCCACCACCGCCAGCACCTCGGCGCGGCGCGGCACCGAGAGGAAGGCGGTGCGCCGCACCGGCGGCACCCGCTGCACCAGCTCGTCCAGCGCCCGGCCGGCGCGCTCGAACTCGGCCTGCGCACCGCTGGCATCCGCGGCCGCCTGGCGCAGCCGGCCCATCAGGAAGTGGGTGCGCACCGGGCCCTCGAGGTCCGGCCTCGAGAGCAGCGCCTCGCGCGCCCGCCCCGCGGCCCGGCCCGCGCCCAGCAGATCGCCCAGCACCAGGCAGAGATCGCCGCGCGTCAGCTCCACCTCCAGCTGCGCCGCCGGCAGCCCGGCCGCGCCCTTCTCCACGCAGCGCCGGCCCAGCTCCACCTCTGCCTGGGTGCGCTCCCCCGCCTGCAGGTGCGCGCGGGCCTTGAGCCCCGCGGCAAGCGCCGCGTAGGCGTCATTGCCCGTCTGCTCGTAGGCCACGCGGGCCTCGTCCAGCAGGCGCGCGGCCTCCACCAACTGGCGGCGATCGAGCGCCACCGCGCCCAGGTTCAACTTCGCCCCGGCCACCAGGTAGCGCTCACCCAGCCGCGTGGCCTGCGCCAGCGCGTGCTCGGACAGCTCGCCCGCGCGATCGAGATCGCCCAGGAAGTGGTGGAGGCGCGCCAGGTTGGACGCGGCCATCGCCACCTCGCGGCCGGCGCTGTAGCGCCCGAAGGCCTGCAGCGCGCGGGACAGGTGCTCCAGCGCGAGCTCGAAGTCGCCCGACTCGGCGTACAGCGAGCCCAGGTTGGCGTGCGCCGCGGCCTGCACCGGGCGGCTCTCCACCCCGGTGGCCTCCCACGCGGAGATGGCCTGGGCCCGCTCGCCCTGCTTGAAGGCGGCCACGCCCTCGTTGAGGCGGGCGTGCGCGACCAACTGCTTGAGCCCTGCTTCGTCCGCCGCCAGCGCATTCTGGGCGAACAGCGCCTGCGCCTCCACCGCCTCGCCCTGGGCCAACAGCGCGCGGCCCATCACGTTGCGCAGGACGATCGCCACCTCCCCGGTCGCGTCCTCCCGGGCCAGCGCCCGACGGCACTTCTCCACCGCTCCTTTCGGATCGCCCGCCAGCATGGCCAGCTCGGCCTGACACGCCGTCGTCTGCAGCGCCGTCGAGGGCTGGGCGGCGGTGACCTCCAGGAGTGCCCGGGCGAAGGCGGTGCGGCCCCGCTTGATGAGCAGCCGCGCGGCCTCCAGCACCCGCGCCGGGCGATCGACCTCTTCGCCCAGCCGCGCCGCCTCGAGCAGCCGGCGGGCCCCGCTGGCGTAGTCGCCCAACAGGCCCTGCGCGTGGCCCAGCGCCGCGGCGCATTCGGCCCGCTGGCCGGCCGAGGTGTACGGGAGCGCGCGCTCCAGCAACGGCAGCGCGTCCTCCAGCGCCCCGCGGCGCACCAGCGCCTGGGCGGCCTCCAGCGCGTCCTTCGCCGCCTCGGAAGGCGCGGCCCACAGCAGCAGCTCGGCGGCGCTCAGGGCGAAGCCGGCCGCGGCCAGCGCGTGGCCCACCTGGCGGGACAGTTCTCGCTGGCGGGCCTCGGGCAACAGCGCCCGCACCGCGTCCTTCTCGGAGTCGCGGGCGAAGCGCGACGTGGCGCGGCCGTCCACGAGCCGCACCGCCACCAGGCGCTCCCGCACCAACGCGTCCACCTGCGCGGCGGTGGGGGCCACCTCGGCGCCCAGCACCCCGGCGATCAACTCGACGGGGAGCGCCTCGGGCGACACGGCCAGGACGTCCAGCACGGCGCGCTGCGGCTCGCCCAGGCGCTCCACGCGGCGCACGAAGAAGTCCACCGCCGCCACCGGCCGCTCCAGCAGCTCGGTGAGGCGATCGGGGTGGCCGCCGGTGACGTCCAGCAGCCGCTGCACCACGTCGCTGCGGGAGAGGAAGGCGCGCAGGCCGTCCACGTCCAGCCCGGTGAGGGACAGGGTGCGGCCCGAGACGCGGCCGACGAGCTCCTCCAGCGGCTCCGGCAGCCCCCCCCCATCGCGGAAGGACAGCACGAAGAGGCCGCGCCCCCGCCCGTCCGGCGTGGAGAAGACGGCCGCCAGGTAACGCACCAGCTCGAGCGAGGCGCGATCGGCCACGTCGAGATCCGGGAAGACGAAGATCGGCGCGTCGCGCCCGGCCAGGGTGAAGAGCTCCGCCACCGCGTCGAACAGCGCCAGCCGCTCCGCGCCCGCGATGGGGGCCCCCAGGCCCTTCACCGGCTCGAGCGCCCGGGCCAGCACCGCCACCTTCACCTCAGGCACGCCCATGCGCACCGCGTGGGTGAGCAGTTGGGACACCATCGGGCCCACCACGCCCCAGGTCCGCCGCGCGTCCCGGCCGGATCGCCCTTCGAAGACGGCCACGCCCTTCGCCGAGGCGCTGCGGGCGAAGGCCTCCACCAGGTGGGACTTGCCCACGCCCGCGGGCCCACGCACGAAGACGAAGCGCGCGCCCTGGGCCGTCCTCGCCTCGTCGTGCTCCCGCAGCAACACCGCCAGCTCGGTCTCGCGCCCCGAGGGCTCCGTTCCCACCGGTCGCAGCAAGCGCAGCACGTCGGTCGTCATCTCACGGCCCCCTGACAGCCAGCCGAGTGACTTCCCCAAATCACGCGCCGGCCCTTCGGTTCCCCGAGCAGTCTCTCGGAGCGCCACGCCGCTGAGCAACCGATGTGCCACTCCCGCACCGCCCGCCACCGCCCTGTCAGGCAGGGAAGCCAGGGAAGATCAGCAGGTTTGACGCGGAGGCGATCTCCCACTGGCAGGCCCGTGACAGGCGCGCCTCGCTGGAGAGAGGGGGTGACTGGATTTCGGTCAGGTGTCGCGTCAGTCTTTCACGGGCGTGGCCTTGAGGGCGGCCTTGCCGTCCTTCACGTACACCTGGAAGCGCACGGTGCGGCACTGGTACTTGGCCACCAGCTGGTCCTTGTTCTTGAGCAGCTTGGACTTGAACTTGTCGAAGGTGAGGCCGTCGGCGGGCTCGCCGCACTTCTCGCGGGTGGCCACGAAGTCGCGGAAGACTTCCTGGAAGTGGCGCTCCTCGTCCGACGCCGCGCCCACCGGGGCCACGGACTGCACCCTGGGGAGCGAGGCGGTGGGTGGACGCAGCGCCGGGCGCTCACCCGTGTTCCCGCCCGCGCCGCTGCGGGCCTGCTTGATCAGCTCCTGGGGCACGGCCGCCACGCGGGTGGCGTCGGGACTGTCCTGGTAGCTGGGGCCATTGTCCTCGTGGCCGCCAGCCATGGCGAAGGGGTCCGAGAGCGGCGGCGGCGCAGCGGCGGAGGGCGGCTTGAAGGCCGGGTACGCCACGGTGCGGGCGCCTTCGTCGTCGTCATCGAAGGGAGTCGGGGGCGGCGGCTTGGACGCGGCGGCGGGCGGAGGCGGTGGCTGGCGCGCCGGCGGAGGAGGCGGCGGGGGCGCGGGGCGCTCCGCGGTGGGCGGGCGCGTCGGCGGGTAGGAGGGCGCGGGAGGAGGCGGCGGCGCCATGGCCGCGAAGGGATCGGCCTCCACCGGCGGCGGCGGCTGGAAGGCGGGCGCCTGGCCCGTGGGACCCGAAGGGATCACCGAGGAGGGGCCGCTCATGGGGAAGTCGAAGTCGTCGGGGCTGGCCTCGGGAGCGGGCGGGTGGTCCGCCATGGCCATCGCCGGGGAGGGCAGCTCCGAGGTGTCGGGGCGCTTGGTGGGCACTGGGACAGGCATGGGCGGAGGGACCGCCATGCCGCCTTCCTCTTCGGCGGCGCCGCCCTTCACCAGCAGGGCGAAGACGATGGTGAGGAAGAACAGGCCCAGAAGACCTCCCAGGGCGAACACCTGGTAGTTGGCCAGGGCCTGCGCCGCCGGCTGCGCGGACGCGGTGGCGACCACCTCGAAGGGCGTCCCGGCGATCGCCTGGCGCGAGCCGGTGGACAGCGTGGGCGTTCCGGCCAGCACGGGCAGCTCCAGAGGGCCCACCACGCGCACCGCTCCGGTGGCCAGCGCCCCGGTGGAGTTCGCCTTCAGCTTCGCCAGGGCCGTCTCGGCGGATCCATCTCCCGCGCGGACCACCACCTTCCCGTCGGCCCCGATCGCCAGCGCCAGGAGCCCCCGGGCCTTGACGACGGCCTCCAGCGCCTTGGCGTCGGGGAGCAGCGGCAGCCCCACCAGCACGCTGCCGCCCGAGCGGACCTCGTTCTTGTCCGAGATGAGCAACGGCGTGGCGTAGAACAGCACCTGCGCCCCGTTGAAGGTGGCCATCGCCCCGGCGGCGCCTGCCTCCACCAGCGGCTGCAGCGCGAAGCCTTCGGGCGGAGCGGCGGGCTCGGCGGCCCCCTGGGCGAGCAGCGCGCCCGCCTCGTTCACCAGGGCGATCACCACCGCCCCCTTGTTGGCTTCGGACAGCGCGTCGACCACCACCGGCCGCACCGCGGCGAAGCGCTCGATGGCGGGGGGCTCCACCTTGGCGCCCGGCTTGGGACCGGCGTTGAGCGCGGCGGGGCTGGCGGCCAGCTTGAGGACGGCGGCCTGCAGCTCCGAGCGCTGGGCCTCCAGCTTGAGGGCCACGGCCTGCGGCGCGCCCACCACGGCAACCTGAGCGGCGGCGGCGCCCTGCTCCGCCATCGCCGGCGAGACCTGCACCAGGTGGTAGCCCCACAGGCCGAGCGCGACGAGGGCGAACACGAGAAACTTGAGGCGGTTCATCCTCGCCAAGGCATATCACGCAAACGCACCCCGTCGTTTTTTTCCTGAGGTAGGTTCCCTGCCCATGGCACCCCGGACCTTCGCGATCGCCACGTCGGTGCAGGATCCCCTCATCGCCGAGCAGCTCGTGGAGGCGCTGCAGGAAAAGGCGTTGGACGCCTTCGCCCGCGCGGGCGGCGCCGCGTCGGCGGGCTTCGAGCCGGCGTCCCCGGCCTTCTGGGACATCTTCGTGCCGTCCGAGGCCCTGGTGAAGGCGCAGGAGATCATCACCGGCCTCCTCGAGGACCTCGAGAAGAACGCGGAGGAGAACGCCCGCGCCGCCGAAGAAGAAGCGCTGTCAGGCGAGACGCCCGTCGGCGAGTGAGCGCCGCTCCGCCCGCACCCAGCCCACGGTCCAGGCCAGCGCCGCCAGGGCGAACAGGCCGATCACCGCTTCGCCGGGGCCCACCCCCACCGCCTTCGACACGCCCGCCCCCACCAGGTTGCTCAGGCCATGAAAGGCGATCGCCGCCCACAGCCACCGCTTCGAGCCCCGGGTGAAGGTCTGCAGCACCAGCAGGGACAGCCCGCAGTGCACGGCCATCGACGAGAGGCGCTCCGCGCCCCCGGCCAGCGCCAGCGCGGGCGTGAGCTTCGCGAACTGGCCCTTCACCAGCACCAGCTGGGCCTCAGGCAGGCCCAGCGTCATCCCACGCGAGAGGAGCACGTAGAGGACCGCGCTGACGGCGAGGTTCAGCCCCACCAGCACGATGGACTCGATGCCTCCGTGGCCGGCCCCCAGCATCACGCCACCCACCGCCGTGCGGTCCTTCCAGAAGAAGCGGTAGGCGACGTAGCGGCCGGTCTCTTCGAAGAGGCCAGCGCTCAGGGCCGAGACGGCGAGCCAGGTCCATGCCACCACCGGATCGGCCGCCACCTTCTCCTTGAGCGCCAGGCCCAGCGCGATCTGCCAGGGCAGCCGGAGCACGCCCTGGAACACCACGAAGGTGCCTGCGCCGATCAGCCAGGCCAGCCAGCGCGCCTTCAGCGCCCGCCACAGCACGGTCGCCAGCACCAGCGGCCCCACCAGGGCGATCGCCGCGGACATCGAGAGCGCGGCGGCGATCCACGGATCGAACGAGCTCACGGCGCGCGCGGCTCGAAGACGGCCAGCCCGTCGATGGTCCACTTGCCGTAGTCGAGGTTGCGCGACAGGTACCGCTCGAGAGGCTCGTCCACGACGCGCTTGAAGCTGCGGGAGGCGTGGCGGAGCAGCGGCCCCTTCTCCGACTGGACCAGCACACCCACGTGCGAGATGCGCGTCACCAGCCAGGGGCGATCGGCCCGCGCCACCACCACCACCAGGCCCGACGGCGCCCGCTGGAGCGCCTCCACCGCCCGCCGCGCCGGGATGAGCTCGAGCGAGAACGAGCCTTTGGGCTGGGCCGCCTCGGACAAGCCGAGCGCCTTGCCGCTCTTCTCCTTCCAGGTGTCGGCGGTGATCACCTTGGTGGCGGTGATGGTGGCCGCCCCTCCGTATGCGCGGGTGACGTCCTTCAAGTAGCCGCGGCGCACGTTCTCGGGCAGCCACTGGGCCTCCATGACGTGGTTGCGCGACTCGTAGGTGGGCGCCCCCGCGTAGCGGATCGCGGTCAGCGTGGGCAGCACCCCGGCGGGATCGTCCGCCAGCGAGAGCGCGATCGCCTCCTCCACCAGCGTGACGCAGTCCACCGCGTCGTAGCGGATGAGCGGATCGGGATCCTTCCCCTCGCCCTCCCCCAGCGGCGAGAGCACATAGGTGGTGCCGAGGAAGCCGTCGGTGGCGCGCGCGACGCGCTCGGGCATCGGCGTGGCCTTGAGGCTCAGGAGGGCCTGCGCGCGCTGCGTGTCGGAGAGGCTGGACCACGGGGCGGCGGTCAGCACCAGCGCCAGCGCCCAGGTCACTTGAGGCCCGCCTTCTTGAGGATCTCCTGCCGCGCGTCGTCGGTCAGCCGCAGCTTCTCCAGCTGATCCTCGTAGGGCAGGCGGTCCTCGCCCACCGCCTTGGCGCTCTCCAGCACCAGCCAGTCCACCTTCGTCTTGTCGCCGCCCTCGGCCAGCACCCGCGCCGCCGTCGCGCGCACCCGGTGGTCCTTGTCCGAGAGCGCCACCTTGAGCGGGCCGGCGGCCACCTTCGCGGTCGCGCCCTCGAAGAGCAGCACGCCCTGGAGTCGCGCCAGCTTCTCGGGTGAGGCGAGCAGCCCGGTGGCGTAGGCGACGCCCGACTTCGCGCCCAGAAGGCACAGCGCCTGCGCGGCCGCCGCGCGGGTGCCCTCGGACTCGTCCTTGAGCATCGCCTCCAGCGCGCCCACCTGCTTCTTGTCCCCGCACTTCCCCACCGCCACCACCATCGCCAGCTTCGTCTCCAGATCCGTTTCCTTCTTCGCGGCCTCCACCAGCGCCTTGCCCGGCTTGGGCGAGCGCATCTCTCCCAGCGCCCGGGCCGACTCCTTGCGCACCACCGGCTGCTTCGCCGCGAGGTTCTCGGTGACGCGGCTCAGCCCCCGGGCGCTCCTCACCTTCCCCAGGCCGCGGGTGGCGGTGACGAGCTGGGCCACGTCGTCGGTGTCGAGCGCGCGGACGAGGTACTTCTCGGTGTCCTCGTTGACGACGCCCAGGCCCACCACCACCTCGAGGATCTGCGCCTGCACCTTGGGATCGGACCGGCGTTGCGCGCCGATCAGCTCCTCGGTGGCGTAGGCGGCCTCGCCGAGGAAGGTGAGGCGATTGGTGGCCTGGTTGACGCTCATCCGCCCGGACAAGAAGTCCTCCAGCACCTTGGTGGCCTCGGCGCGGTTGTTGGGGCGCGCCAGCGCGGGGACGGACAGGACCACCCAGAGCAGCCAGCCGAGGCGAATCATCGCCGACAACGGTAGCATCGCCGGCGACGATGCGCCGCTTCGCGCCCTCTGCCCTGCTCTGCCTGGTGCTGCTGCCGTGCCTGGCGGCCCAGGCCCAGAGCCGCGACGCCACCGCCCGCTGCCGGGAGGCCTGCGTCCGCTACGTCCCGGACGTCCGCGCCCAGGCGGCCGCCTGCGCTCCCTGCCTCACCCACCCCGGTGAGCCTGCGGCGTGGCTGGAGCGCCTCGAGCAAGCCCCACCGGGCGCCCGGGAGGATCCGGACTGGGCCATCCGCTGGGGGGCGCTGCGGCTCGAAGCGCGAGGCACGCCCCAGAGCGCTCAGCGCCGCCTGGGGCAATGGGTGGCGAGGAGCGCGGGCGGGGAGCGGGTGCAGGCCTGCCTGACGGCGCTGCACGTGGCGGGCGCTCTCGAGCAGCGACTGGGCGACTTCCTCGCTCCTACGAAGACCGGGGAGCCCTCGGCCGCCGGCGCCTGCGCGGTGCTGGAGGCGAAGCTGCTGGAGCTGGTCGAGCCTGCGCTGTTCGCCCTCGATCCCGTCGAGCGCCGGGAAGCGGTGCGCCACCTCTCGAAGGCCCTGGACGAGCCGCCGGCGCAGGTGCTGCTCGGAGCGCTCAAGTCGCGACCGGTGGAGTTCGACGAGCTGGTGGCCGGCGAGCTGGCGGCGCTGGCTCAGGGCGGAGACGAGCCCGCGGGCCGGGCGCTGCTCCTCGCCGCGACCCCGGCCACCCAGGCTGAGGTGAACCGGCTGCTCTCGGTCTACTCACGGCAGAGAGATCTGCTGCGCCCGAAGCTGGCCCACCCGTCGCTGGAAGAGCGCCGGGCCGCGGTGAGCCAACTGGCCGCGCTGGCTCCGCTGTCTTCGCCGGAGCTCTCCGCCTGCCTGGAGGACGTGAGCGCCTCCGTCCGACTGGCGGCTGCGAAGGGGCTGGCGCGGGGTGAAGGCCGCACGCTGTCCGAGGCGGCGGGGGCGCGGCTGGCCGGCCAGGAGGAGGCGGGGGTGCCTGCGCGCCTGGCCTGGCTCGAGCTCCTGTCGGACACCTCGTCCCCGGGCTGCGCCGACGTGGGGCTGCGCGCCTGGGAGCTGAGGGACGCCCCGGTGCGGGTGCGGAGCGCCGCGCTGTCCACCGCCGCCGGCTGCGACTGGGCGCGGGCCGAAGCGGCGGTGGAGTCGGCGGCGTCGTCGACGGATCCACAGGAGCGGGCGGCGGCGGCCTGGGCGGCCGTGAAAGGGCCGACCAACCCGCGGACGCTGAGCCTGAGCACGGCGGCGCTGGCCTCGGGCGATCCCGCAATGCTCGCCGCGGGCCTGGCGGGAGCGGCGCGCCACCGGCAGAAAGCCCAGGCCGCGCGGGCCGTGAAGCTGGCCGCGCACGCCTCGCCCCAGGTCCGCGCCGAGGCGCTCAAGGCGCTGGCCACGCTCGATCCCGGCCAGTGCCGGGCAAAGGCCGTGGCGGCTCTGGAGAAAGACGACGTGCCCGAGGTGCGCCGAGCGGCGGCCCTGGCCCTGGCGACGGTGGGGGGCCCTCAGGCGCTGGGGCCGCTGGACCGGGCCGCGAAAAACGACCGCGATCCTTCCGTGAAACTCGCAGCGGCCGAATCGTTGCGTAAACTCGGCGCCGGGAGTCCCACACCATGACCATCAAGCTCGCCGCCGTCCTGGAGCCCAACGACGGTCGGTACAAGACGCTGTGCGCCGCGCTGAAGAAGGCCGGCCTGAAGATCTCCCCGTCGCGCGCCGCCGCGGCGCTGAAGAAGGAGCACCTGGTGGTGGTGGGGCCCTCGGGCGGCTCGGGCACCCGCCTGGCGCGCGAGATCCGCTCCCACCTGCCCAACGCGCTGGTGATGGCCGCGCAGTCCAAGGGCTTCAAGGCCGCCTGGGCCGACGCGGTGCTGCCGCTGCCCGTCTCCCCGAACGATCTCAAGGTGCGGCTGGTCGAGCTCGCCCACCGGAACGATCAGCCCTTCATCCCCCAGGCGCGCCCGGGGGAAGGCATCCTCGACCCGACCACCAACTTCTACACTTTCGCCCACTTCAAGGAGGTCCTCTTCGTGGAGGTGAAGCGGGCCCGCCGCTACGGCTTCCCGCTGGCCCTGGCGCTGATCGCCTTCGATCCGGTGCAGGGCGAGATGAACGCCGAGCTGCTCACCCAGTTGATGGGCGGCCTGGCGCTGTCCATCCGCCGCTCGCTGCGCGACACGGACTACCCGGTGCAGTACTCGGCCGATCGGGTGCTGCTGCTCATGCCGCACACCGATCTCGCCGGCTCGCTGATCGTCGCGCGTCGCATCTGCGAGCGGGTGTCGAAGGCCACCCTGCAGTCGGACGAGACGGTGATCCACCCGACCATCTCCGTGGGCGTGGCGGCGGGCGAGCCAGGCCGCGAGTACAACTTCTCGGACCTGGTGCGGCAGGCTCAGGACGGGCTGACCGCGGCGACGGCGCGCGGGGGCAACCGGGTGGAGTTCTTCACCGGCCCCGAGCCCCGCCCCGAGCGCGAGCCCGCCGAGGTGCCGAAGATCCCGCCGGTGCTGCCGCCGAGAGCCTGACTGGGTCACCTGGGGCGAAGGCGGGTCAAGGCCCGCTGAGCTCCTGCGCGTCGACGCGGTTCCGTCCGCCCTTCTTGGCGCGGTACAGGTAGCGGTCGGACGCGGCGATCAGATCCTCCGGCTGGCTGAAGTCGGAGTCGTACAGCGTGGCCACGCCCAAGCTGATGGTCACCTTGATCGGCGTGCCGTTGAAGACGAAGTCGGCGCCGTCGATGGCGCGGCGGCAGCGCTCGGCGCAGCGAATGGCGTTGTCGGACTCGGACTCGCGCAGCATGAGCGCGAACTCCTCGCCGCCGTAGCGGGCGAACAGATCTTCCTGGCGGACCGTCTCGCTGATCTTCGCCGCCACCCGCTGCAGCACGTAGTCGCCGGCCGGGTGCCCGTAGGTGTCGTTGATCTTCTTGAAGTGATCGATGTCGAACATCACCAGCGACATGGGGACGCGGTGCCGCAGGCAGTACGCGAACTCCTTGCGCAGGGTGTCGAGGAAGTACTTCTTGTTGAAGATCCGCGTCAGGCCGTCGCGGGTGGCGCTCTCGTAGATCGACTTCTGGTACTGCTCTTCCAGTTGATCCTGGATCGAGAACTTCACCACCGTGTTGGCGCCGATCTGGATCTTGTCGCCGTCCTGCAGGGTGGCGACGTTCACCTTGATGCCGTTCAAGTACGTGCCGTTGGTCGAGCCGAGATCGACCAACTGGTAGTGCCCGTTGGGCGCCTGGCCGATCTTGCAGTGCTTGCGGGAGATGCCGTCGTCTTCCACCTGAAGCTGGGTGTCGGGCGCGCGGCCCATGACGAACTCGCTCTTGTCCAGCTTCAGCATCTTGCCGATGGTGGCCGCGGACTTCGCGCTGATGATGATGAGGTAGGCGGACGCCTTGGAACGCGTCTCGCCCAGCAGATCCTTGATGCTGTGTACTGCGGTCTTGTCCTCGGACATACCGACCGGCGTCTCGCCCCCGTGGGCCTGATCTTCCGCGAAGCTAGCACTCACCCGCGCTCGCCCGCCACAGATCGCTCGAGGTACCGGCGCAGCGCGTCACCCCGGTGTCGCGCGAGGCCGTGCATCAACTTCACCACAGCCGCCGACACCGTCATGTCGCCGCCGCTGATCGCCCCGGACGCGCGCGCCACGTTGCCCGACTCGTAGAGCGACAGATCGACGCCGTTTCGCTGCGCCTGGCTCACCACCACCACCGGCACGCCCCGCCGCCTCGCCTCGTGGAAGAATGGCTCGAGCGATCGCCCCAGGGCCTTCGACACGGGGAAGTTGCCCGCCCCGTAGGCCTCCACCACCACCCCTCGCACTTTCGGGAGGATCGCCAGGGGGATCGCCGGATCGAGCCCAGGGAAAACCCTGAGGAGGAAGACGCGGGGATCGACCTCGGCCTCCAGCGTGAAGCGGCCGCGGCGTGACAGCCCCTTCTCGAAGCGCGTGTCCACGCCCAGCACCCCCAGGGTGGGGTGGTTGGGGCTGTCGAAGGCGTCGTACTCCGACACCGACACCTTGCGGACCCGGTTGCCGCGGAAGAGGTGGGAGTCGAAGCACACCGTCACCTCCTTCGGGCCGTGGAGCGCGGCGGTGACCGCGTCGATCAGGTTGAGCCGCGCGTCGCTGCGGATCTCCTTGAGCGGCCGCTGCGCGCCGGTCAGCACCACCGGCCGGGGCAGGTTCTTCAGCATGAAGGACAGCGCGCAGGCCGTCTCCGCCAGGGTGTCGGTGCCGTGGGTGACGACGGCGCCGTCGTAGCGGGGCAGCCGCTCGTACAACAGCGTCGCCAGCTCCGCCCACAGCTCCGGCTGCAGCTCGCAGCTGTCGACGTTGGCGAACAGGTGGAATTCCACCCGGGCCAGCTTCGTCAGCTCGGGCACGCGCTCCCGCACCGTGCGGAAGAAGGAACCCGGCTTGAGCGCGTCGGGGCGGCGGCCGGCCATGCCCAGGGTGCCACCGGTGTGGACGAGGAGGACGTTCTTCATGGGGAAAGGCCGTGCGAGAAGCGACGTGGGGCGTTCCTTTACAAGCCCGGACCGGGTGGCTACAACGCCCGGCATCGTGGGGCGCTGGAGCCGGACAAGGTGTGCGGTGGTGCTCGCGCTCGCGTCGACGCTGATCGCGGGCGCGGCGGCGGCGGCTGACGAGGCGTCGCGCGCGCTGGAGGTGCCCGGCTTCGACTTCTCGCGGCTGCCCGCGCCGGCGAAGAAGGAATTGGCGTCGGTGCTCACCGACGAGTTCGACTACTGCGGCCGCCCGCTGACGCTGCTGGCCTCCGTGAAGAAGGGCGCCGCCTGCAAGCACACCCGGCGCCTGGTGGGCTACGCCGCCACCCTGGCCGCCGAGGGCGCGCCGGCCACCGAGATCATCGTCTCGCTGTCGAAGTACAACCAGACCTTCGGGAAGGGCCGCGCCACCCTGAAGGTGGACGAGCGGACCTGCCAGGGCCCCAAAGACGCGAAGGTGACGCTGGTGGAGTTCTCCGACTTCGAGTGCCCCTTCTGCGCCGCGGCCCGCCCGCTGCTCGAGGACGCGGTGAAGGCCAGGCCCTCGGCGCGGCTGTGCTGGGCGCCCTTCCCGCTGCAGCAGCACCCTCACAGCCAGCTGGCCGGGCAGGCCGCGCTGTTCGCCCGGGACAACGGGAAGTTCTGGCCGATGCACGACGCTCTGTTCGACGCGCAGTTGTCCATGTCCGAGGCGACCATCAAGGGCTTGGTGACGAAGCTGGGCCTCGACCTGAAGGCCTTCGAGAAGGCGGTGGCGGCCAACAAGTACGTCGACGAGCTCAACGCCTCCAGGGAAGCAGGCAAGCTGGCCGGGGTGGACTCCACGCCTTCGCTGTACGTCAACGGAAGGAAGTTCTCGCTGGGCCTGTCGGGGGATACGCTGTCTCTGACGATTGACGACGAGCTGGAGTGGCTCGCCGGGAACAGCGCCTGGCCTTCTAACTGACACCGTGGATCCCCGATTCCTCGTCGACGCGCGCGGAGCCCTGACCCCGGCAGACGGGCAGAGCCCGCTCTCGGGGCGCTCGGGCTACTTCCGCCTGCAGAACACCTCGCCGGACTGGGCGGTCTTCCTGCGCAGCCCCGCGCAGGGCGGCGTGCAGGAGACCCGGCCCCGGGTGGTGCTCACCGGCGACGCCAACGGATTTCCGCTGCAGGATCTGATCGCCTTCCTCGGCCAGTCGCGCTGGTCCGGTGTGCTGCGCGTGGCCATGCCCGGCGTGGAGCGCAGCCTGCTGCTCAAGGACGGCGAGGTGCGCTCGGCCGCGTCCGACTCGGTGGCGGACCGGATCGGTGAGGTGATGGTGCGCCTGGGCTACGTGACGCGCGGGCACCTGGAGGCGGTGCTCAACGAGGCGCCCCCGTCTCGCCTCGGCAAGGTGATGGTCGAGCGCAACCTGATCAAGGCGCACGACCTCTACAAGTGCCTCCACGAGCAGATCAGCGAGATCTTCCACGGGATGATGCTGGCGAAGGAAGGCACCTTCGCGCTCATCGATCAGACGGTGGAAGACAAGGCGCTCACCCACAACCTGTCCCTGTCCATGCAGGGCCTGTTGATGGACAGCATTCGGAAGATCGACGAGCTGGCCCAGTTCCGGAAGAAGATCCCCCACGGGCGGATGTACGTGCTGAAGAAGCGCGCGTCCGACGGCACGCTGGAGCCCGAAGAGGAGTCGGTCCTCAAGCAGGTCGACGGGCGCCGCACGGTGCTGGAGGTCGGGCAGAGCGCGAAGATCTCCGAGTTCGACGCCACCCGCATCACCTACCGGTTGATCGAAGGCGGCTTCGTGTCGCTCTCGCAGCAGCCCGCCGAGGCCGCGCCGCCCCCTGCCCCGTCCGTGCCGTCCTCGCCGGGAGTCCCGGTGACCGCCGCGCCACCGCCGCCCGGGGGCATCGACGCCGCGCGCGTGGTGCAGATCTTCAACGCCATCTTCCGCGAGGTGCGCAACGAGGTGGCCCAGCGCGGCAACCTCGACGCCTTCATCGTCTCGGCCAACGCGGCGCTCAAGGGCAACGGCGTGTCGGCCTCCCCCGTGCTGACCGGGCTGTCCTTCACCGGCGACGGCTCGCTGGCGGAGCAGCAGGTGCTGGCCAAGTTCGCCGCCCTGGCCTCGCAGGGGCTGATGGGCAGCGAGCCGATCATGTCGCTGCGGCAGGCCCTGTCCGACGTGATGTTCTTCCTCCTCTTCCAGGCCGGTGAGCTGCTCGAGTCGGCCGCCGACGAGGATCTCGCCCGCCGCGTGAAGGACATGCTGGCGCCCCTCGATGCCCGCTGACGCGCTGCCGTACCTGACTCGGGAAGTCCCCGGCTGCGGCGGCGTCTTCAAGGCGAGCCCGGAAGACTTCGTGGTGGAGGAGCTGCCGGCCTACCAGCCCAGCGGCGAAGGCGAGCACCTCTTCCTGTGGGTGGAGAAGCGCGGGCGCTCCACGCAGGACGCGGCGAAGGCGCTCGCCAGGGCCCTCACCCTCACCGAGAAGGAGGTGAGCTGGGCGGGGCTCAAGGATCGCCAGGCGGTGACAAGGCAGCTCCTCTGCGTGCCGGCGAAGAAGGCGGAAGCCCTGGTGCCCTCGCTCGCCCTGCCCGGCGTCACCGTGCTGTGGGCGAAGCGGCACCGCAACAAGCTCAAGTCGGGCCACCTCGCAGGCAACCGCTTCTGGCTCGCCTTGCGCGAGGTGAAGGACGTGGCGGCGGCGCGCGCGGCGCTGGACGCGCTGAAGCGGAGCGGCGTGCCCAACTACTTCGGCGAGCAGCGCTTCGGCGCTTCGGGGGACAACGCGGCGAAGGGGAAGGCCATCCTGCAGGCGGGCGGGCGTCACCGGGATCGCTTCGAGCGCAAGCTGTTCCTGTCCGCCTACCAGTCGGCGCTGTTCAACCAGGTGCTGGCCAGGCGCCTTGTGGCCGGCGCCTTCACCACCGCGCTCGAAGGCGACGTGCTGAAGAAGCACGCCACCGGCGGCGAGTTTCTCTGCGAGGCGCCGGCCGTCGATCAACCTCGCGTGGACGTCTTCGAGGTGAGCCCCACCGGCCCGCTCTACGGCCCCGAGATGCGCGCGCCGGGCGGGGACGTGGCGGCGCTCGAGGCGCAGGTGCTGGCCGGCGACGCTGTCACGGCCGAGCTGTTCACCGCGGGCGGCGGCGAGACGGCGGGGGCTCGCCGCTTTCTGCGCATTCCTCTGGACGCGGCGCTGCAGGACGACGGCGGCGGCGTGGTGAGGCTCGAGCTGACGCTGCCTTCCGGCAGCTACGCCACGGTGGTGCTGCGGGAGCTGTTCAAGCAGGACTGACGAAGCGGTCAGGGCAGCGGGCCCAGGCGCGCCAGCCAGGAGCGCCGGTCGCGGATCGCCGCGAGCGTCGCCTCCAGCCCAAGGCCCCCCAGCACCACGGCGCCCACGACGGAGCCCAGGCCCCCCGCGGCGCCGAACTGCACCAGGGCGTACCCCGAGGCGCCGATCAGCAGCAGCCCCAGGCCCAGCGAGAACCAGCGCTCGAACGGCCGGGGGCGCGCAGGGGGACGCGGGGCCGTCACAGCTTCGCGTTCATGTACAGCGCGGCCTGGTGCGCCAGGTACGACAAGAGCCCCACCTCGTGCTCCTGGAACTGTGGCCCGCCCTTGCGGTTGATCACCTGCATGCAGCCGAAGCTGCGCCCGTGGGTCATCATCGGGCTGCAGAGCATGGACCTGGTCTGGAAGCCGACGCGCTCGCCGATGGCGGCGTAGAAGCGCGGATCCTTCTCCACGTCGGACACGGCCACCGACACGCCTTCCGCGGCGCAGAAGCCGGCGATGCCGGTGCCCGCGGGGATGGTGATCTTCGAGCGCAGCAGGTCGTGCGCTTTGGGCCCGAAGGCGTGCACGAAGGACAGGTCGCCCGTCGCTCCATCGGCCTTGAACACCGCGCCGGCCTCGCAGGGGATCTTCTCGATCGCCAGGTCCAGCACCCACTTCGCCGCGTCGTCCATGCTGGTGATCTTGTCCAGCTCGACGACGCGCATGAAGACCTCTGCGAGCAAGTCCTCGGTCATCTGCCGCTGCGTCTTGCCCACCTGGGGGCTGCTCTTCACGCGGCCGATGGAGCCGGTGACGGGCTTGACCGGCTGCACCAGCTCCTCGACGTCGACGATCTCTACCCGCCCGCGGAGGATCTGCGAGGGCGACGACTTCACCCGTCGCGGCGGCGGCTCGTCGAGGGCGGTGAGCGTCTGGTCCTGCGCGGCGGGCGGCGGCTGGGTCTGCGCCTCGGGCTTCTTCTCCGGCGGCGGCGCCTCCACCGGCGTGGGCGGTACCGCCGGCGGCGGCCCCAGCCCCATGGGGATCGTCTTGTTGGCGTCCACCGCCGGCGCCACCGGCTTCGCGGGCGCCACCGCCTGCAGGCCCGGCTCGGTCTTCACCTCGCTGCGCGAAGACTGGAAGGGCGGCTTGCCCGGCGCCACCGGCGCGGTGCGGATCTGCGACGGGCGCTTCACCTGGGCCTTCGCCGCCTCCTCGGCGGTGAGCTCGCGGATCCGGAACACCCGGCCCGACGCCGACTCCGTCACGTGGATGGAGTTGTCGTCCTGGATGTCCACCATCACGTTCTGGCTGACCGCGCCCTGCTCGCCGAGCTTCTGCATGCCGGCCTTGAGCGCTGCCATCCAGTTGTCGGCGCCGACCTTGAGCGTCAGGTTGAAGCCTCCCGGCTCCACGGCCGGGATGAACACCTCGTACTTGGGCATGCGGCCGAACAAACCAGATTTCGGCGGTATGCGGAATTCTCTCTGCTAAACAGCGGCCATGCCCGAAGACAAAGGCTTGGGGTCGAAGATCCTCGGCTTGTTCGTCGAGACCGAGGGGAAGGACGGTACGCCCGCCGAAGGCACCGAGGCGGTGTCGCAGGAGGCGGGCGAGGCCGGAGAGGCCAGCGAGAAGTCAGCCGCCGAGCTGGTCGCCGAGCTGGCCGGCCAGTCCGCACCCCGGAAGGCCAGCGCGCCGGCAACGGGAACGGCACCTCCGCGGGCCGTCATCCCCGCCCCCGCCGGCCCCGTCACCCCCGCCAAGGTGGACTTCGACGCCGTCTTCAAGGGCGCGGGCATGGACGCGGCCGAGCTGGACCGGGTGCGCAAGGCCGAGGAGCTCTTGAAGAGCCTGCCCGAGTCCACCCCCCAGGACGTGAAGCGGCAGATCGTCGAGGCGTCCTTGAAGGCCTTCGGCTTCGAGGTGGCGAAGATCGTCGGGGCCGCGCAGAACCAACTGAAGGCGCTGGAGACCTACGTCCGCCTCAACGAGTCACAGACGGCGAAGGCGATCACCGACGCGCAGGCGCAGATCGCCCAGCTCGAGGACAAGATCATCGGGCTCCGGGCGGACATCACCAGGAAGACCGAGACGCTGGCGTCCGTCTCCGCGGCGGCCGACACCCGCAAGGCCGAGGTGCACCGCGTGCTGGACTTCTTCGGGGCGTCCTCAGCGCCTCCTCCGCCCGCCGCGCCGAAGGCGTGAGCGCTTCCTTCTTCTTCGCAGCACTGACACGTCTCACCAGGGGCCGATCATGAAACTCACTCCGTTCGGGAAGCTGTTCATCGCGTTGGTGGCGCTGGGCGTCATCGGCTTCATCGGTTGGAAGAAGTACGGCGACGAGGTCCGTGCCTGGTCCGGCGCGGGCCCCAAGCAGACGGGCGCCGGAGGGACTGGCGCTGCGGGCACCGGCGGCACGGGCACCGGCCAGGACGTGACCAAGGACGACTTCAGCAACATCAACGCCGGGCTGACCGACGCGCCCAAGCAGGGCGGCATGGACGTGAAGGGCGGCGAGGCGGTGCCCGACAAGTCGCTCAACCGTCCGCTCAGGGTGGGCATCAACACCTGGGCCGGTCACGCCCCGGGGATCGTCGCCAACGGCGGGCTGAAGCCGGGCAGCGCCGCGTCCCTCTACAAGAAGAAGTACGGCCTGGACGTGGAGTTCGTGCTGCTCGAGGACCCCAGCGCCAAGCTGGCCGCCTTCATCAAGGGCGACATCGACATCATGTGGGACACGGTGGACTCGTGGGCCCGCGAGGCCAGCGAGCTCAAGGAGAAGGGCCTCAAGGCGCGCGCCATCCTCCAGGAGGACTGGAGCCGCGGAGGGGACGGCATCGTCAGCCTGAAGACGATCAAGTCGGTGGAGGACCTCAAGGGCAAGCGGATCGCCACCACCAGGTACACGCCTTCGCACTGGCTCTTGCTGTTCCTGCTCTCGCAGTCGGGCCTGTCCCCGCAGGATCGCAACGAGATCGAGAAGAACCTGGTGTGGGCCGACGAGGCGCCCAAGGCCGCGGCGATGTTCAAGGCCGGCAAGGTGGACGCGGCGGTCACCTGGGAGCCGGATCTCTCTGGCGCGGTTGCGGCGCGGGAGAACGACGCGCACGTGCTGGTGTCCACCACCGCGGCCACCAACGTGATCGCCGACACCCTGGTGGCGCGGCAGCAGGTCCTCGACGAGGCGCCGAAGTCGGTGGCCAGCTTCGTGGCCGGCTGGTTCGACGCGATCAGCGTGATGAAGGAAGATCCGCAGGGCACCAACCGGATCGTCGCCGACGCGCTGAAGCTGACGCCCGACGACGTGTCCGGCATGCTCAGCGGCCTCAAGCTGACGCCGTACGCCGACAACGCGCTCTTCTTCGGCCTGGCGGGGCCCAAGCCGTACTTCGACTCCCTCTTCAACGGCGCCTTCGTGATCTGGCGGAAGAAGGGCGTGGTGAACACGGTGGTGGACGCGCCCGACTTCAAGGACGCGCGCTTCGTCGCCGCGCTGGCCTCGCAGTACGCCACGCAGAAGGTGGAGGAGTCCTTCGCCTTCAAGGACAAGCCCAAGCTGAACGACCGGGCGATCGTCAACAAGAGCCTGTCCATCCACTTCACCACCGGCTCCGACGAGATCATGCCCGGCAGCTACTTCACGCTCGACTCGCTGGGCGAGACGATGTTGGCCTTCGGCAACACCTACCTGCAGGTGGAAGGCAACACCGACAGCCGCGGCAACGAGGCGGTCAACAAGACGCTGTCCCAGAAGCGCGCCGACGCGGTGAGGGCGTACCTGGTGCAGAACTTCAAGATCGAAGAGAAGCGCTTCGTCACCGTGGGCAAGGGCAGCGGTAACCCGGTGGCCCCCAACACCACCGAGGACGGGCGCGCGCTCAACCGGCGCACGGACATCAAGGTCGTCCTGAACGCGCAGTAGCCGGGAGGCAGCCATGGCCCCGCAGAAGCCGCCTGCGCGCAAGCATGCCACCCCGCCGCTGTGGAGCCTGCGCACCACGCTGCCGGCGGGCACCGCGCGCCTGTTGTCCCTGTCGTCGCTCGGCTTCCTCCTGGGCGTGTGGTGCGTGCTCAGCTACGTGCACGTGACGAGGAACGGCGAGTCGGTGCCGCTGGTGCCGCACTTCTTCCTGCCCGCGCCCGACCAGGTCTTGAAGAGCCTCTTCTTCCTCATCTTCGAGAAGGATCTGCTGCAGGCGGTGGGGGTGAGCGGGCTGCGGATCGCCAAGGCCTTCGGGCTGTCGCTGGCGGTGGCCCTGCCGCTGGGGATCCTGATGGGCAGCTTCGAGGTGGTGAACAGGCTGTTCGAGCCGATCATCGCCCCGATGCGGTACCTGCCGATCACCGCCTTCATCCCCCTGCTCATCCTCTGGTTCGGGATCGACGAGACGCAGAAGGTGGCGTTCCTCTTCCTGGGCACGGTGGTGTACCTGCTGCCGGCGGTGGTGGACGCGATCCGCGTGGTGCCGGACGAGATGGTGCAGACCGCCTTCACCTTGGGCGCCACCAAGGGGCAGGTGATCCGCACCGTGCTCATCCCCGCCGCGCTGCCGCAGATCTTCGACGGCTTCCGGGTGATGAACGCGATCGCCTGGACGTACATCATCCTCGCTGAGATCGTGAACCCGCAGTCGGGTATCGGCTACATCCTGCGGCTGGCCGAGCAGCACCTCAAGCCCGAGTGGAGCTTCGCCGGCATCCTGGTGGTGGGGATCATCGGCATCCTCACCGACCTGGTGATCCGCACCATCAACCGCATGCTCTTCTCGTGGAGGGAAGTCGATGCCTGAGCAGCCGACCTCGCCGCCCGCCGCGAGCCCCGCCCCCGCCCCGGCTGGGACGCCTCGGCTGGGCAGCAGCACCACCCTGCCCAAGCTGGAGCTGCAGGATCTGTTCATCAGCTACACCGATCGCCAGGGCCGCACCGTGCAGGCGGTGGAGAACGTCAGCCTCACCGTGGCCAACAAGCCGGGCCAGGGCGAGCTGGCCGTCTTCCTCGGGCCGTCGGGCTGCGGGAAGAGCACCATCTTGAAGGCGGTGGCCGGGCTGCTCACCCCCGACTCGGGCCAGGTGCTGGTCGATGGGGTGCCAGTGACGGGGACCGGGCGGGACCGCGGCATGGTCTTCCAGAGCTACACCCACTTCGCCTGGCGCACCGTGCGGCAGAACGTGGAGTACGGGCTGGAGCTGCAGGGGATCGCGCCCGCCGAGAGGAAGAAGCTGTCCCTGGCCCTCATCGAGCAGGTGGGGCTCAAGGACTTCGCGGATCACCTGCCCCGCCAGTTGTCGGGCGGCATGAAGCAGCGGGTGGCGATCGCCCGCACCCTGGCGAACAAGCCCAAGCTGATCCTCATGGACGAGCCGTTCGGCGCGCTCGATCCCCAGACGCGCTGGGGCATGCAGACGTTGATCCTCGACGTGCTGCGCACCCAGGACAACACGGTGCTCTTCGTCACCCACGACGTGTCCGAGGCGGTGTACCTGGGCGACGTGATCTTCGTGTTGTCACACCGGCCGGCGCGGGTGCTGCACCGCATCGAGGTGCCGTACTTCAAGGAGCGCGACGCGAAGCTGAAGCAGACGGAGGCCTTCAAGCGGGTGGAGAACCACATCCTCGACCTCCTGTACGAGTCCAACGTGCAGGGGAACATTCGCGTGGGGCTGTAGGCGACCAAGAGATGGCCTCGGACGGACCTCCCAACTTCCTCAAGGCGGCGTTCCTCAACGTCTACAACCTGTCGCTGTTGGCAGGGGCGGCGGTGGCGGCGGCGGCGACCGGGGACTGGTTGATCCTGGCGGGCGCGGGCGCGGTGGAGGCCCTGTGGCTGGTGCTGGGGCCGGACCTGAAGCCCTTCCAGCGGACGGTGCGCGAGGCGGAGCGGCGGGAGCGGGACAAGGCGGATCGCGAGCGCGCGGACAAGCTGATGGCCGAGCTGCCGGAGCGCGAGTGGCAGCGGGCCAAGGCGCTCGACGAACTGCGGCGGGAGATCGAGCGGGACATGGCCAACAACCCGTCGTTCCAGGCCATCCTGCTGGCGACGGAGCTGGAGAAGCTGAAGCACCTGCACATGAGCTTCGTGAAGCTGGCGTACGGGTGCCGCCGCGCCGAGTCGTACCTGCAGGCGGTGGATCTGCGCGAGCTGGAGCGGCAGCTCAAGGCGCAGGAGGTGCTGCAGGAGAAGATGGGCGATGAGTCGGTGCGCAGCCTGGCCTCGAAGAACGCCGCGGTGCTGAAGAAGCGGCTGGAGACGATCCAGGAAATCGAGAAGTTCCTCGCCCGCGCCCGGGGGCAGATGAACCTGATCGAGAACTCGGTGCGCCTCTTGCGCGACCAGGCGCTCACAATGACGTCCCCGGATCAGCTGACCGAGCAGCTCGACGATCTGCTCACCGGCGTCGACGCGGTGGCCGCCACGGTGAAAGAGAGCGAGGCCTTGATGACCGGCGGCGCGATGGAGCCGATCGCCCCCATCTCAGGCGAGGCAGAGAGCACCGGCCCGCGCAGCCAGGAGAAGCTGCGCGGCTGAATGGACCGTGGGCAGGCGACCGCGCCCGCCGTGCTACGCTCCTTCCATGTCGACCCCGGAGGAACGTGCTCGAGCGCGGGCGAGCTGGCCAGTCGTCAGGACGACGCTGGCGGCCGACGACGTGCCACGGTGCGAAGACATGTCGGTGGCGTGGGACGCGGTGGGCGAGCTCACCCGGCAGGCCTGGGGGCTGGTGGCGGGGGCCCCGAAACCGCGCTCGGAGTGGGTTTGTCGCAGGTTCCTCCCGGGCGAGCCGAGGCCCGACACGCTGGAGGAGCTGAACTGCAGCCGATGAGCGACTGGAACGACGACTACGTCGACCTGTGCGCGCTCCTGCTGGCAGAAGGCGCCGAGTTCGTCGTCGTCGGAGCCTACGCCCTGGCCGCGCATGGCGTGCCTCGAGCCACGGGCGACATCGACTTTTTCGTGCGTCCCACCCGCGAGAACGCAGGCCGTGTCTTCCGGGCCCTCCAGAAGTTCGGAGCGCCCCTCTCGGCCATGGGACTCACTGAGGCAGACCTGGAGCGAGCCGGGACCGTGTACCAGATCGGCATCGCCCCGCGGCGCATCGACGTGCTCACCGCCCTCAGCGGCGTCACCTTCGACGAGGCATGGACGAGCCGCATCACTCGCGACGTCCGGGGCCATGCAGTGCCATTTCTTGGCCGCGCCCAGTTGGAGGCGAACAAGAGCGCGGCCGGCAGACCGAAGGATCTGCTCGATCTCGAGCTGCTCGCCGCGACGCGCCGGTGAGAAGTGTCACCGGCACGCCGGTGGGACGAACTGGGGATCGACCAGCCGCCCGGCGAGGCCCGACACCGTGCCGAACATCGCGCCCGCGTCCCACGGATCGAAGTGAAAGACGGATGGCTCCGTCCAGCCTCCATCCACCGTGATGAAGCCCTCGTCGGTGAGCTCGCGCACCAGCGGCCGGCCGGGCTCACCGGCGTTCACCATGGGCGGGACACGGGGCACGGGGTTGAAGGCGCAGGTGTCGAGACAGGCGGTGACCGGGTTGCAGCGACTGCGCTCGACGTAGCCGGCGTGCTTGTTCTTGCTGACGTACAGAATGGGGAGACCCGCGTCGGTGTACTCGCACCCGGTCAACCCTCCACAGCGGCCGCAGGACGTCACCTGCTGGCAGATCGTCCCCTGGTGGCCAATGGCTTTGAGCGTCTTGAAGCCCTGAGGCGGAGGCAGCGAGGGGTCCACCGTGACGCCGAAGTCTTCGTTGTCGCCCACGTGGCCGTTGAGCCCACAGTCGCGCTCGTAGAGGTGGGCGAAGAAGAGCCGTACCAGGGTGGGATCGTCCGGGTGGGGGTGCACCCTGTAGACGATGCCTCCCAGGGGGCAGGCGTCGTCGGGCGCGAGCGAGAGGTACGGGAAGTAGCCGGCCGCCAGCGCCGCCTCGAAGTCGTCGGGCAGTCCGTCGCCGTCCTGGTCGAGTCCCCCATCCGTGGCGCCGCCATCCCCAGCGCCCGCATCCTGCACCGCGCCTCCGTCCTGCGCGCCGGCGTCGGAAACCCCCGCGTCCCCGGGCCCGCCGTCCCCCACGAGGCCTGCGTCGGGCGTCCCCGAGTCTTCACCGCCCGCGTCCGTCACCGCCGGAGCACCGGCGCACGCCGACAGGACGAGCGCCAGAAGGAAGAGCCGGAGGAGCATTCGGCCGTCCTACCGCAGCGGGGGGCGGCGCGCGAAGGTCAGGGCCGCTCGCTCAGCGCACCAGCAGCCCGGGCCGGTGGGCGAAGCGCGCCGCCAGGTCGGCCAGCGAGGTGGGGGGACCGGGCGATCAGCGCAAACTGCTCCGCGGGAAGGGTCAGGTGGCGCCGGTACGAGCCGAGCGCCGGGCCTACGGACAGCTCGCGCACGCGGGAGAGCTCGGCCAACGCCATCAGCTCGCCCAGCCTGCCGAAGTCGTTCAGCACCGAGAGGCGGGTGATGGGCTGGGTACGGAGCGCCTCCCGGCTGGCGAG
Organism: Myxococcales bacterium; assembly: GCA_020846875.1. Lineage (GTDB taxonomy): Bacteria > Myxococcota > Myxococcia > Myxococcales > Myxococcaceae > JADLDB01. The sequence goes on along the minus strand of JADLDB010000008.1, from coordinate 100 downwards.
GATCGCCGCGCTGCCGCCGATGAGGGACGCCGGGAAGCCGCGGTGGAAGTTCGTCAGCGCGCCGACGATGCCCGCTTCCTTCGTCCAGGTCTCCCCGTGC
>JADLDB010000007.1 GCA_020846875.1 Myxococcales bacterium | reverse complement strand
GGCTTGGCCGCGGGGGGCGGAGCGCCCTGCGCCAGGGCCACACCACCGCACAGCACCACCACGGCCATCGCCGCGCGCATCATCGAGCTCATCATGTTGGGTTTTCTCCCCTGAAGTGGTCCGACGCGGACCGAAGGCGGCGATTCGGCAACGGGGCTCTCCTTGAGTCAAGCGCCGAAGCGCGCCCCTTCGACGAGGGGGCATTCAGCGCCGGCCCGCCCCTCAGGGCTGCTGGAGCTCCAGCCGCACCGCCTCCGCCTCGGCCGTCCGCCCGAGGTGATTCAGACACCGCATCTTCTGGAGCAGCACCCCGCGCCGCACCGGGTCCGCATCGGCGGCGCGGTTGGAGTCCTTCAGCCACGCGTTGGCCAGCGCCAGGCTGCCTTCGCAGTCGCCGACGTCGGCCAGCCGCGCCACGTCCACCGCCTGCTGCTCGCGCACGCGGCCGTCGAGCTGCTGGAAGGGCTTCTGCACCTCGCGGGAGAATTCGCGGATGCGGCGCTCCAATTCGCCCAGGTTGAAGCCTCCGCGGCGGGTGCGCGGCGCGGCGGGCCCGGCGTTGGGCGGCTGCACCGTCGTCACGTTGGGCGGCGGCGGAGGAGGCTGGCCGGGCGCGACGGGCTCGCCCGGCGGGCGCACGAAGCCCGAAGGCGTGTCCCACTGCTCGTCGGGGTCTGACGAGGTGGGCGGCGGCGGGGGCGGGCCGTTGTCCACCGGCTCGTCCTCCACCGCGGCCTCGACGGGCGGCGTCTCTTCGTCTTCCTCGGTCAACTTGGCGGCGGACGACGTCGCCACCTTTGCCTCCTCGCGCGACGCCCAGGGCATCGACTCCAGCTTGCCGTCGCGCCACGCCACCGCCCGGCCCGCGCGCACCGTCTCCGTGGAGGACGGCGTCTTCACTTCCACGCTGCCTTCCTCCACCGCCACCAGCACCCGGTTGACTTCGCGCGAGACGAGGAAGCGCGTGCCCAGGTCCTTCACCTCCACCTCGCCGGCGCGCACCGTCAGCACCCGGTCCTCGCGGTGCGGCACCACCATCGCCAGGCTGCCGCCCGCGACGTCGAGGGTGAGCGCCTTCTCTTCCAGCTTCGCCAGCGTCACCTCGGACTGGCTGGTGAGGCCCGCGCTGGTGCCGTCGGGCAGCTTCATCCACAGGCTGCCGCCCTTCTCCGTCTTCACCACCGCGCCTTCCGCCAGCACCTGCGCCTTCGCCGCCTTCTCTCCCGACGCCTTCGCCTTCTTCGCGGAGGCCACCCGGGCGGTCAGCTTCTTCGGCGCCGCCTTCGGCAGCTCGGGCACCGGCGGCGGCGTCACCTCGGGCGCGGGCTGCTGAGGCGTGGGCGCGGCGAGGGGCGCGGGCGCGTCGGCGGGCCCGGGGCGCGTCACCACGTACGCGGCGACGACGGCCAGCACCACCCCCAGCGCGCCCACCAGCACCAGCCGCGGGGTGAAGAGGGTGGCCCACCAGGAGCGCAGGCCCTTCGCCGCGCGCTGGTCCAGCTCCTCGGCCAGCTTCACGCCCACCCGGCGCGCCATCGCCTCGGGCATGGGCGGGGGCGCCGGCAACGCCGACAGCACGTCGAGCGCGCCCTGCACGTCGGCGAAGGCGGCCTGGCACTCGCTGCACAGCGCGAGGTGCGCGCGCGCGTCCGAGGCGGCGTCGTCGGGCAGCTCGGCGCGGGCGAGGCTCCACAGCGTCTCGTGGGGGACGTGGCTCATCGCGCGCCCCCCTTCAGCTTCGCCACCGCCTGGGTGAAGTCCTGCCGCGCGCGATTCAAGCGGCTGCGCACGGTGTTGACGGGGCAGGCCACGACTTCGGAAATCTCCTCCGGCTTCATCCCCAAGAGGTCGTGGTACACGAAGACGGCCGCCTTCTCCTCCGACAGCGAGGACAGCGCCTGCTGCACCAGCGCCGCCGCCTGCTTCACCTGCGCCGCGCGCTCCGGGTCCTCGTTCTCGCCGGTCGGGTGCTCCGGCACCTCGTCGGACAGCTCCTCTGGCCGGCGGCGCTTGCCGCGCAGGTACATCAACCCCACGTTGACGCACACCCGGTGGAGGAAGGTGCTCACCTTCGAGTCGCCGCGGTAGTGCTGCAGCGCCTTCATCAACTGAAGGTAGGCCTCCTGCACCAGGTCCTCGAGGTCCGGGCTGTGGCCCACCACGCGGTACAACACCCGCCAGGCCTGCTCCCGGGTTCGCTCGTAAAGTCGCGTAAACGCCACGCTTTCGCCGTCGCGAGCGGCCAGCGCCAGGGGGCGCAGCGGGTCGGCCAGCGTGGCGAGCTCGTTCGTCATCAGGCGTGGACTGAGGGCGAGCGCCGTCATTGCAAACCTTGGTTGCCACTGGCAAGGCGGACGATCCGATGGGGTAAGAAGGGGTGATGACGCGGCCGGTCGAGGAGCTGCAGACGGAGCGGCTGGCGCTGCGGGCGTGGCGCGACGAGGACCTGGAGCCCTTCGCGAAGTTGAACGCGGATCCGGTGGTGTCCCGCTTCCTCCCGGCGAAGCTGACGCGCGCGCAGAGCGACGCGCTGGCGGGGCGGATTCGTTTCTTCATGGCGGCGGAGGGCTGGGGCCTGTGGGCGACGGAGCTCAAGGACACGCGCGAGTTCATCGGCTTCCTCGGGCTGTCGCGGCCCAACTTCGAGGCGTCCTTCACGCCGTGCGTGGAGGTGGGGTGGAGGCTGGCGTCGCCGTACCACGGCCGGGGGCTGGCGTCGGAGGGGGCGCGCGCGGTGGTGAACTTCGGCTTCCACAACCTCGGGCTGGACGAGCTGGTGGCCTTCACCGTACCGGACAACCTGCCGTCGCGGCGGGTGATGGAGAAGCTGGGGATGACGAGGGACCCGCGCGAGGACTTCGACCACCCCAGGCTGCCGGAAGGCCACCCGCTGCGGCGGCACGTGCTGTACCGGCTGCGCTCGCCGGTGCTGACGCAGGGCGCCAGGCGCGCGAGCTGAGGAGAAGGCATGCCGCGGCTGCTGCTGAGCCTCTTCGCCGTCGTCGTCGCGCTCGCCTGCGCGCCGAAGCTTGAGGTCCGCCCCGACGAGGCCCTCTCCCCGGAGGCGATGACGAAGCAACTCAAGCGCGCTCGAGCGGTGACCCTGCGATGCGACCAGGCGGTCGCGAGCCTGCCCGAGGAGCTGCGCAAGCGGTGCGCGGTGGCGTGCCTCTCGGAGCACCTCCTCGAGGTCGCGGGGCTCGACGCGCAGGAGCTCTTCAAGGGGGCGCAGGACGCGGGCGCGCCCGGGGCACCCCAGCCCCACCGGGTGTCGGTCTCCATCAACGACGCAGGCGTGGACCTCTGGGTGCAGCAGCTCGAAGACGGGGGCTTTGCCTGCGAGCGCGACCGCGAGTCCCGCTCAGGCGGCCTGCGCTAGGACGTCAACTCCCGGCGCAGCCAGGCCAGGCTCGCCTGGAATCGGGCCTCGCGCTGTGCGTCGCGCGGCTGGTCGTATTCCCGCAGCAGCTCATCGAGTCGCTGGGTACTCATCGGCAGTTGACGGAGGACGGTCTGGATCTGCTCCTGGTCCTTCGGGTCCAGCCTTTCCAGCTTCGCCAGCACGACGTCGTGCGGATGGGCGCAGACGACGCGAACAGCCGACGCTTCGTCGAAGGAAAAGACCCTGGCCCGCGCTCGCCAACCTGGAGGCGCCTTGAACGTCTCCGGCCCCCAGACCTCGGCGTGAATCGAGAACTTGTCGTGGTACCAAGACAGCTCGCCCATCAGCGCCTCGATGAGAGCGCCGCGCTCGCGGGGTTCGGTCCACACGTCCACGTCGCGGCTCTGCGGCGGCTCCCTGAGCCAGAAGGCAAGTGCGGCGCTCCCGAAGATGACGAGCTCACCGTCCTTCATGAGCCGCGCCGCGTCCTGCGCCACGCGCCAGGCTACCGGGGGACCGACCATCGCCAGAGATCCGGAAAGGGGTGGGAGCTGACGAGGCACCGCAGCGGGAGGCCACCCGTCCAGGCGTCTAGCGAGCCGTCGCCCTGGAGGAAGCGGGAGAACTCGGAATCGCCGCAGAGCGCCTCGCGCCAGCACTCATCCACGTCGGCCCTTCCGCTGGGGTGCAAGGCCAGCCACTCGAGGGCCGCTTCACGGACCTCTTCCCGCTGCCGAGAAAGGGTGAACCCGCGACGGGCATGAACCAGTTGGCGCGTCAGCACCTGGCGGACCTGTTCCACGACGAGCAGCATACCTCAAGGGCTCCGCGTCGCGCGGTGACAGGGCGTGTCGCTCGAGGCGGCAAATGAGGAGCGCCCAAGCGCGCCCAACTCACTCCACGAAGAAGTCCGGGGTGGGCTCCACCTGCGGATCGACGCGGTAGGGCAAGAAGTCGGTGACGCCGGCGTCGCGCAGCACCTGCTCGTCGACGCAGAAGCGCCCGGTGAAGGACACGTCCCGGGTGAGGATGGCGTGCGCCGCGTCGGCCATGATGTCCGGCTTGCGGCTGGCCCTCATCAGGTCGTCCCCGCCCAGCATGTTCACCGCCGCGGTGGCGATGGTCGTCTTCGGCCACAGCGCGTTGACCGCCACCTTCCCCTGGAACTCCTCGGCCAGGCCCAGCACGCACAGGCTCATCCCGTACTTGGCCATCGAGTAGGCGACGTGGGGGCCGAACCAGCGGGGGCTCAGGGTGAGGGGCGGCGAGAGGGTGAGGAGGTGCGCGTGCTTCGACTGGAGCAGGTGCGGCAGGCAGGCCTGGCTCACCAGGAAGGTGCCCCGCGCGTTCACCTGGTGCATCAAGTCGTACTTCTTCATCGGCGTCTCGAGGGCGCCGGTGAGGCTGATGGCGCTGGCGTTGTTGACGCAGACGTCCAGGCCCCCGAAGTGGCTCACCGTCTTCGCCACCGCAAGGCGCACCTGCTCCTCGTCGCGGATGTCGCACACCAGGGGCAGCGCCCTGCCGCCGGCGGCCTCAATCTCCTTCGCCGCGGTGAAGACGGTGCCTGCCAGCTTCGGGTGGGGCTCGGCCGTCTTGGCGGCGATGGCCACGTTGGCGCCGTCGCGCGCGGCCCGCAGGGCGATGGCCAGGCCGATGCCGCGGCTGGCGCCGGTGATGAAGAGGGTGCGGTTCTTCAGGGAGCTCATGGGCAGCCCCTTAGCTGCCTCGGCCTTCACGCGCCACGGGGCTTGTCCGCGCGGCGACGGTGAAGGTGGGTTACGCTGGGCGGTTCGATGAAGACGCACCGCGCCACCCTGCCCAACGGCCTGGAGCTCGTCCTCGCCGAGCTGCCGGGCGCCCGCGTCTCGTCCACGCAAGTCTTCGCCCGCGTCGGCAGCCGGGAAGACCCACCGGAGCGCTCCGGCCTCGCGCACTTCGTCGAGCACCTCCTCTTTCGCGGCTGCGAGCGCTTCCCGTCGGCGAGCGAGCTGTCGCAGCACCTCGCCTCTTTCGGCGCGCGCGCCAACGGCTGGACCACCTTCGACCGGACGGCGCTCATGCTCCAGACGCGGCCGCGCCACCTCGCCAGCGCCGTCGCCGCCCTCGCGGACATGGTGTGCCGGCCGCTCCTCAACGGCCTGGAGGTCGAGCGCCGCGTCGTCATGGACGAGCGCCAGCGCGCCGCCGACGGCGAGTCCACGGAGCAGCGCTGCGTGAAGCAGGCGTGGGGCGCCCGCGGGCACTTCCGCCATTCCCCCCTGGGGACTGCGCTCAGCATCGCCTCCATCACCGAGGCCGACGTGCGCGCGCACCTGCAGCGCTACTTCGTCGGCAGGAACCTCGCGCTCATCGTGGTCGGCCCGCACCCGCTCGACGAGCTCCGCACGGCCGCGCGCCCCTTCGAGGCGCTCCCGCCCGGGCTGCCGCACACCTGCGCTCAGGTGCCCGCTCCCCAGCGCGGCGCCGTGCACTTCGAGAACCCGTCTCGCCGCTGCGACCTGCGCTTCAGCTTCCCCTTCCTGCGCCGGCAAGGCAGCGACACCGTGCGGGTGGTGGTCGACGAACTCCTCGGCGCCGGGCCGCAGGGGCGGCTGTTCCGCGCGCTGCGCTTCCGTCGGGGAATCGCCTATGCCTGTCGCGCCGCGCTGTACGGCTGGGCCGCCTTCGGCCTGCAGGTCATCGACGTCGAGGCCTCACTGGAGAACACCGTCGCCTGCGCCCAGGAGGTCATCGCCACCGTGAAAGACCTGCGCGACAAGGGCCCTGAGGCCGCCGAGCTCGCCGCGGCGAAGGAGTGCATGCTCCGCGTCACCGACGAGCTCTGCCAGGACCCCGCTCAGCACGGCGGGCTCCTCGGCGCGAGGTGGCTGGAGGAGGACCGCCGCGGCCTCGAGGGCGAGCTCGAGGCCATCGCGAACGTCACCGCCGACGACGTTCGGTCGCTCACCGCGACGCTGTTTGCGCCGGGCGTGGGGCACCTCGCCTTCTCGGGAAGCCAGGCGCACCACCGCGCGCTCACCACCGCGCTGGCGTCGCTGTAGCGCCTGCGCGGCGCGAGCCAACCCGAGGCCGCGGCTGGGCCTGTCGTCAAGTGTCGCGCCAGAGCGCAGGAGGGAGGCTTCTGGTACGCTGGCGCCGGCTTCTTTGGCCGGCTGCAGGGTCGCCATGCGCGTCGTCCTCCTCACCTCCAGCGTGCTCTTCGTGGGCTGCTCCTCGCCCGGGCCGGCGCCGTCGCTCACCGGCGTGCTGCCGTCGAAGGTGGACGAGGTGGCGGGCGGCGCCATCGAGCTGCAGGGGCAGCACCTGAAGCCCTCCGTGACGCTGGACTTCGACCACCCCTCGAAGTCCGTGGTGGACAGCACCTTCACCGGGCGGCTGTCCGCGCCGGGCGTCGAGGTGGACCTTCAGGCCGTCACCTGGCAGTCCGACACGGTGGTGGCCGCGGTGGTGCCCGGCGGGGTGGCGGCGGGCCGGTACGACGTCTTCCTCGTCGACCCGCACGGGCGCGAGCTGAAGCTGGGCGGCGCGCTCGACGTGGTGGACTGCTTCACCACCACCTGCGTGCTGCCGGACGGAGGGCCCATCGACTCCGGCGGCGGCTTCGACGCCGGGTGGGTGATGTGCACCGACTTCACCTTCGAGGACCTGGACCTCGACGCCTTCGGTCGGCCGGGCTCGGGCGGCTTCCTGTGCGGCGCCTGGCGCGCCCCGGTGGACGGGGACTGCAACGACGGCGACGGGCTTTCGCACCCGGGGGCGGGCGAGGTGTGCAACCTGCTGGACGACGACTGCGACGGCCAGGTGGACGAGGGGGCCTGCGCCGACGCGGGAGTCACCTGGGCGCGGGTGCTGGGCGGCGGGCCCACCTGGGAGACGGCCTGGAGCTTCGCGCCGGGCGCGCTGTGGCTGGCCGGGGGCAGCGAGGTGCGGGTGCGCCGCGACGGGGGCGCCTTCGTGGACGTCTCGGCCGCCTGCCCGAGCAACATCAACACCTGCTGGGCCCAGGCGAGCGGCCGCGGGTATTTCTCGGGCGGCAACAACGGCATCGGCCGCGTCGCCGCGCACGACCTGGGCGCCGCCGCCTGCACCAGCTTCCGGCAGTTGTCCGACCCGGTGCACGGCCTCGTCGGCTTCTCCACTGCCGACGGGGGCGTGGACCTGGTGGGCGTGCTGCGCAACGGGCGCACGGTGTGGGGCACCTACGGCCTGACCAGCCAGGAGCGCCCGTCCAACCTCTCGCCCAGCTTCCGCTTCGAGGACCTCCACGGGGTGGACCCTTCGTCGCTGTACGCGGTGGGCTACGACTCGTCCGCCTTCCCGACGCGGATGAAGGCCTTCCGCCTGGGCGCGGACGGCGGCTGGGTGGACGAGCACGTCGAGCGGCTGCGGGGCCTTCCGCGCGGAGCGCTGCGCGCCGTCTGGGTGCTGGACGCGGAGCGCGTGGTGGCGGTGGGAGACGAGGGGACGGCGCTGGAGCGCACGCCCTTCGGCTGGTTCCGGCTACCGCCGCTTCCCACCGCCAACGACTTCACCGGCGTGCGCGCCTTTGGTCTCGGCCGCGTCTACGCGGTGGAAGACGAAGGCAGCGTGCGGCGGTGGAACGGCCAGCGCTGGGAGGTGCTGTACGACGGCGGCGTGGGGCTGCGCGACCTGACCGGCACCAGCGAAGAGGACTTGTGGGGCGTGGGCCTCCTGGGCACGGTGGTGCACTGGCCCGAGTGACGGCGCGAGACGCACGCGCCTCCGCGCGCCGAAGGGCGTGAGCCGCTACACCGTCACCGCCTTCTCCCTCTACCGCCGCGAGCGGCGCCGGCGTTGCTCCACGGACTAGCCACAGGGCCGCTCTTTGCTACGCTGCATTGCATGCTCAAACCCATTGTGGTGATTTGCGTGACGCTGGCGTCAGGTGCCGTGCTCGCCGATGAGTGGTTCGAAGAAGAGCGTCGAGAGCGTGAGGAGCGTGAGGAGCGGCATCGGGAAGAGAAGCGAGAAGACGAGCGCCGGAAGGAGCAGGAGGCGCATCGGCGCGAGCTGGAGAGACAAGAGCAGGAGCTCAAGGCCAAGCACGTCGAGGCGGCGCGTGAAGAGAGCCGCCAGGCCCTTCGCTCCGTGCCCAGGATGAAGAAGGAGGCGAAGGGAGCCACGCGGATGTGGCACGAAGGCCTGTCGGCGGACCACTTCGCCATCATCCGCAACTACGTCGAGGCGGGCTTTCGGATCTCGACCATCGCCTTCACGCCCGACGGGAAAGGCATCGTCCTCGTTTGGGGCAAGAACGCGGTGCATGCGCGTGGCGCGCCGAAGGCCCTCGTCGATGAGTTGTCCAAGGTGGCGCAGCGCGCGGAGGAGATTCGCTCGGTGGTCTTCACGCCTACGGGGGGCTGGGCCTTCATCCACGCAGAGAGATCGATCATGTGGTCCAACGAGGGCATCGCCGCGGCTTTCCCTGCGGCCGCGCAGCGAGCGTCCGACGACGGGGGGAAGCTCCACCACCTGGCTTTCTCGCGTGATGGCTACCTCATCGTTTTTGGACGCAATTACCGGGAGGCGAGCGGCGTCCCCTCTGCGCTCGTCGTGAGTGTCGACAACCTCTCTGGTGGCCTGGCGAAGCTGCACTCTGTCTCGATTCGCGCCGACGGTGAGTGGGTCGCGTCGGTGCAGGGCGCCTACAGCGCGCACTCGTCCAACCTGCCGCCGAAGCTCCGCGCGCTCCTGGACGAGTCCGCGCGCATTGACCGAGAGCTGACGCTGGTGGTCCTGCACCCCAACGGGGGCTGGGTCGCGCTGGCGCAGAACTGAAGAGGGAAGCCGACCTTCTGGCCTGCGACGTCAGGCGCGCGACGCCGTCACTCGCGCACCAGCCGATAGAAGGCCTGCGTCGCCGGCTGCACCGTCAGCGTCGTGGGCCCGTGCCGCGCCGTCGCCAGCCCCGACTGCACGCGCGTCCACGGACCTGCGGAGGACGGCGCCGCCTCGACGCCGTAGCGCAGCCCCGGCTTGAACTGCGTGGTGGTGAGCGTCAAGGTGCGCGTGGCGGCGTCCCACGTCCACCTCGGCGTCCACGGCCGCGCCAGCGGCTCGCCGACGAACAGCCCTTCGCCGGGCATGGACACGCTCTTCCAGTACGCCTCGATGATGGGCTCCCCGCGGTAGTAGTGGCTGAGCAGCACCGTCGTGTTGGGGAACTTCGCCGTGTAGTTGCACGGCTCGACGACGGTGCCGTAGCTGGCGGTCGCGCCCGCCTCGAGCCACCGCAGCACGCTCATCTGCCCGCTGGTGGGCACCTGGCCGCCGTAGGACGTCAGGTGATCGGCCACCGCCCCCGGCCGGTAGGTGTTGGTGTCGATGCTGGCGACGCTGGCCAGGCCCTGGAAGTAGAACAGGACGTCGGTGGCTTGGGACAGCACCTGGGCGCCGCCGTCCATCGCGTCGACGTACGTGAGGTCGAGCCCTCCGTCCGGTGTCCATTGCGGCAGCGTGACGTTGCGGAACTCGCTCCAGCGCACGCTGCGCGCCGCGTCGGTGGTGCGGAAGAACCAGCCCGAGCCGCGCGGGTTGGTCCCGTCGGCCGCGACGCCGCGCGCGATGACGTCGAAGGCGGTGGCCGCGTCTGCGCCCGTCGCCAGCATCATCGTGGGCCGCACGCCGAAGCTATCGAAGGGCCGGTGCGCCGAGCGCCCGCCGTCGCGCCCGCCCTCGTCGTCGAAGGTGGGCAGCGCGGCGGTGGCGCGGCAGGGCGTGCTGCAGAAGCCCGCGTCGAAGCCCACCGCGAAGGCCGTGCCGATGGACATGCAGTCCACGCGGTAGGGCCGGGTCCACGTGATGGCCCAGGCCTGCAGCCCCGCGTCGAGCGCCACCGCGTCGGCCTGCGCCTTGAGCGGCGCGAAGACGGCGGAGGGCAGCGTGGTGGCCGTGCCGGCGTCGAAGAAGAGCCGCACCACGTTCCGCGCCGGGATGCCGCGCGCCGCCACGTAGCGGTCGCCGACGAGGACGGACTGCGGGTCGAGCTCGTTCACCAGCACGCCCAGCTCGTTCGCGGTCAGCCCCGTATCGAGCAGCCACACCGGCGCGCCCGCGTCGCCGCCGGCGCCGGCGTCCGCGCTGCCTCCACCTCCACCTCCACCTCCACCGCCCGTGCCGCCGTCGTCACCGCCGCCCCCCGCACCGCCTCCGGCTCCGCCGGCATCGCCCCCACCGCCGCCGAGGCCGCCCCCCGCGCCCCCTCCCGTGCCGGGCGTCACGCAGCTGGCCGCACGGCACTCGAGGCCCGCGCCACACGCCTCACACGCGCCGGCGCCGTGCCCGCACGCGTCGAGCGTATCGCCCGCGAGGCACTCTCCCGTTGTGCTGCAGCACCCGGTGCAGCTCGACGGCTCGCACGGCGACGGCACCTCGGTGCCGCAGCCCGCGGCCGACAGCGCCACCACCACGACGAGGGGGACTCGAAGACGGGGCATGCCGCCCATCGTGCCACGCTCTCGTTGCGGCCGTGAGGTTCCTCGCCCGCTCGGAGTCCGGGAGGCCGGGCTCAACGAGCTCGCTGCCGCGCGGCGGCCGCACCACGACAAGCTGCTCACGCTCATCGGCCTCGCGCTTCCCGCGTCTCCACGCCAGAATGGACGCGTGGCGAACGAAGGGAAGGCCGAGCGGGCGCGGAGATGGCTGGTAGGGCATGCGCGCGCGGCTGAGGTGGAACGTGAGCTCAAGCGGCGCGCCGGTCTTGATCCCGCGCGGGCCGTCGCGCTCTCTCTCGAAATGATCGAGGCCGCATGGTCGCTCGTACAAAGTCCGGACGCCCGAAGAGTCCGCGAACGAGAGGACGCGCCCGTGCGCGAGCTGTGGCGCAAGGCAAAGCTCCGCGCCCTGTCGAAGCACCCGCGGCCCCACGGGGGTTCCTCTTGCGAAGCGCGGGCGCGCGGGGGACCGTGATCGGCGGCGTCGCCGTCATCGCCCGAGGCGTGCCACGGTTCACCGCTGACATCGATGTCGCCATCAAGCCGACCAACGACACGAGCGCAGAGGAGTGGCAGGCCCTCGCGCGCAGGCTGACGGGGCCGCCGAAGTAGAGCGGCTGCGGCGGCGCGCCGCGTCGCCGGCGTGACTGGCCACGACAGCGGGGGGCCGGCGAGGAAACGGAAGTGGGACGCCGGCCGTCCTGCCTAACTCGTCAGGCGCTCGGCTGCTCGCCGGGCACCCGGTGCAGCTTCAGCCGGTAGCGGTCCACCACCTTGCGCGCGGTGCGGCCCATCGCCGCCTCGAGGCGCCCGAAGCCCGTCTTCACCAGCGAGCGCATCTGCAGCGTGGTGTCCTTGAGGGGCGCCCGGCGCTTCAGGCTGGCCAGCACGTCCAGCGCCGACAGCCCGAAGACGCGGCTGTACTCGGCCACGAAGCGGCTGGTGCGCACGTCCTCGCCCGACAGAATGTCCATCGACGCCTGGCGGCTGCGCTCGCTGGACCTCCAGTAGCGGAACACCCCCGCCTGCAGGCTCTTCGAGCCCGGGTCGTGCGCGCGGAACACTTCGTACAGCGCGTCGGTGAACAGCTCGCGCATGCGGATGAAGTCGTAGCGGCGGCGCTGGTATTCCTCGAGCGCGGCGTCGGAAGGGCCCTGCTCGCCCACCACCTCCGCCAGCGACAGCACGTCGTTGAGCGCGTTGGTCATCCCCGAGGCCGTCAGCGGGTGCGCGCAGCCCCCCGCGTCCCCCACCAGCACAACCCCGGGCGCCGCGCACGCGTCGGTGGAGATGGAGTGGGTGGCCACCGCCTCGAAGGGCTCCTCGCGCAGCGCCTTCACCAGCGCGTCGCGCAGCGGCTGCGGCACGAAGGGCGCGTACTTCGTCTCCAGCAGCTCCACGAAGGCCGCCTTGCCCTTCGCCAGGCCCACCGGCACGTCGATGCAGAAGCGGATTTTCCGCGGGGCGTACGGGTACGCGAGGATGGGGCCGGGCGCGCCGAGGAAGACGTGGCCGTTCATCCCCCACGGCAGCAGGGCGCCTTCCACCGCCACCGCCACCGTGTGCGACAGGAGCTTCACCTCCGGCTGCAGGCCCAGCAGCGGGCGCAGCTTCGACTGCCGGCCGTCCGCCACCACCACCAGGTCCGCCCGGTGCACCGTGCCGTCCGCGCGCTTCACCCCCGCGATGCGCTCGCCTTCCCGCACGAAGTCCACCGCCCGCGCGCCGGTGGAGACGGACACGCCCGGCCGCTTGCCCACCTCGCGGCGCATGGTGAGCACCATCAGCGGGTGGTCGATGCCCAGGCCCGGCCCCGCGGTGTCCGCGTACGGCAGCACCACCGCCTCCTGGTTGGCGTCGGGCGTCACCGCGAAGCCGTGCACCGCCACGCCGCCCCCCTCGAAGAGCGCCTGCTTGAGGCCCAGGACGTCCAGCGCGCGCACGCCCTTGGGGTGGATGAGCTCGCCGCGGAACTGCGGCGGCGTGGACTGGGCGGCCTCCAGCACCGTCAGGCGCGCGCCCCGCTGCGAAAGCGCGGCGGCCGCGGCCATTCCCGTGAATCCCCCCCCGACGACGACGACTTCAAACGACATGGGTGGTGCCCTCGTGAGTTGTCCGAAAACGCGCCCACGAATAGTCGCCGGCCGACTCGCGCTTCAACCCTTCCTCGAGGGAAAACGCTGACAGGCGTCACTCAGTGACAACCGTCAGGGGGCGCGCGGGTGCGCGGCGGCGGTGATTCGTGTAGCAGCGGCGTCGTCATGGCTGTCGACCTCGACGACCTGCTGCTGAAGACGAGCCGCACCTTCGCGCTGGCGATTCCGCTGTTGCCCGAGCCCACGCGGCGCGCGGTGGGCGTGGCGTACCTGCTGTTCCGCATCGCCGACACCTTCGAGGACGCCACCGACTGGCCGCGCTCGCAGCGCATCGAGGCGCTGGGCGAGTTCACGAAGCTGGTGCAGCTGCCCAGAGACGCGCGCGAGGCGCAGGTGGGGCCGCTGGTGAGGAAGTGGCTGGCCACGCCGCCGGTGACGCACGAGGGCTACCTGCAGCTGCTCCGGGACACGGCGGGCGTGCTGCGGGAGCTGGACTCGATGGCGCCGGGCGTGCGGGAGATTCTCATCCGCCACACGGTGCGCACCTCGGACGGCATGGCCGCGGTGGTGGCGCGCGCGGACGAGCAGGGCAACCTGCGGCTCGCCAGCGTGCGGGACCTGAAGGACTACTGCTACCTCGTGGCCGGCATCGTGGGGGAGCTGCTCACCGAGGTGTTCCTCCACGACGCGCCGTCGCTGGCCAGCCAGAAGCAGGCGCTCACCGGGCGCATGGTGGCCTTCGGCGAGGGCCTGCAGTTGGTCAACATTCTCAAGGACGCGGGGGACGACGCGCGCGACGGCCGGGTATACCTGCCGGCCTCCACGCCGAAGTCGGACATCTTCGACCTCGCGCGAGCCGACCTCGACGCCGCCAACGAGTACGTGAAGGCGCTGCAGGCCGGTGGCGCGCCGAAGGGCTTCATGGCCTTCACCGGCATCTCCCTGGCGCTCGCGTACAAGGCGCTCGACACGCTGGAGGAGCAGGGCGCCGGCGCCAAGGTGTCGCGGCTGGAGGTGGCGCGGCTGTTGGGCGTGCTGCAGGGCGAGCTGGCCGCCGGCCGTCCGCTGGACGTGCGCGCGCGCGTGCAGGCCTGAGCGTCAGCGGCCCTTGAAGGCGGCCTCGCGGCGCTCGACGAAGCTCAGCATTCCCTCGGCCGCGTCCTCGCTGGTCATCACCTTCGCCAGCAACTCCTTCAGGTGGGCGACGGCCGCCGCGTGCCCCTGGTCCTCGTAGACGCGCGCGCTGGACAGGGTGCCGCGCACGCCGAGGGGCGCCTGCTTCGCGATGAGCTGGGCGAGGGCGCGGGCCCGCGTGAGGTGCTGGCCGAAGGGCACGACTTCCTGCACCAGGCCGATGCGCAGCGCCTCGGCCGCGCCGAACTCCTCGGCGGTGAGGAGGTAGCGCATCGCGTTACCCCAGCCCAGCCGCGCCGGCGCGCGCAGCGTGGCGCCGCCGAAGGGGAGGATGCCGCGGGCGATTTCCAGTTGGCGGAAGCGCACCGTGTCGGCGGCCACCACGACGTCGCTGGCCAGCGCGAGCTCGATGGACAGCGTCAGCGAGATGCCGCTCACCGCCATCACCACCGGCTTGGGCACCAGCGGCGCCCACACGCCGAAGGGGTCGTACTTCTTCCCGCCGGCGAGGGCCTCGGGCCCCTTCTGGGCCACCACCGGGCCCACCTCGGCCAAGTCGAGGCCGCCGGAGAAGTGCTCGCCGTGGCCGAACAGCACCCCCGCCCGCACCGACTCGTCGTCGCCCAGTCGCTGGTAGGCGTCGGCCAGCGCGTCGATGACGGCGAGGTTGAAGGCGTTGCGCTTGTCCGGACGGTTGATGCCGATGAGCAGCACCGCGCCGTCGCGCTCCACGGTCACTGGGGTCGTCATGGGCCGGCACGCTGGCCCGCGCGCGCATGCCGGTCAACCGTTGAAGTCGGCGCGAGGCGGGACGATGGTTCTCGTCCATGCCCATCGACCTCCGCAGCGACACCGTCACCCGCCCCACGGCCGGGATGCGCGCAGCGATGGCGCAGGCCGAGGTGGGCGACGACGTCTTCGGGGACGACCCCACCGTCAACCACCTGCAGGCGACGCTGGCCGGGCGGCTGGGCTTCGAGGCAGGCCTCTTCTTCCCGTCCGGCACCCAGTCCAACCTGGCCGCGCTGATGAGCCACTGCGAGCGCGGCGACGAGTACCTGGTCGGGCAGGAGGCCCACACGCTCGGCGGAGGGATGCGCCAGGCCGGCGTGCTGGCCGCGGCGGGGTTGTACGCGCTGGAGCATCACGTGGTGCGGCTGGCCGAGGACCACGAGAACGCGGCGCGGCTGGCGCGGGGCCTTCAGGAGGTGCCCGGGCTGACGGTGGAGCCACCGCAGACCAACCTCGTCTGGGTGACGGTGGAGGAGCCGCTGGTGGCGAGCTTCGTTCGGGGGCTGGCGCAGCAGGGTGTGCTCGCGACCGGAAGGAATCAGGTGCGCTTCGTGACTCACCTCGACGTGAGGCCCGAGGACATCGACACCGTCATCGCCGCGGCCCGGAAGGTGGTGGCGGGCGGGTAGCCCTTCGGTCAGCGCGGGCTCGCGGGCACCTGTGGACATGTCGCCCGCAGCTTCGAGTTCTCTTCCTCGAGGCGGGACAGCCGTGCGTTCTGCTCCTGCACCAACTGGTAGAGCGCCTTGATGGACGCGAGCGAGACGCCGTGCGCGTCGATGGCGTTGTAGGTGCGATCACTGTCGCCCAGGTTGAAGGCGGCGCGGAAGTCCTGCGCCATCGGCCCCAGGTGCCGCACGTCCGACGGCTCGTTCACGTAGCGCCACGTGGACAGCGGCAGCGCCGCCACCGTCTCCAGCACCGCGCGCTCGTCGGCGGGCGTGATGTCACGCTTGAGGTTCCGGTCGCTCGCGCACTGCGGTGCACAGCCCTGAGGGCACGTCGGCGCACCCACCGTCGGCGTGTAGCACTGGGGCGCTCTGGAGACCGGCCCCTGAGGATCGCAGCACAACTGGCCGGTGTTGCAGCACGAGGTGCCGCAGCAGAACCCCCCGCCCCCGCACGAGCCGCCGTCCAGCCCGCACGGAATCGGCTGGCAGGTGCCTCCGCAGTACGGCGACGGGTCACTGCACGTGACGCCGCACGCGCCGCAGTTGGTCGGGTCGTTTTCCGTGTTGACGCACACATTCCCGCAGCAGGTGCGGCCGAACCCACAACCGGGACTGCACGCCCCTCCATCCACCGCGCCGCCTCCACCCCCGGCGCCACCACCACTGCCGCCGCCCCCGCCGACGCTGCCGCCGCCTCCGCCGACACTGCCGCCGCCTCCGCCGACACTGCCGCCGCCTCCGGCTCCGCTGTCGTTCGAGGGAGATGTGCCACTGCAACCGACGAGGAGGGTCGCGACGGCCAGGACGAGCGTGCGCATGGCCGTGCAGCCTAGCGCACCGAACAGGTTAGCTCCCGTCGTGACATCGGCGATTTGCGTCGCATCCCGTCTGCGGCTACCACGAGGCCACCACCGGCTTCGATCGCGACCCCAAGAAGGCCGCGGACGCGAAGCAGAAGCTGGAGCTCCTCGGCCAGGAGACCTTCGGCCGCTTCAGGGACCAACTGCAGGGCGCGCTGCCCCGCGAGGTGCCCACCAAGCCGATGGGCTTCTTCGACCAGGTCGGCTACTCGGTGAAGGCCTCGAAGCTGAGCCCGGCCGAGCTGCGGCAGGAGAAGGCGAAGGTGCTGGGCGAGCTGCGCGACGCGAAGACGGGCGCGCACAAGGACCCGACGGCCGCCGCCAACGCGCAGAAGAAGCTGGACATCTTGAGCCGGTACGAGCGGCCGAGCTGCAAGCCGATTTCCCACGAGGACCTGAAGAAGTACCAGCACCGCTGCGGGCAGCGCGGCTCGGGCGAGCTCAAGGCCGACATCGCGAAGCTGCGCGACGAGCTCAAGCAGGTGTGCGGGAAGGACCCGGTGGCCGAGGGCAACTCCCGCAGCAAGCTGGGCGTGCTGGAAGGCGCGCTGCGCACCCGGGAGGGGGAGGTGCACAAGCTGTCCAAGTGGGCCAGCTGCGCGTCCGACGCCGAGCTGTCGAAGGCCTGCGACGGCTACCAGAAGCACCTCGACCACTCGCGCCCCGACTACGGCAAGACGCTGGAGAACCTGGACGTCGTCACCTGCGAGCAGCACAAGCGGTGCCGGGGCGGTGACGAGGCCCGCCGGCCGGAGCGCCCCGAGGGCCAGAAGTGCGAGGAGCAGAGCCTCAAGGACCTGCTCACCGACCTGGTGAAGAACCTCGAGCGCTTCCACGAGGCCACCACCGGCTTTGATAGGGACCCGAAGGTGGCGAAGGACGCGATGAGCCATGTCCGCGAGGACCTGGGCGAGCTGCTCCGCCGCGTCTTCCAGCAGGCCCTGTCCGCCGCGGCCTGACCTGGCTCAAAGACAAGGGGAGACCGGCGCCGTCCGTGGGGAGTCCTCACGGGCGGCGTCGCGTTCGCCGTTGCAGCGGTGACGGCGGTGAGACAACCTCCGCGGCTCGCCCATGCGCACCGTCCTCCTCGCTGGCACCTCGCACCCCGCGCTGGCCGCGGACCTCTCGGCCGAGCTGAAGCGCCCCCTGGGGGCCTGCGCGGTGCGCCGCTTCCCCGACGGCGAGCTGGACATCGAGGTGGCCGAGGACGTGCGGGGCGCCCACGTGGTGCTGGTGCAGGGCCTCCACCACCCCACCGGCGAGCACCTGCTGGAGCTGGCGCTCCTCACCGACGTGGTGCGGCGGGAAGGCGCGGGCAGCGTCACCGCGGTGGTGCCGTACCTGGGCTACGCCCGGCAGGATCGCCGCGAGTCAGGCAAGGAGCCGCTGGGGGCGCGGGTGCTGGCGGAGTTGATGGCGGCCTCGCGCCTGGACCGGGTGGTGTGCCTGGACCTGCACTCCAAGGCGGTGGAGGGCTGCTTCGAGCGCCCGGTGCTGCACGCCGCCGCGGTGCCGGCCCTCATCGAGCACCTGCGCACCCGCGTGCTGTCGCCCGCCGTCGTCGTCTCACCGGACCTGGGTGCGGTGAAGCGCGCCGAGGCCTTCGCCCGGCCGCTGGGCCTGGGCGTGGCGGTGGTGCACAAGCAGCGCCTGTCCGGGCAGGACGTGAAGGTGGAGCGCATCGTCGGCGAGGTGGAAGGGCAGCACGTGGTGGTGGTGGACGACATGATCTCCACCGGCGGCACCCTGGCCGCGGCGGTCCAGACGGTGCTGGCCCACGGGGCGAAGCCGCCCGTCACGGTGGTGGCCTCGCACGGCCTCTTCGTGGGGCCGGCCAACGAGCGCCTCGCCGCGCTGCCGCTGGCCCGCGTCGTCGTCACCGACTCGGTGCCCGCGCCGGTGTCGCCGCGCTTCCCGCTGGAGCGCGTCCGTTCCGCCCCGGCCCTGGCCGCGGCGCTCAGGCCGCTGCTGGACTGACTTCTTCGAGGAGCCACCATGGACATCAAGGGCATCGACGGGATGAGCGTGGGCGAGGTGCAGGACCAGATTCGCCAGGGCGGGAAGTTCGTCATCTACAGCTACTGCATCTCCATCCTGGTGATGACCTTCAAGCGCTCCAGCGACATCCACTTCCTGCGCTCGGGCGACAGCGCGGTGCTGGCCGGGCTGCCGTACACCCTGTTGTCCCTCTTCCTCGGCTGGTGGGGCATTCCGTGGGGCTTCATCTACACGCCGATGGCCTTGGTGCAGAACCTGGGCGGCGGGAAGGACGTCACCGTCGAGGTGATGCAGTCGCTCGGGCCGGGGTGAGGCCCGCGGGCCTGTCACGCCGTGGTGACAGCTTCCCGGGGTGATCGTTTCAGGCCGCCGCGGCTACCAAGCGCCCGGACACCTTCCAGGAGGAAACCTCAATGGTCTGTCGGGCCCCTCGTAGCCTCGTCGTCGCCGCGCTCACCGTCTTCGCGTTCGGTTGCACGCCCCCCACCCCCGAGGAGGTCGCCGCCAGGACCTCCGCGGAGGTCAAGCAGTTGGTGCGCGAGGCCTACGAGACCGGCGCGCTCACCAACAGTTGGCGCTCGGTCGACGACTTCTTCGTCAACACGGGCCTCGCCGGCGCGGCCGCGAGCCGCCCGCGCCTGGCCGGCGTGTCCAACCTGGACCCGAGCCTCGACGAGGTGTCGGCCCTGGTGGGCCGCGTCCTCACCGAGGCCAACGTGGTGAGCCGCAGTGGAGGCGCCATCGTCTTTCGCGTCCGCGGAGTCGACGTGTGCGCCGGCAGGAACGGGGCCGCGCCCCCGCCGGGTTGCGTCGAGCAGGTCGACCGGCTGCAGCTCGACGTGCTGGCGCAGGGCCAGGTGGATCTCACCTTGCGCGTCGGCGCCGATCACCTCGAGGTGCTGACGCTGCGGATCCGGGAAGGGAAGAGCCTGGCGCTGGAGTCGGACCTCGCGCAGGTCCTCGCGGCGTGGGCCGCGCTGTCTGGCGGCGCGCCGACGCAAGTCCAGGGCGCCGGCCGCGTCGAGGTGCGGCTGGAGAAGAATGGCCCCCAGGACTTCACCTTCTCGCAGTCCGTGCTCAGCCCGCTGAACCTCGCCGTCACCCCGTCCGACGGCGTGCGCCGGACGTTGAGCGTCGCCGCCAGCACGCTGTTGTCGCTGCGCGTGGAGGGTCCGGCGCGGCGCCTCACGCTGGCCGTCAACCTGGGGCAGCTCGACGCTGCGGGCCTGGGCGGGGACCTCCTCGATGACGCGCTGGTTGGCCCTGCGCAGCTGTCCCTGGCGGGCGTCACCGGCGCCCTGGTCGTCCAGGACGGGCAGGCCCACCGCCTCGAGCGGGTCAGCCTGGGCAGCGGGCCTTCGGTGCTCCGCTACCGGGGCCAGGACGCCTTCGTCGTCGACTGGAACTCCCGCCACGGCCGCGCCGCGGACTTCACCGCCACCGCCGAGGCGGGCAGCCTCAGCGTCCTGGTGACGTCACCGGGGCTGGACCTCCAGGTCGCCTCCAACCTGGAGCTCCTCGAGGCGGACCTGGGCCGCGCCCTCGCGAAGGAGTTTCGCGGCGCCCGCTATGACGCGTCGTTGACCGCCCCCAGCGGGCAGCCGACGGTGCGCTTCCTCGCGCCGACGGCCAGCCGCGGCGCCCGGCTGATGCTGGCCAACGGCGTCCTCTCGCTGGCGGTGAATGACCCGGCCGTCGCCCCGCGCACCTTCACCGGGCCCGTGTGCCTCGCGCCCGTCTCCAGCGTCACGCCTCCGGCCAACGCCTTCGTGGAAGGGCTGGAGGCCGTCGCCTGCGACTGACTGAAGGCCTTCCGCAAGGCGCCGGCCTCGCCGGCCACACCTCGCGCCGAGCCTCTTCGCTGGCGCCTGCCTGTGAGGGCGACGCCCTCACAGGGCCGGGGGAGCGCCTCCCACGCGCTGGCGGTGTCGCTCGTCAGCCACGGGCGCTCCCGCCCCGTGCGCCGCCCAGGTGAACGCTGGTTTCGCCCCGGGGTGGGGCAGGGCCACCCCTTCACTCGCCAGGGCCGGCCGAGCCGCCTCCGCTACCGCGCAGGCGTCGGCCGAGGAGGGGGCTGGAGGGCCGTCGTCGCGTGGCGTCGCCCCTTCCGAGGAGGCGAGGGCCTCCCGGAGCGCCGCCACGTCATGCTGGTGCGCCTGCACCAGCGGCTGGGGCCACACCCCCAGCAGCACCACCGCCACCGCCAGCAGCACCAGCGCGCGCTCCCGGGGGAAGAGGTCCGGCGCGGTGGCCGCCCACGGCTGCACGGGGCCGAAGCACGTCTTCAACATGGCCCGCAAGAGGGCGATGCCTACCAGCGCGGTGCAGGCCACCATCACCCCGGCCACCAGCGGGCGCTCGCGCATCAAGCCCTGCAGCATCAAGTCCTCGCCCACGAAGCCCAGGCTGCCGGGCAGGCCCGCCGCCCCGAAGGCCAGCATCAACGCCGCCGCGCCCAGCCGCGGCGCCACGTGAGAGAGGCCGTGCAGCGCGCGCACGTCCACCGGCCCCACGCGCGCCTCGATGGTGCCGGCGGCCAGCATCAGCCCGCGGGAGGTGATGGCCACCGAGATGGCGTTGGCTAGCGCGCCCGACACCGACACCAGGTCGCCCGTCGCCAGCCCCACCATGAGGGCGCTGGACTGGGCCACCACCACGTAGGCGATGAGGCGCCGCAGCCGGTGCTGCGAGGCGGCCATCACCGCCGCGTACACGACGCCCGCCACGCCCAGTGCCTGCACCACCAGCGCCTGCCTGGGCACCGCCTGCGGCAGGGGCACCAGGGCCAGTTGCACCATCACGTGCACCGACATCTGGACGCTGGTGAGGGCCAGCATGGTGCCCGCCGGGAGCGCCTCGGCCAGGGCGGGCTGCCAGCTGTGCAGCGGCGGCACGCCCAGCCGGGCCATCACCGAGGCCGCCACCAGGAGGAAGATGAGGCCAGCCAGGTGCGGGGGCAGCGGCACCGTCCGCCAGGTGGAGAGCCGGAAGGGCTCCTGGGCGCCGGCGCCGGCCGCCGCCAGGGCGAAGAGGGCCACCGCCACCACCAGCAGCAGCGCGCCCAGCAAGAGGTAGGTGCCCACCACCCGCCGGGCCCGCAGCTCGCGCTCGGAGAGGCGGCGCAGGGTGAAGAAGACGATGGCCGGCGGGGCCACCCAGCCCGCCGCGACGAGGCGCGCGTCGTCCGAGCGCAGCACCACCGCGCTGGCCGCCACCCACACCAACGGCATCAGGGTGTCGCGCTGGGTGAGGCCCCGCCGCGGCTGCCCCAGAAGCACCACCGTGGAGATGGCGGCGTTGACGGCCAGCGCCGCGGACACGCCGCTGCCTTCGCCCACCGCGCTGGACAGGGCCTGCGCGGTGCCCAGGCCCGTGAAGAAGGCGGCCACCGCCGTCCAGTGCCTGGGCTGCTTGAGGGAAAGCACCAGCCCCACCCCCAACAGCGGGAGCGCCACCATCGCCGGAAGCCCCCACAGGGCCGTCATCGGGGGTGCTCCTGCGCCTCGGGGGACGTGGGCTCCACCGGCCGGCGCGCTTGGAGCTCGCCGCCCACCCGCCTGGCCCAGGCCTGCTCCACCCGCTCGAAGACGCCGCCCAGCGACAGCACCGGGCGGACCAGGTAGCGCTCCACCACCACGTCGATGAAGAGGCCGTCGCGCAGCGCCCGGTACAGCCAGCCCGGCGCCGGGTGCGCGCCCAGGGCCAGGCTGCCCACGCCCAGCGCCTTGCGCAGGCCGATGGTGTCGTGCAGCAGGCTGGGGGCCCGCAGCATCTGGTAGCCGCGCAGGCTGGCGTGGCCGAAGAGGTGCACCAGCGCCACCGTGGGCAGGTGCAGGCCCACCTCCACCACCATCAGCCCCAGCTGCGACATGCTGGCCCAGGCCAGGGACGACTTGGCGTCGGCCTGCACGCGCGCCACCAGGGCCCCGGCGAAGGCGGTGGTGCCGCCCATCAGCACCGCGGCCACCGAGGCCACCGTGGACTGCTCGAAGAGGGGCGCACTGCGGATGAGCAGGTAGATGCCCGCGTGCACCGACAGCGCCCCGTAGAAGACGGCCGAGGACGGCGTGGGGCCCTCCATCGCCCGCGGCAGCCAGGTGCCGAAGGGTAGCTGCGCGGCCTTCCCCGAGGCGGCCAGCAGCAGCAGCAGCGCGATGGCGGTGGCCTGGCCTTCGGTGAGGTGCGCCTGGTGCAGGTTGCCGAAGTGGGTGCCGTGGGCCACCTGGTGCATCACCACCGCGCCGATGAGCAGGCCCAGGTCCGCCAGGCGGTAGACAATCATCACCCGCACCGCGGCGTGCACCGGCTGGGCGCGCTCGCTGAAGAAGGCCACCAGGAGGATGGAGGTGAGCCCCACCAACTCCCAGCCGAGGAAGAGCTGCTCGTAGCTGCCGGCCACCACCAGCCACTGCATGGCGCCGGAGAAGAGCAGCATCAACGCGAAGTAGCGGAAGAGGCCGCGCTCCCGGTGCAGGTAGGGCACCGAGAAGCCCACCACCAGCCCGGAGAGGACGGTGCTGCCCAGGGCCATCACCAGCGACACCGCGTCCCAGCGGAAGCTCAAGGTGAAGGTGTAGTGGCCCACGGAGAACCACGGGTAGGGGCCGAACTCCACCGGGAGCAGGCCCTGCCACAGGGCGATGGCGGCGCCCGCGCCGGTGAAGACGGCGGCCAGGCCGGTGGCCAGCACCGAGACGCGGGTGACGGCCGCCTCCGGCACGGGCAGGCCGACGAGCCAGGCCAGGCCCAGGCCGGAGAGGGCCACCGGCGGCAGGGCCAGCGACGAGAGGAGCAGCGCCTCGACGAGGTCACGCCACACGGGGCGCTCCTCGCCGCTCGGGCAGCACCTGGGCCGGCGGCCGGAAGCCCTCGTGGCCTTCGTACCAGGCGCGCGAGCCGCGCACGGTGGGCAGGTGCACGTCCGGCCCGTCCCAGGGGGTGAAGGTGCCGTCGGGCTGAAGGCAGAACCAGCCGCGCCCCGACGGCGAGACGGTGACGACGCGCACCCACCTGCCCAGCGCCAGCTCCTTCACCAGCGGCTGGCGCGAGACGGCGGCCAGCACCACGTCAGTCTCGGCCTCCAGCACCAGCAGCAGCCGCAAGGGCTCGTGGATTTCAATCATCTGCAGGGGCAGCCCGGTGCGCAGGTCCGACGCGGCGCCGTTCATCACCCCCACGTGCCCGGTGAGGTTGTGGGGCAGCTTGGTGCCGCAGCCCAGCCCCTCGTTGTCCACGCGCGAGAAGTAGTACTCGAGGTTGATGCCCGCGCCCACCGGCCCCACCGCGGCGAGGAGGCGCTCCAGCACCGCGCCCGAGGCGTCCGCCGTGCAGTCATACGAGATGAGGAAGGCGCGCCGGTCGAGGAAGAGCCCCCGCGTCAGCGCGCGCCGCCCCACCACTCCCACCGCGTTGGTGGCGTGGCCCAACTCCGGCCGGGCCTGGCCGAAGTCCGCCGCGCGGGCCTCCACGTGCCGGTGCGCCGCCTCCGGCGTGAGGGACTTCGGGGCGGCCGCGAACTTCCGGCAGCGCTCATGGGCCGAGCGACGGCACACCTCGGCGAAGGTGGCGCGCGCCTCCTCCACCGCGCCCTGGTGCGCCGCGGGCACCTCGTGCTCGTCGAAGAAGGTCACCGTGTCGGTGCAGGTGTCGTGCACCGCGCCCAGCACCCAGGTGGAGTCGGGCAGCTCGATGCCGCGGGCCTTGAGCGCCTCGCGCACCTTCGGGCGGTTGGCCATGCGGGCGAAGAGGCGCGCGTTGGGCCCGCCGTTTCGGCCGCCGCAGGCGCCGCAGTCGTAGGCCGAGCGGTGCGGGTTGTTCACCGAGGTGGAGCCGTGGGCCACCAGGACGACCAGCGGCGCGAAGTCCCTGGTGAGGCCCAGGTTCTCCAGCGTGGCGGCCACCCGCTGCGCCTTCTCGTCGGCAGAGAAGCCCAGGTACCGCCCGTCGATGGAGCGGGACTCGTCGGACTCGCGCTCGCCCGTCAGCACGGTGCGCACCTCGGGCAGCACCGCGTGGCGGAAGGCGTCTTCCACCTTCCGGGTGGTGCGAGGGGCCAGCACCCGGGCCGCCAGCTCCAGCAGGGCGAAGGGGCCCAGGACGAAGGACGCCAGCCCGCCGCCCGCCACCCCGCGGGTGACCCACCGCCAGAGGGCGCGCCACCGGGCCAGGGCGCCCAGCCGCTCCTTGCGGGCCAGCGCCTTCTGGGCGTCCTCGGGGTGGGGCGCCTCTTCCACCCGGTGGCCGGGCACGACGCCCAGCGGAGCCAGGGCCGCCCCGGCCACGTCGTCAAAGGGCAGGAACTCCACCGCCACGCCGAAGAAGCCGGCCACCCCGTAGGTGCGCACGGAAGGCAGCACCTCCTCGAGGTGGCGGCGGAAGGACTCCTCGCGGTCGTCGAAGCAGAAGATGGCCTGCAGGGTGTGGGGAGGGGGCGCCGGCGGCGCGTGCGCCTTGAGGGCGCCCACCACCTCCACGGCGTGGTGCCGCTCGTACGCCTCCTGCCACACCACCGCGCGGGCGCGGCGGTCGAAGCGGCGGGCCACGCGCACCAGGGCCTCGCGCCGCGGCGGGGGCAGGGTGTTGAGGACCCGCGCCGACAGGCCCAGCCGCTGGGCCCCGGCGTAGAGGGCCAGCACCCCGTGGTCCACCACCACCGGGCGCGTCTCCTCCACGCCGCGCACCAGCCCGGGGGCGGCCGCGCGGGCGAAGGGCTCGAGGAGGAGCCGCACCGCCACGAAGTCCAGCAGGCGCACGCGGGGCAGCTCCTCCACCGGGAACAGCTCGAGCCGGTGGAACATGCCGCCCCACCCGGGCAGCCGCAGCAGCAGGGCCTTCAGCGTCTCCACGCGGGACGGCCCAGGCAGCGCGCGCACCACGTCCTCGGCCGTCGCCCCGCGCTCCAGGCTGGCGCGCAGGGTGGCCGCCAGGCCGTCGAGCCACGCCGGCACCGCGCCGCCGCGCGCGTAGAGGGCCCGGAAGGCGCTGAAGAAGCCGGCCTCGCGCCCGGGCATCGTCCAGCGGGCGACGCCGCGGTCGACGAAGCTGGCGCACAGGGGGATGAGGAAGGCGTTCACCAGCTCGGTGGCCTTCTGCTCCACCGGCTCGAAGGGCGCCCGCCCCAGCGCGTGGGCCCCGCCGAACAGCTCGACGCACGCCCCCCACAGGCTGAAGGCCGCCAGCGCCTCGCCGTGGGTGCCCAGGGCCTTCACCAGCCCCCGGCGCTCCGGGGCGAGGCCCAGCGGGGCCAGCACCCGCCGCACCGCCTCCTCCTCGGCCGCTTCGACAGACGCCCCGCGCTTCACCAGCCCCTCGGCGAGGAGGTCCACCCGCGGCCCCACCAGCCGGTGCGCGAAGGGAAGCAAGGACTCGTCCTGGCGCAGGGCCTCGTCCAGCCAGGTGGTGGTGTCGGCGATGAGGTTGGCGCGCACGCTGCCGTCCAGCAGCGGGTCCAGCGAAGTCGCCCAGCGGCCCTCGGCCTTGAGCAGCTCCAGCACGTCCCTGCTCATCGGCGCGGGGGTGCCGAAGAGCAAGGCCCTGAAGAGGTCTCGGGCGTCGACGGGCAGGTCCTTCGCGGCGTCCCACGGGGCCAGGCGCAGAAGCGCCCAGTCCAGGTCGTCGGGGCCGATGCGCCCCTGCGCGTAGGCGGCGCGGTACTCCGCCTCGTCCAGGTACCCGGTGACGCCCCACTCGTCCTCGGCGCGCGCGACGGCCTCGTGGAAGGGCAGCGCCTGGAAGGCGTGCAGCGTGTTGTGGTGGATGAAGACTTCGATGGGCCCCTGCGCGGGCAGCACGTGGGCCGCGCGGTGGAGGTCGCGCAGCGCGTCGTCGGTGAGGAGCTCACTCGCCATGAGGGCCTTCCGGCTTCGCGGCGGCCGCCTCTTCGCGGCGCGCCAGGTGGTTGCGGATGACGTCCACCAGTTGCCAGGCCAGCACCGGCGCGGCCAGCACCAGCACCGGCGCGCCCCGGGACGCGGCGAGGTCGGCGAAGGCGGGCAGGCTGGCGGTGACGATGATGACGAGGCGCCGGGCGTCGGCCGCGCGCACCGCGTCCAGCCAGCGGCGGGTGGCTGCGGCTTCGAGGCCCTTGGTGAAGAGCACCACCGCGTCCTTCACCGGCGCCAGCGACGGGGCCGGCGGCAGCTCGGGCAGGCGCACCGCCGCGATGCCGCGCTCCACGAGGAAGCGCTCGAGGCCCTCGCCCTCGGCCGACTGGGCGGGCCCGGCCACCACCGCCACCGCGGGAGGAGACTCCACGCTACGGGTCCTCCGGCAGGACGAGGCGCGCCACCAGGCCGTCCTCGATGGAGGCGCGGGGCGAGCGGCGCACCAGCTCGGCCAGCACGCTGGCGGGGAGGAGGCGATCTTCCACCTCGAGGTAGGCGTCGGCGGAGGCCTCCGCGTCCGGCTGCTTCACCCACAGGCGCAGCATGTTGCCGGCCAGCCTGAGCTCGCGCTCGCAGCGCCAGGAGAGGGGGATGCGCCCGCCCAGCCCGTTGTACGTCACCATCGCGGTGCCGGCGGGAGCGGCGCGCAGCCAGCGCTCGACGGTGCGGGCGTCGCGCAGGTAGTCGTCGGCGGAGCACTCCAGCGTGTCGTCGATGCGCTCGTACTTGTCGGCGATGTGCTCGGCGAAGGGGTTGTAGAAGTAGAAGCCGTCGAAGGTGGACGGCTCGACGTCGGCCAGCCCGCCTTCCACCAACTGCACCTCGGCGGCGAGCGCCGCCACCAGCTTGCGCCCTTCCGCCACCAGGGTGCCGCGTTGCTCGAGGCCGACGTACGGCCGCCCGGTGGTGAGGGCCGCCACCGCGCAGAACTTCCCCACGCCCGCGCCCACGTCCAGCACCCGGGTGCGGCCGGAGGCCTTCAGCCAGCGCGCGGCGGTCTGCGCCACCACCACGCTGGAGAAGAAGCTCTGCGACTTGCCCCGCAGCTCGGCCGACAGCAGCCGGTCGAAGTCGCGGTCCTTCACGAAGTCGCCTCGCCGCAGCGCCGCGCTGATTCTCCCTGCCTTGCCAGACATCGGGTGGGGCCGGACTGCAGGGAGCATTCCAAACCCCAACCCATGAGAATATGAGGGTGTCATGACGGCGAGCAGCAGAACCGGACGACTTGACGTGCTTTTCGAGCCTGTCATGGCGTCACAGGCGCTGAAACGGATTGAAAAAACGCTCCGCCAGGTGGCTGAAAAGGACGTGGTAGTCACTTTCTGGGGGGAGTCGGGCACCGGGAAGGACGTGTTGGCGCGGCGGGTCCACGAGCTGTCGGCGCGGCGCAAGGGGCCCTTCGTCCCCATCAACTGCGCGGCCATCCCCGAGGCGCTGTTCGAGAGCGAGCTGTTCGGCCGGGAGCGCGGCGCCTTCACCGGGGCCAGCGAGCGGGCGATGGGGAAAATCGAGGCGGCGTCGGGCGGTACCCTCTTCCTCGACGAGGTGGCGGAGCTGCCGCTGTCGGTGCAGCCGAAGCTGCTGCGCTTCCTCGAGGGGCAGCGCTTCATGCGGCTGGGCGGCACCACCAAGCACTGGGCGGACGTGCGGCTGGTGCTGGCCACGCTGCGCCCGCTGGAGGACGAGGTGAAGGCGGGGCGCTTCCGGGCGGACCTCTACTACCGCATCCAGGGCATCACGGTGACGGTGCCGCCCCTGCGCGAGCGCCGGGCGGACATCGAGCCTCTGCTGGACTTCTTCCTCGACCGCTTCTCCGCCCGGCACGGCGTGGCGCGGCCCCGGCTGTCGCGGCGGGCGCGGGCGCTGCTGGTGGGCGCCCCCTGGCCGGGGAACGTGCGCGAGCTGCGCAACCTGGTGGAGCAGCTGTGCCTGTTGCACCCCGGCGAGCGGATCCGCGCCGAGCACCTGCCCGCGCCGGTGGTGGGGGACCCGGGCAGCCCCGAGCGCCTCGAGCTGCCGCTGTCCTCCACGCTGGCCGAGGTGGAGGAGCGCTTCATCGACGCGGTGCTGCGGAAGGCGCAGGGGAACAAGGCGCGCGCCGCGAAGAGCCTGGGCGTCAGCGTGCGCACCTTGACGCGACGCTGGCCGCCGCGGCCAAAGCCGTAGCCCGTCAGCGCTGGTGGCCGACGCCCACCTCGACCTGGGGTGCGGCGGCGAAGGCCCGGCGAGGCTCTGCGCGTCCTTCGGCTTCTCGTCCGAGAAGGCCGGCGACGTCGGAGCTCTCGCCGCGCACCCTTTGCGTCTGAACCGAGGACGACGCAGCGTCCGACGAGCGCCTGGCCGAGGAGGCGGATGGCCGCAGCCCAGAGCTGCGCGTGCGCCAGGGTGTCGCCCGCCCGCCCCAGTACTCGAGCCCGAG
This sequence comes from Myxococcales bacterium, assembly GCA_020846875.1. Taxonomy (GTDB): domain Bacteria; phylum Myxococcota; class Myxococcia; order Myxococcales; family Myxococcaceae; genus JADLDB01. The sequence continues at coordinate 24,341 of JADLDB010000007.1, read as the reverse complement.
GGGGCTTGCCTCCAGCGCGCGCGGAAAGTCCTCACAGGAGGAGCGGAGCTGGCGCGCGGGCACCTTGCTGCTCTCGCTGTGGTGACGGAAGGCCTGCGCCCAGGACGGCGAGGCTTGCACTGTGACACCATGCCGGGTGTCTCGTCCGTATGTCCGCCCGGAACACCAGCTTCGTCGTGCAGGCCGCCGAGCCGGGCATCTCCCGCGCGCGCGACGCGGGCCTGATGCACACCCACTTTTGCGCCCGCGACGGCAAGACGGTGCGCCTGCCCGACGGCCGCGAGGCGGTGGAGTTCATCAACTGCAGCTACCTGGGCCTCGACACCCACCCCCGCGCGCTGGAAGGCGCCCGCCGGGTGCTGGACCAGTACGGCTTGCACTTCTGCTGCGCGCGCACCCGCCTCTCCATCGAGCCCAACGTGGCGCTGGAGGACAAGCTGTCCCGCCTCTTCCGCGGCCACGCCATCACCTTCCCCTCGGTGACGACGGCGCACATGTCCACCTTGCCGCTGCTGGCCTCGGGGGACCTGCTGCCCGACGACTACCCGCGTCGGACCCGCTTCGTCTTCGACAAGAACTCGCACGCCTCGATGCAGTTCCTCCGCCCCGTCATCGCCGAGGAAGCCGAGGCCGTCACCGTCATCGGCCACAACGACTTGAACGCGCTGGAGGACGAGCTGAAAGACGCGTCCGCGCGCGGCCAGACGGTGGTGTACCTGGCCGACGGCGTGTACTCGATGGGGGGGGTGAGCCCCGTGCCGGAGCTGCTCGAGCTGTCCGAGCGCTACCCCCTGGTGCTGTACCTCGACGACGCCCACGGCACCTCCATCTTCGGGAAGAACGGCGAGGGCTACGCGCGCGGGGCCTTCGGCGAAGAGCTGCCCGGCCACGTCTTCATCACCTACTCGCTGGCCAAGGGCTTCGGCTGCAACGGCGGCGGGGTGCTGCTGCCCTCGAAGTGGCAGGCGGAAAGGGTGCGAAGCTTCGGCATGACGTACGCCTTCTCGGCGCCGCTGGACTTCTCGGTGGTGGGCGCCGCGCTGGAGGTGGTGGAGCTGCACCTGGACGGCACGGTGGAGGCGCTGCAGAAGACGCTGCGCGCCCGGGTGGCGAAGTTCGACGAGCGCGTGGGCTGCGACGCCCGCGACTTCAGCCCCATCCGCACCGTGGCGGTGGGCGACGAGGACCTCGCGCGCGCGCTGGGTGAGGCACTGCTGGCCTGCGGGTACCTCCCGTCGGTGGCCTTCTTCCCGGTGGTGGCGCGGGGGAAGTCCATCCTCCGGCTGTGCCTCACCGTCGAGCACACCGACGCGCAGCTTGAAGGCTTCGCCCGGGCCCTGGCGGACGCGCGCGAGCGCCTCGAGCGGCCAGGGAAGACGGCGTGACGCGGGGCGAGGCGTCCGAGCTGCTCAACGCGCGCGCAGTCACAGAGGGCGGCGAGGCGCTGGGCCGCTTCCTCGCCCTGCGCGCGCGCCACCGCATGGACACGCTGGCGCCGGTGCTGCGGCCCTACCTGTTGAGCCGAGCGCAGCAGGCACTCCTCGCGCGCACCACCCTGGAGCTCTGGCAGGCGATGCACCGCGTGCTCCAGCGCTGGGAGGCGGGCGCGCTGGCCGACGCCGTGCCCTTGCCCGCCCTGGTGGTGGAGCGCGCCCGCGAGGAAATTCGCGGCGGCCACCCCTTCGGCCACGTGCGCTTCGACTTCACCTTCGAGCCCCAGACGCAGGCGCTGGGGCTGCTGGAGGTGCAGGCGGGCGACCCGTCCGGCATGGGGATGCAGCACGTGCTGGCCGAGCACTTCGCGCCGGAATTGGCCCTGGCAGGCGCCTCCTGCGAGTCGGTGGCGTCCTCGCTGCGCCGCTCCATCGCGCCTGAGCCTTTGCGGGCCGGGCTGGTCGTCTTCGCCATTCAGCGCAGCGCCTTCGTGCAGTTCGACCACGCGCTGGTGGCGCAGGTGTTCCGCGCGGAAGGCGTGGACGCGGTCCTCGCGGACCCCGACGAGCTCTCTTTCGACGGCGCGGCGCTGCGCTGGCGAGGCCGGCGGGTGGACCGGGTGGTGCGGGACAGCCTCGAGGACCTGCTCGAGCCCCGCTTCGCGGAGGCCAGCCGCCCGCTGCTGGACGCCTGGGTGAAGGGCGCGGTGGCGGTGGACAACCCGGCCGGCAGCGTGGTGGCGGACTCCAAGGTGCTGCTCTCGCTCCTGCCGGAGGTGGAGCCCGGCCCCGCCGCGCGCGCCGCGTACCTGAAGACGCGCCGGCTGGAGAGGGCCCACCAGCAAGCCGTGTCGGCTGCGCGCGCCCAGTGGGTGCTCAAGCCGTCGGACGGCTACGGCGGCTTCGGGGTGGTGGTGGGGCCCGCGGTGGACGACGCGGCCTGGAGCCGGAGCCTCTGCGAAGCACTGGAGGCCCCTCGGCCTTTCATCCTCCAGGAGTACCGGGCGCCACCGACGGAGGACTTCCCGGTGCCCGACGAACACGGGGGCGTCACGCTGGCGGCGCGGAACGTCGTCTTGAGCACCTGGGTGCACCGGGGCTGCTTCGGCGGTGTCTTCGCCCGTGTGCACGCAGGCCCCGTCGTCAACGTGCACCAGGGCGGGGGCCTGCTTCCCGTCGGGGTGGTGGATGAATAGGGCGTCGCAGCCCTCGCGCCCCTCGGCGCTCCGGGTGGCGCCGTGCGGCCTCGCCACCGCCCCGAAGGCCGGCCGTCGGCCGCGCGCCTCGCGCTGAAGTCGCCAGGCGTCCCGTCAGCCCCGCTCTCCTGCTGCTAGGCTCCGAGGCTCATGGCCACTGCCTGCCTGCGCCTCACCTGCCTGTTGGTCCTGTCCCCGCTCTTCACCGCCTGCTCCAGCACCTCGCCGGTGGGGCCACCTGAGTGTCGCGCCGGCCTCACCGCCTGCGGCGCCGAGTGCGTGGACCTCACCCAGTCCGACGCCCACTGCGGGGCCTGTGACACCGCCTGCGGCGCCGCCCAGGCCTGCGTGAAGTCCGCCTGCTACGCCAGGGACTGCGCCGGCGCCGACTGCAGCCCGTCGCAGGTATGTCCCTCGGAGGCGTGCGTGGAGCGCGCCTGCCTGGGGGTGGTGTGCCCCACCGGTCAGGCCTGCCTGGGCGGCACCTGCTTGAGCTCCGCTTGCACCACCGGCGACTGCGCCCTGGGCGAGGCGTGCGTCAACAACGCCTGCGTCGACGGAGCCTGCCAGGGTGTGGTGTGCCCCTCGGGGGACGTGTGTCGGCTGGGCCTGTGTCAGGCAGCCACCTGCATGGACGGCCTGGTGAGCACCGCGGAGCCGGACGTGGACTGCGGGGGCGCCTGCCCCGCGAAGTGCCGCGAGGGCCAACGCTGCGCGACCTCCTCCGACTGCGACACCGCCAACTGCGTCTCGGGCCGCTGCGGCTCCGCGACCCACTGCACCAGCGGCGTGAAGGACGGCGACGAGACGGACGTGGACTGCGGCGGGACCTGCCCCGCGAAGTGCCGGGCTGGCCAGGGCTGCAGCGCGCCCACGGACTGTCAGACGGGCGGGTGCGCGGCGGGCGTGTGCACCCAGGCCAACACCTGCTCCGACACCCAGAGGAATGGCACCGAGACGGACGTGGACTGCGGTGGCCCGGACTGCGTGGCCCGCTGCGCGGACGACGGCGGGTGCGCTGGCCACACCGACTGCCAGTCGGGACTGTGCACCGCCGGCAAGTGCGCCTCCGCGTCTTGCAGCGACACCAACCACAACGGCGACGAGACAGGCGTGGACTGTGGTGGGCCCACCTGTCCCTTGCGCTGCCCCACGGGACAGGGGTGCCGGGTGGGCAACGACTGCCTGGACTACGTCTGCGACGCCGACGCGGGCGTCTGCCTACCCCCTAGCTGCACGGACTTCGCGCGCAACGGCACCGAGAGCGACGAGGACTGCGGCGGCGGCTGTCCTCGGCGCTGCACCATGGGCCAGCGCTGCCTGACGGGCACCGACTGCACCAGCGGCCTGTGCCTGGGCTCCCTGTGCGCAGCGGATCCGTCGTGCGTAGACGGCATCAAGAACCAGGGCGAGGTGGACGTGGACTGCGGGGGCTCGTGCTCGCGCTGCGCCACCGGGCAGAGCTGCAACGCGCCGGGGGACTGCGCCTCCTTCATCTGTCTGGGCGCGCCTGGCACCTGCCGGGGGGCCGTCTTCGCGCCGCCGCTCACCTCCGCGTATTCGTCTGGTACCAACGGCGCGCTGCTGGTGACGGGCCACGTCAACGCAGATGCCTACCCGGACCTGGTGCTGAACCCCCGCAACGGCAGCCAGCCCTCGGTCGTCTTTCTGGGGTCCGCCAGCGGCCAGCCCTCCGCGCCTACGCCGGCCACCTCCACCAGCGGCTTCGGGGGCAACCTGTTCGGCATCGCCCTGGTGGACGTCAATGGCGACGGGCTGGACGACCACCTGTCGCTGGGCTCGCTCAACGCCCTCCATATTTACCTGTCCAACGGCGACGGCACCTTCCAGGCGGGCTACCAACTGCCGGCCACCCCACCAGGGGCGCAGACCAACTACGTGCTGCAGACGGCCGACCTGCAGGGCGACGGGCGCCCTGACGTGTGCATCGCGTACTACGACTTCACCGGCGGCACCCGCAGGGTCAGCGTGCTGCTCAACCAGGGAGACGGGGGGCTGTCCGCGCCGACGAGCACCCTGGTGGGCTCGGGCGCCAACGTCTACCCCTACAGCCTGGTCGTCGGAGACTTCGTGCGCGACGGCGGCGTGGACCTGGCGGTCGGCTCCGGAGCGGGCCTGGTGGCCACCAGCGGTGAGGTGCGCGTGCTGTCCGGGGTAGGCAACGGCACCTTCATCGCCAGCGCGGCGGCAGCGACCGTGTCGCCCCTGCCGGAGAAGGCGGTGACGACGGACTTCAACGGCGACGGGAAGGCCGACCTGGCGGTGATGGGCCGCGGCGCGACCATCAACGGCTACCAGGTGCTACTGGGAGACGCGCAGGCGGGCTTCAGCGCCGGTCCGGCCTCCGCCGCGAACTTCGGCCCCGCCGGAGGCCTCTTCTGCGCCGACTACAACCGGGACGGGAAGGCGGACCTGTTGGCGGTGCAGTCGCTGCCCCTTCAGCCGGTGCGCTTCGGGCTGGGCACGGGGGCGTTCCAGGCGGGCCCGGACGGCCCCTGGGCAGGGGAGGCGAGCGTGCAGTACGACGCCAACCTCGACGGGAAGCCGGACGTGGCGGTGTGGACCAGGACGGAGCTGCGGGTGTACCTGGGGCTCTGAGGTCGCCCCATGGCCCCGACGGCAGCGCGAGCTGCTGCAGCTTCATGCACAGGGACCGCTTCGGCGGTGTCTTTGCCCGTGTGCACGCAGGCCCCGTCGTCAACGTGCACCAGGGCGGGGGCCTGCTTCCCGTCGGGGTGGTGGAGGTGTAGAGTGTCGTGAAACGTCGCACTCGGGAGAAACGTCATGGCGAAGCGCATTGGACCGGGCAGCACCCCTCGCACCCCGAAGACGGAGCGGAAGCCGGCGAAGCCGTCCAAGCCCACCACCGAGGCGCCGAAGCCGAGGAAGGGCTGGGGGCCGAAGCCGGGCAAGCCGCTGGAGTGAGCGCCGCCCCTCGGTAGCAACGGGAGGGGAGTCGGTGGCACCTGAGAGAGCAGAGCGCCTCCCGGAAGACGAGGCGCTGGTGGCGTTGTTCCGTCGCAGGCTGAAGCAGCACCACGGCCGCATGCGGGACGTCGTGCAGCAGTTCGAGTCGCGGTGGAAGCGCCGGGGCGTCGACACGCTGCACGGGGTCGGAATCCCGCTGCGGCCGTTGTTCATTCCGCGGCAGCGCCTCGAGCAACTGAGCCTGGGCCTTCACCGGGCGGTGGCGCAGGTGGCCGGGCACTTCCGCCGTCACGCCGCGCAGCCGAGGTGGCTCCACCAGCGCGTGCCGGTGGGCGAGGCCTTCTTCCGGAACGTGGACCTGCGCCGCGCGGTGGACAGCGAGCTGTTCCTCTCGCACTTCCGCCCGGACGGGTTTCTCTACCGCGACCGCTACGTCCTCTCGGAAATCAACTACGGCAACGGCGTCATCGTCAGCATCGGGTACACCGACGTGCTGGCGGACCTCTTCGCCCACCACCCGCTCTTCGACGGCAAGCCCTTCCGCGCGGACGTCATCGAGAAGCCCTTCGGCCACTGGGTGGACCTGATGGACCGCACGCTCGGGTGGAAGCGCCCGGCGCACGTGGCGCTCGTCTCGCACAGCGAGGAGTGGCCCAGCGTGGTGGAGAGCACCCCGCGGGTGCGGCACCAGGTGCAGCAGGCGCTCCAGAAGCTGAAGGCGCGCGGCTTCACGGTGTCCCTGGCGCACGAAGGGGACTTCACGGTGCGCAACGGGCGGGCCTTCGTGAAGGGCTCGAAGCGGGAAGTGGACCTGGTGGTGGTGGTGACCATCGGGTGCAGCTTCCTCGACACGCCGGAGCAGTTTCGCCGCGAGGCGAAGGTGCTGCGCGGGACGCACGTGGGGCGGGCGCCGATTCTGAAGCCCTGGGCGGGGGTGGCGGTGGACAAGGGCACCCTGCCGTGGATGCTGGACCTGGGGCTGTTCCCCGCGAAACTGGACGACGGCTTCGAGCTGGACGCGGCGGACACCCGCTACGTGTCGGGCGACGACGTGGGGTGGGTGACGAAGGACCGGCAGGGGCTGGTGCTGAAGCGGGCGTTTTCGGGGAAGGACACCTTCGTGGGCATCTCCACGAAGCCGAAGGCCTGGCGTGAGGCGGTGGAGCGGGCGGCCCTGGGGAACGAGTACGTGGTGCAGGCGTACTACCCGATGCCGCGCGCCCAGATGCCGGTGCTGGTGGACGGGCGGCACGTGGAGTGGATTGACGTCCGCGTGGAGCTGACGCCCTTCATCGTGCAGGGGCGCTTCTGCGGGGCGCTGGCGCGGTACGCGCCGGACGCGCCGGGGCTCATCCTCTCGCCGCCGCCGGACGAGATGGGCATGACCATCGTGTATCCGTGCTGAAGCAGCGCCCATCACCCTCTCCCCGTGGGGAGAGGGAGGGGGAGAGGGGAAGGCGGGTTTTCCTCCAGTCCCCCTGGACGCTCTGGCCGCACGTGCTGGTCCGCGGCGCGGGCTTCCCCCTCAGCGACGTCCTCGCGCTCGCGGAGCCCGGCCTCTCCGCGCTGGCGCGCCTGGCGGCGACGGACCCTCTCACCCGTCCAGCGTTCGACGCGGCCTTCCCTTCGGCGCGCGAGCGCCAGCGGACGCTCCTCCGCGCCACGGCGTCCTCGTCGCGGTTTCGCGAAGCGGTCACCTGGCAGAACCGGGGCGCGGTGGTGACGGGGCTCGACGCCCTCCTCCGGCACCCGGAGCGGGACGACTCGCGCGCGCGGAAGAAGGAGTTGCTGGTGGCCAGCTACCTCCAGCGCTACGCGGCGAAGTGCGAGACGATCGGCTTCTTCGGGCCGGTGGGGTGGGGCCGCTGGGACGCGGGGCAGTCGGCGGCCATCACGGCGACGCCCGGGGCCAAGCTCCTCGACGCGCGGGAGACGTTCTTCGAGCCGTGGGTGGTGGAAGCCGTCGTCGATGCGCTGGCGGCGTGCCGCGAACTGGCGGAGTTGGTGCCGCTGCGGCTCCCCGGCTCGGTGCGGCTGGAGCGAGCCGAGGAGGCGCGGGTCATCGGAGGCGGGCGTGGGCCTCGCGGCGCCGCGGCGGACGAGGAGGCGGACAGCCTGCGGGCAGGGCGAGCGAGCCGCGCAGCAGCGGACGGCGCACGGGCAGGGCGGGTGGGCGCCGCGGCGGACGAGGAGGCGGACAGCCTGCAGGCGGGGCGGGTCAGCGCAGCAGCGGACGGCGCACGGGCAGGGCGGGTGGGCGCAGCAGCGGACGACGCACGGGCAGGGCGGGTGGGCGCCGCGGCGGACGAGGAGGCGGGCAGCCTGCGGGCAGGGCGAGCGAGCCGCGCGGCAGCGGACGGCGCACGGGCAGGGCGGGTGGGCGACGCGGCGGACGAGGAGGCGGGCAGCCTGCGGGCAGGGCGGGTGGGCGCCGCGGCGGACGAGGAGGCGGGCAGTCTGCGCGCAGGGCGGGTGGGCGCCGCAGCGGACGAGGAGGCGGGCAGCCTGCGGGCAGGGCGAGCGAGCCGCGCGGCAGCGGACGGCGCACGGGCAGGGCGGGTGGGCGCCCCAGCGGTCGAGCGGGAGGCCAGCGTGCGGGCGGCGCGGGCGAGCCGCGCGCCGGAGGTGCGCCTGCGCGTGGCAGGGGAGCCGGAGGCGTCGGAGGACGACGCGGCGCTCCTCTCGCTCGCGGACGGGAAGCGCCACGCCCTGGCGCTGGCGGCGGCGGCGAAGCGGCGCTGGCCCGCGCGCTTCCCCGACGAGGCGCAGACGGTGGACGCCCTCTTCCGCCTCGTGGAGCTCGGGCTGCTGCTCCCGGCGCTGCCCATGACCATCGAGCCGCACCCGGCGCGGCGGCTCCTCGCGGCGGCGAAGTCCCTCGCGCCGGCGCTCCGCGACACCCTCACCCGGACGCTCAACGCCCTCGAGGGCGGGCGGGTGGAGGTCGCCTCGGCGGCGGGGGACGCGGCGGCGCTGGGCACGGCGCTGGAGCACCTCGAGGCCACCTTCACCGCCCTCACCGGCCAGGCGGCGACGCGTCACGAGGGGCGGGCCTATGCGGGCCGCGCGCTGGTGTACGAGGAGACGCGGCGGGCGGGCACCTGGCGCTTCGGCGAAAATCTCCGGGCGAAGCTGGCCGCGCCGCTCGCGCTCCTCCTCGACGCGGCCCGCACCTTCACCAGCCGGGTGGCGCAGGGCTTCCTTGGGGGCGTCGAGCGCCGCTTTGACGCGCTGGGCGGTGGCCGCATCCCGCTGGACGTGCTGTGGCGGGAGACGGGCGGCTTGTTCGACGGCCAGCCGCCGGCGGTGGTGGCGAAGGAGGCGAGGGCGCTCGAGGCGCGCTTCGCGAAGGCGATGCCGCTGGACGAGGCGTCGCGCGAACAACGCTTCTCCAGCGCGGACGTGCGCCGAAAGCTGGGCCGCGCGCTGGAGGCGAAGGGCGAGGCCTGGCCGGGCGCGAAGCACCACGCGCCGGACGTGATGCTGGCGGTGCGGAGCGGCGAGGTGGTGCCGGTGCTGGGCGAATTGCACGTGGGGGTGACGCCCTTCACCACGCTGTCGGTGCTGGCCCACTGTCCGGTGCGGGCCGAATTGGAGAAGCTGTACGCGGCGGACCTGCCCGGGCCGCACGTGACGCCGGTGCCGTGGGAGGACTTCGCGCGCTCCACGCACGACGCGCGGCTGGCGAAGGACTCCACGCGCTGGCACGTGGACCTCGGCTTCCGGAACACCTCGCCGCTGCCGTCCTCGCGGGTGCTGCGCGTCGCCGGCCTGGTGGTGACGCGCCGGCGCGGCGGGTTGTGGGTGTCCCCCTCGGGGGAGGGAAGCCCCGCCTTCCCCCTCCTCCACGTCCTCGAGCGCCGGATGAAGCTGCGCGCCGCCAGCGAGCTGCACCTCTTCTCCTGGCGCCGCCACCGGCCGCGCGTCTGGCTGGACGAGGTCGTCGTCGCCCGCGAGGCCTGGCGCGTCGGCACCGAAGCCCTCGCCTGGGCCTCCTCCTCCGACGCGAAGGAGCGCTTCCTCGGCGCGACGGCCTGGGCCCTGTCTTGCGGCTTCCCCCGCTTCGTCTTCCTGCGCAGCCCCGCCGAGGTGAAGCCCATCTACGTCGACTTCGAGAGCCCCACGCTGGTGGACCTGGCGTGCAAGTTCCTCCGCGGCGCGCCAGAGGTGGTCCTCACCGAGATGCTCCCGGCGCCGGACGAGGTGTGGCTTGGGGACGCAGAGGGGCAGCGGTACGTGTGTGAGCTGCGGATGGTGGCGGTGGAGGGCTGAGGTCGCCCACCGGCCTGGGCGGGAGGTGCGCTGGCCCCGCGCGTCGCGGCCGGCTCACTGTGGGACGCCGAGAATCCACGCCTTGCTGCCCGCAGCGCGCCGAGGCGAAGCCGTGGCCTCCGGCGTCGGGATCGCCCGGGTCGCTGGTGCCGCTCCTGTCCACGCGGGCGACGCTGCTGACCACGCCGCCCGCCAACTGCGGCTGGAGCGGACCGAGGTCGCCGCCGAGCTGGCCGTGGCCAGCGCCGCGTTACCGGAAAGGCCCCAGGCCTTGAGGCTCTGTAACAAACGTGTTATTTCAATGGCTTGCATGTAGCCCATAGCTACAAGACACCGAGGTGCGGGCATGTCCGACAATGTCGCATGCCTCCTCCGATTGGACCGGTCTCGACCTCCACCGTCACCCCGCGGCGCCCGGTGACGACGCCGTCCTTCACGCCGTCGGCCCGGCCGGATCCGCTCGCCGTGACGCTGGCCAACGGCACGTCTTTCTCGGCGGTGGACCGGGCGGCGCTGGCGGCAGAGACGAAGAAGGCGCTGCGGCTGGGCGCCGACGTGCCGGCCCGCGTGCAGGACGGCCCCACCTGCGGGCTGTACGCGCTGGGGATGGTGATGGACTACTGGGACAAGAAGGACGCGCGCAACCTCAACCCCTACGTGCGCAGCGAGGACGTGGTGCGCTGGGACAGCCACTCCGTGCCCGCCGACACCTCGCGGCGGCTGCTGGACGAGGCGAAGGCGAAGGGCTTCACCACCCAGGGCGAGATGTTCTACGCCTCGCAGCTCGCCTCCCTGGCCCGCGGCTTCGGCTACAAGGCCACCGTCAACGCCGACTTCACCCTCGAGGAATTGCACGCCGTCCTCGACCGGGGCCGCCCCGCGCTCATCGGCTTCGACGTGGACCAGCAGGGCAACCCCGGCCTCTACGACGGCAAGCGCGCCCACTGGGCCGTCATCGAAGGGCACTTCGAGAAGGACGGCGTGGAGTACCTGGTGGCCACCCACGGCTGGACGGGCGGCGAGTACGTGTGGCGCGCCGACGACTTCATGGCCTCGGTGCGCAACCTCGAGCAGTCCGACTTCCCCGCCGCGCCGAAGAACATCACCCGCACCCTGCGCGCCCGGCTGGTCGAGGTGTCGCCGGGCGTGAAGTAGCGCTGCGGGGCCGGCCCTACTGCACCAGCAGCGGCGTCGGCGCCGGCGAGCGCCACAGCTCCTCGCCCGTGTCGTGCGCGTACACGATGACCTCGCAGTGCAGCTCGCCGCGGTCGCTCGCGCCCGGCAGGAAGCGCTCCACCAGCACCCAGATTTCCTCCGGGTGGAAGAGCACCCCGCCGAAGTGCCGCTCGGCCACTGGCGTGCCGTCGGGCTTGTTCACCTTCAGCACCACGTCCGTCTCCACCGAGAGGTTGGAGCGGCTCATCACCTCGAGGCTCACCTGCACCGCGCCCCCCGCCTTGTTCCCCGCCGCCGGCGCCACCGTGGCGGTGAAGTCGTACACCGCCAGCTCCTCCGGCAGCGCGCTGGCCTCGCCCACCACGCAGCCCGAGGCCAGCGCCAGAAACCCGAGAGTGACGGCCAGCGTCCGCACGCTTCCCGGTACTGCGAGGCCCGCGCCAACCGCCCCCTCCGAGGGAGCCTGTCACCGCGCTTTCCACCTTGGGCGGCGCGGCGCCCACCACCGCGCTGGTCACTGTGCACGGCGGTGGGCAGGTGTCCTCGCGGGTGAAACAGCGAGGCGTCAGTCAGGGGCCAAGCTTGCGCGGCGCGGTGAGGTCCAGCTTCCCCTTCTCCGCCGAGCGATTCCCCGCCGCGTCGAACAGCTCGAAGTTGAGGCGGTACGCCCGCCCGTCGTCGAAGCCGAAGGTGCCGCTGCAGCCGTCGTGGCCCACCTTCAGCTCGCCGCCGTCCAGCGGCACCGGGTACACCTGCTTCACCTGCGAGCCGCTCACCCGCTGCATGGTGATGAGCAGGTACACGGGGGACTTGTCCTCTACCGTCGAGCGCAGCTTGAGCAGCCGGGTGAGCCCGCCTTCCTTGTCCTGGAAGTAGAAGCCTTCGGCCACCGACGGCCGGGTGCGGAACTTCGGCGCCGCCTTGTCCGGGTGGGGGCCGGTGGTCCACCGCAGCGAGTTGTCCCCCAGCGCGTCGTTGAGGACCGGCACCTGTGCGAAGGCCGCGCCCAACTGCAGCGTGTACTCGGTGTCGGGCTTGAGGGGCTTCTTCGGCTTCAAGCGCACGGCGATGCGCTTCTCCTGGCTCACCCAGCCGCGCTCCGCCCGCACCTGCACCGCGTCCTCCCCCGGCGCGGTGAGGGCGATGGCGTCGGTGCCCGCCAGCTCGGCGATGCGCGACTGCTCGGCGCCCACCCCCTCGAGGATGAACTGCACGTTGGTGGGCACCACCGCGCCCGGCGCCGGGAAGACGAGCAGCCCGTCGGCCTGACACGCGGCGTGGGCGCTCCCCGCCCCGCCCAGGGCCAGCAGCACCGCGGCGAGGGGGAGGGTTTTTCTCACGCCCCTCAGTGTACCGGCGTTCCGGGGTCCGTCACTTCGACGGCTCCGAACTTCGACTCGTACTTGGCCAGGTTGTCCTGCATCGCCAGCAGCAGCCGCTTCATGTGCTTGGGGTTGGTGATGATGCGCGAGAGGACCTTGGCCCGGGGCTGCTGCGGCTGGACGTAGATGAAGTCCAGGGTGAACTCCGTCTCGGTGTGGTTCACCAGCGCCATGTTGACGTACCGGCCGTTGGCCACGTCGTCGTCGAGCTGGATCTGCAGCTGAACTTCCGGAGGCTTCGGCGTGTCGGACATGGCTGTCACCTAGCACAGCGGCGCGGGGCATGCCGGAAGGACGAGAGGCCTGCGGCGACATTCTCCCGAGGGGCTACAGTGGAGCCGGTGCGGCGCTCCTTCCCCCTCGCGAAGATGGACAGGCTCATCTGGGGCCTGACGGCCTTCTTCGTGCTGCTGCCCTTCCTCTTCCTCGCCGAAGGGCTGTGGAACCACTCGCCGGCGCGCCTCTTCCTCGTCTGGCCGGGCGCTGCGCTGCTCCTCCTGGTGGTGGAGGTGTGGTTGGTCCACCGGCCCCGGCGCTTCACGGTGGACCCAGGCGCGCTGCTCCTGGAGTACCCGGTGCGCACCAAGCGCGTCTCGCTGAAGGGCCTCACCACGGCGGAAGAAATCGACAGCCGGCAGCTGCGCGCGCGCTTCGGCCGGGCGCTGCGCGTGGGCGTGGGCGGGCTGTTCGGCGGCTTCGGGTGGCTGTACTCCTCGCGGGGCTGGGTGGAGCTGGACATCTCCCGCACCGACGGGTTGGTGCTGCTCACCTTCGAGGGCCGCCTTCCCCTGCTGGTGTCGCCCGAGGCGCCGGCCGCCTTCATCGCCGCGGTGGAGGACGCGGCGCGCCGGTAGCGCCGGGCCTGGCTTCGAATCTAGGGGCCCTGGAAGTGGCGCGCCGCCCCCTCGCAGCGTCACGGGTCCACGTCCAGGAGGAGCCTGGCGATGGGGACGGCGCGCACCCGCTCGTGCAGCGAGTACGTGTGTGAGCCCGGGTAGAGCACCTCCAGCGAGTCGAGCCGCAGGTCCTCGAGCGCGTGCCTCATCGACGGGGTGAGGGTTGGCGCATCGGAGTACTTCACCTCGAAGCCGCGCCGGCTCCCGTCGCGAAGGACGAGCAGGTCCAGCTCGGCGCCACTCTGGGTGGCCCAGAAGAAGCACTGGTCCCGTCGCGCACCGAGGCGCTGCACCACCTGCTCCAGGCAGTGGCCCTCGAAGCTGGCGCCACACTTCGGGTGCCGCTGAAGGCCGGCGTAGGTGTCAATGTCGAGCAGCGAGTGCACGATCCCGGAGTCGCTGACGTAGACCTTGGGCGACTTCACCTGGCGCTTGGACAGGTTCTCGTGCCACGGCGGCAACAGCCGCACGACGAAGGACTGTGCCAGCAGGTCGACGTAGTGACGAATCGTGGTGTCTGAGACCCCCATCGATCGCCCGAGCTCGGACCAGTTGAGGACTTGCCCGTGGACGTGCGCGAGCATGGCCCAGAAGCGGGCGAGGGTGGCCCCGGGGACGCGGACTCCGAGCTGCGGAAGGTCGCGCTCGAGGAAGGTCCTGACGAAGTCGCGGCGCCAGGCGGCGCTGTCCGCATCGGCGTGCGCGGTGAAGGAACGGGGGAAGCCGCCTCGCAGCCACAGCCTGCGCTGCCGGTTGGCGCCCACTTCGCCAAGAGAAAGGGGAGGCAGGTGATGAAACGCGATTCGGCCGGCCAACGACTCGGACGACTGCCGCAGCAGCTCGGGCGAGGCGCTGCCCAGCACCAGGAAGCGAGTGCTGCCTGGCCGGTCCGCCAACACCCGCAGCACCGGGAACAGCTCCGGTCGTCGCTGAACCTCGTCGAGAACGACCAGCCCCTTCTGCTCGCTCAGGTAGGAGGCCGGCTCGGAGAGCGCGCGCAGGCTCTCTGGTGCTTCGAGGTCGAGGAAGTCGTGCGGGCCAGAGAATCTCCGTGCGACCTCCCGCGCCAACGTGCTCTTGCCGACCTGCCGCGCGCCCAGGAGCGCAACGACCGGGTTGCGCTTGAGGAGCCGCTCGACCGCGGCCAGATGAGCCTGCCTGGGGATCATCACGGCCGGAGCATACCCAGAAAAGTCAGTGCCTATCGCCGAGTTTACAAGGTGCAGCGTGAACCTCGTCGCAGGTTGGGAAGTCGGGCGGCCGAGAGGCTAAACACCCGGCGCGATGTCCCAGGCGCTGCTGGACGCCATCCGTGAAGAAGCCAAGCCCGCGCTGTGGGCCAACGGCGTGAAGCTGGCCCGCGCCGGCGCCGCGGCCCTCGAGAAGCGCCAGGGCGCCGAGTACGTCTTCCGGGTGAAGCCGGCCGGCCGGCCCGTGGCCTTCACCGTGTACCTCACGCCGGACGACGCGTGGGAGTGCAGCTGCGACGGCGCCTTCGACCCCTGCGAGCACGTCGTCGCCGCGGCCATCACCCTGGCCCAGGGCGGAGAGGCCGTCGCCACCACCGCGAAGACCTGGACGCGCCTCGTCTACCGCTTCACCAAGCTGGAGGGCGGCCTCACCGTCGCCCGCGAGCTGCTCCACGCCGACGGCCGACGCGAGACCTTGCCCGCCTCGCTGCAGTCGATGATGGCCAACGGCCAGCTGGGCACGTTGCAGGTGGAGAACGGAGACCTGCTGGCGGACCGCGTGCTGGAGCGCCCGTGGCGCGGGGCGCTGCCTCCCGAGAGGCTGGAGGGCCTGCTGGGCCTGCTGGAGAGCGCGCGCAACGTCCTCCTCGAGGGGCAGCCGGTGGCCTTCTCGAAGGAGGTGGTGCTGCCGCGCGTGCGCGTCGAGGACGAGGGAGGCGACGTCGTCGTCACCATCCACAGAGACCCACGCGTGTCCGAGGTGGTGAGCCGCGGCGTGGCGCGCTGCGGAGAAGTCGTGTGCCAACTGGGCGAGACGGCGCTGTCGGGCCCATACCTTGAGAACCTGCCCAGCGTGCGGCGCTACGACGCGGGGCGCGTGGGCGAGCTGATGAGCCGCGTCCTGCCGGAGCTGGCGCGCCGCTTCCCCGTCGACAACCACTCCGGGCGGCTGCCGCGCATCGACCGCACCTTGAAGCCGCGCATCGAGCTGGAGTTGGCGCAGCTGGACACCGGCCTCTCCGCGCTGCCCACCCTCGTCTACGGCAGCCCGCCTTCCGCGCGCGTCGACGCGGGCACCTTGAAGCACCTGGGCGGCGCGATGCCGCTGCGCGACGAGGCGGCGGAGGCGCGCGCGGTGCAGCACCTGCGCGAGTCCCTGGGCCTGGTGCCCGGGCGGCGCACCGTCTTCTCCGGGCCCGACTTGGCGCGCTTCGTGGACGCACTCAGGGACTTCCGCGGCGGCCTCACCGGCGACGCGCGGCGGGTGGTGGGCACGGGCCTCTCGCTCGTCCCCCGCTTCGAGGTGAAGGGCGGCCTCGACGGCTTCGGCGTACCGCGCGCGGCCTTCTCCTTGCGCTTCGACGTGGAGGGTGGCGCGGCCGGCGCGTCGGTGTCGGGCGAGGCGGTGCTGCGCGCGTGGAAGGAAGGCCTGGGCCTCGTTCCCCTCGAGGGCGGCGGCTGGGCGCCCCTGCCGCAGGCGTGGCTCGACTCCCACGGCGCCCGGGTGCAGGCGCTCCTCGACGCGCGCGCGGAGTCGGGGCAGGTGGCCAACCACGCGCTGCCGGCGCTGGCCGAGGTGTGCGAGTCGCTGGAGTGTCCTCCTCCTCCGGGCCTCGAGCGCCTCAAGCCCCTCCTCGAGGGCTTCGAGAAGCTGCCCTCCGCCGCGCTGCCGGAAGGACTCGCGGCCACGCTGCGGCCGTACCAGCGCCAGGGGGTGGACTGGCTGGCCTTCCTCAAGTCCGCCGGCCTCGGCGGCGTGCTGGCTGACGACATGGGCCTGGGCAAGACGCTGCAGACCATCTGCGCGCTGGAGAAGGGCAGCCTGGTGGTGTGCCCCACCAGCGTGCTGGCCAACTGGAAGGCGGAGCTGGAGCGCTTCCGTCCGCCGCTGTCCGTCAACACCTACCACGGGCCCGCGCGCGCGCTGTCCGACGCCGACGTGACGCTGACGACCTACGCCCTGCTGCGCCTCGACGCCGACGCGCTGGCCGCGAAGGACTGGCGGGTGGTGGTGCTGGACGAGGCCCAGGCCATCAAGAATCCGGACAGCCAGGTGACGCGCGCTGCGCACCGCCTGCGCGGGGCCCTGAGGCTGGCGGTGACGGGCACGCCGCTGGAGAACCGGCTGGAGGAGCTGTGGAGCCTGATGCACTTCGCCAACCCGGGCCTCCTCGGCGGGCGGCGCGACTTCGAGGCGCGCTACGCGGAAGGCATCGAGGCGGGCTCGGTGGAGAAGACGCAGGCCCTGCGGAAGAAGGTGGCGCCGTTTCTGCTGCGGCGCCTCAAGCGGGAGGTGGCCCCCGAGCTGCCCGCGCGCACCGAGGCCGTCCGCTTCGTCACCCTCGAGGAGAAGGAGCGCGCCGTCTACGACGCGGTGCACGCCGCCACGAAGGCCGAGGTGGTGACGCTGCTCCAGGGGGGCAGCGTCCTCAAGGCGCTCGAGGCGTTGCTGCGGCTGCGCCAGGCCGCCTGTCACAGCGCGCTGGTGCCGGGCCAGCAGGCGAAGACGTCGTCGAAGGTGGAGGCGCTGGTGGACGCCTTGTCCACCGCGGTGGCCGACGGGCACCGCTGCCTCGTCTTCAGCCAGTGGACCAGCATGCTGGACCTCATCGAGCCGGCGCTGGCCTCGGCGGCGCTGTCCTTCTCGCGCCTCGACGGCTCCACCACCAACCGCGGCGAGTTGGTGCAGCAGTTCCAGGCGGCGGCAGGCCCGGCGGTGATGCTGATGTCCTTGAAGGCGGGCGGCACCGGCCTCACGCTGACCGCCGCGGACCACGTCTTCCTCGTCGACCCCTGGTGGAACCCGCAGGTGGAGGCGCAGGCGGCGGACCGCGCCCATCGCCTCGGGCAGGACAAGCCCGTCTTCGTCTACCGCCTGGTGGCGCAGGGCACGGTGGAGGAGCGCATCCTCGCCTTGCAGGAGAAGAAGCGGGCGCTGTTCGAGGCTGCGCTGGACGGCGGCGCAGGCGCGGCGGGCCTGACGAAGGACGACCTGCTGGCGCTCTTCGACTGAGGTGGTGGGCCAGGTGCTACCCTCACGCCCCGCGATGCAGGCCCCGCACACCACCGGGAAGACGGCGCCCTTCACGCTGGGCCCGCCCGCGGCGAAGACGGCGGTGCTGCTCCTGCACGGCTTCACCGGCAGCCCGTGGGAGGTGCGCCCGCTGGGCGAGGCCCTGGCCGCCCGCGGCTCCCGCGTCTACGCGCCGCTGCTGCCCGGCCACGGCGGCACCCCCGAGGCGATGCTGTGGGTGACGTGGCGCGAGTGGCTGGCCGCCGCGGAAGACGCGCTGCGCGCGCTGGAGGACGCGGAGCAGCTCGTCATCTCCGGCCTGTCCATGGGCGCGCTGCTGGGCACCCTGTTGGCCGCTCGTCACCCCTCTCGCGTGCGGGGCCTGGGGTTGATGGCGCCGGTGGTGCAGGTGCGCCGCGGCGGGGCCCGCTTCCTGCGCGCGGTCCGCAAGCTGCCCCTGCGCGGGCTGGTGCCCGAGTGGGTGAAGAAGGAGACCACCGACCTCGAGCTGGACGAGGTGCGCGCCGAGTCCCCGCTGATGCCGCGCTACCCGCTGGCCCGCGTGCTGGACCTCTTCACCCTGCAGGACCTCGCCTTCGCGGCGCTGCCGGACGTGCGCTGCGCCTCGGTGGTGCTGGCCGCGCGGCAGGACCGCGTCGTCGACTTCGAGGCGGTGAAGGCCTTCCAGCGCCGCCTGCCGCGCTCCCGCCTCGTCGCCCTGCAGCGCGGGCGCCACATCATCCCCCGCGACGCCGACCGCGCCCTGGCCATCACCACCCTGGCCGAGTTCTTCGACGCCGTCGCGCCGCCCTGACGGGGGTTAGCGCGTGCCTCCGCGCGGAAAGTGCGCTTTGAAAACCGCCTCCTCTTCACGCACGAGGCGACCCGCATGGCCACGCAGCGCTACGTCCTCTCCATCGACCAGGGCACCACCAGCACCCGCGCCACCGTCCTCGACGCCAGGCTGCGCGTCAAAGGCGTCGGCCAGCAGGAATTCACCCAGCACTTCCCCAGGCCCGGCTACGTCGAGCACGACTTGAAGGAAATCTGGGCCACCGTCGAGGCCTGCGTGGGCAAGGCGCTCAAGGCCGCGAAGGTGAAGGGCACCGACATCGCCGCCATCGGCCTCACCAACCAGCGCGAGACGACGGGCCTGTGGGACAGGAAGGGCCAGCCACTCCACCGCGCCATCGTCTGGCAGGACCGCCGCACCAGCCAACTGTGCGCGCACTTGAAGGCCCGCGGGGAAGAGCCGCGCGTCAAGGCCACCACGGGGCTGGTGCTGGACCCGTACTTCTCCGGCACCAAGCTGCGCTGGCTGCTCGACACGGTGAAGGGCGCGCGCGCCCGCGCCGAGGCCGGGGACCTGTGCTTCGGCACCATCGACACCTGGCTCGTCTTCAAGATGACGGCGGGGGCCGCGCACGTCACCGACGCGTCCAACGCCTCGCGCACGCTGTTGATGGACCTCGCCTCGCTGGACTGGGACAGCGGCATGCTGGCGCTCCTCGACGTGCCGCGCGCGGTGCTGCCCCGCATCGCCCCGTCCGCCGAGGTGTACGGCGTGACGCGCGGCATGAAGTCGCTGCCCGACGGCGTGCCGGTGTCGGGCATGGCCGGAGACCAGCAGGCGGCGCTGTTCGGCCAGGCCTGCTTCTCGCCGGGCGAGTCCAAGTGCACCTACGGGACTGGCGCCTTCCTCTTGATGAACGTCGGCAGCGAGCCGGTGGCGTCCACCTCCGGGTTGCTCACCACGGTGGCCTGGAAGCTGGGCGGCCAGACGACGTACGCGCTGGAAGGCAGCGCCTTCATCGCCGGGGCCGCGGTGCAGTGGCTGCGCGACGGGCTGGGCCTCATCAAGAAGGCGTCGGACGTGGAGGCCCTGGCGAAGACGGTGAAGGACACGGGTGACGTCGTCTTCGTCCCCGCGCTGGCGGGGTTGGGCGCGCCGCACTGGAGGCCGGACGCCCGCGGCCTGTTTGCCGGCATCGACCGCTCCACCACCCGGGGCCACCTGGCGCGCGCGGTGCTGGAAGGCGTCGCGCTGCAGCTCCAGGACCTGGCCGAGGCGATGCGGCTGGACTCGGGCCGCGACCTCCCCGCCTTCAAGGTGGACGGCGGCGCGGTGAAGAATGACCTGTTGATGCAGTTCCAGGCGGACATCCTCGGCGTCAACGTGGTGCGGCCGAGGAACGTAGAGACCACCAGCCTGGGCGCGGCCTTCCTCGGCGGGCTGGGCGTGGGCTTCTGGAAGAGCCCCGAAGACATCCGCAAGGCGTGGAAGGCCGAGAAGGTCTTCACCCCGAAGATGACGCAGGAGCAGCGCGCGCGGCACCTGGGGAAGTGGCGCGACGCGGTGAAGCGCGCATGAAGCTCGCAAGGCTCGCCCTGGTCCTCCTCCTCGCCGCCCTCGCGTCGTGCGCGCGCTGTGGCGCCCAGGCCGTCTCCGACGCCGGCCCGTCCGTGCCCGACGCGGGCCGCGCGCGGGTGAAGCGCTCCGTCGACTTGCGCACCGCCCTCATCGTGGCCTTCCCCGAGTACCGGGGCGCCTTCATCACCGGCGGCCGCGCCTCCCTCACCCGCCGCTACGCCGCGCTGTCCGACGAGGCCTTCACCCGGGCGGTGGAGGGCAACCGCTTCGCGCCCGGCGCCGACGGTGGGCTGGTCCGCGGGCCGCTCCACCTCGAGCGCCTCGCGCCGTCCACGCTGGTGCTGTGGCTGCCGGTGGACCTGGCGACGGTGGACAAGGTGATGCAAGCGCCCTTGGCCATCTCCTCGATGGAGATGGGGCTGTACCTGCCCCGCGGCCTGCCGGTGGAGGAAGAGCGCTTCGTGCTGGAGCTGCGCTACCGGGCGCAGCCGCCCTCGCGCGCGGGCTTCCTCACCCGGCAGGTGGCGGAGCTGCTCCAGGGCAACGGCCAGTGGGTTGCCGGCGCGCTGCCGGACGGCTGGGAGCCCCGGCCCGACGACGGCGGCTACGGCCAGGTGCCCGAGCGCTTCGAGGTGACGCTGACGGAGCGCGGCTCAGGGGCGCGGCTGACGATTTCGCGCGAGAGCGCCGACGTCCACCTCACCTACGAGCTGCTCACCGACGCGGCGGCGCCGTGAGCCGCGCGGGCCGGCGGGTGCAGCGGGGGAAGAGAAATTCCCTGCGTGCTCCTCGTCGGCGCCGGCAGCGGGTGGGCGCTACGAGACCGTCCATGGAACCGACCACCTCACCGCTCCCGGACGCGAAGTCGCTGTACCGCGCGCTGCTGGCGCGCAGCACCGAGTACGAAGGCCTGGCCTTCGTGGGGGTGCGCACCACCGGCATCTTCTGCCGCCTCACCTGCTCGGCGAAGAAGCCGAAGCAGGAGAACTGCGAGTTCTTCGGCGACGTGCGCTCGGCGATGGTGGCCGGCTACCGCGCCTGCCTGAGGTGCCGGCCGCTGTCCGCCCACACCGCCCCGCCGGTGGTGGAGCGCCTGGTGACGGCCCTGGAGAAGGAGCCGTCGAAGCGCTGGAGCGGCGCTTCGGTGCGCGAATTGGGGGTGGACCCGTCCACCGCCCGCCGTCTCTTCCGCGCCCGCTACGGGATGACCTTCGTGGAGTTCGCCCGCGCCCGGCGCCTCGGCCAGGCCTTCCGCGAATTGCGCGGTGGCGCGCCCGTCATCGAGGCGCAGCAGGCGGCGGAGTGGGAGTCGGGCAGCGGCTTCCGCGACGCCTTCCGCAAGGTGTTGGGCGCACCGCCTGCGAGGGCGAAGGGGACGGCGGTGCTGCACGCGAAGTGGCTGGAGACGCCGCTGGGCCCGATGGTGGCGGTGGGGGACGACGCAGGGGTGCACCTGCTGGAGTTCGCCGACCGCCGCGGACTGGAGAAGGAGCTGTTGCGCCTGCGCGCGCAGCGGGGCGCGGCCGTCGTGCCGGGCGTGACGGGGCCGCTGGACGCGGTGGAGGCGGACGTGGCGGCGTACTTCGCTGGCGCGCGGCTGTCCTTCACGGCGCCCCTGGCCGTAGGCGGCTCGGACTTCCAGCGTGCGGTGTGGCGGTGCCTGTCAGACATTCCGGCGGGGACGACGCGGACCTACGCGGAGGTGGCGCGCGCGGTGGGCCGTCCTCAGGCGGTGCGGGCGGTGGCGAGGGCCATCGGCTCCAACGTGCTGGCGCTGGCGATTCCTTGCCACCGGGTGGTGGGCAGCGACGGGGCGCTCACGGGCTACGCCGGCGGCCTGGCGAGGAAGCAGTGGCTGCTCGAGCACGAGGCGCGCGCCGCGGCCCCGGCACCAAGCGCGTGACAGCGGCCCCGCGTCGCGGCTGGCAGCGGCGTTGGCGCCCACCTCCGTGGCCCGTCGCGCCCCTCGGCCCGTGAGCCGCGGGAGGTGGGCCTGGCTCTTCCCGGTAGCGCCACCAGGAAACAGGCACCGGACAGAGGCTGTATGCTCCACCCGTCACCGCGCACCTCGGAGAACCGGAGCCGATGAGCCACGTCTCTCGCCCGCCGTGCCAGGCCCGCCGTCCCGCCACCCGGTGGAGCGCCGTCGTCCTCCTGTTGGTCCTCGCGCCCACGGTGGCCCGCGCCCAGGCCTCGGCGCCTTCGGAGTGGAGCCCGCCGCCGCAGACGACGCCCACGCCGCCGCCGCTGCCGCCCACGCTGCCGCAGGCCGAACCCGCGCCCCAGCCCGCGCAGCCAGCCCCTCCGCCTCCCGCGCCGCCGCCCGTCGACGCCGCGCCCCCCGCGCCCGCACCCACGCCGCCGGCCGGAGAGCCAGCGCCCGGTTACCGCACCCACTTCGACCTGGTGGCCGGCATCGGCGTGGCCACCTTCGCCGTCAGCGACGCGTGGGTGGGCTGGGGCGCCGCGCTGGAGGGGCTGGGCGAGGTCCGCTTCAGCCCGTGGCTGGGCCTGCGCATCCGCGCCTCCTGGGGCCTCACTCAGTGGGACCGCGTGCAGTACTGGGTGAACCACGGCATCGCCGCGGGGGCCTGGACCACCCAGGCCTTCGGCACCGTCGGCAACTGGCTGGTGGCGGACGGAGCGAAGTACTTCCTGTTGAAGCTCTTCCCCGCCTTCTTCGCCTTCGCCTTCCTCTTGATGGGCTACCTGTACACCGGGCTGGTGTTCCTCCTCAGCCCGCTGTCGGCCACCAGCTTCGTGCAACTGGGCGTCTCGGTGGCGGGGCACCTCCCGCTGGACAACGGCCTCGACCTCTACGCGGAAGGCGGCTTCGGGACGATGCTCTACTGGCACCCGAGGACGCAGCGGCCCCGCATGGCCTTCGGGCCGGTGCTGGGGGTGGGGCTCACCTGGAAGCAGCTCTCCTTCGGCTTCCACGGCATGTGGAGCCCCCCGGCGCTGCAAAGCGAGGCGTCCTCCGCCCCCGACGCCATCGCCTTGAGCCTCACGGTGCGCAGGGTGTGGTGAAACTTTTTGTGTACCGGGGTCCGCAACCAAAGCAGGGCTCGGGTGTTGGGGCGGCGATGACGAAACCTTCGACTGGATTTCTGGTGCTGACGGTCTGGCTCTGCGGGTGCGGCGCCGGAGGGGTGGCGGCTGACGCGGGCCTCGACCCCGATGGCGGGCCCCCGGTGGCGGACAGCGGGCTGCCCGGCGCCGACGGCGGGCCTGCGGAGGATGGGGGCCTTCCGGGCGCCGACGGCGGGACTGCGGAAGATGGGGGGCTTCCGGGCGACGACGGCGGAGTCAGCCTCGCGGCGCGCATCGCCGCGGCGACCGACACCGCGCAGAGCGGCACCAACGCCTGCGCCAGCATTCAGCCCTTCTTCTGGGAGGTGGGCGACCAGTCCTCCCGGCTCGGCTCTGGCTCGGTGCCCTCGAACATGGGCACCCCGACGTACACGGGCTCGACGCTGTTGCCCATCGCGTCGGCTTCGAAGTGGATTTACGGCGCCTACGTCGTCCAGCTTCGGCAGGGCCAGTTGACGGCCAGCGACATCACCTTCCTGACGTTCCGCAGCGGCTACACGTCCTTCTCACGCTGCCTGGCGACCCAGACCGTCGACGAGTGCGTGGCCTACCAGAACAACGACGTGCACTCGCCGCTCAGCGACGGCCTGTTCGCCTACGGCGGCGGTCACATGGAGAAGCACGCGAGCCTCAACGGCCTGGGGCCCCTGGACAACGCGGGGCTGGCGGCGGCCATCCTCGCCCAGCTCGGCAGCGACGTAGGGCCGCTCGTCTACAGCCAGCCGCAGTTGGCCGGGGGCATCGTCAGCAGCGCCGACACCTACGCCCTGTTCCTGCGGAAGATCCTCTCGGGCCGGCTGGCGATGTGGGCTGCCCTGGGCACCGAGGCCGTCTGCACCAACCCGGCCACCTGCCCGCAGGCTCGCAACGCCCCCATTCCCTCGACGCACAGCTACCACTACTCCATCGGCCACTGGGTCGAGGACGATCCAGTCGATGGGGACGGCGCGTTCAGCAGCGCCGGCGCGTTCGGCTTCTACCCGTGGATTGACGCGACCAAGCGCTGGTACGGCATCATCGCCCGCCGCGACACCAGCAACACCAACGACCCGAACAACCCCGACGCCGGGGGGCACGGCTTCGCGTCCGAGCGCTGCGGCCGGCTCATCCGCAGGGCGTGGATTCTGGGCGTCGCCCAGTGAGGCCGGCGGGCCAGCCCCCGCTGGAGTTGCTGCGCCCCGCGTAGCTTGATGCGCCTCGTCCCTCGCGCTCGTCCTGTCGCTGCTCGCCACCGGCATCAACCGCTAGAGCGCCGATCAGGTTGGCGGACCGAGTGACGTCGGTGAGTTGCGAGCAGACCAAGGCGCGACGAGGGAAGCTGCTGGTGGGCAACTGACCGAGGAGCAACGACGGGATGCGACGCAAATCGC
>JADLDB010000006.1 GCA_020846875.1 Myxococcales bacterium | reverse complement strand
GTCCCTTGCCCGGATCTCGTCGTCGCTCGTCGGTCACGGGCCCACCAGCCCGCTCCCTCCTCGCTTCTCGACCTCCGGGCAACGTCCTGCGCGATCCATGCTCTACCCAGGTGAACTCCGGGGTTAGGCCGCCTCTCAACGCGCATTGGAAGCGCCGGCCCTGCTGGACGCGGTCGGCTCATTGAAGCCCTTCAGCGTGGCCGCGCCGAAAGAGACCGAGATTCCGATTCCCTTCACGCGCGAGGAACGAGCCGCCGAAGAACGAGCCGTGTTGGCGGCCTTCACCAAGGAGGTCTTCCACGGCCAGCGATTGTTGGCCGGTGATGCCGTCGCCCCACCGTCGCATGCGTGGAGCTGGGAGGATGTCCTTCGCTTGGCACCCGATCTGCGCGCTTCCCTCTTCGCGGACTACGACAAGCGCAGCGCGAAGCCGACAGCTCCGTCGTTCCCGCCCTCGTTTGTCTACGTCTCGAATTCGGTCTTCACGAAGAAGCTGGGCGAATCCGTCATCACCAGGGAGTGGCTCCAGGAGACGTACCCAGGCTTCCGCGCCCGTGCGACCTCTCTTCGCTTGGATTCAGCGCAGATGGCTCGCAAGCAGTGTTCTTCCTGAAGTGGATTGCGGATGGGCTCGAGGGAGACGGCAGCACGTACGTCCTGCGGAAGACAAACGGCGTGTGGCACGCCTGGTACGCAATCCATCACTTCAGCATTTGAGCTCGAGCCCTCGGCCGGCGCGACAACTCGCCCCTCGGCGGGTAAGGACAAGCCATGGCGTCCCTCCTCGACGGTTTGGTGCAGCTCCTCGCGCTCGAGAAGCTGGAGGAGAACCTCTACCGCGGCCAGAGCGAGGACCTCGGCTGGGGCGTCGTCTTCGGCGGGCAGGTGCTGGGCCAGGCGCTGACGGCCGCCATCCGCACCGTGCCTCAGGAGCGCGCGGTGCACTCGCTGCACGCCTACTTCCTGCGGCCCGGCGACGTGCGCGCGCCCATCGTCTACGAGGTGGACCGCATCCGCGACGGCTCGTCCTTCACCACCCGCCGCGTCGTCGCCATCCAGCACGGTGAGGCCATCTTCAACCTGGCCGCCTCCTTCCAGAAGACGGAGCAGGGCTTCGAGCACGCCGACGAGATGCCGCAGGTGCCGCCGCCCGAGTCCCTGCCCAGCGACGCCGAGCGGCTCCAGCGCCACGGCGACGCGGTGCCGGCCGTGCTGCGTGAGCGCGCCTTCGCCGAGCGCCCCTTCGAGTCCCGCACCGTGGAGGACGACGACCCGATGACGATGCGCGCGCAGCCGCCGGAGCGCCACGTCTGGTTCCGCGCCCTCCACCGGCTGCCGGACACGCCGTCGGTGCACCAGGCGCTGCTGGCCTACACCTCGGACTACGCGTTCCTCACCACCGCCCTCAAGCCCCACGGCGTCACCTGGCTGACGCCGGGGATGCAGGTGGCCAGCCTGGACCACGCGGTGTGGTTCCACGCGCCCTTCCGCGCCGACGAGTGGCTGTTGCACGTCATGCACAGCCCGCGCGCTGCCGCGGCCCGAGGCCTGGTGTTGGGCCGGGTGTACACGCGCGAAGGCGTGCTGGTGGCCACCACCGCGCAGGACGGCCTCACCCGGCAGCGCTGAGAGGCTTCGCTACTTCTTTCATAGTGCGATGCGCCAACGCCCTGCAGGTCCTCGCAGCGCGAGGCCGGCCGCCGAGTCTCTTCAACCACTTCAATCCCGGCATACATTCTGTACGCTCTCCGCCGCTCGTCCTCGGGGAGAACTCATGCGCACATCTGCCTTCGTTGGGGTCCTGCTGCTCGCGGCGGGAGTGATGTCGGGCTGCAGCTGCAACTACGCGCCGGCGGTGCAGGATGGCGGCACCGGCGGGGGCGGCGAGGTGGGCGGTGGCGCGGGCGGCGGCGGTGGGGCGACGGGCGGCGGCTCGGGCGGCGGCGCGATGGGCGGAGGCTCCGGCGGTGGTGGCGATGACGCAGGCACCGGCGGTGGCGTGGGCGGCGGTGGCGGAGATGACGCGGGCCCGGGCGGTGGCGTGGGCGGCGGAGGCGGCGCGACGGGCGGCGGCACGGGCGGTGGCGCAGTGGGTGGAGGCGTCGGCGGTGGCGGTGGCGCGACGGGCGGTGGCGGTGGCGCGACGGGCGGTGGCGGTGGCGGTGGCGCGACGGGCGGCGGCACGGGCGGTGGCGCAGTGGGTGGAGGCGTCGGCGGTGGCGGTGGGGCGACGGGCGGTGGCGGTGGCGCAGTGGGTGGAGGCGTCGGCGGTGGCGGTGGGGCGACGGGCGGGGGCGGTGGCGCGACGGGCGGCGGCACGGGCGGCGGTGGTGGCTCACTCCTCGACACCTACGTCTGTGCGGGCTGCCCCGGCGCGGTGGACACCAACCCCGGCACGCAAGCCAACCCGGTGGCCACCATCAACCAGGGCATTCTCAACGCGGTCGCGGCGGGCAAGGGCACCGTCTACGTCGCCACCACCTTCATGGGCACGGCGATGACGTACACCGAGGACGTCACGATGGTGGAAGGCGTCTCGGTGCAGGGCCGCTGGGCGGTGATGCCGGTGGGCCCCACATTGGGTTGGCAGCAGACCGCGACGCGCGGCGTCCTCGTCAACACCCAGGCCACCGGCCTCAAGTTTCCTTCGGGCCTCACCCGGGCGACCGTCTTCGAGGGCCTGTCCGTGCGGCAGGCCGGCGTCAGCGGGATGAAGGTGGCGGCCATCACCATCACCGGCAGCTCGCCGCTGCTGCGCGACTTCGGGGTGCTGCCGGCGATCAACTTCATCACCCAGCCCGTGGTGAACATCGGCATCGAGGTGGTGGGCGGCATGTCGGCGGTGGCCAACCCGCGCTTCGAGGGCCGCGCGATGCCGGCGGCAGACAGCACGGTGACGGCCGGCCCCGGCCTCACCAGCAGCAGCGGCCTGGTGGCCACCGACTCGCGCGTCGAGGTGGACTCGGTGGACTTCAGCGCAGGCCAGGCCTCCTCGGTGACGCACGGCGCGCGGCTCCAGGACTCGCCGGGCTCCACCTTCACCAACGCGGGCTTCGCGGGAGGCCCCTCGCCCACCTGCTTCGGCTTCCTCTCGCAGGGCCCGGCTTCGGGGACGTTGGTGTCTCAGTCGACAGCCACCGGCTGTCCGCGCGGCTCCGGAGGGACGGGGCAGCCGTCCACCACGGGCTACGGCCTCGTCTTCGACGGCTGCCTGGGGGTGTCTCCGGGAGGCGCCCCGCCGACTTTGCGGCAGACCGTCGCTGTCGGCGGCGTGGTGGGTGGCCTTGGCAGCAGCGCGACGGGTGGTGCGGCGCTGAACGGCTGCGCGGTGAATTTCGCGATGACGTCCAGCTTCACGGGTGCCAGCGGCGCTCCTCCCACCGGCATGGGGGCGGAGACGACCATCGGGCTCGTCTGTTCCTACCGGGGCCTGTCCAATCCCAACGGCGTAGACAGCGCCTGCAACGTGACGGACAGCGCGATGTTCGGCGGCTACGTGTCCACGGCGCGGAGCATCGGCCTGGCGTGCGAGGGGAGCTGCGCGGGTGGCAACGCCGCCTGCCGTGGCTCCTGCAACGAGGTGGGGCTGAACACCCTGACGGCCAGCACGGGCAGCAACCTGACGCACCTGCTGTTGAGCAACAGCTCGCCCAGCGTGTTCCGCAACCGCATCGGCTTCGGCGGCAACGGCACCTTCTGTCCCGCGGGGGCGACGGCCACCGGCATCAACGTGATGGGCTCGGCGGCGGCCATCACCAACAACTTCGTCTTCGGCGGGCCGTGCTTCGTGGCGGTGGGCATCGACCACACGCTGCTGCGGCGGACGGGGGACAGCTCGGTGCCTTCGGCGACGTTCCATTCCAACACCGTCGTGGCTTCGACGGTCACCGGCGCGGCGGTGTTGAACGGCACCAGCATCGGCGTCCAGGTGAACCCAACCCCGGGAGGTCTGGGCGGGCTGCAGGCGGGTGTGTGGAGGAACAACATCATCCACGCGGGGCCGGTGTTCGGCCCGTCGGCCACGGTGTTCGCCTTCCGCGAGTCGTCGGCGGGGGCGGATCCGACGGAGCTGTCCAACAACCTCTTCCACGTGGACGGCGCGGCGCTCAACCCGCCGCTGTACCGCAACGAAGGCTCGGCCACGCTCACCACGCCGGGGGCCA
Source organism: Myxococcales bacterium (assembly GCA_020846875.1). GTDB lineage: Bacteria > Myxococcota > Myxococcia > Myxococcales > Myxococcaceae > JADLDB01. Next base: position 723 of record JADLDB010000006.1, on the reverse strand, counting down.
TCAACGGGCTGATGGACTGCACCGCGGCGAGCAACCTCGCGGGCAACCCCTCCTTCCTCAACCTGGGCGGCGGCAACCTCCACATCGGGGGGACGTCTCCGGCGCGTGGAGCCGGCACCGCCAACGGGGCGCCCGCGCAGGACATCGACGGACAGGGCCGGCCCAACCCCAATCCGTCGTCGCCAGACATCGGGGCGGATGAGGTGAATTGAGTGCCCTGGCGGGGCGGACTGCGTCACCTCACTCTGCACTGCTTCTCTCCTGGCTTTGCAGCCCGGCTTCCCCACTCCCCCCCGCCCCTTCCCCAGGGAAGGTGGGCCTGCCTGCCGGCGGCACGCTGACGCCCTGCCTCCGCCGAACAGCTTCCGCCCTCGCGCATCGACTGCCCTCCCCTCACGCCTCCGCGTCATGACTCCTCCGGGCGGAGACGAAGCGCCTCCAGAGACTCTGCCCCCGGGGCCGGTGCCCGCTCCCACCCGCTCCAGCCCCAGCGCCTGGAGTCGATTCCAGGCGTGAGAAGGGCCGTGGAGAATTCGGCCTGCGGCCAGGCAGCGGTGGTGCAGCTCTCCACGGCGCGTCGAGGTGGCGCAGGCGCTCGCGTCGCGAGGCGAAGCTGAGCTGCCACGGTGTGCGGCAGGGCGGCCAGTTGCGCCTCGCCCGGCGCGACGGGCGGCCCCCTCACCCCTGGGAGGGGTGAGGGTGAGGGGTGCGGGGTCGTCGTCT
>JADLDB010000005.1 GCA_020846875.1 Myxococcales bacterium | reverse complement strand
GAAGGCCTTCTGCTCGGCAGAGAAGAACTCCGGGGACATCACCTCGACCGATCCGACCGGGCTCAGCAGGAAAGAACCACCGCGTGCGCTGCTCATCGACTGTCGACTCCGTGCTCGAGAAGGAAGTGGGCCAAAAAGGCCCGGCTGCACCATAGTCGGGGGGCCATGAAAGGGAACCACCCCCTGCGCCTCGCGCCGCTGACCTGCCTCGCCGTGTTGCTGTCGGCCTGCGGGCCCACCATCGGAGACGCCTGCACCTCCGACAAGGACTGCGGCGCGGGCGTGTGCGTGACCCAGGCCTGGACGCCCGGTGGGGCCTGCAGCCTGTCCTGCGTGGTGGGAGGGCCTGCCTGCCCGGCCGGCACCCTCTGCGTGCGCGGCGCCATCAAGCCCAACGAGGCCGGCTGCCTGAAGTCCTGCAAGCGCCAGGGGGACTGCCGCGACACCTACGTGTGCAACGTGGCCAACAACAGCGAGACGCCGGTCTGCGTGGGGCCGGCGGGGATCTGAGAAAGAAACACGAAGCCCCCGGTGTCCTCGTGGAGAGGCGCTCGGGGGCTCGATGACTGCTGGACGCGCCGGTTACTTCACTTCGGCGAACGTCGACGGCATGTGCACCTGGGCGCTGCTCATCGCGCGCAGGAAGCGCTCCTTGTCCGCGCGCTCCTGGCTGACCTCGCCGATGGGGTGCAGGCGCATGGACTTGCCGATCACCCGCGCCGACTTCCGCGAGTAGAGGAGGATGTTGAAGCTGTCCGACTCGTGGTTGAGGACGTAGATGCCGTCCGTCTCGGTGGGGGCGGTCAGCACCGCGTTGGCGGCGGCCGCGCGCACCAGCGGGTTCGAGTCCGCGCCGTCACCGCTGAAGGCGCCGAAGATGCCGCCCAGCAGGCCGCCGTCGTCCGCGCCCCAGCAGATGACGAAGAGGACGCAGTTGGTGGACGCCTCGCCCTGCAGGCGCTCACCCAGCGTGTAGCCGAACTCCTGTGGACGGCCCCACATCCGCATCGCTTCAGGCGCGAAGCCCGCGTTCGAGTTCGCCTTCACGTCCTGTCCGTGTGCGCAGCCCACCAGCGTCGCGGCCAGGGCAGCCAGTGCCAGAAGCTTCTTCATTGTAGGTACACCCTCCCTCCCGGAATCGGGAAGGTGCCACCCTAGCCATTTCGAGTTCCGCTTCAAGCGCGAAGAATGCCGCCGGGGACGGCGTTCACCTTCCCGCGTCAGCGGCGGGGCGCGGGTAGACGAGGCAGGTGGCGTCGAAGAAGGCCTCGGAGGCGGACAGTTGGTTGGCCACCATGGCGCGCGCCGTCTGGGCCAGCTCCATGCCGAAGGACGGCATGAAGCAGTAGTCGGGGGCGTCGGTGAAGCGCGACTGCACCCGCTCGAAGCCGCGGCGCAGGGTGGCCAGATCCATCTTCCCTCCGCGCACCGGCACGGTGGGCCCGTTGGGATCGGCGCCGTGCAGCTTGCCCATGTTCGTCTGCAGCTCGAAGCCGTCGGCGCGGTGGATGACGCGCAGCTTCCCGGGCACGGGCTCCTCCAGCCACCTCTGGAAGGTGGGCTCGTCGCGCAGCGCAAGGCGCCAGGCGACGTCCGCCTCGGGGTGCTTGAGCCACACCTCCACCTTCGCGTCGTCGAGGGCGGCGAGGAGCGGGGCGACCTGTACCAGGTACGTGCCCTCGGTGGGCACGAGCAAGAGCGGCGGTCTGGCAGTCTTGAGATCCAGCGGGGCGCCCCCCACCAGCGCCTGCTCGCCGTCCAGGGTGACGACGGTGGCGCCCTCGGGAGGCTTCGGGCCCACGGGGGGAATGGGCACCACCCGGAAGAGCGGATCCTCCTCGACGGCCTGGCCTGCGTCGGCCTCGCGCACGGGCTCCAGCGGAGCGAGCGGCCTGGGGGTGGCGCGCGGCGGGGGCTCCTTCTTCTGGGGACAGCCGGCCAGGGCCACCAGCGCCAGGCCCCACCCGAGCCTCACAGTCACTTCGTCGTCTCCTTGGCGGCGGTCCCACCGTCTGACTTCGCGGCGCCACTCGAAGTTCCCCCGGGCTCCGGGAAGGCGGTGGCCACACAGGCGGCGGCGGCCAGGCCCTTCTTCACCGCGTCGGCGGCGGCCTCTGACGGTTGACCGAAGTGGAACATGCCGGTGAAGCGGCCGTCCGTCTGCGTGCCCCCCGCCTTGCGGATGTAGACGGCCTTCACCCGGCCGGGGAACTCGTCGCGGATCTGCGCGTACACCTCAGGATCCTTCTCGCCGTCATCGCCCACCAGCACCACCGGCTGCGAGATGGACTGGAGCAGCAGGCGGATCAGCGGCTGCTTGTAGCCCGACAGCGTCTTGGGCCCGAAGTCGCGCAGGTACTGGCCGAAGACGGGGAAGCCGTGGCGCGAGAGGAACTGGATGACGCGCCCGGTGTATTGCACGGGGCTGCCGCTCACCAGGGCGAACACCGGCCGCGCGGGCTTGCCGTCCTTGAGGCAGCCGTAGAAGGGCGCCATGCCTTCCACCACCGGCTGGGTGGTGGAGTCCTTGAACAGCCCCGCTTCGATCGCCCCGCCGGCCTTCACCACGTTGGTGATCGCCAGGGTGTCGTCGAAGTCGGAGATGACGAAGAAGGGCGCCGCCGGCGCGATGACGTCGACGGTGGCGATGCCCGTCTCCGCGCCGTCTACGTGGGCCTCGGCGGTGGACAGCCCGGGCTCGAAGGACTTTCCTTCCCCGGGCGTCATGGTGACCTGAAAGTTGCCGTCGTGGCCGCTGGTGATGGTGGCCGCGCGGCCGGCGAAGCGGACCTCCACCTTCGCGCCTTCCCAGTTGCTCGAGGTGAGCCAGCGCAGGTTTCTCGAGACGGTGCTGCTGCCGCCCGACGGCGCGTGCTTGAGCACCCTGCCGGACAAGATCACCCCCCCGGGGGCGCCGACGGCCGGAAAGAGCAGCACCAGGGGCGCGGCGGCTGCCTGAGACGTCCAGAGAATGACGATCGCGAGCAATGCCCTCATGCGGGGTCATGTTAGCGTCTCGCGCGCGCGAAGGACTCAAACGTTGTCGACGCCGTCCCCTACCCCATTCGGCAAGTACGAGCTGCTCGACCGCATCGCGGCCGGCGGCATGGCCGAGATCTTCCGCGCCCGCTACGCGCCGGCGCCCGGCGTCACCAAGCAGGTGGTGATCAAGAAGATCCTCCCGCACTACGCGGCGAACCGCGGCTTCATCGCCATGTTCACCAACGAGGCGCGGATCGCGATGGGCCTGTCGCACGGGAACATCGCGCAGGTGTTCGACTTCGGCTCCATCGACGGCGACTACTTCCTCGCCATGGAGCTGGTGGACGGCCAGCCCCTGTCCCGGGTGCTCAAGCGCGCCCGCACCTTCGGCATTCCGGTGCTGCCCCCGCCGCTGGCGGCCTTCGTGGCGATCGAGACCCTCAAAGGGCTGCACTACGCGCACACCCGGCCGGACGAGCACGGCCACCCGATGCACATCGTCCACCGCGACGTGAGCCCCCAGAACGTGCTGGTCAGCTACGAGGGGCAGATCAAGGTGGTGGACTTCGGCATCGCCAAGGCGCGCAACGCCGGCGTGGAAGAGACGGCCGCCAACGCCGTGAAGGGGAAGTTCGCGTACTTCGCGCCCGAGCAGGCCCGCGCCAAGGAGCTGGACGCGCGCACCGACGTCTTCGCCGCGGGGATCGTCCTGTACGAGATGCTGACCGGCCAGCTGCCCTTCCAGGGGCGGATGATGGATGTGTTGTCGAAGATCGTTCGCGGGCAGTTCCCCCGGCCGCGCGAGGTGAACCCGAAGGTGCCGGCGGAGCTGGAGCGGATCGTCTTGAAGGCGCTGGCGCTGGAGAAGGCGGATCGCTTCCAGACGGCGGAGGCCTTCCACCAGGATCTCTCCCGGTACCTGGCGTCGCAGCACCCGGACTTCACCCAGGTGGAGATGGGGCTCTTCCTGCAGTTGCTCTTCGAGGAGGAGCTGGTGGCGGAGAGCCGGCCGGTGCAACTGCCGCGCACCTTCGTGGAGAAGGCGCAGTCGTGGAAGCAGTCCCCCCCGGGCAAGCCGGACGCGGACGCGCCGACGGAGATGGTGGACGTAGGCGACGTGGCCGGAGCGCCGAAGTTCCCGCGCGCGCCGACGTTCGATCGAATGTCGTCGCCCAGGCGGCCGCCGGTGATGCGCGCGGTGCTGCTGGTGCTGGCGGCGGCGGCGGTGGGCTTCGGGGGCGTGTCGTTGGCGGTGCGGATGCGCCGGGGCACGCTGGACGTGACGTCGACTCCGGCGGGCGCGGCGATCTCGCTGGACGGGAAGGACACGGGGAAGGTGGCGCCGGCGCTGCTGGGGGAACTCGAGGGCGCCAAGACGTACCGCGTGGAGCTGCAGAAGGACGGCTTCAAGCCGTGGCGCAACGACGTGCCGCTCCAGCGGGGACAGCACCTGCTGGTGGAGGCGAAGCTGGAGGCGCTGCCGCCCCCGGTGGTGGAGCCGGTGCCACCTCCGAAGCCGGAGGTGGTGGACGCGGGCGCGGTGGCGACGCCGGTGCCCGTGCCCGAGTTGAAGCCGGTGCCCGACGCGGTGGCCTGGCCGACGGCGCGCTTCGAGCTGGACGCGGCGAAGCACCGGCTCGATCTCTCCCGCGCGGGGGCGCTGAGCGTCACGCTGGATCCAGCGAAGACGTACAAGGTGGCGCTGGGCAAGGGCCCGATGGAGGGCTGGGGCTTCTACGTGGTGAACGAGGCAGGCGCGCAGCCGGGGCCCTTCACTGCGCAGCCGCTGCAGATGAAGGGCGTGAAGAAGCTGTTCGCCTTCCACGTGGGGGCGTCGGTGCTGGGCGGCGAGGCGCGCGACGACGGCAAGCCGCGGCCGCTCACCGTACAGGCCGGCAACGAGAAGCGGGTGTCGACCTACAAGGTGCCCCCGAAGCTGCGCTTCCCCCAGTCGAGCCGCGTGAGCGTCACGGGCCTCGACGCCGCCGACACCTACGAGCTCCTGACGCGCCAGGGCGAGCCACCCGCGCGCGTGCGGACGGGCAACGAGGTGCAGCGCGTGGTGGTGGGCCACCCGACGCAGGGCGTGGTGGTGGTGGCCGTCGGAGAGCCGTGGCGCTTCTCGGGCGCCACGCAGCTCTGGCTGACCTTGCTGGACGACGCGGCCGACGCGCAGGAAGGCCGCCTGCAGTTCGAGCTGCGCGAAGTGAAGCCGAAGAAGAAGAAGCGCCGCTGAGCGCGAAATCCGCCGCGGAGTGCGCCAAGTACCTCTTGGGACGCTTCGGTCTCACCGAGCGGGTGCGGTATTGTCCAGCGCAACTCTCCGGCGGGCAGCGGCAGCGTGCGGCCATCGCCCAGCAATCGGTCTGCTCGGGGCAGCACGCATCGAGAAGGGACGACCGTAGCGAGGAGGGGCGTGGCTGCGTCGGCGCAGCTCTGCTTTGCTCCTTCTTCAATGAGCCTCAAGGCCCCCAGACCAGGCGCCGAGCGCCCACGGGTTGAGCAGCCTTCCCCTGGGCAGACTTCACTGGGTCGGCGCGAGTTCTTCCGCGCAGCGGGCGTGGCGACCGCGGCCCTGGCCTTCATGCCGGCGGGCACCTCGTGCCGCCCCGCGGATGTGGGTGAGCCGGCCGATGCGGGCAACAGCAGTGACGGGGGGGCGGATGCGGGTGGGCTGGCCGATGCGGGCAACAGCAGTGACGGGGGGGCCGCCTGCTCGACCGCGCAGCCGCCGAACACCTACCACGTCGTCACCCAGGGCGGCGCGCACGGAGATGGAGTCACCGACGACCTGCAGGCGATTGTTGACGCGATGGGTGCCTACAAGCAGCAGGGGTACGCGGGCCTCTACTTCCCTCCAGGACGGTCCTTCGCGCTCTCGGACATCCTGTCGGTGCCTGATGACACCAACCTCTACGGCCCCTGCAACGCTGGCCCTTCGTCAGCAGACCTCCCTTGGCTGATGGGCCGGGTGGACTTCGGAAGTAGATGTCGCTTTGAGGACTTGAAGATCGGGCCGGCAACCGCCGGGGTCTGCGGACTGCACAACGCGGATGGGTCCGATGGCACCAGCTTTACTCGATGTCACGTCCGGGGCGGCGGCGGGAATTTGGTCAACTACCCGACGGTCACTGTCGGTGGCGGTAATGACGTCTCGAACCTGGCGTTCGTGAACTGTGAGTTCGAACGGAGCCTCGGAACGCAGTGGACAGGCTCGGACAGCCAGGCCCCGGGCGAGAACACCATCAGCCTCTACGCCCACAAGAACATCGTCGACGGCGTCAGGTTCGAAGGTTGTCATTTCGGCGTCACGAACGGCGTCGCCACCGGCGCGCAGCGCATGATGATTGAGTGCTGGACTGCCCCGGGTGCGAACTACTGGCGAAACCTGATCTTCAAGGACTGCATCTTCGAGCCGAGCCGAGCTACTGGCCTCGACT
>JADLDB010000004.1 GCA_020846875.1 Myxococcales bacterium | reverse complement strand
GACATCGGCGATTTGCGTCGCATCCCGTCGTTGCTCCTCGGTCAGCTGCCCACCAGCAGCTTCCCTCGTCGCGCCTTGGTCTGCTCGCAACTCACCGACGTCACTCGGTCCGCCAACCTGATCGGCGCTCTAGCGCACCAGCACGTCGGCCACGCCCTGCAGCTCCACCTTCAGCCCGGCCTTCAGGCCGATCTTCTCGCTCCACCCGCCCGGCACCTCGAGCACGTACTTCGCCGGCCTGCCGGGCCCCCGCGACTCGAGCGACTTCGGCTCCGCGCGCTCGACGATGCCCACGATGGCGAGCGACTCGTCGAAGAAGATCATGTCCAGCGGGATGAGCGTGTTCTTCATCCAGAAGGTCAGCCCGTATTGCTGCGGGAAGATGAAGAGCATGCCCGTGCCTTCCGCCAGCGCGGTGCGCCACATCAGTCCCCGGGTGCGCGCGTTGGGCGTCGCCGCCACCTCGCTGTCCACCGGGTGCTTCCCCCCGAAGGCGTCCGTGAGGATCACCCGCGCCTTCGGCAGCGCCGGCATCTCGTAGTCATGCGCCGTCACGTCGGTGACGACCGGCCTCGGCGTGGGCGGAGGCGCGACGGGAGGAGGCGCCCCACCCTCCGAGCGGCACGCGCTCAGGACCAGGGCCAGCAGCAGCGCCGCAGCGAGCGATCTCACGTCTTCAGCGTCTTGTTCAGCAGCCGTCCGGCGAGATCCGTCCCCAGGCTGTCCGCCATCAGCTGCTCCACCACACCCTCGAAGTCCGAGCGCTGGCGATCATCCGAGTAGACGAACTTGATCCCCATGCCCGGCTCTTCCCCTTCCACCGTCGACCACACCACCTCGCCCAGCAGCTCGAAGGGATCGCTCTTCTGCGGCACCGACAACTTGAAGAGGAAGCGCGTCCCCAGCGGCAGCGGCTTCTTCGTCTTGATGAAGGTGCCGCCCTTGCTGATGTTCTTCGTGTAGTCCGCGAAGAAGGAGTTGAGCTTCTTGTAGTCGACCTTGAGCTCGATGGGCGCCCGCGCGTGCTGTCGCCCCTCGACTCCGGCTTTCTGGTCCCCTGGCATGCGGCGCCCAGTATACGGTCAGGTGATGCGCGAAGTCGCCTCTCGCGTGAAGGACGCCCTGGCCTTCCGGCCCTTCGCCGTCTTTTTTGGACTGCTCGTCCTCGCCGGCTGCGCCCTGACCGGGCTTCCGCTCCTGGGCCTGCCCGGGTACGAGCTCGCCGCCGGCCTGTCGCTCCTGCACGGGCTGTTGGGCGGCGTGGTGGGCATCGCCTTTGGCCGCAGGGAAAGCGTCTGTGCCCCCCTCGCCATCGCCGCCGCCACCGCCTGCCTCTGGGCCGCCCTCGTCCCGCCCTTCCTGTTGGCGACGCTGCGCACCTGGCTGTTCTCACCCTGCGATCCCTTCGCAACGGTGGGCTTCTTCCCCTTGCTGACCCTACCGTCGGGCTTCCTCGCGGCGTCCGCCGGCGTGCTGATGGGCACGGTGACGAAGCGGTGGTGGACCGCGGCCTTGCTGTGGATCGGCCTCGTGGTGCTCTCCGCCGTCCACACGCTGTGGCCCATCGCCTTCGGGCCCCAGGTGTTCGCCTACAACCACCTCGCCGGGTTCCTCCCCGGGCCGCTGTACGACGAGGAGCTTCGGGTGCCCGCGTCGCTGGCGTGGTTTCGGCTGGGGTCGATCGGCCTGGGCCTGGCGTTCGTCGCGCTCGCGAGAGGAAGGCCGGCGCTCTTCGTCACCGCGCTCGCCCTGTTCGCCGTCGTCGAGTGGAACGGCGTCGCCCTCGGCTTCCGCATGAATGACGAGACGCTGGCGGAGCGCCTCGGCGGCCTCTGGGAGAACGAGCAGCTCGAGCTGCACTACCCCGCCGGCCTCCCAAAGGCCGAGGTGGATCGGATCATCGAGGACGTCCGCTTCCGCCACCGCCAGTTGAACGACTTCTTCGGCGCGCTGCCCCCCGGCAAGGTACGCGTCTGGTGGTACCGCTCGAGCGCCAAGAAGCAAGCCCTCGTCGGCGCCGATCGCACCCAGTTCGCCAAGCCCTGGCGCCGCGAGGTGCACGTCAACGCCCTGGGCTTCCCCCACCCCGTCCTCAAGCACGAATTCGCCCACGCGCTGGCCGGGCCCTGGGGCGCGCCTCCCTTCGGCGCCACCGCCCGCGTCTTCGGGCTCGTCCCCAACGTCGGCGTCATCGAAGGCTTCGCCGTGGCCGCAGACAACCGCGCCGACGAGCTGACGCTCCACGAGTGGACCGCCGCGATGAAGAAGCGCGGCCTGCTGCCCGACGTGCGCACCCTGCTCGGCCTCAGGGGCTTCTACAGCGCGCCGGCGTCGCGCGCGTACACCACCGCCGGCTCCTTCATCCGTTGGCTCGCCGACACGAAGGGAAAGGACAAGCTGCGCGAGCTCTACCGCCACGGCGACTTCCAGGAGGTCTATGGCCAGCCCCTGCCCGCCCTCGCTGACGAGTGGGAGGCCTTCCTCGACACCGTGAAGGTCGACGCGCGCGGGGAGAACCTCGCCTTCGCCCGTTTTCGCGCCGGCTCCCTCTTCGACCGCCCCTGCGCCCGAGAGGTGGCCCGCCTCCTGGCCCAGGCCTCCGCCCAGAGCGGCTCTGATCCGCCCCGCGCCCTCCTACTCGTCTCCCGCTGCCGGGCGCTCCAGCCCGACGAGCCCAGCCACGTCCTCGCCGAGGCCCGCCAGCTTCAGCGCCTCGGACGCGCGCAACAGGCCGCCGCGCTGCTCGACGGCCAGCTCGAGCGCTTCAAGGACGAGCCCTCCCTCTTCGCAGACGCCGCGCTCCCCCGGGTACAGCTCGCGCTCGAGGCCGACGACGAGGTCACCGCCCGCCGCCTCCTCACCACCCTCACCGAGCTGCAGGTCAGCCCGGCCGCCCTTCGCACCGCCCGCGTCCGCCTCGCCACCCTGGAGCTCCCGCCGAAGGGCCGCGCCGCCGCGGCCGCCTACTTCGCAGACGGGGACGACGCGACCCGCCTGTACCTGCTGCGCGAAGGCCTCCTCGAGACGCCGGACCAGCCGTACCTCGCCTACCTGCTCGGTCGCCGCCTCACCCAGGCCGGCGAGTCCTCCGAGGGCCTGCGCTGGCTGGAGGTCGCCCTCGCCGCACCGCTGCCCGAGCCCCTCGCCGAGGAAACCACCCGCCTCGCCCTCGAGGCCGCCTACGGCGCTCACCAGTGCGCGCGCGTGGAGGCGCTGGCCCACGACAGCCACTTCGGCTCCGCCTTCGCCGCCCGGGCCCTGGACTGGTTGGAGCGCTGCCGCTTCGACCGCGATCAAGTCCGCTGACTCCACACGGCATGCACCGTGCAGTGACGCGCCCCTCGTGGTCCCAACTCTCCAAGAGGTAGGTCCTTCGCGCGTGACAAATTGGCAGGCACAGACCTGGGCGCCGTGCAAAACCGTCAGCATGAGGAGCACCCCCTCGATGCCGTCGCTCCGTACGAGCGCCACGCTGGCCCTCGCCGCGGCCTGGCTATTGGGCCTCACTGGCTGCGCGCCCAAGAAGATCCCGGGCACCGAGATCGACGACAACGACGACACCCGCGCGGTGATGGCGCTGTTCCAAGAGTACCGCCGAGCGGTCGAGGCCCGCGACGCCCAGGCGGTGGTGCGCCTGTGCGACGAGTCCTTCTCTGACGACGCCGGCTCGGCAAGCCCGGAAGACGACCTGGTGTTCGCCTCGCTGTCCGAGGAGCTGCCGGCGCGCTTCTCCCGTGTCCAGGACGTGCGCCTCGAGATGGCGATCCGGAAGATCGAGATCAGCGAGGACGCCAGCGCCGCCCGAGTCACCTACAGCTACACCCTCACCTTCCGGATGCCGAAGTACAGCAGCCGCGGCCAGAGCGAGACGGACTTGAAGCAGATGACGCTCAAGCGAGGCCCCGACAAGATGTGGAAGATCACCTCCGGCATCTGACGCTTCAAAGGTGCTACAGGGGGCGCCATGCCCCAGCCCCTCACGCTCTTCAGCGACGCCTTCTCCATCAGCCCCTACGCCATGAGCTGCTTCGTGGCGCTGGAAGAGAAGGGGCTGGCCTACCAGTTGGTGAAGGTGGGGCTGCACGCCGGCGAGCACAAGCTGCCTTCCTACAAGGCCCGCACCGGCCGGGTGCCCGCGCTGCAGCACGGCGACTTCGTGCTGGCCGAGTCCAGCGCCATCGCCGAGTACCTGGAAGACGCCTTCCCCGGGCCCTCCCACCCACGCCTCTTCCCCGAGGCGGTGCGGGAGCGCGCCATCGCTCGTGAGGTGATGGCGTGGATCCGCTCGGATCTGATGCCGCTTCGCGAGGAGCGCCCCACCACCAGCGTCTTCATCCAGAGCGTCAGCCGCCCGCTGTCAGAGCACGCCCGCCACTGCGTGCGCCGCCTCGTCGCCGCCTGTGAAGCGCTGATCAAGCCCGGCCAGCCGACGCTCTTCGCCCACTGGTGCCTGGCCGACACCGATCTCGCCCTCATGCTGCAGCGTCTCGCCAGCAATGGCGACGAGCTGCCACGGCACCTGGCCGACTACGCCGCCGCCCAGTGGAAGCGCCCCTCGGTGGCCCGCTGGCTGGCCCAGCCCCGCAGCGACTACACGCCCTACTGAAGCCCTCCTGAAGCTCGGGGAATCACTCGTTGACACTCCGGAAACGTGGCCGCTATATCGCCGCGCTTTCAGAAGGTCTTCACCGCGAGCGACGAGGCATTCGATGACCACCGAGACCACCCCCAAGGCCGGCGAATGGAAGAAGCGCGAGAGCTTCGGCTCTGCGCTGGTGCAGATCGTGATCGTCGCCGCGCTCCTCCTCGGGGCGGTGTTCCTCGTCTACAAGCGCGGCACCAACAAGAAGGAGCTTTCGGAGCTGATGAAGGAGGCGCGCGCCGCGTCGATGAAGGGGAACGCGGCCGATCTGAAGCAGGCGATCGAGATCGCCGACAAGGCGCTGGCCAAGGACTCGTCTTCCCCTGACGCGCTGGCCTTCGAGGCGGCCCTGTACACCGATCTCTGGCTCATCCACCGCGAGCCGGGGGCGGAGGCGAAGGCCAAGGAGTTCCTGGACAAGGCGAAGAAGGCCGACGCGCAGACCGACGAGCGGTTCGGCACCGAAGCCCTGCAGTTGGTGGCGGCGGGCGATCTGAAGGGCGCTGACGCCTTCGTGGAGGCGCTGCGGCAGAAGGGCGGCTCGGGCGCGCGGCTCTTCTACGCCCAGGCGGTGGCGCTGCAGAAGCAAGGCAACCTGAAGCTGGCCCGGCAGAGCTTCAAGGCGGCCATGGAGAAGCAGTGGAAGGACGTGAACCTGGCCTGCGCGTACGGCGAGGCGATCCTCCTCGAGGGCGTACCGGGGGCCGTCGACGCCTTCAACAAGGCCACCGGGCAGAACCCGGAGCTGTTCCGCGGCCGCCTCGACCTGGCCCTGGCCCGCGTGCAGAAGGGCGATCGGGTGGGTGACGCCGAGTCGATCCTCAAGGAGTTGTCCGCGCACGAAGCCAAGCTGAGCCCCGCCGAGAAGGCCCGGGTGAAGGCGGTGCAGGGGCAAATCGCGTTGATCCAGGAGCAGCCGGATCAAGCGATCGCCCTGGCCGATCAGGCGCTGGGGATCAACCCCGACGATCCCTGGGCGATGCACGTGAAGGCCAGCGCCCTGGCTCAGAAGAAGGATCCCGCCGCGGCCGGCGCCGTGGACACGCTGATCGCCCGGGCGCCGTCCGCCCCGATCTTCTACTTCGAGGGCGCCAGCGACCTGCAGAAGGCCGGCATGCTGGACCAGGCGCTGGCCGTGCTGGCCAGGTACGAGTCCTTCTTCAAGAACGTGAAGAACCAGACCGCCGACGGGAAGGAAGAGGCGTACCTCGATCGCGACGATCGCTACTACCTGGCCCGCGGCGACGTGCTGCGCGCGGCCGGTAAGCTGGACGACGCCATGGTGGCCTACGACAAGGCGATCGCCGCGAAGAACGTGAACATCACCCGCGCCACCTTCGCCAAGGGCTCGCTGCTGCTGGAGAAGAAGGAGTACGACGCGGCCGGGCAGATCCTGGTGGACATCACCCCACCGGACGGCACCGGGCAGCTGGCCGAGGCCTACCTGGCCATGGGCGAGATCCTCTTCAACAAGAAGGAGTGGGGCCCGGGCTGCCAGAACTACGCCTTCGCGCTGGCCAAGCTGAAGACGACCCAGGCCCCCCGCGAGAAGCTGAACGAGGTGCTGACGGACGTGGAGAAGAAGCTGAAGGCCGCCAACCAGCGCGAGATCGCCAAGCTCTGGATGGAAGAGGCCAAGCCGCTCATCCAGTAGCCGGCGCCCGTGAAGGAACCCAAAGACCGGGCGCCGTCGCTCTACGCGCAGATCGCGCTGGGCCTGCTCATCTCCGGGCTCTTCTGCAGCGGCGCCACCTTCCTCTACCTACGCAGCACCCTGCAGACGCTGGACGCCCGCGCCGCCTCGGAGGGGACAGACGTGGCCCGCGACGCGGGCTGCTGGAAGGCCTACGGCACCTTCGAGGGCCCCGACTACGTGATCACCTGCGTGGTGCCGGACGCGCCGGAAGCCGCAGCGCCGGCCTGCGCGGCGCTTCACCCCACGGTGACGCCCTTCCTCGACGGGGGGACCGGCCGGGTGCGCGTGCAGCGGCTCTCGCAGTACCCCTCGGGGCGCGTGCTATGCGAGGACCGGCTGGGCCTGCGCGACGGCGGCTAGAGCGCCGAACAGGTTAGCTCCCGTCGTGACATCGGCGATTTGCGGCGCATCCCGTCGTTGCTCCTCGGTCAGCTGCCCACCAGCAGCTTCCCTCGTCGCGCCTTGGTCTGCTCGCAACTCACCGACGTCACTCGGTCCGCCAACCTGATCGGCGCTCAAAGAGCCTCACTGGGCCCAGGCCGCGGTGGTGATCTTCCAGTCGCCGCCCTGCTTCTCCAGCTCGGCGGTGATGTCGTAGCGGCTGGCCCCGTCGCCTGGTTGCTGCCAGTCCGCCACCTGCCCGCGGGCGAAGATGAAGGTGCCCTTGAAGGACGCCGCCGTGGGGGAGGTGACGGTGACGTCCAGCACCGGGTTGAGCACCACCAGCGCGTTCTGGTTGCGGAAGAGGTGGCCGACGAGCAGCCGCTTCACCTCCTGCGCCGAGGTGCCGGAGGGGCCATGGAAGGTGTCGGCCAGGCTCTCGGTGACGCCGGCTGCGTCGCGCTTCTGGGCCGCGTCCACCGCCCTGGCCACCAGCTCGCGCACCTCTTCTTCCGGGGTGCGCTTCGGCTTTGGCCAGAGGAAGAAGACGGCCGCCCCCACGCCCAGCGCCAGGAGGAGGCCCATCAACCGGTTGCCCCTCACGGCCCGTCCACCACCAGCTCGTCGGCGTCGAGGATCTCCGCCGGCCGCATCGCCTCGCCGATCATCTTGAGGCGGCGCTCGGACAGGCCGTCCAGGTAGTCGCGGATGCCCGGGTACTGGGCGATCAGCTGCTCGAACTGGGCGCGGTCGAGCGTGGCGATCGCCGTCTTGCGCGACGCCGCCACCGTGGCCGTGGCGCGCAGGCCCTTGAGCAGCGCGATCTCACCGGCGATGTCGCCCTCGCGGAGGATGGAGAGGCTCACCACGCCGCCGGCCGGATCCTCCTTCTGCACCACCAGCTCGCCCGCCAGCACCAGCACCAGCGCCTGCACCGGCTCGCCTTCGCCGATGACCTTCTCGCCGGGCGCCAGGCCCCGGAAGGTGAAGCGCGAGAGCAGCCCGGTCCGCTCCGCCTCGGGCACCGGGCCGAACAGCGGCGAGGTGGCCACCAGGTTCCGCGCCATGCGCTGCTGCGCGAAGGTGGCCAGCACCTGCGGCACCGAGGGGAAGGTGCGGGCCAGCACGTTCAGGTCCCCGCGCTCGATCTCCAGCACGTCGCAGTCGGTGATCGCCGTCACGGTGGAGGTGGGCGGCGCGCCGGTGAGCAGGCTGATCTCTCCGAAGATCGCCCCGCCGCCGAGGAAGGCCAACGTCTTGGCGTTCCCCTCGACGATCCGCGTCACCTCGGCCTTTCCGGCCACCAACACGTAGATCCGATCGCCGCCCTCCCCTTCCCTGCAGATCACCTCGCCTTCCTTGAGCTCGCGGTACTCCATCAGCTCGGTCAGCTCGAGGAAGGCGTCCAACTGGAGATCAGCGAACAGCGGCAGCGGCGGACGTGCGGCGGGATCCGCCTGGCCTCCGGTGTCCGGCGCGGCCAGCACCGAGATGGCCTGATCGGACAGCTCGCTGCCCTGCAGGGTCATCAGGTCGGTCGCCACCTTCCCGTCGTAGAGGTGCTCGGGCGGCAACGGCGGCGGCACCGCGGCCCGCCCCCCCACCACCCGCGCCGCGCGGGAATGGATGCGCGCCAACGTCTCGCGGATCCGCTTCTCCCGGGGGGCCTGCGTCATCGCCAGCCGGCAGGCCGCGATCGCCGACAACAGGTAGTCCCGCCGGGCGAGGCCCTCGGCGCAGGCGTGCAGCACCGTCACCGCGCGCTCGATTTCCCCCAGCTTGCCGTAGCAGCGGGCGGCCTGCATGCGCGAGCGGTGATCGTTCGGCTGCCGGCGCACCGCCTCGGCGAACACCGCCAGGGCTCGCTCCCAATTTGCTTCCGCCACGAAGTCGTAGCCCAGCTCCCGCAGCGACCCGCTCATGTCCGCTCGTCCTCTCCCCTTTTCGCCTGCCCTGCAGCCAAGAGCCTCAAAAGAGGTGCTCCGTCAGGGCTGCATGGCCGCGATCTGGTTCTTCGCCTTCTCGTGCACCGTGGAGCCGGGATCGGTCACCTGCACCACCACCTTGAACTTGCGCAGCGCCTCGCGCGGATCGCGATCCCGCTCCACGTACGCCATCTGAAACAGATCCTCGGCCTTCGCGCTCACCTGATCCAGCCCGTCGCGGGCCTTGGCGTCGCCGGGATCGAACTTCGCGGCGTCGCGGAAGTTCTGCCAGGCGGTGACGAGATCGTTGCGCAAGAGCGCCTCGCGCCCGGCGGCGATGGACGCGGCCCCCAGCTTCTCCTCCAGCTCCTGGCCGTACTTGTTCGCCTTGAGATCGATCTGCCGGTAGAGCTGGTGGGCGAGCCGCAGGGGCTTCGACGCCTGGGCGATCGCGCCCTGCTTGAACTTCTTCATCCCCTCCTCGTAGTTGCGCCCGAAGTTGGGGATCGCGCCCTGCAGCATCTTGGCGCGCTTGTAGACGTCCTTGTCGCCCGGGTAGGCGTCGATCACCCTGGCGCACTCGCTGCCGGCGCGATCCCACTCACCGCCCGCGAACTTGCGCTCCACCACGCGGAAGGCTTCGGCGATTTCTTCCTCGCGCCGGGCCCTGGAGGCGGCGGCGGCGTTGGCGGCCCGCTTCTTCTCGTCGAGCGCGTCTTCCTTCTCCTGCTGGGCCAGGGTCTCTTCGAAGGCGCGGATCTGCTCGGCGGGGGCGGCCTGCTCTTCCACGGGGAGCTCGGCGAGCAGCGCCTTGGCGGAGTCGACCTCGCCGGCGTTCAGGAACTCCTGCAGCTTCTCCTTCTTGTAGGCGACCTCGGCGACGTCCAGCTCGGCGGCCAGCTTCGCCTTGAGCTCCTGGCTCTTCCCCGAGCCCTTCTCGGCCTTCGCCAGGGCCTTGCGCGCGTCCTCGAAGCGCCTGTTCTCCAGAAAAGCGCGGGCCTCGTCGAGGGTGCGGACGTAGGCCAGCTCTTCGCGCGAGGTGTTGCCCAGGCGCGTCTTGTCGATGCCCGGGACGAGCTTCTCCGCCTCCTCCACCAGGGCGACCGCGCTCTCGTAGTTGCCTTCGCGGACGGCGTTGCGGGCCTCCTGCATCTTCTGATCGGCCAGGACCTTGTTGGGGTCGACCAGCGGCGCCGGCGGGGGCCGCGAAGCGAGGCCCAGCACGATCACCAAGAAGAGGAAGCCCACGCCCAGCGCGATGGCCAGCTTGAGCTTCGGGTTGAGCGCCTTGAGCTTTCCGACCAGGCCCTGCGGCGCGTCTCCGCGGGAGCGCGAGGTGTGGATCCGATCGCGCGTGGCCCGGGGCTTCTTCCCGCCACCCTCTTCGGGAGCGTCGGCGGCCAGCTCGGCGCCGTCACCCTCGCCACCCTCGCCACCCTCGCCGCCCGCCTCCGTCTTCGCCTCGCCGTTCTTCCCCGCGGCCGGCGCCTTCGCTTTGGCCTTCGCTTCGGCTTCCTTCTGCTCCTGCTCCTCGCGAGCCTTCTTGAAGGCAGCCACCTCGTCGACGAAGCGGATCACCGTCTTGCCGATGGCGATCTCATCGCCGTGGTCCAGCTTCTTCTCGGCGATCCGCGCGCCGTTCACCTTGGTGCCGTTGCCGCTGCCGAGGTCGCGCATCACCACGCCGTCGTCGCCGTGGATGAGCTCGATGTGGCGGCGGGACACGGACTGATCGGACAGCTGCAGGTCCACGCCCGGGGTGCGCCCGACGATCATCCGCACGCCCTTGAAGCGGCGCTTCTTGCCCGCGTCGGGGCCGGCGATGATCTCGAGCTTGATCGGCGGCCCGGCGTGGGTGGCGTTGGCGTCGTCGGCGCCTTCCTCCTCGTCGCCGCCCCCGACCTGCTCGTCGCGCTCCAGCGCCGGCAGCGCCTTGGTGTGCGAGCCCACCTCCGGGTCGAGCGCGTCCAGCCCGTCGCCCTCCAGGCTGCCGGAGCCGGCCAGGCCTTCGCCCTCCTCCATCTGCTGGAAGGATTGGCCGGTGTGGTAGTCGCTGGCCTCGCCGTCGAGCCCGTAGTCGCTGCCGGTGCGGTACTCCGCGTCGTCGTCGCCGCCCTTCCTCTTCGGCCGGGGCGCGCGGGCCTGCGTCTTCGCGTCGCGCTCTGGATCCCCGCCGCCCTTCGCCGCCTTCATGCTGCGGGACAGGGGGTTTGGTACCTTGGCCTGGGTCGCGTTGGCGCGCTCCGGGTCCTCCTCGGGAGGCGGGTGCGGCGCCCGCGCCATCGTCTTCGACGCGCGCTCCGGATCGTTCTCGACGTCCCCCGTTCCGCGGGACACTTTCTTGGGAGGGGCCATGCGACCTGGCGAAAAGTGTAGCAGGTCGGGCCCCTTCTCGTGGTTACTCTTCGCCCATGGCAAAGACCCAGTCGAACGCGCAGGCGCCGCAGCGGCAGCGCGTGCTGTTGCCCCACGGCCTCGTGGAGCGCCTGCTGTCGGCGGCGATGGAGCGCGGCGCGGACTTCGCCGAGGTGTACGTCGAGCGCAACGAGACCACCGCCGTCACCCTCGAGGAGAAGCAGGTGAAGAGCGCCCAGGCCGGCCTGTCGCAGGGCGTGGGGGTGCGGGTGATCGCCGGCGGGCGGGTGGGCTACGCGTACTCGGACGACCTGGACGACGAAGCCCTGTTCCGCGCGGCGCGCACCGCGGCCTTCATCGCGCACGGGAGCGGCAGCGAGCGGCCCTTCTCCGTGGCCCGCACGCCGCTGCCGAGCTTCTACCGGCTGGAGCAGCACCTCGCCGACGTGGCGGTGGGCGACAAGCGCGAGCTGGTGGTACGGGTCAACAAGGCGGCGCACGCCTTCGACAAGCGCATCAAGCAGGTGATGGCGACGTACGCCGACTCCACCAAGCGGATCCTGGTGGCCAACACCCGCGGGCACCTCGCGGAGGACACGCAGGATCTCTGCCGGCTGTCCGCGATGGTGGTGGCCGAGGGCAAGGGCGGCGAGCGGCGCCAGGGCTTCTTCGGCGGCGGCGGGCGGGTGCCCTTCAGCCACTTCGACACCTTCACCCCGGAGGTGGTGGCGCGGGAGGCGGCGCGGCAGGCCCTGGCCTCGATGGGCGCGGCGGAGGCGGAGGCCGGCCAGCAGACGGTGGTGCTGGCGCCGGGCTGGAGCGGGATCCTCCTGCACGAGGCCGTCGGCCACGGCCTGGAGGCGGACTTCATTCGCAAGGGCACCTCGCTCTTCGCCGGCAAGCTGGGCCAGAAGGTGGCCAGCGAGCTGGTCACGGTGATCGACGACGGCACCATGGCCAACGCGCGCGGCTCGCTCAACGTGGACGACGAGGGCCAGCCCACGCAGTTCAAGGTGCTGATCGAGCGCGGGGTGCTCAAGGGCTACATGAGCGACTCGCTCAACGCGCAGTTGATGGGCGGCGCCACCACCGGCAGCGGACGGCGCGAGTCCTTCAAGCACCTCCCCCTGCCGCGGATGACCAACACCTACCTGGCGCCCGGCGAGGACACCCCCGAGGACATCGTGAAGAGCGTCGACAAGGGCGTGTACTGCGCCAACTTCGGCGGCGGCCAGGTGGACATCACCAACGGCAACTTCGTCTTCGAGGTGTCCGAGGCGTACGAGATCAAGAAGGGCAAGCTGGGCCGACCCTTGAAGGGGGTGACGCTGATCGGCGTGGGCCCCGAGGCGCTCAAGAACGTGACCCGCGTGGGGAACGATCCCATGCCGGATCCGGGCATGGGCACGTGCGGCAAGGACGGCCAGAGCGTGCCGGTGGGCGTCGGGCTTCCCACGGTGCGGATCGATCACATGACGGTAGGCGGCACGAAGGTGGGGGCGCGGCGATGAGCGGCTACGAGGCGTTGGCGAAGAAGCTGGTGCAGCGGGCCGTCAAGCGCGGCGCGAAGCAGGCCGAGGCCTTCCTGCAGGTGGGGCGCCAGGCGGACGTGCGCGTGCGCGACGGGGAGATCGAGGATCTCACCCAGGCCACCTCCAAGGGCGCGGGGCTGCGCGTCTTCGTGAAGGGGCGCCTGGGCTTCGCGTGGACGAGCGACTTCGATCCCTCCACCCTCGACGCCTTCGTCGATCGCGCCGTCGCCCTGGCGGAGTCGAGCGCCCCCAATCGCTTGAACGGCCTGCCGGACGAGGCGGACCTCGGGCGCTTCCCGGACGTCGGTCCCCTGTTCGATCCCGAGGTGGCCAGCCTTCCGCCGGACTGGAAGATCCAGGCCTCGGTGGAGATGGAGAAGATCGTCCGGGCCTTCGACACGCGGATCAAGACGATCGACAGCGTGGGCGCGGGCGAGAACGTCCACGAGGTGTACCTGGCCAACTCCGCCGGCGTGCACGGCAGCTCGCAGGGCACCAGCGTGTACCTCTACGCCTCCCCGGTGGCCACCGACGGACAGCAGCTCCAGACCAGCTACTGGTACGACGCGCAGCGCTTCTTCGCCGATCTCGAGGCGCCGGAGGTGGTGGCGAAGAAGGCGGCGCAGCGGGCGGTGCGGCTGCTCGGGGCGAAGAAGGTGAAGTCCCAGAAGGTGCCGGTGATCCTCGACCCGACCATGGCGGCGGGCTTCGTCGCATCCATCGCCGGCGCGGCCAACGGCGACTCCGTGTACAAGAAGGCGTCCTTCCTCGCGGCGAAGCTGGACCAGCGGATCGCGCCGGAGTGGATCACCATCGTCGACGACGGGCTCAAGCCCCGGGGCCTGGGCACCTCGCCCTTCGACGGAGAAGGCGTGCCGACCCGCCGCACCGCGATCGTGGAGAAGGGCGTACTCCAGCACTTCCTCTACGACGCCTTCACGGCGCGAAAGGCGAAGACCCGATCCACCGGCAACGCGTCACGCGGCTACCGCAGCCTGCCCCACATCGGCACCAACAACCTGTACCTGGAGCCAGGCACGAAGGCGCCGGAGCAGCTGATCCAAGAGGTGCCCAACGGCTTCTACGTCACCGCCATGCTCGGCCACGGGGCCAACACCGTCACCGGCGAGTACTCGCGCGGCGCGAACGGGCTGTGGATCGAGAACGGCGAGCTGACCAGGCCGGTGCAGGAGGTGACCGTGGCCGGCAACCTCACCGAGATGTTGATGCAGTTGGACGCGGTGGGCAGCGATCTCACCTTCCACGGCTCCACCGGGGCGCCCACCATCCGCTTCAAGGAGCTCACCGTCTCAGGGGAGTGACACCACATGGCCGCGAAGAAGACCGTCCCGAAGCCGAAGAAGCCCCGCCGCAAGAAGGTGGAAGCGAAGTCGCAGGGCCTGGGCCCCACCGAGGTCGCCCACGCCACCGAGGAGGGCACGAAGCTGTCGGGGATGATCGTCGACGACGGCGGCTCGGTGATCGGCACCTACCGCGATCCCTTCGGCGGCTCTGGGGTGGTGATGGCGGCGCTGCCCATCGATCTGGTGGAGCCCACGCCCTACCAGCGCGACCGCAGCGAGACGCACCTCAAGAAGCTGGCCAGCGCCATCGAGCGGGTGAAGCGCTTCCTCGATCCGATCATCGCGGTGCGGCGCGACGGGAGGTACTGGACCCCCAACGGCAACCACCGCCTCGGCGCCGCGAAGCTGTTGGGGATGAAGACGATCGTCGCGCTGGTGCTGCCCGACGAAGACGTCGCCTACCAGATCCTCGCCCTCAACACCGAGAAGGCCCACAACCTGAAGGAGCGCTCGCTGGAGGTGATCCGCATGGTGCGCGGCCTGGTGGGCGCGAGGGCCGGCAAAGAGAGCGACTACATCGCCTTCCTGGAAGAGCCGCACTTCGCCACCATCGGCGCAGCCTACGAGAAGCGGCCGCGGTACTCGGCGGGTGCCTACGCCCCGGTGGTGAAGCGGCTCGAGGCCTTCCTCGACGAGCCCATCGAAGACGCGCTCCAGGTGCGCGAGGCGCGGGCTGACCTGCTCCTCAAGTGGGACGACGAGGTGGTGAAGGTGGTCGACGCGCTCAAGGCGAAGGGCCTCCAGTCCCCGTACCTGAAGAACTACGTGGTGGCCCGGGTGAACTTCCTGCGCTTCAAGAAGGACACCTCCGGCCTCGACTTCGACGACACCGTCCGGAAGATGCTGGCCGCCACCCAGAAGATCGACGCCGCCAAGGTCAACAAGGAGGATCTGGCGAGAATGGGCGGCGCCCCGGCGGAGAGCACCGACGAGTGACACCCCCCGGGCACCCTTCCGGGGGCTGTGGTACACCTCGAAGAGATTGGGGCCTGACTCGGGAAGCGTGATGTCGGTTCGGACAACCTGGATTCTCTTCGCGGCGCTCGCGCTCCTGGGGCTGTCCTGCAGCGGCCCTCCCCCTGACACCACCCCGGGGCCGGAGACCTGCGACAACGGCAAGGACGACAACGGCGACGGCAAGTCCGACTGTCTGGATCCAAAGTGCTTCTCCGATCCCCACTGCGCGGTGGTGGCGGAGAACTGCTCCAACGACACCGACGACAACGCCGACGGCCTCACCGACTGCGCGGATCCGAGCTGCGCGGGTCTGGAGTGCGGCTTCGACTGCACCTGCCTCAACGGGATGAAGGTGCGCGGCGTCGGGGGCGGCGCAGGCGGTGGCTCCGGTGGCGGCTCAGGCGGGGGCTCCGGTGGCGGCTCAGGCGGCGGTGGCTCCGGTGGCGGCTCAGGCGGTGGCTCCGGTGGCGGCGCGGGCGGTGGCTCCGGTGGCGGCGCGGGCGGCGGCTCCGGTGGCGGCACGGGCGGTGGCGGCACGGGCGGTGGCGGCACGGGCGGTGGCGGCACGGGCGGTGGCGGCACGGGCGGTGGCGGTGCGGGCGGTGGCGGTGCGGGCGGTGGCGGTGCGGGCGGCGGCGGCGCGGGCGGTGGCTCCGGCGGTGGTTGCGTCGGCTGCGGCGCCGGCTGCGTGTGCACCGGCGGCGTGAAGACCGAGGTCCTCTGCTCCGACAACATCGACAACGACACCGACAACCAGACGGACTGCGAGGACGTCGACTGCGCCGGCGTGACGTGCGGCACCGGCTGCACCTGCGTCAACCTGGCGAAGAAGGAAGTCAACTGCACCGACGGCGCGGACAACGACGGCGACTCCCAGTCCGACTGCAACGACACCGACTGCCAGGGCGCGGGCACCGAGGTCTGCGACGACGGCCTCGACAACACCTGCGATCGCGCCATCGACTGCGGCGACTCGAAGTGCACCGGCAACGCGGCCTGCGCCGGCCTGCAGGACGGCAAGCCCTGCCTGATGGACGGCCAGTGCGCCGGGGGCGAGTGCCTCGACGAGGCCACCACCGGCACCCCCAACGGCATGTGCAGCAACGTCACCAGTTGCACCGTCGGCTCCAACGCGGGCTGCAACGGGGGCCGCTGCTTCCAGGGCTCGACCTTCAACACCTGCGTGGCCCCATGCACCGGCACCGGCATCAGCGGGACGGGGGCCTGCCGCGCGGGCTTCGTCTGCTTCGATCCCGACTTCAACACCTCCAACAACAACAACGGCTGCATTCCCCTGTGCAGCTCCAGCTCGGAATGCGCCGGCGGAGGATCCGGTTACGGGTGCAACGCATGGCGCAAGCGCTGCGGCAACCTGGATCGGGGGCTGGGGAAGTACGGGGCCGCCTGCACGGCCGGCGCCCAATGCGAGTCGGGCATCTGCTTCACCGGCGCCTCGAGCCCGGGCGGCTACTGCTCGGGGCCGTGCCGGGGCGACACGAAGAACTGCGGGCCGCAGGGCTGGTGCGAATACAACCCCTCCTACGGGGACAACTACGGGTACTGCTACCAGTCCTGCTCCTCGAGCGGCCAGTGCCGGCAGTCGCAGAACTACCACTGCTGGCAGACCAGCTCGGGCAGCTCCAGCTACGTGTGCATGTGCCTGCCAACGGGATCGCTCTGCAGCGCGAACAGCGACTGCTGTTCGGGCAGCTGCTTCCTCGGCACTTGCGACTAGGAAGGCCTTCGTGAGCTCCACCGTCCTCGTCGTCGACGACGATCGCGCCAACCTGGAGTCGGTCTGCCGCATCTTCCAGAAGGAAGGGGTGCAGACGCTCGCGGCCGGGAACGGCCAGGACGCGCTGGAGCTGCTCCGTCGGCCCGAGGTGGGCGTCATCGTCACGGATCTGATGATGCCTGGAGTGGACGGCCAGGCGCTGCTCACCGCGTCGCGCGCCATGCGCCCCGACGTCGAGGTGGTGCTGATGACCGCCTACGCCACGGTGGAGACCGCGGTGGCCGCGATGCGCGACGGCGCGTACGACTTCATCACCAAGCCGCTCAAGCGCCACTCGCTGGTGAAGGCAGTGCAGAAGGCGATGGAGAAGCAGGCCCTGGTGGCGGAGAACCGCGATCTCAAGGCCCAGCTCGCGGCCCTGGGCCCCCGCAGCCTGGTGGGCCAGTCCCCGGCCTTCCGCGCCTTCATGGACCTGCTGGCCCAGGCCGCGCCGTCCACCGCCACCGTGCTCTTGATCGGCGAGTCGGGCACCGGCAAGGAGCTGGCCGCGCGCTTCCTGCACGAGGCGTCCCCGCGGGCGAGGGGGCCTTTCGTCGCGGTGAACGCGGCGGCGCTGCCCGAGAGCATCCTGGAAGCGGAGCTGTTCGGCGTGGAGAAGGGCGCCTTCACCGGCGCGGTGGCCCGCAAGGAAGGCCGCTTCGAGCGCGCCAGCGGGGGCACCCTGTTCCTCGACGAGGTGGCGGAGATGAGCGCCTCGGCCCAGGTGAAGCTGCTCCGCGTGCTGCAGGAAGGTGAGCTGGAGCGGCTGGGTGGCACGCAGACGATCAAGGTGGACGTGCGCCTGGTGGCGGCCACCAACAAGGATCTCTCCCGCGAGGTGCAGGAGGGCCGCTTCCGCGAGGATCTCTACTACCGCCTCAACGTGGTGGAGGTGCGGATCCCTTCTCTCGCGTCGCGCCGGGAAGACGTGCTGCTGCTCGCCGAGCACTTCTTGAAGCGCTACGCGGCGAAGAACTCGAAGGCGGTGCGGGGCGTCACCGACGACGCGGGGAAGGTGCTGGAGAACTACGCCTGGCCGGGGAACATCCGCGAGCTGGAGCACGCGGTGGAGCGGGCGGTGGTGCTGTGTCGGGGCGACGTCATCTCGCTGGAGGACCTGCCCGAGGCGGTGCGCAAAGGACCGATCGGCTCGGCCTCGCAGATCGTCATCCCCATCGGCACGCCCATGGAGGAGATCGAGCGCCGGGTGATCCACGAGACCCTGCGGCACACCAAGGGCGACAAGAACCTCGCCGCGCGCATGCTGGGGATCGCCGCGCGGACCATCTACCGGAAGCTGGCCGCAGAGGACGAGAAGCCGCCGCCAGAGCAGAAGTAGCCGTTGCCTCGAATCACTCGCCGCCCGGCCCCAGGGCCGCCGCCAGCGCCTCCACGCGCTTCCTCAAGGCCTCACGATCCCTCGAGTTCGGATCGGCCTTGAGCAGCCGGGTGAGCCGGTAGACGACCTGGGTGCCCAGCTCGAGATCTCTCTCCTCCTCGGCCCGCTCCACCAGCTCGAGCGCGACGGCCTTCGCCACCTCCAGCCGGTCCAGCTCGATGAGCCCGTCGAGGGCGGACAGCCGGGCGAACGCATCCCTCGAGCCGTCTTGCGCGAGCGCCGTCAGCTCCTTCGCCGCGCCCTCCGCGTCTCCGGCAGCGGCCTTCACCATCGCGCGCGCGGAGCCGGCCCGCACGGGGAAGAGCTTCTCTTCGATGGCCACGAAGCGCTCGGCCAGCTCGGGCTGTCCCCTTCGCGCCAGGGCCTCGGCGAGGTGATCGACGGCCTCGCCCAGCTCGTCCCCCAGGGCCGCCGTCATCTCGGCGATGAACCTGTCGCGGCGCAGCTCGGCGCCAGGCAGCTTCTCCAGGAAGGCCTCCACCACCTTGAAGCGGGTGTCGCGGGTGCCGTCGTCGGGCTTGCCTTCCATGGCGGCGTTGAGCGCGCCCAGCAGCCTGATGAGCGCGAGCGTGAGATCCGTCGGAGCCACCGCCCCGCCGCAGAGCCGGCGCCACAGCTCCTCCGCGGCGGCCGCGGGGAAGCGGCTGAACTGGCCGGTGCCCTTCCAGCGCTGGTGCCAGAGCTGCGCGATGGCGAGCGGGAAGTCCTGGGCGGCGAGCTCTTTGAAGCCCGCCTCGTCCAGCGCGACGCCGTAGTGGGACAGGGTGCCGAGGATCGCCTCAGTCGAGTAGGCCTCGATACCCCTCGCCTGCCAGCCCTTGTCGACGCGCTCGGCCACGTCAGTGGTGGCCGCCGCCGTGGTGGTGGGCGAGCTCGAGGCGCGACTGCACCTCGCGCACGTACGCGCCGTCAGCGCCGACCTCCTGCACGAGGTGGCCGAGGAGGTGCGCGACGGTGTCGGCCAGGCCCCACTTCTGGGCGGCGGCCGCGGCGTCGAAGAGGTGCAGGCCCTGCTGCTTCACGGCGTCGTGCTCCTCGAGGGTGAAGAGCGCGTCGAGCGCGGCGTAGCGGGCGAACACGTCCTTCGCCGGGTCGCCCACGCGCGCCTTCAGGTCCGCCACCACCGCGTCGCGCTCGCCCGTCGCCGCGCGCACCAGCGCGGTGACGCAGCCCTCGCGATCGGGGAAGAGGCCTTCGTTCACCTTCGCCACCCGCAGCGCCTCGTCCTTTCGGCCGGCGGCGGCCAGCTGCGACGGCAGCTCGTTGAACGGCTTCGCCCAGGCCTGGACGTAGCCGACGAACTCGGAAAGGAAGCTGTCCCGGCGCTCGCCGCGCGCGGGCAGCTTCGACAGGAGTTCCTCCAGCCCCGTGAGCGCCGCGGGGAGATCGGACGGCTTGCCGGCCAGGCTGCCCAGGCCGGTGGCGATCACCTCGAGCAGCTTCGTGGCGACCTTCGCGGGGGGCACGGCGTCGGGCACCAGCCGCCCATACAGCTCGCTGGCGGCCGCGAAGGGGAACGCGGCGAACTGCCCCGTGCCCTTCCACTTCGCCTTCCACGAGAGGGCGAGCTCCATGGGGAAGCGTGACTGCGCCGCCGTCCTGAAGCCCGCCTCGTCCAGCGCCACGCCGTAGTGGCCCAGGGTCCCGAGGATCGCCTCCGTCGAGTAGCCGGCCAGGCCCTTGTCCTTCCACTGCTTGTCCACGCGATCCGTCATGGGCGCGACAGAAAGCACGGCTTTCCGCCGCCGCAAAGCGCGAAGCCTGCCATCGAGTGCTCCTCACGCGACCGTGTCGGTGAGCAACGGTGCGGCTACGTCCTCGAAGGTCGCCCGTCAGCGGCGCCGGCCGCCGCCACCGCCGCGCATCCCACCGCCCCCGTAGGAGCCCCCGCCACGCTGGCGGGCGGAGTAGTCGCGGTTGAGGTTCTGCGAGGGCGCGGGCGAAGACGGACGCGCCGCCGGCTGCTGCGAGGGGGAGGACCAGCCTCCGCCCTGCCGTTGCTCCCAGCCCTGGTTTCCCTTGCGGTACACGTCGCCGTTGGCGCCGCCGTACACGTCGTTGGGGCGGCCGCCCACGCTGGAGGGCGCGACTGGCTGCTGGGCCGGCCGGGACGCGTTCCGGCTGGCGTTGTCCCCGCGCTGGTAGATGTTCGACGGCTGCTGGCCGGGGCTCGCGCCACTGAAGCCGCCGCCGGGCTGACCCGCGATCGGTTGCGACGCCCCCGGGGCGCCCGCTCCGGGCTGCTGCCCTGGACGCGCGCCGCCCGCGCCCGGTTGTTGCCCGGCGATCGGCTGCGAAGCTCCCGGCCCACCTGTCCCAGGCTGCTGCCCCGGGCGTGCGCCGCCTGCGCCCGGCTGTCCCGCGATCGGCTGCGACGCACTCGGGCCGCCTCCTGGCTGTCCGGCGATCGGCTGCGAGGGACGCGGCCCGCCCGCGCCCGGCTGCCCGGCGATGGGCTGTGACGGACGCGGCCCGCCCGCGCCCGGCTGGCCGGCGATCGGCTGCGACGGACGTGGACCGCCTGCGCCGGGCTGGCCGGCGATCGGCTGTGACGGACGCGCACCGCCCATGCCGCCCCACCCCCCCGGAGGGACTCCGCCGGACGGAGGACGCGGCGTTCCCGTCGCGGGCCGATGTCCCGGCGGGTAGCCCGGCACTGGGCGATGCCCGGGCGGCGGATAGCCCGGCCGGTAGTAGGGCGGAGGAATCGGCCGGTACCCGACAGGGCCCCAGTACCCGGGGTACCCCCCGAAGTGGATGCCGATGCGGAAGTACGGCGTGCCGTAGGAGATGCCCACGCCAAACCCCATCCACGGGTTCCACGTCACGTGCACGCCCCACGTCGGCGGCCGGGGCGCGTAGTAGTACGGCGTGACGTATGGCGGGTAGTACCAGCCCGTCCCGTACACCACGCACCCGTGGTACGGGTACACGCCCACGTAGCCCGGCAAGTAGCCCACCACCACCACGTCCGGCTGCACGTCGTACACGTAGACGTACCTCACGTTGTAGACGGGCGCGCTCGCAGGTAGCGCGTCCAGCCCGGGCGGCCGCGACTCCGCCACCGTCCACGGGCCCTTCGGCGACGGGCCCAGGTACCAGACGGCCTGGTGGCAGACCCAGTACTTCCCCTCGACGAGCAGCACGGAGAATTTGGTGTTGACGCCGTAGGACAGCTTCGTCCCCTCGATGGCCTTGAACTTCGGCTCGCCGTCCCAGGTGACGACGAGGTCCTTCCCCGCGTCCTTGCGCACGGTGGAGGTGGTGGGGACCTGCGTGTCGGCCAGCGCGTCCTTCGCCTGCGGCGTGCCCGCGACGAAGGCCAGCACATGCCCCTCGCCCGAGTCCGCGGGAATGTTGGCGAAGTCTCTGGGCAGCTTGTCGTTGCCCACCACCGTCCATGGGCCCTCCAGCTTCTTCGCGGTGAACCAGCGCCCGGCGAGCAGCAGGTAGACCTTCTGCGACGAGAGTTCGATGAAGACGTCGCTGTCGGTGTTGCTCGCCGCCAGCAGCCCCACTCCGACGATCGGCGTCCAGGCAGGCTTTCCGTCGAATTGGAGCAGCTCGGTCGGCTCGGTGGCCACGACGAAGACGGGTGGCGTGGCGGGCGGCTCGTCCTCGGGCGGGGGCGGCGGCGGGTTCTTCGAGTACCACTCCAGGACTGCCTTGCTCGGCGCGTCGACGGGCGCCCACGGCCCCTTGACGGCGCTCGCCGCGAACCAGGCCGCACCGCTGGTAATGAAGAAGCGCTTGTCGTCCGGATCGTGGACGAGGAGGAACTGGGTGTTGATCACCCGCTCGAGAGACGTACCTTCCACCTTCGTCAGCTTCGGCTCGCCGTCGATGGTGACCAGCACCGTGGGCTCGGTGGCGATGAGGATCTTCGGCGGCGTCGACTTGATGCCGGGAGTGCTGCGCTCGCGCTCGGCCACCTCGAGGCTGGCCAGCATGGTGTCGAGAGAGAAGGACAGATCCCACTTCGACATCTCGGCGCCGAGCAGCTCGGAGTACTTCGTCTCCTTCTCCGGCGTCACGTTGGGGAAGCGCAGCTTCGTCACCTTCACCGAGCGGACGGTGACCAGGCGCTCGTCCCGGTCCACGTCGATGGCGGCCGTGAAGAAGGCCACCCCAAACACTGAGTCTCCACCCGAGCTCGGCTCCCATGAGACGGCCGCCCGGGCGGTGAGTTGGTCGCCTTTGAGCAGCTCGAGCTGCGGCGTGTAGACCGAGGCCGTGCCCTTCTCGGTGGTGAAGGTGCGCGGCCAGTCCTGCTCCTCGTCGATGGGAGTGGTGGCAAGCAGCGCCAGCGGCAGCAGCAGTACGTGCGTCATGACGTCTTCTCCTCCTGGTGATCCGAGAATGAGCCGTGCCGGCCGGCCCCAGAAGCAAAGCGCTGCGCACCCCCGACGCCTTCCCGCATCAGGGCGTCGAGGCCGCCCTGGAACTCGCGGAGGATCGCCTCCGGCAGCGGGTAGTCGAACTGGGAAAATGCGCTGGCTCGATCCGCGCGCAGGCAGCGCTGCGGGAAGGAGGCGAGTTCCCGGGCGAGCGCCTCGGCGGCGGCGCGCGACTCGCCCTTCTTCACCACCCGGTTGACCAGCCCCATCGCCAGGGCTTCGTCGGCCTTCACTGGCCGGCCGGTGAGGATGAGATCGAGCGCGCGCGAGAGGCCGATGAGCCGCGGGAGGCGCACCGTTCCGCCGTCGATGAGCGGGACGCCCCAGCGACGGCAGAAGACGCCGAAGACCGCGTCCTCCTCGGCCACGCGCAGATCGCACCAGGAGGCCAGCTCCAGGCCCCCCGCCACCGCGTGTCCGGCCACCGCGGCGATCACCGGCTTGGACAGCAGCATGCGGGAGGGGCCCATGGGACCGCCGCCGCAGGGCTCGACCCGGTTCTGCCGCCCGGTGCCGATGCTCTTCAAGTCCGCGCCCGCGCAGAAGACGCCGCCCTGCCCCCACAGCACCGCGACCAACGCGTCGGCGTCGGCCTCGAAGGCGTTGAAGGCGTCGATCAAGGCTTGGGCGGTGGGCGCGTCGACGGCGTTCCGCGCCTCGGGACGGTGGAGGATGACGGTGAAGACGGGGCCTGCGCGCTCGACGCGAACGCTCATGCAGGTGACATAGCGCCGTGTTCCAGCCGAGGCGACGCCGATCGCGCCAGCATCTCCCAGAGCTGAACCAGGAGCTCGTCGGAGCGATCGCGCAGCGCGGCCCACGTCCAGTGCAGGACCCGGTAACCGCGCGCGGTGAGCGCGTTGTTGCGCTGTCGATCCTTCTCGAAGGCGGCGAGGCCGGCGTGGTGCGCGTACCCGTCCGCCTCGATGAGGATGGGGGTCCCCGGCACGTGGAAGTCGATCCGCCGCAGCCTCCCTCCGACGTGGATCACGCGCTGGCGCTCGGGGCGAGGCAGTCCCGCGCTCTCGAGCAGCTCCAGCACGCGCGCCTCGAGCTCCGACTCGGACGGGCCCTCGCCACCCCGGTACAGCGAGAGCAACGCGCGCAAGAAGCCAACGCCCGGGCGGCGAGCCGCGCGCTGGGTGGCCACCTCCAGCTTGTCGAGGGTCGTCCACTGCCGGTGCAGCGCCTGGTCGACGGCCGCCCGCACGTCCGGCTCCGGGTCCTCCGCCGCGAGATCGACGAGCGTCCGGGTCACCGAGGTGATGCAGATGCCTCGGACCGCCGTCAGCTCGCGCCAGGGGAGCGCCTGGGTGACGTGGAGCACGACGTCGTTGGGAGGCCTCAGTACCCGGGACACCGTGAGCTCGACGGGCCCGGGCCGGTAGCGATCGAAGCCGTGCAGCGCCGCGGCGGCCCGGTGCGAGACGGCGGCTCCCCGCGCGGCCCACAACGTCGCGGCCTTGAGCTGCTGCAGCCAGGCGCGAGGCGTCCCCTCCACGCGGAAGACATCGGGGAACAGCTCTTCCCAGCGCCCGATCCGCAGGCGGTGGCGGATCTGCCACCGCGTCAGCCCGGCCTCCGCGGCCTGCACGCGCTGGAGGACGCCGTGCTGCCTCGCCGCCAGCCGTAACACCCTCAATTCCGGTCTCTCCGCCACCGCCGCCGCCTCCCTTCCTCTCAATGCCTGCCCGCCATAGCACCCGGGTCTGACATTCGTTTTGTCGAAAGAGGCATTTAATGCCTCCTTCGACATAACCAACTCCAGCAGAGGCCCCGGCGCGCTAAGACGACGCCATGGACGGCCCCGTCGAACGCATCCGCGCCGCGCTGGAGGTCCGAGGCGCCCAGCTCGTCGAGGTGAAGGCCCTCCACGGGGGCGCCTGCCAGGAGAACTTCCGGGTGGACGCGACGCTGGGCGGCCTGCCCACCCGCCTCGCGCTGCGCAGCGATGCGCCCACCTCGCTCCCCGGGAGTATTCGCCGGAAGGACGAGTTCGCCGTCATCGAGGCCGCGGTGCGCGCCGGAGTGAGGACGCCCGCTGCCCGCTGGCTCACCTCCGGGCTCATTCGTGAAGGGTCCGACGCGTACTTCCTCGACTGGGTCGACGGCGAGGCGCTGGGCCGCCGTGTGGTGCGCAACCCCGAGCTCGCGCGGGCGCGAAAGGCGCTGCCCTCCGTGCTGGCAGAGAACCTGGCCAGGCTGCACGCCGTCACGCCCCCGAAGGAGCCGGGGCTGCCGCTGAAGCTCCCCGAGGCGGGCCCGGCGCGCTTCGCCCTGGACGAGCTCCGCAGGCAGCTCGACTCGATGCCGGGGCTGTACCCCGCGGTAGAGCTGGCGCTGAGGTGGCTCGAGGCCCATCAGCCCACCAGCGAAGAGACGGTGCTGGTGCACGGCGACTTCCGCACCGGGAACTTCCTGGTCGTCCCCGAAGGCCTCTCGGCGATCCTCGACTGGGAGTTCGCCCGCTGGGGCTCCCCCTGGGAAGACCTGGCGTGGATCTCCGTTCGCGACTGGCGCTTCGGCCGGCTCGACCAGCCGATCGGCGGCTTCGCCCGGCGCGCGCCCTTCTACGCCGCCTACGAGGAGGCCAGCGGCCGCACCGTCGATCTTCAGCAGGTCCTGTGGTGGGAGATCTGCGGCAACCTGCGCTGGGCGGTGGGCAGCGTGTACCAGGGCGAGCGCTACCTGTCGGGGGACCAGAATGACCTGGAGCTGATCGCCATCGCCCGCCGCGGCGTGGAGATGGAGTTCGAAGCCCTGCGCCTCATCCGCCGAGGGGGCCTCTGATGCAGAACCGGCCTGATCACCCCACGCTGCTCGACGCCGTCGCTGAATTCCTCCTTGGAGAGGTCTGCCCCGGACTGGAGGGCGACAAGGCCCTGCAGTTCCGCGTCCTCATCGCCGCCAACCTCGCCACCATCGTCGCCGGAGAGCTGCGTACCCACGACGCGCGGCTGTCCGCCGAGGCGGGCCGCTTGAAGGCGCTGCTCGCTCGCCCCGGGGCGACCGTGGACCAGGCCTCGCTCGACGCCCTCAACCGCGCGCTCGTCGAGCGGATCCGCACCGGGCCGGCTGACGGCGAGGCCTTCACCCAGACGCTCGACCACCTCCTCGCCACCGCGAAGGAGACCCTGGCCGTCACCAACCCGCGCTTCGAGCTCGACGACTGAGCGAGCCACCCTGACGAACTGGCAGGCGCGCGCAGCCAACACGGCACAGCCCGTCACTTTGGGCCCAGCCTCTTTCCCGCCTTCTCATGTGCTTGGGGCCCTCCCGTCCCGACCAGCTCTTCCCACTGCTGACGCAGCTCGCCACCCTCCAGCGCGTCGAGCTCACCCGTCAGGGCGTCCCCCTGCGCCACGCCATCACCCTGAAATGACGCAATGGCCCCGCTCCCTCCGGGGCCCTGACAATTTGTCACCCGGGAGTCCTGAATTGCGTCCCAACCCATGGATGTTCTTCAGGAAATTCTGGCACTGGGCTTGCTCCCAACCCCCCACCTGTGGAACTGCTGTTCAAGCGCCATTTCTGGATCGTCCACCTCCTGTTCCTGTTCGGGGTGATGTTCCTCGTCTCGAGGACGGTGAATGCCTTCATCGAGGTATCGCTGCTGCCGCTGCCGACGGGCCAGGCGCGGACGGTAGCGGTCGCGCCGAGGGTAGAGCCGCTGGCACAACTCAACGTGGACACGGTCGCGAGGGTGACTGGCCTGCCCGTACCCAAGCCCGAGCCCGAGGTGGTCGAGCCGACCGAGCCGTCGGTGGATCTCAACTCCGCGCCGGTGCACACCACGCTGCGGCTCAAGCTGCTGGGCACCCTGGTGTCGGACGCCTTCCCGGAGTGGTCGGTGGCGTCGATCCAGGACGTCGTCACCCTGAAGACCAACACGTACATGATCGGTGACCGGGTGCAGGGCGCAGAGATCGTCGAGATCGAGCGGTTGCGGGTGATCATCATCAACAACAACCGCCGCGAGTTCATCGACGCCACCCCGGGTGGAGGCGAGGCCATCGCCGTGGCGCCACCGCCCAGCCCGGTGATCGCCGCCGCTCCGGTGAGGGCCGAGGCGCCGCCGGACTCCAAGGGACTGGGCGCCGGCGTCAAGCAGCTGTCGGACAACGACTACGAGATCCCCCGCGCGGAGATCGACAAGACGCTGTCCAACCTGAACGACGTGGCGATGCAGGCGCGCATCGTGCCCGCCTTCAAGGACGGCGTGGCCCAGGGCTTCAAGCTGTTCTCGATCCGCCCCGACTCCATCTACACGAAGATCGGGATTCAGAACGGCGACGTGATCAAGCGCATCAACGGGTACGACCTGAACAGCCCGGAGAAGGCGCTGGAGATCTACTCCAAGCTGAAAGAGGCCTCGCGCATCGACATCGAGGTCGAGCGCAACGGCTCCACCGTCCGGAAGACCTACAACGTCCGCTAACGAGCTCTCCCTGCCATGAAACGCCTGTCCCTCGTCGCGCTCTGCTGGTCCCTGGTCGCGCTGGCCCAGCCCGCTGCTCCGCCGCCCCCCGGCCCGCGCCCACCCGGGCCTCGTGCGCCCGCTCTGCCCGCGCCTGCGCCCGCTGGCGCTGCGCCCGCCGCCGGTGAGGCCACCATCGCGCCCAAGCGTCCGTCCTGCGAGGAGCAGCGCCGCAAGGGCCGCTACAACATCTACTTCGACAAGGTAGAGATCGAGAAGCTGGTGCAGACCGTCTCGGACGTCACCTGCAAGACGTTCATCCTGCCAGAGAACATCCGCGGGAAGATCTCCATCATCGGCCCAGAGAACGGGAAGGTGGAGGTCAACGCCGACCAGTTCTACGCCGCCTTCCTCGCCGCGCTCGATGCGAACAGCCTGGCTGCCTACGAGCACGGCAAGTTCATGAAGATCGTGGACAAGCAGCGGGCCAAGCAGTTCCCGATCCCGACCATCACCGATCCCAGCGAGGTCTACACCACCAACGAGCAGATGGTGACGCGCATCTTCAAGGTGAAGCACGTGGAGATCGAGCAGCTCCGCGGCGTGCTGCAGCAGTTGGTCACGCCGTCGGGCGACACCATCCCCTTCCAGCCGGACACGATCCTGGTCAACGATCTGGGCTCGAACATGCACCGCCTGGAGAAGATCGTCGAGCAGCTCGACTCGAGCTCGGCGTCCGACTCGATCCGCGTCATCCAGATCAAGTACGCGACGGCGCAGGAGATCGCGGACAAGGTGCAGAAGCTGTTCGAGACCAAGGCCAACCGGCCGGGGCAGCGGCCGGGGCAAGCAAAGGTGATGGCGCCTCCGCCGGTGCCGGGAGCGCCGCCGCCGCCCAGCGCGCCGCACGGAGAGGCCGAGGGCGGGGGTGGGGCCGCCACGCTGTCGCAGCTGATCCCCGACGAGCGCACCAACAAGCTGATCGTCATCGCCAGCCCGGCCGCGATGGACCGCATCGACGCGCTGATCCGCGAGATCGACATTCCCATCTCCGGCGAGGGGCGGATCAACGTGTTGTACCTGGAGAACGCCAACGCGGAGGACGTGGCGTCGACGCTGCAGACGCTGGCCCAGGGCACCGCCAACAAGCCCAAGGCCCCCCCGCCTCCGCCCGGTGGAGCCCGCGCGCCCGGTGGCGCGGCCGAGCTGTTCCAGGGCGAGGTGAAGATCAGCGCCGACAAGTCCACCAACTCGCTGGTGATCATCGCCAGCCAGACGGACTACCGGAGCATCCTCCGGGTGATCGAGAAGCTGGACATCATGCGCCGCCAGGTCTTCGTCGAGGCGGTGATCATGGAGGTCAACCTGGACCGCTCGGCCGAGCTCGGCGTCAACGTGCACACCGGCATCCCTGTGCAGACCGAGCAGGGCACGGTGCCGGCCTTCGTCGGCACCAAGTACACCAAGGGCGCCGGGCTGCCGCCGTCGATCAGCGTGGCCAACCTGGTCAGCATGGGCGGCTTCCTGGCCGGCCTGCAGGGCCCCACCATCCCCGGCCTCAACATCGGGGGGATCGAGATCCCGTCCTTCGGCATCGTGATCAACGCGCTGCAGACGTCCAGCGACGTGAACGTGCTGTCCACCCCGCACATCCTCACCACCGACAACGAGGAGGCGGAGATCACCGTGGGCCAGAACGTGCCGTTTCAGTCCGGCTTCTCGACCGGCGGCTTCAGCGGGATCCCCGGGCTGGGGGGCGCCACCGGCACCTCCGGCCTGAACACCGCGGGCTTCTCGGGCATCCCCTTCGGCTCCATCCAGCGGCAGAACGTGGACCTGAAGCTGTCGGTGAAGCCGCAGATCAACGAGAGCGACTACGTGCGCCTGGTGATCACCGAGCAGATCGAAGAGATCGCCTCCAAGGATCCGATCCTCGGGCCCACCACCTCCAAGCGCACCGCGAAGACCACGGTGGTGGCGAAGGACCAGGAGACGGTGGTGATCGGCGGGATCATGCAGGACCGCCTGGTGGAGAGCGTGTCCAAGGTGCCGCTGCTGGGCGACATTCCGGTGCTGGGGCACCTCTTCCGCAGCCAGACGCGGCAGAAGATCAAGACCAACCTGCTGCTCTTCCTGACGCCCTACATCATCCGCGACTCGTCGGACTTCCGGCGGATCTTCGAGCGGAAGATGAAGGAGCGGCAGCAATTCGTGGAGCAGTTCTACGGGGCCACCACCACCTACGACGTGGCCATCGACTTCGCGCGCAAGCCTGGCCCGCTGGCGCGCATGGGGCAGCTGCTCAACAAGGAGCTGCGGAAGGTGGAGAACGGCGGGCCAGGCGGCGAGGGCGAGCGCGTCATCACCCCCCAGGGGCCTCCGTCGAACCCGTCCAGCTCGCCACCGGACAGCGAGGCGCCGCCCGCGCCCACGCCGATGATCGCCCCCGAAGGCACCCCCGCGCCGCCGCCGGTGCCGGTGCAGGAGCCCAACCCCGAGACGCTGAAGGTCCAGCCGGAGCTCGAGTGATGAGCGAGTCGCCCGACAACGTCCGGGAGGAGCCGCGGACCGAGCGCACGCACGTCGTGACGCACGGCCCCGCGTACCTCTTCGGGCGCCCGCTGGGCGAGATCCTGGTGGAGAGCTTTGGCCTGCCCCGCGAGAAGCTGGAGGAGGGGCTGGCGGCGCAGCAGGAGAAGGGCGGCCGGCTGGGTGAGGTGCTGGTGGGCCTCAAGGCCGTCAGCGAGGAGGACGTGAGCCGGGCCCTGGGTGCCCAGCTCGACCTCGAGTACCTGGCCTTCATCTCGGTGGACGACGTCGATCCCGAGCTGGTGAAGCAGGTGCCGATCAACTTCGCCAAGCAGGCCAAGTTCATCCCCCTGAAGCGGGTGGGCGACTTCGTGGCGGTGGCGGTGGCCGATCCACTGGACACGGCGCTGCTCGATCACGCGCGCATGCTGTTGGGCTGCGAGGTGGAGCCCCGGGTGTCGCGCGGCAGCACGATCATCGACGCCATCAACTCCGTCTACGACCGCAGCCTGAACGAAGCGGAGCAGGTGGTGGGCGAGATGGAGGCGCAGGACCTCGACGCCGCCGAGCAGGTGCTGGAGGAAGCGCAGGACCTGCTGGACTCGGGCGACGAGGCGCCGATCATCCGCCTGGTCAACTCCCTGCTCTTCCGCGCGGCGAAGGAGCGGGCCAGCGACATTCACATAGAGCCGATGGAGCGCGACCTGGCGGTGCGCTTCCGGATCGACGGCGTGCTGCACAACATCATCAAGCCGCCCAAGCGCTACCAGAACTCGATCATCAGCCGCGTGAAGATCATGGCGCAGCTGAACATCGCCGAGAAGCGTCTGCCCCAGGACGGCCGCATCAAGATCAAGCTGGCCGGCCGAGACATCGACATTCGCGTGTCCACCATCCCCACCGTGCACGGGGAGTCGATCGTCATGCGGCTGCTCGACAAGAGCGCCACCCTGCTCGACCTGGCCGAGATCGGGATGAACCCGGGGATCCTCAAAGAGATCGACGAGCTGATCCGCCGCAGCCACGGGATCGTCCTGGTCACCGGCCCCACCGGCTCGGGGAAGACCACCACCCTGTACGGCGCGCTCACGCGGATCAACACGCCGGAGGTGAAGATCCTCACCGTCGAGGATCCGGTGGAGTACCAGCTCAAGGGCATCAACCAGATGCCGATCAACCCGAAGATCGGGCTGACCTTCGCGTCGGGGCTGCGCAGCTTCCTCCGGCAGGACCCGGACATCATCATGGTCGGGGAGATCCGCGACAAGGAGACGGCGAACATCGCCATCGAGGCGTCGCTCACCGGCCACCTGGTGTTCTCCACGGTGCACACCAACGACGCGGCCGGCGCCGTCACCCGCCTGGTGGAGATGGGGGTAGAGCCGTTCCTGGTGTCGTCGTCGCTGATGGCGGTGATGGCGCAGCGCCTGGTGCGCCGGGTGTGCATGGAGTGCCGCGAGCCGCACGAGCCCACCGACGAAGAGCTCTCCAAGCTGGGCATGAGCCGCGACCGCTTCCGCGCCCTGGGCGGCGAGACCACGTACCGGGCCAGGGGCTGCCCCGCCTGCGGGCGCGCCGGCTACCGGGGGCGCACCGGCATCTACGAGCTGCTCATCGTCGACGACGACGTCCGGCAGTTGATCCTCAAGAACGTCGACTCCGGCACCATCAAGAAGAAGGCGATGGAGAAGGGCATGCTCACGCTGCTCGACGACGGCGCGCTCAAGGTCGCGCAGGGGCAGACCACCATCGCCGAGGTGTTGTCGGTGACGCAGGAGGACCTCTAAGCCGCCATGGCCGTCTTCGAGTACAAAGGGCTCAACGCCGCGGGGAAGTCGGTGACCGGCCTCAAGGAGGCCGACTCGCCGAGGAGCCTGCGCGCGGTGCTCAAGAAGGACGGGATCTTCGTCACCGACGTGGTGGCCGAGGCGGAAGGCTCGCTCAAGCCCGGCAAGACGGCGAAGGGGGCGGCGAAGGCGGCCGGCTCGGTGCTGGCGCAGGACATCAACCTGCGCCGCCTGGCCCGCGGAGGCGTCAACACCGACGACATCGCGGTGATGACCCGGCAACTGGCGACGCTGCTCAAGGCGGGCGTGACGCTGGTGGAAGCGCTCACCGCCATGGTGGACCAGGTGGAGAAGGAGCAGCTCAAGCGCATCCTCTCGGACGTGAAGCAGCGGGTGAACGAGGGATCCAGCCTGGCCGACGCGCTGGGGCACCACGTGAAGACCTTCGGGCCGCTGTTCATCAACATGATCCGCGCGGGTGAGAGCTCGGGCGCGCTGGACTCGGTGCTGCTGCGGCTGGCGGAGTTCACCGAAGG
This sequence comes from Myxococcales bacterium, assembly GCA_020846875.1. Lineage (GTDB taxonomy): Bacteria > Myxococcota > Myxococcia > Myxococcales > Myxococcaceae > JADLDB01. The sequence continues at coordinate 15,593 of JADLDB010000004.1, read as the reverse complement.
CCAGGCGCGGCTCCGTCAGAAGATCGTCGGCACCATGATCTACCCGGTGATCATGATGGTTATCGGCGGCGGCGTGTTGATCATGCTGATGACGGTGGTGGTGCCCAAGGTGACCAAGATCTTCGACGACATGAAGGTCACCCTGCCCTGGACGACCAAGCTGCTGATCTTCAGCTCGAAGTTCCTGCAGGACTACTGGTTCATCGTGGTGCCGATGTTGATCGGCGGGGCGGTCGCCTTCCTGCGCTGGTCGCGCTCGGAGTCGGGCAAGCCGAAGTGGGACCGGGTGGTGCTGAAGATCCCCGTCTTCGGTCCCCTGGTCCGCCAGTTGGCGGTGGCCCGCTTCGCGCGCACCCTGGCCACGCTGCTCAAGTCCGGCGTGCCGCTGCTCACCGCGCTCGACATCGTGAAGAACGTGATCACCAACTCGGTGATGTCGGCGGTGATCGACACCGCGCGCGACGCCATTCGCGAAGGCGAGTCGATCGCCAACCCGCTCAAGAAGTCCGGGGAGTTTCCTCCGCTGGTCTTCCACATGGTGGCGATCGGCGAGCGGTCCGGCCAACTGGAGGACATGCTGCTCAACGTCGCCGAGAGCTACGAGTCGTCGGTCAACGTGCGGATCGGCGCGCTCACCGCCCTGCTCGAGCCGATGATGATCGTGCTGATGGGGGCGGTCATCTCTTTCGTCGCCTTCTCCATCCTGATGCCCATTCTCCAGATGAACTCCATGGTGCACTGATGAGCCCCACCGTCCTCTCCCGGCGCGACCAGCTGATCCAACGCGCCGTCACCACCACCCTCCTGGCCCTGGCCGCCTCGCTGGTCTGCGTGGGCGTGCTGCTCTACCTGTGACGAACCGAAAGGAACCGAACGCCATGAAGTCCTTCCCCCGACAGCTCGCCCGCCGCCGCGCAGGCCCGCGCGGCATGACGCTGATCGAGATCATCGTCGTGATCACCATCCTCTCGCTGCTGATGGCCGCGGTGGGCGTGGCCGTCATCCCCCGCCTCGAAGAGGCCAAGGTGGACCGCGCGAAGATGGACATCGCCAACATCGGCAACGCGCTCAAGACCTACTACGCGAAGAAGGGGAACTACCCGGACACGGGCGCAGGCCTCAAGGCGCTCGTCGACGCGCAGATCCTCGAGAAGATGCCGGTCGATCCCTGGGATCACGAGTACGTGTACCTCAACGAGGGCGGCAAGCCGGTGATCATGTCCTACGGCAAGGACGGCGCCCCCGGGGGCAGCGAGTACGACACCGATCTCTCCAGCAAGGACTCCGCCAGCCCCAAGCAGTGAGCCGATGAAGAAGACCGACGACAAGAGCCAGGGCCTCTCGCCCCTCACCTTCGGGATCGCGCTGGGCGCGAGCGCCGCGGTGTGGCTGGTCGTCGATCTGCTGCGGAGGCTACTGTGAAGCGCCGCGCGCCCAGGGGGCTCACCCTGATCGAGATCACCGTCGCCCTGGGCATCATCGTGCTGCTGTTCGCCGCGGTGGTGTTCAGCGTGGGCGCGCTCACCGGCGCGAAGGCGAAGGAGTCGGCGGCCGAGCTGGCCGGCACCATCCGCGCGCTGTACGACTCGGCGGCGCTGTCCGGCCGCACCTGCCGGCTGGTCTTCGAGCTGCCCGAGGAGCGCGAGGAAGACGGGCACGTCACCTGGCGGGCGGAGTGCGCGAAGGGCGGCGTCACCGCGGGGGCCAAGCGCGACGACGAGCTGCGCCTGGCCAACTCGAAGGAGAAGCGGGACGGGGAGCGCGAGCGGGAAGACGACCGCTTCAAGCCGCTGGCGTCGGACAGCGCCCCCACCGTGCAGGAGCTGCAGGCCCGCGAGCAGCACCGGGTGGAGGAAGCGGCGAAGTTCTCGTCCTTCTCCAGCGAGGACGTGGTGGAGAAGTCGCTGCCGTCCAACGTCACCGTCGAGGTGTGGACCCAGAAGCAGCGCCAGCCGGTGAAGCACGGCACCGCGTACCTGTACTTCTTCCCCCAGGGCTACACGGAGAAGGCCCAGGTGTGGGTGCGCCAGGGCGACAACACCTGGACCCTGACCATCTCCTCCCTCACCGGGAAGACGGTGATCCACAACGAGGATCTGGAGGTGCCGCGCACATGAGCCGCCGCGCCTTCACCCTCCTGGAAGTCGTGGTGGCGCTGGCGATCCTCGCCGTGTCGCTGATGGCTGTCCTCGACATCAACTCCAACGCCGTCTACTCGCACGTGTACGCCAAGAAGCTGACCGTCGCGACGCTGCTGGCGCGCGGGAAGATGATCGACCTCGAGCAGAAGCTGTACGACGAAGGCCTCAACGCCGAGGACGACGAGGACGCAGGCGACTTCAGCGACGAAGGCTGGCCGTCCTACAAGTGGCGCGCGAAGATCATCGTGCCCAAGACGAACGGCCTGTCCCCCGAGCAGCTCTTCGGGGCGCTCTTCAACCTGCCGCTGGGCGGGACCGGCGCAGACGGCGCGGGCGGCGCGGCCGGGCTGCTGGGCGCGCTCTTCGGCGCCGGGGGCAAGGGTGATCCCGCGGCGGCGGCGGGGCTGCCCCCCGGCACCCAGCCCGGAGGACAGGGCGGCGCGGCGGGCCTCTTGGGGGCGCTGGGGCCGATGGCGGGGGTGGCCCAGGCGCAGTTCACTCAGATGGTCGATCAGCTTCAGAAGTCGGTCCGCGAGGTGCACCTCACCGTCACCTGGAAGGAAGGGAAGCTGACCGAGAGCTTCGATCTGGTCACCCACGTGGTGTCCCTGGGGCCGGGCAGCGATCGCAACGGCGGCGCGGCGGGCGCGGCGGGCGTGGCCAGCGCTTCGGCCGGCGACACCTGGGTGCGACCCGACGGCACGCCGGCGCGCAGCCCCCGCCCCGCGCCCACCGGCGTCGGCATGGTGGACGACGACGGGACTCCGCTGATGACCGCCAGCCAGCGCGGCCTGTCCAGCCCCGCGCAGCTCCTCCCCGAGATGGGGGCCGGCCTGAAGAACGTCTTCGGACCGGCCGGCCGCATGCAGACGCCCGGCACCGGCAGCGTGCTCAAGCCCCAGGGAGGCTTCCGATGAGCCGCCGGGGCTTCACCCTGATGGAGGTGGTGATCGCCGTCGCCATCACGGCCTTCATCGGCGTAGTGCTGGGCGTCACCTTCAACACCACCATCAACAACAAGGAGATCATCGAGTCGCAGGCCGAGCACTACCGCATGCTGCGCACCGCGATGAACCGCATGGTGCGGGAGATCGGCGCCGCCTACGTCAGCGATCGCTACGACTCCAAGCGCTACCGCGACGCCTTCGATCGCCCCACCAACTTCGTCGGCGCCCGGGACAAGCTGCTCTTCACGTCCCTGTCCCACCAGCGCCTGTACGCCGACGCCAAGGAGTCGGATCAGATGGTGGTGGAGTACCAGGTGAAGTCCTCGCCGGATCCGAAGGCGAAGGGTCGCAGCGACCTGGTCCGCCGGGAGCGCGCGCAGCTCGAGGAGCGCATGGACCGCGGCGGCACCGAGGACGTGCTGTTCGAGGGCGCCAAGAAGATCGAGTTCCAGTACTGGAACAGCGACAAGAAGCAGTGGGAGGACGAGTGGGACACCCGCCGCACCGAGCGGAAGTCCGTCCTCCCCACGCGGGTGAAGATCACCCTCTTCGCGGTGGACGAGTCGGGCAAGGAGGTCCGCTACTCGACCCAGACGCGGATCATGCTCAACACCGAGTTCCCGAGGTTCGAGTGAGCCGCACGCGCTTCATTCGCCGCGCCCGCGGCCCCCTGCAGCCCGCGCCCCGCGCCGAAGGTACCCGTCCGGCCGCGCTCAAGCCCCGCCGCGGCGTGGCCATGCTGCTGGTGCTGGTGGGCCTGGCCGTGCTGGGCCTGGTGGCCAACGAGGTGCAGTACAACTCCGTCGTCGAGCTGCGCCTGGCCACCAACCAGCGCGACGAGCTGCGGGCCCACTTCCTCGCCAAGTCGGGCGTCGGGCTGTCGCGGCTACTCCTGCGCTTCCAGAAGCAGATGGACAACATTCAGATCCCCAACCTGGGCGGCATGCTGCAGCAGTTCTTGGGCGGCGCGGGCGGCGGGGGCGGGCTGCCCCCCGGCGTCAACCCCGCGATGCTGGCGGGCCTGGGGCTCAACCCAGCCATGCTGGGGCAGCTCGCCGGCGCCGCCGGAGGAGCAGGCGGCGCCCCGGGGGCGGGGGCCGGCGCGCCTTCCTCGATGAGCATTCAGCTCTGGCGCATGGCGAAGATCGACTGCCACATGCTGGAGCTGATGGTCCCGGAGATCGACGAGAAGGGCCAAGCGATCCAGCTCACCTCGAAGGACGAGAAGTTCGACTTCGACGACGAGAACCCCGAGCTGGCGAAGGAGCAGAAGGCCAAGCGCTTCGGCTCCTTCACCGGCTGCTTCGACACGGTGATCACCGACGAGGAGGAGCGGATCAACCTGAACAAGCTGGACGCGCCGCAGCTCTCCGCCCAGGTGCTGCTCACCCAGTTGGTCGCGTCCTTGGGCGACAAGAAGTACGAGTTCCTCTTCGAGAAGGAAGACTCCAACCGGGTCAAGGTGACGCCCACCGACACGATCATCGCCATGCGCGACTGGATCGACGAAGACGAGACCGGCTCCACGCTGAACTTCTCCGGCCAGGGCGACCCCTTCATGAAGGGCTTCTCGGACGAGAACGGCAACTACGTGAAGTACGATCCGTCGTACCGGGCGAAGAACGCGCGCTTCGACAGCCTGGACGAGCTCTACCTGGTCCACGGCGTCAACGACCGCTTCATGGCAGCCTTCAAGGACAAGCTGACCGTGTACCCGAACGTCAACTCGCGCCTCAACATCAACACCGACGATCCCATGCTGCTCGAGCTGGCGATCCGCACGGTGGCGGACCCGGCCCGGCCCGATCCGCGCCTCTCCGATCCGGTCTTCATCGACACGCTGATCCAGAAGATCCGCGCCGCCCGCATGTTCGCCCTCTTCGGGATGAGCGCGCTCGACTTCGTCAACCTGGTGGCCGCCAGCGGCGTGGCGGTGAACCCCACCATCATCAACAACGTGCAGAACCAGCGCTTCATCGGCGACAAGAGCTCGACCTTCCGGTTGAGCGTGACGGGCGAGGCGGGCGACGTGACCCGCACCATCACCGCGGTGATCCGCCTCGACGACGGCCTGGGGCGCCTCGTCTACTGGAAGGAGGAGTAGCCATGGCCCGCGTGCTCGGCCTGGATCTGGGCAGCTACACGGTGAAGGCGGTGATCGCCGAGACCTCCATGCGCGGCGTGGCGGTGAAGCAGTACCTGTCCGCGCCGGTGCCCGCCGAAGGGGAGCGCCTCGACCGCCTGAAGGCCGGCCTGGCGGCCTTGTCGGCCAAGGGTCCGTTCCTCGCCGACCAGGTGGTGGTGGCCATGCCTGGCACCTCGCTCGCCACCCACCCCATCACCCTGCCCTTCAGCGATCCGAAGAAGGTCGAGCTCGCCCTGTCCGGTGAGGTGGAGGCTCAGCTCCCGTACGATCTGGACGACGCCGCCTACGATCACCAGCTCACCACCAGCGAGACCGGCGGCGCCAGCCTGCTGGTGGGCGTGATGAAGAAGACCGAGCTCAAGCCGGTGCTGGAGCTGCTCAAGGAGGCGAAGCTCGACCCGCGGATCGTCACCCACTCCGGGCTGGTCTACCAGAACGCGATCGCCAACCTGCCGCCGTCCTACCTCGATCCCGGCGCCGCGGTGGCGGTGGTGGATCTGGGCCACGAGCGCGTCTCGGTGGCCATCGGCCGGCCCGGCGGCGCGGTGGAGCACGCCCGCACCTTCGCCGGTGGCGGCCTGGCCCTGACGAAGGCCCTGGCGAAGGAGTTCCAGATCGGCCTCGAAGAGGCGGCGTCGTGGAAAGAGACGCACGGCGCGGTGGGCGACGAGGTGGTGGGCCCGGACGCCGAGCGGGCCGCAGGCGCCTTCGTGCGCGCGTTGGTGCCGGTGCTGCGGGAGCTGCGGCCCACCTTCAAGGCCTACACCGCCCACACCAGGCGCCCCATCGGCCAGGTGCTGCTGTGCGGAGGCTCCGCGAAGCTCAAGGGGATCGCAGGGCAGCTGCAGAAGGACCTGGGCCTTCCGGTGAGGTTGATCGAGCTGCCCCCCGAGGCGCGCGGGCCGCTGGCGCCCGACCAGGTGGAGGCGATGCAGGCCGGCGCGCTGGCGCTCAGAGGCGCGGCGACCGGCGCGAAGGTGCCCCGCTTCAACCTGCGCCGGGGGGAGTTCGCGTTCAAGAGCGACCTCGACGTGATGAAGGACAAGGCGGGGCAGCTGATCGCCTTCGCCGCGGTGCTGCTGGTGCTGCTGATCGCCAGCGGCGTCGTCCGCAACACGGTGCTGGAGCGCCGCGAGAAGCAGGTGGACGCGGTGCTCTGCGACGTCACCCAGCGCATCCTCGGCAAGTGCGAGAAAGACTACGCCCGCGCTCTCAACCTGCTCCAGGGCCAGGAGAGCCCCGCGGCCGGCATTCCGAAGCGCTCGGCCACCACCCTGCTGGCGGAGCTGACCCAGCGAATCCCCGACGACTCACCCGTGAAGCTGGAGCAGATCGTGATCGACCTCGATCGCATCTCGGTGCGCTGCGAAGCCAACACCTCCAAGAACATGGAGGATCTGATCGCCACGCTGAAGCAGTACAAGTGCTTCAAGGAGATCAAGGAAGGCCGCGTCGAGAAGAGCAAGGACGGCGCGAAGGTGACCTTCCGCCTCGACATCCAGGTGGAGTGCCCGGACGACGCCGCGAAGGGGGAGGGCTGAGCCATGGCCGGGTTCGCCGAGTTCCAGGCCACGCTGCAGACGTCGCTGTCCACCCTGTCGGCGCGCGAGCGGCGCATGGTCACCGTAGCCGCGGTGGCGCTGGGCGTCTTCCTGCTCTTCGTCGTCACCTTCACCTTCGGCAGCAAGGCCGAGTCGATCCGCAAGCGCACCGCGCAGAAGATCGTGCAACTGGAAGAGGTGCAGACGGTCGCCGGGGGCTACGGCCAGGCCAGGGCGGCCCAGGAGGCGATGGAGCGCCAGCTCGCCGCGTCCAACGTGCGGCTGATCAGCTACCTGGAAGAGAAGGCGCAGAAGACGGGCCTCGAGCTGCCCACCATCAACCCCCGCGCGGACGTCGCGCTGGAAGGCACGAAGATCGTCGAGTCCGCGGTGGAGGTGACCTTGACCGACGTGAAGCTGAACCGCCTGGTGGAGTTCCTCACCCTGGTGGAGGCCGGCCCGGGGATCGTGAAGGTCCGCTACATGCGCCTCGAGCCGCGCGTGCCCAACGAGACGATCACCGCGTGGTTGACCATCTCCACCTACCACCTGAAGAACTGACCCCATGGCCGAGAAGAAGACCAGCCTGTGGAAGCGGATCCTCGCGTACACCACGTTCGCGCTGTTCGCGCTGGTGATCGCCTTCTTCCTCACCTTCCCCTACGACGCGCTCAAGGATCGGGTGCGCCTGGAAGCCGACGCCGCCGGCTACTTCGTGCGGATCGGCTCGATGGGCCCGGGGCTGTTCGCGATCCGCGCCAACGACGTGCAGATCTCGAAGAAGGCCGACACCGACCCTCCGCCCGAGCCCCTCAAGCTGGACTCGGTCAGCGTGGGGCCGGCGCTGCTCCCGCCGGGCCTCAAGGTGAAGGTGAAGGGCTTCGACGGCACCATCACCGCGGTGGTGTCGGGCTTCTCGTCGGTGCGCCTCCGGCTGGACGCCGAGGACGTGGACGTGTCGAAGGGCAACCTGAAGGGCTTCTCGGGCATCGACTTCTCGGGCGTGGTGGACGCGCACCTCGACGTCACGCTGCCCAAGGGGCAGGCCGCGGGCCCGGTCCCGGCCGAGCCGGATCTGTCCCAGGCCAGCGGGACGCTGTCGCTCAGCACCAGGAACCTGGCGATCAACGGCGGCTCGATGAACATCCCCATCCCGCAGTTCGGCCCAGAGCCCACGCCGGTCGACCTGCCGAAGATCGTCGTGGGCGATCTGGGCGGGAAGGTGAAGATCGAGAAGGGCGCGGCCACCGTGGAGGAGCTCAAGAACGTGAGCCCCGACATCCAGCTCAACGTCACCGGCACACTCAAGCTGGCGAAGCGGTTGCCTTACAGCGAGGCCAACCTGGAGGTGCGGCTCAAGCCGGACCCGGAGTTCCAGAAGCGGCTGGGCATGCTGGGGAGCGCGATCAGCTTCGTGGGCCCGGATCCGAAGGATCCGCAATGGCGGCTCGGCCGCCTCACCGGTTACCTGGGCCGGCCCCAGTTCCGCTGATCGCCGCTCAGGGCCCCCCGCCATCCAGGCCGGCCACGGGGCAGCGGGCCGACGCAGCGGGGAAGCGCGGCGCCTCGCACAGGCTCCGGGCCGCGCTGCCGCACGGGAGATCGTTCCAGGTGCCGTCGGGGCGCAGCGAGCCGCAGTCCTCCCCGGCGCCCGCGTTGTCGGGTTGAGCCGCACCCCAGCTCGTCCAGCTCAGCGGAGCGCCGTTCGCCGCCCACTGGCCTTCCGTCGCCAGATCGTCGAGCGCGATCCAGCTTGCCTCGAGGAGCCCTTTGGCCAGCGCCGCGTTCTCCTTCTCGTCGTCGATGCGGGCCAGCGCCCCGCCCTGGGCGGTGCAGAAGGCCTGCCCCGCTTCGTACGTCACCTTCGCGTCGCACGAGAGGTAGGCGCTTTCGCCCCACACCTGAAGCTGGCAGCCCAGCTTCTGTTGGCAGGCTGCGCTCGAGGCGCAACCGAAGGGCGCGCGGTGGGCCTGGGCCGCGGCGGGCGAGGCCGGGCACGCGTCCAGCGAGTCGACCCACCCGTCCGCGTCGCTGTCGCTGCCGTCGAGGGTGGTGACGAAGAGTGCCGGGCGGGCCACGCCGGCGCGGCCGGCGAACACCTCCGGGGCGCCGTCTCCCTCCAGGTCGACGACGAGCGCGTCCATGGTGCGGGCGGCGGCGTCATTCCCGGCGACAGCCGAGGAGTAGTCGAACAAGCGGCCCTGGCCGTCGTTGCGCAGGAAGCGCAGGCGGCCCGGCCGTTCCACCACCACCACGTCGAGGTGCCCATCGAGGTCGAGATCGACGAAGCGCGCCGCGTCCCCGGCCTGCACCTCGGGGCTCACGTGTACCTCAGTGAGGTTCACGAAGTGCGCCGTGCCGTCGTTGAGCCACACCTGATCCTGCCGCTCGGTGGGTACGTAGAGATCGAGCGTGCCGTTGCGATCGAGATCCCCCACCGCGGCCTCCCCGGCGTGCGGCTGAGAGTCGAGGGGCAAGGCGTCGGGCGCCGCCAACTGGAAGGCGCCCTGTCCATCTCCGAGGAAGAGCCTGCAGCTCTCGCTGCCCATGGAGAAGAAGAGATCGACGTCGCCGTCTCCGTCGAAGTCGCCGGCGCTCAGGGCCCTGGGCGCCAGCTTCGGCCCCGCCAGCTTCGACGACGCGTCGGTGAAGCGCCCGTGCCCGTCGTTGGTGAGGAGGACGGCGCTCGGCGCGTCTGCGTCCGCCAGCGCCGACGCGGTGACGAGGAGATCCAGGTCGCCGTCGCGATCGCTGTCCAGCACTACCGGGCGCTGCTCCGAGCCGAGCAGCAGGGGCAGCGTTCCTTCCACCTCCTCGAAGCGACCATCGGGCCTGCCGAAGAGCAGCGCGCTGGGCGTCTTGCCCGAGGTGCCCAGGAAGACGTCCACCACGCCGTCCCCGTCGAAGTCGGCCGCCGCCACCGAGAAGACGTCGCGGGGCGAGCCGCCGTCAGGCGCTGCGGGCCCCAGGAAGCGCTGCGTGACGCGCTCGCCCTCGTTCACCAGCACCGAGAGCCCCTCCCGTCGCGCTGCCTGGAAGACGTCTTCGTCGCCGTCGCCCTGGTAGTCGGCCACCGCGCCCAGGCCGGCCTCCAGGGGGCCCGCCTCCAGCCTCAGCTCGGCGGCGTCGTACAGCCGGAAGGGGATCCGCTCGTAGGTGTACCCGCCGTCAAGCACCGCGCGCTCGTCGCCGGCCGTCACCTCCACCGTGACCGGGCCAGCGATCCCGACGGGCGTCAGCACCGATAACTCCTCCCCCTGTTGTGCCGTCACGCGCGCCGCGCGGCCACCCATCAACACCCTCGACGACGAGTCGAAGCCCACGCCCGTCACCCTCACGGGCTGGCCGCCGCGCGCGGGGCCCCGCGGGGGATTGAGCGCGTGGATCTCCGGGGGCGTGGACCGCGGCGGTGCGCAGGTGCTCAGGCTCAGCAGCAGGAGGAGCGCGGCGCAGCCGCCCGTCGTGCTTGCGCCGCGGCTCATGGGCGCGGCTCCACGGAGAGGTACAGGCGGGAGTCGGCGGGCGAGGCTCCCACCAGGAGCAGATCGTCATCGCCGTCGCCGTCGAGATCGCCCGGGTGCGCGCCGGCCAACGTCCGAGTGACGACCGGGAGAAGGGTCGTCTTGTCCGCGAAGCGGCCACGTCCATCATTGACATACATGCGCGCCGCGGCGCCGCGGTTGCCCACCAGCAGATCGGGCGCGCGATCCCGATCGAGGTCCACCAGGGCCACGGACACGCCCTCCGAGTTGTCGACGGGCAAGAGCGACAGCGTGGCGTCGAAGAAGTGGGCCGAGCCGTCGTTGAGCAACAGCCGGTCCTGGCCGGAGCACGCCACCACGAGATCCACGTCGCCATCGAGATCGACGTCGCCAGCCGCGAGGCCGGCGGCCACCTGGACCGGGCTGCCCGGCAGGCCCCCCGGCACCTCCGTCAGGACGCCCGCGGCGTTGAGGAAGAGCAGCAGGGAGACTCCGCCAGGAGCGGCCTGGGTGCTGAGGATGAGATCGTCATCGCCATCACCGTCGAGGTCGGCCAGCGTCAGCGCGCGCGCCGCCGGGATGGGGAGCTGTCCGGCGCCGCCGTCGGCCTCGGAAACGACACGCAGCATGGACGCGAGCGGCTGCACCGCGAGCCCGCCCGCAGCAGCCACCACCAGCTCTACGCGTCCATCTCCGTCCAGATCTCCTGCCGTCAGCGCCTGCAGGCCCGGGAGCTCGAGGGAGGCCTCGCCGGCGAGGTGGCCGCCGGCGTTGAGGTGCACCCGGCCCACCCCCTCGGAGAACAGCACCGCGTCGGGGGAGGCGTCGCCGTCGAGATCGCCGAGTGCCAGCAGCTTCCCGGCGGGCAGCGGCCTCGGGGGCTGCCCCGCGTCGGCCGAGCCGGCGGCCCCTCCGTCGGCGGTGGCGCCTGCGTCGGCGACGGCCGGAAGGAAGTTTCCGCGCCCGTCATTGAGGAGCACCTCGCAGCGCGTCCCGCAGGTGAGCAGATCCAGATCTCCGTCTGCGTCGAGATCGGCGAGGCCGGACGAGTCCACCGTCCCGGCCCGGGGCGCGAGGGCGTGCGGCGGCCCCTCCACGAAGCGCAGCGCCAGAGGCACCACCTCGAGGCCCCCGAGCAGCTCCGTCCTCCAGCGCGACCCGGGCGCCAGCACCAGCGGCTCCCGGCCGGCGAACAGGGGCGGCGTCCGCACCCGAAGCTCGGCGTCGGAGATGAACTGGGCCTGCAGCCGGCGGCCGCCAAGCAGGAGCTCGAGGCTTTCTTCGACGAAGCCTGAGCCGGTGAGCGTCAGCACCTCCCCGCCGCGGGCGCTGACGGAGGCAGGAGCCACGCCGTAGATGGTCATCGGCCGGTTGGCGGCGACCAGCTGCGCGTCTCCCAGACAGCCCGACACGGCGAGCGCCGCGCCGCCGGCCAACCGCGCCCGCCGCGCGCGCAAGAGCCACAGCGCCGCGAGGAGCAGCAGCGCCGTCGGCCCCCGGCCTGTGGACGTGCAGCCGAGGCCCTGGACGTTCACCCTGCCCTTCGGCGGCTCGCCTCCCTGCGCCTGCAGCGCCGCCGGGGCGGAGCCGTCGGCGTTGAGCACCAGGAGCGACACGCTCAGCTCGCCATCGGGACACCTCATGGCGGATCGGCCGGGCCCCTCGAGCTGGAACGTCTCGGAGAGCCGCGCGCCGGGGGTGTCAGGCAGGGTGATCTCGAAGGCGAAGCGACCCACCTCTCCCGGCGCGACCGGGCTCGTCAGGCCCGCCGGCAGATCGTACGCGGGCCACGAGTCGCTGGCGAAGGCGCTCACTCCCGCCCCGTCGCCGCGCGCTGCCAGCCACACGTCACCGCGCTCCCAGGTCTTCCGGCCGGAGTTGGTGAACTCGACCCAGAGGGTGGCCTTGCTCCCGGCAGCGGCCGCGCGCGGGAAGGAGCTGTCGATGCGGGTGGCGGCGTAGTCCCGCTGGCTGGCGCCTTCGACGGGGTTGCCCTCATCGAGCTCCCCGTCGCAGTCGTTGTCCAGGCCGTCGCAGCGCTCGGCCGAGGGGTCGAGCAATCGGCGGCAGGCCAGGGTCCCGCCTTCGCAGCGCCGGCGCGCGTCGGCGCACACTCCCACCTGGCCATTCACGCAGACCTGGTTGCCGCCCTCGGGATCCGGGCCGGCGCAGGGGCTCCAGCCGCCCCACTGACAGCTCGAGCCGCACACGCGCTGGCTGGTGCCGCAGTCACCGCAGGATCGGCGCTCCTGCTGGCCGGGGCTACAGGCGCACAGGGAGCCGCGCGGAATGACGTAGCCACTGTTGAAGAAGCCGGCGCCGAAGCTGCGCGTCAGCACCCGCCCCGCGCACGTCGAGCAGCAGTTCTGATCGGTCACCGTCACGGAGCCGCCGCCCGCCGCGATGGTCCAGGCGACGTGCCCGTAGCCACCCTGGGTGCTGGTCGCGACGGCCCCGGACACCGGGCCTACGACCTCGAAGCGAGGATCGAGCCGGGCGTTGCCTCCCCAGGTGTTCGCGTTGCCCCAGTTGTTGGGCCCGAGGCCCCAGTTGCGGCACATCATCTCCCAGGCCCACCAGGTGCAGTTCGCGCCGTTGTCGCAGCAGGGGTAGATGTTGGTGGGGCGGCCGCAGGTGTTCTGGTGCCACACGCCGCCGCAGTAGTCCGCGGCCTGGACCGGCGCGCCCCAGCACGCCAGCAGCCCAGCGAGGGCCGCCGCGCGCAAGCGGGTCACGGCGCCACCTCGAGCTCCATCCGGTCGAGCACCGCCTCGAAGAGCGCGCGCGGCGCGAGGCTCAGCTCGGCGTCGGCGTCGATGACGCTGACGCGGTACACGCGCGCCTGGGCTGCAAAGACGGCGAAGCCCAGGGAGATCGCCATGGGTGAGCGCGGCTGCTCGAGCAGGAAGGCCTGGACTCTGGAGGTAGTGACCTCCCGCTGGCTGACGCGCGTGTGGCCGTCGAGGAGGAAGCCCATGTTCTCGGAGAACCAGCCCTCGAGCGGCTGCCTCGTCGGGTTGTCCCAGACCTCGATGATGACCGCGACGCCCTGCGGGGTGTGCAGCTCGACGAGGTGGCGGAACTTGTAGGCCGGAAGCGTCGGATCGAAGTGCTTGACGTCGACCCCCACGCCCGCCGGCAGTGGAATGCGGAAGCGGCTCTGCGGCTCGTAGAACAGCTCGGCGGTAGGCTCGCCCTGCCCTGTCGACGCCTCCTCGAGGGTGTCCTGCCGGCTGGTGGCGACTTGGGGGGAGGTCGACTCCATGCACCCCGTCAGCAGCAGGGCGAGGACCGCTGTGCGTGCGGTTGCCACGCCCACATCATCGGACAGGGACCGCCTGGGTCGCCCGGATCGTTCGCCAACAAGGTTGACGATTTCCGGAGATTTTCGAGGCCATTTCTCTGGTGGCTACTTCCCATCGGGCTGGGTGGGCAGCCCAAGGTCCAGCTCGTCGGCCTGCTCCAGCGCCACCACGCCCAGCACGCCCTTCGCCTTGTCGGGCCTGGCGAGGATTCTTACCGCACGGCCGCCCTTCACGAAGACGCCCGGCTCGCGCTCCTTCCAGCCGCCCGCGGGGAGGATGCTCCGGTAGTAGTCGATCACCTCCGCCTCGGTGGCCTTCGCGGTGAAGGACACGGCCTCGGCGTACTCCAGGTGGAAGCTGGTCACCTGCGTGGCGCCGGGGAAGGTGGGCCAGGTGCCGCTGTGCCGCTGCGTGCGGGCGCCTAGGTCCGCCGCGCCGAGGATCAGCGTGGTGGTGCCGTCGCCCTCGGGCCAGCCGTACACCAGGTAGGAGATCATCGCGTCCGGGTCGAGCGCGACCACCCGCGGCAGGTTGCGCCCCGAGAAGGGCCCCAGGCGCTTGAAGGGCAGGTAGTAGCCCGCGTCGAGGAAGCGCTGCGCGTAGTGGATGATCAGGTTGTCCAGCTTGTCCTTCGAGCGCGCGGCGAAGATCTGCAGCGGCAGGCCGTTGGCTTCCAGCCGCTGCCCGACGGGGACGATCGCCACCTGCTGCGGCACGTTCCACTCGAAGGGGCGGCGCACGCCGGCGTCGGGAGCGCCCGCCAGCGCGGCCAGCACCACCACTGACGTCACGGGCACCGCCGGCCCAGGAAGCACTTTCCGTCGGTCTTCGACTGGTAGACCATGCCGCCGGGCACCGCGGGCCCGCCGGTGAGGTAGGTGCCCGCCCCTTCGCCGCCGGTGAACTCGGCGTGCCCCGACTCGATGCCAGAATAGGAGAACCAGAAGTCGGCGCCGCTGGCCGGGGCCGCGCCCGAGAAGGCGGTGGCGAAGGCGATGGAGCGCGCGCCCAGGTCGCCCACCCACATCCGCTGGACCATGCCGCGGTACTTCTGGTTGGTGCAGCCGCGCAGTCGGCACTCGCCCGTTTCATCGCCCGCCAGCCCCCAGTCGTTGGTGAGGATCGCCAGGACTCTTCCCTGGCAGCTGCCGTTGCGGGGCAGCCCCATGCCACACACGCGGATGGAGTCCCGCTGGAGCTGCTCGGCGCGAAACCAACTGCCGTCGGCCTTGTTCATGAAGGCCTTGGGGATGCGGATCGCGTCCAGACGCGCCTCCGCGGAGCAGTGCAGGGCGCCTTCGTCCAGGTAGATGTTCGCGTTCTGCGGCGTGTCCGAGGGCCGGAAGTGGAGGCGGCCGTCGCGCTCGCAGTCGACGTCCATCCCGCGGCCTCGGGTGAGCGCCAGGCTGATGCCCGGGCCGCTGTTCACCGAGTCCAGCCCGTTGAAGTCGCGGTAGCGCTGCTGGGCGCGGGCCTCCTCGCCGCTGGTGTTGTCCAGCGTCGCGTTGAAGGGTGAAAGGGTGCTGGCCCCCGACGCCTCGCGCGTCTGCACGCGCCGTTGAGTGGTCTGCCACACCGCGTACGTCTGGGCTTCCTGGACCTTGAGCGAGAGGATCGCCACCTCGGCCAGGTGAATGCCCACCAGCAGCACGGTGACGAGCACCACCGCGCCCAGGGCCAGCTCGACTACCGCCTGGCCCGAGGGCTGCCGTCCACGCCTCCAGGGGGCACGCGCGCGCTTCATCAGTGAAGCCCCTTGTAGCCGGCGCGGACCAGCGCATCGAAGGCGTCACGCTGCCAGCGGTGGCCGCCCTGGTTGAGCACCCGCTTCACGTCGTCGGTCGCGGTGACGTCCACGTCGGACGGGGCCAGCGTGGCCCGCCAGAAGGGGTTGAGCAGGTTGGGGAACTCGTCCCAGTAGTCCATGCGGTGGTAGTAGACGACGCCGGTCGCCCAGGCGGTCTGCTTGCGAATGTTGAGGCCCGCGAAGGCGGTGCCGGCCAGCTTGTCGCCGCGGCCGTCCCAGGAGCG
>JADLDB010000003.1 GCA_020846875.1 Myxococcales bacterium | reverse complement strand
GGGTGACGGAGGTGTCCCCGGCCAGGGCGTCGGCGCTCATGCCGCGGAGGCCACGGAGGGAGTCGGCGAAGAGGGTGACGCCGGCGAGGGCGAGGGTCGAGACGAGGAAGACGGACAGGACTGCTTTCTTCATGGCGGGCTCCTGGAGTTGAGAGAGGTGAGCTGCGGGGGAATGGTGCGCCGGCGGACCGCGCGCCGAATCCGACAACAGGAGGAGGGTCCTCCTGCTGACCGTCGGTCATCGGGAGGATGCGGCCGGGGGCGACTGGGCTAAGAGCGGGCGTCCGTGCTGGTCGTCCACCCCCACCTCCACCGGCGGCGCACCGGCGTCACCTCCCACACCGAGATGGTGGTGCGGCAACTGCGCGCCCAGGGCGTGGACGCGCGCGTCTACGGCGGGCACCTGGACGCGGCCTTGCCCCGGGTGACGCTGGGCGAGGTGCGGCGGCGCGCGAAGACGGAGGACGTGGTGTGGCACGCGCACCGGAACAACGAGGTGCTGCTGGCGCTCTTGCTGCGCCTGGTGGGGGTGCGCCTCAAGCTGGTCGCCACGCGCCATTCGTCCAGCCCGCCGTCGTCGTGGAGTCGCTGGCTCTTGCGCCGGGCCGACGCGGTCATCGCGCTGTCCGAGGAGGCGAGGGCGCTGCTGCCGATGAAGGCCACGGTGGTGAGCCACGGTTTGGAGTTTTCCCGCTTCTCCCCGCCGCCCAGCCGGGCAGAGGCCTTCGCGGCGCTCTCGCTGCCGGGGCAGCACGCGGTTGGTGTGGTGGGCCGGGTGCGGACGGCCAAGGGGCAGGGCGACTTCGTGGAGGCGGTGTCCCCTCTGGTGGCGCGCTTCCCCGACTGGACGCCGGTGCTGGTGGGCCTGGCGAAGGCCGCGGACGAAGCGTGGGCCGAGGCCTTGAAGGCGAAGACGGGCGGAAGGCTGGTGCTGGCGGGACAGCAGGCGGACGTCGCGGCCTGGTACCGCGGGCTGGACGTGCTGGTGCAGTCGTCGCACGGCGAGGCCTTCTCGATGGTGGTGCTGGAGGCGATGGCCTCGGGCTGCTGCGTGGTGGCCTCGCGCCTGCCGTACATGCACCGGGTGCTGGAGCACGAGCGCACCGGCCTCTTCTACGAGCCGGGGGACGTGGCTGGCCTGCGCGCCCAGTTGGAGCGCGTGCTGTCGGACGAGGCGCTGCGCACCCGGCTGGGGCAGGCGGCGGCCGAGGAGGCGCGCAGGCGCTTCGGAGTCGCGCACGAGGTGGCGGCGCTGCGCCAGGTGTACGGCGGCTGAAGGCGCGTGGCAGACTGCGTCGCCGTGTCCTCCGTCGCGCTGGAAGAGTGGGCCAGGCCGCGCCTCCCCTGGGCGCTGGGCCCGGGCTTCCACCGTGGTGCCGGTCACCACCGCGCGCTTCCTCACTCCGACGGACGGACGCACGGCTCCACCTTCTTCGACGACGAGGTGCTGGCGTAGGCGATGCGGCGCGCGGACGGGGAGCTTCAGACGGCGTTGGTGACGGGCGCCTGCTCGGGCATCGGGCTGGAGCTGGCGCGGCAGTTGGCCCAGTTGGGCTACGCGCTGGTGCTGGTGAGCAACCGGCCGGCCGAGCTGCAGCAGGTCGCCGGCGAGCTGGCGAAGGCGCACGGGGTGAAGACGCACGCCCTGCCGATGGACCTGGCCAGGCCCGAGGCCGCCCGGGAGCTCTACGAGGCCGTGTCCTCGCGCGGGCTCGAGGTGGACATTCTGGCGGTCAACGCCGGCCTCTTCTTCTTTGGCGAGGTGGCGGACGCGGACCCGGTGAAGGCCCTCGCCCTGCTGCAGGTGCACGTCGTCACCGCGTCGCTGTTGTGCGTGTACTTCGGGCGTCAGCTGCGCGCGCGCAGGAAGGGCCACGTCCTCATCACCTCCAGCATCTCGGCGTGGCGCGACTTCCCCGGCATCGCCTTCTACGGGGCCAGCAAGCGGTACCTGCGCAGCTTCGCGGCCAGCCTGCGCAGCGAGCTCCGGGTGTGGGGCGTCAACGTCACCTGCCTCGCGCCCGGCGCCACCGCCACCGCCCTCTACGACGCCAGCGTGGTGCCGGTGGGCCTCGCGCGACGAGTGGGGGTGATGATGGAGGCGTCCCAGGTGGCGCGCGCAGGCCTCGAGGCGCTGTTCCGGCGGAAGGCCGTCGTCATCCCCGGGCTGCTGTCGGGGGTGATGGCCTTCCTCGCCTCCCTCACTCCGCAGTGGGTCGTCGACTTGATCCGCCGGCGGGCGCCGTGGCTGCCGAAGCCCTGAAGTCCCTTTCGCCCGTTCCGTCCGACCCGGCGCCACGCTATGAGGAGCCCGCCATGACGACCTCCGCACTCCGCCTCGCCGCCCTGTCGCTGACGCTGTCCGCTACCGCCTTCGCCGGGCCGCCGGACGGCAAGAAGGCCGCAGAGAAGGAGAAGATCGCCGCCCTCGACCTCAAGGGCGACGCGAAGCGCGGCAAGGAGGCGTACAAGGTGTGCGCCGCCTGCCACCTGGACTCCGCCGCGGGCCGCAGCGACGGCACCTTCCCGCAGTTGGCCGGGCAGCACACCACCGTCCTCATCAAGCAGGTCGCCGACATTCGCGCCGGCGTGCGGGAGAACCCGGTGATGCACCCGTTCGCCACCACCCTGGTGGACCCGCAGGAGCTCGCCGACGTGGCCGCCTACATCCAGTCGCTGCCGCTGCCCACCGACAACCAGAAGGGCCCCGGCACCGAGCTGGCGCTGGGCCAGAAGGTGTACGAGAAGGCCTGCGTCACCTGCCACGGGAAGAAGGGTGAAGGCGACGCGGTGAAGTTCTACCCGGTGCTGGCCGGCCAGCACTACGCGTACGTGCTGCGCCAGTCGCAGGAGATCCGCGACGGCAAGCGGAAGAACGCCAACGCGGACATGGTGAAGGCCATCAAGAAGCTGAGCGACCGCGAGCTGCAGGCCATCTCGGACTACCTGTCGCGGCTGTCGATGCCCGCGAAGGGCGCGGCGGCCCCTGCGGCCCCGGCGCCTGCCGCGAAGAACTGAAAAGGAGAAGTCCTGCCTGCCCCCCGTCCCTCAGCGAGGGCCGGGCCGGCTGGAGCTGCGCGGCACGGTGGTGATGCCGGTGAGGGACAGCACGCCCGCGAGCAGCTCGCGTACCTTCGGGCCGCGCACGAAGTCGGGCAGCGTCAGCCGGGGGTAGCTGGCGACCTGCTCGCGGAGGTGCGGGTCGCCCCCGAGGTGGACGTCCATGGACGCGTAGAAGCCGCCGGGGGCCTCCTCCACGCGGTGGTGGTGCGCGAGCAATTCCCTCAAGTCCTCCACCCACTCCCGGGTGGGGCTGGGCACGCAGAGGGCGGCGATGCCGGCGTGGTCCTTGCGCAGTCCATTCTGAAACAGCGGCGCCGCGCCCAGCGCCCTGGCCAACGCCGGCATCAGCACCGTCTCTTCGATGGCGATGTGGCGCAGCAGGAGGTGCCGGAACTCGTCGAAACGCTTGAGGTCCACCTGGCCGTCCACCAGGCAGGCGCTCAGCTTGGCCTGGCTCGCGGCGTGGTCGACGGCGAGGAGTCGGGTGAGCGGGCTGGCCATTTCGGAAGGCGTGTTGCAGCCCGTGTGCCCGAGGGCGGCCGGTTGGCCTGCGTCAGGCGTCGTCGAGGCCCCACTCCTTCAGCTTGCGCCACAGGGTGGTTCGGCCGATGCCCAGCACCCGCGCCGCGTCCACCTGCTGTCCGCCGCAGGCCTTGAGCACCGTCAGCACGTGGCGCTTCTCGGCCTCGGCCAGGGTGGTGAGCGGCTCCGCCCCCGGCGTCGCCAGGCCCAGCGACGGCTCGGCCAGCTCCTCCGGCAGGTGCTGCGCGTCGACGGTGGCTCCCCGCGACAGCACCGCGCCGTGCTTCACCGCGTTGGCCAGCTCGCGCACGTTGCCGGGCCAGGGGTACTTCGTCAGCAGCGCCAGCGCCCGAGGGGTGAACTGGCCGCTGGCGTGCTTTTCCCGCTGGAGGAAGAGGGCGGCGAGGATGGGGATGTCTTCCTTCCGCTCCCGCAGCGGGGGCACCGCGAGGGTGAAGACCTTGAGCCGGTAGTAGAGGTCCTCCCGGAAGCGCTTCTCGCGAATGGCCGCCGTCAGGTCCTGGTGCGTGGCGCACAGCACGCGCACGTCGACGTGAATGGGCTGGGTGTCACCCACGCGCCGCACCTCGCCATCCTGCAGCGCGCGCAGCAGCTTGGCCTGCAGCGGCCCCGGCATCTCGGCGATTTCGTCGAGGAAGAGCGTGGCCCCGTCGGCCTCTTCGAAGAGCCCGCGCTTGGTGGCGTGCGCCCCGGTGAAGGCCCCACGCACGTGGCCGAACAGCTCGCTCTCCAGCAGCTCGGCGGGCAGCGCGGCGCAGTTGATGGCCACGAAGGGCTTGTTGCGGCGCTCGCTGTTGGCGTGGAGCGCGCGGGCCAGCACCTCCTTGCCGCAGCCGCTCTCGCCGCGGATGACCACCGACGCGTCGGTGTGCGCGATGGTGGCGGCCTTCTCCAGCACCGCCTGCATCGCCGCGCTCTGCGCCACCATGCGGCCGCAGCGCCGCCCCGTCTCGGGGGACTCGGGCTGCCGGCGACAGAGGCGGCACAGCAGCCCGCCGCTCTCGAAGGGGAAGTCGCAGTTGCCGTCTAGCGGGATCTCGGTGGCGCTCACGTTCCAAGCTGAAATCAGACGTTCCGAAGGCGAGCAAGCCCGTGGAATGGGGAGGCAGCAGATTCAGTGCGGGCACCCGTGAACGCAGCCTTTTCGCGCCTTGCGCCCCGCAGCGCCGCAGGCTCGGGGCGTGCAGAGACGCTCGCCCATGCACGGTGTACCACGCGGGTATCTCTCGAGGAAGACGAAGCTGAGGACGATGACGTGGGCGATGACGCTGGGCGTCGTGGCGGCCCCAGCCCTGGCTGGCGACGCAAAGCCTGCGGGCCCGAAGCTGGACGGCGCGAAGCTGTACGTGGAGCGCACCTGCGTGGCCTGCCACGGGAAGGACGCGAAGACGCCGCTGCTGCCCGACTACCCGCGGCTGGCGGGCCAGAGCGCCGCCTACGCGGAGCAGCAGCTGCGGGACATCAAGTCGGGGGCGCGGGCCAACGGCAACGCGGCCGCGATGAAGGGCGTGATGCACCTGGTCTCCGAAGAGGAAATCAAGGTGCTGGCGGAGTACCTCGCGTCGCTCAAGTGAGAGGCGGTGCCGGGCGCCTGCGGGTCTGGCAGGCTCGAGGCCGTGCGGGCACCCCATCGCGTCGCGTGGCTGTTGCTGGCGTGGACGACGGCGCCGCACGCCCAGGTGGCGGCGGTGGGCGGCGCGTTGAGCATTCCCGCCGGCCCCGGCACCGCGCCCGTGCGCTGGCCCGCGGTGGCGTGGGCCGCGGACGCGAACGTCTACCTCGCGGTGAGCGGCGCGGGCGCCATCATGGGCCAGTTCGTCTCGGCCGACGGAGTGGCCCTGGGCGCGCCCTTCCCGGTGAATGAAGGCAGCGCGTACGCCCAGGCGCCCCGGGTGGCGTGGGGCGCGCCGGGCTTCTTCGTCACCTGGCACGAGACGGTGGGCCAGGCGGCGCGGGTGCGCGGGCGCATCGTGCGCTTCGGGCAGGCTCCGCTGACAGGGGACTTCGACGTCTCGCCGCTGGGCACCAACTGGGAGATGGGCGCGGCGATGGCGTTCTCGGCCGCCAGCAGCGAGTACCTCGTCGCCTGGCAGAACTTCTCCACGTCGGCCATCGAGGCGCAGCGGGTGAGCGGCAGCGGCGCGCTCCAGGGCGGCGTCCTCACCGTCGCGCCTGCGCCCGAGTACCACCGCGACCCCGGGGTGGCGTGGAACGCGCTCAGCAACGAGTTCGTCGTCGGCTTCGCCGGGTGCGTGGGGACCGACGACTGCTACCTGGCGCTGCAGCGAGTGGCGGCGGGCACCGGCGTGCTCTTGGGCGGGCCCGTCCTCTTCGACTCGTCGGCGGTGGCCGTCTACGTGCCGGAGCTCTCCTTCGACGCGGCGCGCGGGCGGGTGCTGGCGGTGTGGTACCGGCGCGACGGGTCGGGCGCCAGCTTCCACGCGCGGGCGCTCGAGGCGGACGGCAGCGTCTCGGGACCGGCGGCCCTGGTGACGGCTTCCTTCGGCAGCTACGACGCCAACTCCCTGGCCTGGAACGCGACGTCGGGGTCCTTCCTCTTCGTCACCCACGGCACCACCTCCGAGGACCTCGCGCTGGAGCTCTCGTCGTCCGGAGCGCCGCTGGGCGCCGCGGTGCCTTTCGGCCCGGCGTCAGCCAACGGGAACTTCAACCCGCGGGTCGCGGCGAACGGCGCGCAGGCCGAGTGGCTGGCGGTCACCTCCACACAGTTCGCGTCGCTCAGCGCGCAGCGCTTCTCCACCCAGACGCGCAGCGGCGGAGGAGCGGGCGGCGGCGGAGGCACCGGCGGAGGCTCGCCGGACGACGCCGGGACGGGCGGTGGCGCTCCAGACGACGCCGGGACGGGCGGTGGCGCCGCGGGCGGGGGCGGAGGCGCGGGCGAAGCCGACGGGGGCGCGGGCGGTGGCTCCATCGAGAGCAGCGGCAGTTGTCGCTGCAGCATGACCTCGGGCGAGGCGCTGGCGCTGCTGGCGCTGCTGGCGTGGGCGCTGCGTCTGCGCGCGGCCGGGTGACGTGGTACGAGTTGGGCCGGGAGGCGTCCATGGAACCTGTGTTGCTCATCGGCGGCGTCATCGCCGTCATCGTCGTCATCGCGTACCTCGCCTGGCTGTATGAGAAGAAGCGCACCGAGGCGATGGAGGCGTACGCCCAGCAGCGCGGGTGGGCCTTCGAAGGCAGCGCCTCCGTCCTCGAGGCGCAGTTGGACGCCTTCAAGCTGTTCAACCAGGGGCACAGCCGCCGCCTCAACAACGCCATGCGCGGGGCGAAGGACCAGGTGGCCGTCGCCGTGGCGGACTACCGCTACACCACCGGCAGAGGGAAGAACTCCCACACCCACAACCAGACCATCTGCATGGTGCGGGTGCCGGGCCTGGCGCTGCCCCACTTCTTCGCGCGCCGGCAGGTGGCCTTCTTCGACGCCATCGGGAAGATGTTCGGCGGCCAGGACGTCAACTTCGAGGAAGACCAGGCCTTCTCGAAGGCGTACGTGCTGCAGACGCAGAGCGGCGAAGAGACGCTGCGGCGCTCCTTCAACGACCGCGCGCGGGCGGCCTTCCTCGGGCTGGCCAACAGGAACCCCCAGGTGGAGGGCGTGGGCGAGGTGCTGCTGCTGCACTTCAGCCGCCGCCTCAAGGTGGACGAGGTGGACGCGCTGGTGGCCGACGCCGTCAACCTGGTGCGCGTCTGGTCGCCGCGCTGAAGGCGACGCCCGTCGGGTCGAAAGGACACGGGGGCCTTCGGCGTGGCAGAGTGCGCCCGCGACGGCCGCGGTGCCGTCCGGGAGGCGCTCGAGATGCGGGTGTGGAGTCTGGTCCTGGCAGGGGTGCTGTGGGCATGTTCCTCGACGCCTCCGAGCGGCGACGGCGGCGCCGGCGGGGGCAGTGGCGGGGGCAGTGGCGGGGGCAGTGGTGGGGGCAGTGGTGGGGGCAGTGGTGGCTCGGGCGGAGGAGGCGGCGGCGGCGCGCCGACGCTGGACTCGTACTGCGACCAGGTCAACCCGGCGGCTTGCGCCTTCGGCGTGCGGTGCGGGCTGTACGACTCGACGGCCGGCTGCCTCGAGTTCTGGAGCCGCCAACAGGAGGACTTCGGCAACGACAACTGCTCGACGAGCAGGGCCGCCGTCAGCGACGG
>JADLDB010000002.1 GCA_020846875.1 Myxococcales bacterium | reverse complement strand
GATCTGGCTCAACCTGCCCGCGGCCGACAAGCTGGTGGCGCCGTACTTCTCCATGCAGTGGGCGGAGTCGATTCCGCGCGTCACCAGGACGGACGCCCAGGGGAAGAGCGCCCGCGTGCAGCTCGTCGCGGGCCGGCTCGAAGAGCGGAAAGCGCTCGCCCCGCCGCCCAACTCCTGGGCCAACCGCCCGGACGCCGACGTCGCCATCTGGAGCATCGAATTGGAGCCGGGCGCCACCCTCACCCTGCCGCCCGCGGCCGACGGCCGCACCCGGAGGACCCTGTACGTCTTCCGCGGAGGGACGGTGCGCGTCGACGGCGAGCCGGTGGGCCAGAAGCGTGCTGCCTCGGTGCGGGCCGAGGTGCCCCTGCGGCTCGAGGCGGACGAGGCAGGCGCGGAGCTGCTGTTGTTGCAGGGCCGGCCCATCGGAGAGCCGGTGGTGCAGCACGGCCCCTTCGTCATGAACTCCCGCGCGGGCATCGAGCAGACCTTCCTCGACTACCGGCAGACCGGCTTCGGGGGCTGGCCGTGGAAGCGGGACGATCCGGTGCACCCCCGCGAGGAAGGGCGCTTCGCCCGCCACGCCGACGGCCGCGTCGAGCGTCCGGACTGAAGCCCGGTCAGGTTCCGGAAGGCGGCTCCGTCGAGCAAGGCGACGGCGCCGCCCGCCCCTGGAGATCCCACACGCTCCTGGTTGTCAGTCGCCCGCGCGGCTGATCGGGTTCGAATCCCGGACTCCCAAGTGGAGTCTGTTCTCGCGGTCTTCGCACTCGGGCGGCGCCGTCGATTCCTTCACGCGGTTGACCCCCTCGCGGCCTCGTGGGAGAGCGGGCCATGCCTCGCGGCGCTCCCTTCTTCCTCGGCCTCTTCCTCTTCGCCGGCTGCGGAGCTCCTTCTTCCCCCGACGGTGGCTTCGACGCCGGCACCGCGCAGGACGGCGGCACCGATGCGGGGACCGGCTTCGACGGTGGGACGCAGGACGCGGGCGTCGTCTCCACCACGCTGGTGGTGCGCTACCCGGCGGGCACGCAGGCGATGTACGTGCGCGGCTCGGAGGCGCCCTTCACCTGGAGCCAGGGCCTGCCCATGCAGAAGGTGGACGACTCCACCTGGGCCTTGAGCGTCACCACCGCCACCCGCGACTTCGAGTGGAAGCCGCTGCTCGACGACACCACCTGGTCGAAGGGGCCCAACTGGAAGGCGCGGGTGGGCGCCACCACCTTTGTGCAGCCGCATTTCTTCCGCGACAGCGGCCAGTGGACGGTGCGCTGGCCCAGCTTCCAGTCCGCCGTCCTCGGCAACACGCGAGGGGTGTACGTGTACCTGCCGCCCACCTACCTGGAGAACTCGGCGGCGCGCTTCCCGGTCGTCTACATGCACGACGGGCAGAACCTGTTCGACCCCGCCGCGGCCTTCGGCGGCGTCACCTGGCGGGTGGCGGAGGCGATCGACGAGGCGGCGGGCACCGGGCGCTTTCCGGAGGTCATCGTGGTGGGGCCCAACAACGCGGGGGCGGATCGCCTCGCCGAGTACACGCCCACGGCGGACCCGATGTACGGCGGGGGCCGCGGCGACTTGTACCTGCGGATGCTGGCGGAGGAGCTCAAGCCGCGCGTCGACCAGGAGCTGCGGACGCGGCCGGGCCGGGAGACGACCGCCCTCATCGGCTCCTCGCTGGGGGGGCTCAGCGCCTCCTACGCCGGGGTGAAGAAGCCGGAGGTCTTCGGCCTCATCGGAGCGATGTCTCCTTCCACCTGGTGGGACGACCGGGTGCTGCTCACCTTCGTGGCGCAGACGGGCTCCACCCGGCCGCTGCGGGTGTACGTGGACTCGGGCGACTCGGGGCCTTCCAACGACGGCGTGGCGGACACGCGCGACCTCGCCGCGGCGTACCGGGCCCAGGGCTACGTCGACGGCGTCGACTTCACCTTCGTGGTGCAGGCCGGGGCGACGCACACCGAGTCGGCCTGGGCGGCGCGCCTGCCGGGCGCCTTCGAGGCGCTGCTGGGGCCTGGCCGCTGACCTTCCTTCCCCGGGTGCGCCACCCTATGGTCTGCACTTCCGCAGCTCCTCGGGGGTCACACGCACATGAACAAGGTTCGGCTGGTCATCTTGTTGGTCCTGGTGGTGCCCAGCGTCCTCTGTGGCCTGGGCTTCGCTGCGTACCAGTTCATCTCCGGTGAGGGGAAAGCGCGGCTGGTGGCGCCCGGTGACTCGGAGCTCTCCTACTCGCTGGACGGCAGCCCGACGCTGAAGCTGCCCAAGGGCGGGAACACGATGTTCAAGCTGAAGCAGGGCAAGCACACCCTGGAGCTGGAGAGCACCTACGGCAAGACGCAGCGGGTGGTGGACGTGAAGAACGGCTTCGTGGACCTGCTGGTCCCGGCGGACGACGGCCAGTGCTTCGTGGTGCTGGACGTGTCGCGCAGCCACTTCCAGTACGGCTCCAAGACGCCGGCCAAGTACCCGGGCGTCAAGGCACGGGTGAAGTCGTCGGAAATCTACGACCTGCCCGGCAGCATCCACTTCACCGAGTCCTCGCTCCCCTCCAGCCTCAAGGAAGGCAGCGCCTGCAACCTGGTGCAGGAGGTGGAGTGCAAGCTGCTGGACCAGGGCGACACGGAGCTGCTCGTCGCCATGGGCTTCTGAAGAGGCCTACTCGCCCAGGCGCTTGAGCGCTTCCGCCGCGGCCTGCTTCGAGTTGCAGCCGAACAGGCCCAGCACCTTCTCGCCGTCGCCCTTCCCGCCGGCCTCGGCGAGGTCCTCCAGCGCGCCGCGGGCCCGCTTCAGCTTCACGTCGGCGATCGCCGAGGCGGCCGAGCTGCGGAAGACGCAGTCGTCGTGAGACAGCAGCGAGATGAGGCGCTCCTGCGCGTCCTTCGAGCCGCCCTTCACCGCGTGCGCGTAGTAGCCCGCGGCGTTGCCGCCCTCGCCGAGCGCCTCGGACAACCGCCCGGTGTAGAAGTTGCGGCGACCCGCGTCCTTCTCCTCGGCGATCAGCTTGCGCGCGCGGGCCACCGCCGCCTGCCGTGAGTCTTTGGGCGCCTGGGCCGCGGCGGAGATGGCCCGCTCCAGGGCGCTGGGTCCGAAGAGGAGCCAGCTGAGCGCCAGGAGCCCCACCGTCCCCGCGGCGTACGCGGCCAGGGTGCGCCGGCCGACGCCCTGCTTCTGCATCGAGTCCTGCACCTTCTTCGCCCCGGTGGTGACGGCGCGGGAAGCGGCCTCGGCGGCGGTGGTGGCCAGGGCCACGGCCTTCTGCGACAGCTCGCCCGAGGAGCTGCGCACCGGCGCCGTCTCCGCGCGCTCGAGCGCCTTCCCGCCGAAGGGCGCCCGCGAGGCGTCGCCCGCGGACCTCGTCACCCGGAACAGCTTCACCGGCTCGGGGATGCCCTTGAGCTCCACCGTCTTCCACACCTCGCTCGCCACCTCGGCGCGGTTCATCGCCAGGTAGACGGCTTCGGTGAAGGTGACTTCCCCGGCGTCGGCCTCGCCTTCCACCCGCGCGGCGATGTTGACGGGCTCGCCGTACACGTCGCCTTCCTCCAGCCGCACCTCGCCCACGTTGATGGCGATGCGCACGTGGAGCTGCTCATCCGGCGGCAGGTTCCGGTTGTGCGCCCACAGCCTGTCCTGGATGGCCGCGCCCGACAGCACTGCGTGGGTGGGCGAGTCGAAGGCGACCAGGAAGGCGTCGCCGATCATCTTGATGACGCGCCCGCCGTACGCCTTGAAGAGCGGCCCCAGCAGCGCGTTGTGCGTGGAGAGCAGTTGCTGGTTCTGCTCCAGCGTCTGCCGGCTGGTCCGCTCGGTGAAGCCCTTGATGTCGGTGAAGACGATGGCCAGGTTGGCGGTGCGCACGGACACCATTTTCTAGAGCGGAAATTCCGGCTTGTCAGGAACCGCGCGCAGGCGCCGTCTTCGGGCGCAGGTTGCCCGGCCCGAGAGGCCCTACACGCACTTCCCTTCTAAGGATGGGGTCGTTGGTTCGAATCCAACCGCGTCCACTTATGGGCGCGTAGCTCAGTCCGGTAGAGCACATAGCTCGCGGCTTCTCTACTCGGGCAACCGCCTTTTCCCCGCCCTGGCCGCGCAGGTTTGCCACCCTGCCGGCCATGGGCGTTCACGCGACGTACTGCCAGCTCTGCGCGCTGCCGGTGCGATTTCCCGGCCCCGGAACGCAATCGCGACGCGCGATTCTCGTTGCAGTGCATACAAAATGCATATACATGCGCCCGTCATGCAGCCACTTCGAGCCGGCGTCGTCGGCGCCTCGGGCTACTCGGGCCTGGAGCTGACGCGGATTCTGCTTCGTCACGAGCGCGTCTCGCTGGCCTTCGCCACCAGCGACCGCTGGGAAGGGCAGGCCATCGCCGCGAAGACGGGCCTCGACTCGGACCTGAGCTACGTGTCGGTGGAGCAGGGCGTCGCGGCGGCGAAGGATTGCCAGGTGGTGTTCCTCGCCACCCCCGCGGAGTCGTCGCTGGAGCTGGGCCCAAGGCTGGCCGCGCTGGGGGTGACGGTGGTGGACCTGGCCGGGACGTTTCGACTGAAGGACGCGGCCCTGTACCCGCCGTTCTACCGCTTCGAGCACTCGGCGCCGGACTTGCTCGCGAAGGCCGTGTACGGGCTGCCCGAGCTGTTCCGCGAGCAGGTGAAGGGCGCGCGCTTCGTCGCCAACCCGGGGTGCTATCCAACGGCCGCCGCGCTCTCCGTGGCCCCGCTCCTCAAGGCCGGGCTGGTGGAGCCGCAGTCGCTCGTCATCAACGCCGCCTCGGGCGTCTCCGGCGCCGGCCGCAAGGCCACCGAGGACTTCGGCTTCATGGAGGTGGACTCGGACTTCCGCGCGTACCGCACCTTGAAGCACCAGCACCTCCCGGAGATCCGCCAGACGCTGACGCGGGTCGCCGGCGCCGACGTGCCGCTGGTGTTCACCCCCCACCTGCTCCCGGTGAAGCGGGGCATCCTCTCCACCGCGACCGCGAAGGTGAAGAAGGGCGTCACCACCACGCAGGTGCAGCAGGCGCTGGCCGACGCGTACGGGGGGGAGCCCTTCATCGGGCTGAAGGGCGAGCCCGACGCGGTGCGGCTGGCCGACGTGGTGCTGACGCCGAAGTGCCTGGTGGGCGCCGCCACCGACGGGAGTCACGTCGTGGCGATTGCCGCCATCGACAACCTGCTCAAGGGCGCGGCCAGCCAGGCCGTGCAGAACATGAACCTCGCGCTCGGGCTGCCCGAGCCCCTGGGGCTGCTCTGATGCCGGTCGCGCGCGGGTTTCTGTTCGCCGGTCTCCACGCCGGCATCAAGCCCTTCAAGAAGGACCTGGCGCTGGTCGTCAGCGAGTCGGCCTGCAGCGCCGCCGCGGTGCTGACGGTCAACAAGGCGAAGGCCGCGCCGGTGCAGGACTGCGAGAAGCGGCTGCCGACCAGCGGGCTGCGCGCCGTCCTCATCAACTCCGGCAACGCCAACGCCCTCACCGGCCCCGAGGGCCTCGGCGACGTGCGCGAGCTCTGCGCCGCCACCGCGCGGGCGCTGGAGGTCCCCCCCGAGGCCGTCCTCATGGCGTCCACCGGCGTCATCGGCCAGCGGCTGCCGAAGGCGAAGATCGTCGAGGCGCTGCCGAAGCTCAAAGCCCAGCTCAAGTCCGCGCCGGAGTCCGCCGCCGAGGCCATCCTCACCACCGACACGCACATCAAGGTGGCGTCGCGCACCGTCCGCCATGGCCGCAAGGAAGGGCGCATCACCGCGCTGTGCAAGGGCAGCGGGATGATCGCCCCGCAGCTCGCCTCCACCATCGCCGTCATCTGCACCGACCTGGCCATCTCCCCCGCGCTGCTCCACCAGGCGCTCAAGGACTCGATGGACGGCAGCTTCAACAACCTCACCGTCGACAACGACATGAGCACCAACGACACGGTGCTCGCCCTGGCCAACGGGCAGCTGGGCAACCCGGAAATCGCCGCGCCCGGCCCGGACTACGACGCCTTCTTCACCCAGCTGCAGTCGCTCTGCGTGGAGCTGGCGAAGGAAGTGGCCCGCGACGGGGAAGGGGCCACCCGGATGCTGGAGGTGCGCGTCAGCGGCGCACCCACCAAAGCCATCGCCACCGACCTCGCCCGCGCCACCGCCGGCAGCACGCTGGTGAAGGCCGCCATCTTCGGGGCGGATCCCAACTGGGGCCGCATCCTCGCCACGGTGGGCGCGCGCTGTGGCAGCCAGCGCTACGACGTCGACCCGGCCCGCTCGCGCGTCACCGTGCAGGGCGTGCTCGTCTACGACGCGAAGCCCGCGCTCGACAGCTCCGGCTTCCCGGTGGGTACCTTGAGCACCAACGACGCCAACGAAGGCCCGTCGGTGCCCGGCCACTCCCGCCTGCGCGCCAAGATGCGATCGCCCGAGGTGTTGATTGAAGTCGACCTGCGCGCCGGCAGCGAAGCGTCGGTGGGCTGGGGCTGCGACCTCTCGTACGACTACGTGAAGATCAACGCCGACTACACCTCGCTGCTGGTGCCCACCGCGGACGGCAGCGTGGCCAAGGACGACCGGCTCACCAACTACTCGCCCAAGTTCAAGGTGAACCTGGTCACCCAGGCGCTCTCGTACATCAGCCGCTTCGCGGACAAGCGCGTGGTGCTGAAGCTGGGCCGCCAGGCGATGGGGAAGGACTCGCTGCGCGCCTCCATCGTGGAAGACGTGAACCTGCTGCGCGCGGTGGGCATGGTGCCGATCATCGTCCACGGCGAGTCCCCGGAAGGGCAGTCCAAGGGCGACTTCCACTCCCGCGAGATGGTGCTGTCCGGGCAGACCAACACCGAGCTGGTGACGCTGCTCAACCGCACGGGCAGCCACGCCATCGGCCTGTCGGGCATGGACGCGGCGTTCCTCAAGGCCAGGCGCCTCGGCGAGGGCGTGCCGGGCGAGGTGGTGGCCATCAACAAGGACCTGCTGGAGATGTTCCTCCAGCGCGGCTACGTGCCGGTCGTCTCGCCGGTGGGCTTCCTCGACGACGGCTCCACCATCGCCATCGAGCCGGATCAACTGGCCAGCGAGCTGGCCGCGGCCGCGAGCGCGTCCAAGCTGGTGTACCTGGTGGGCGTGCCCGGCTTCATGGAGGACGACGAGCTGCTGGGCCAGCTCACCACCGCCGAGCTGCGCGAGAAGCTGGAGAAGAACGTCTTCACCCGGAACCTGAGTCGCAAGGGGCGCTGCGCCCTGTCCGCCCTGGAGCGCGGCGTGGAGCGGGTGCACGTCATCGACGCGCGCACACCGCACAGCATCATCGCGGAGTTCTTCACCGACCAGGGCATCGGGAGCCTGGTGACCCATGGCTGACGTCGCCACCCACCGCGCCCGGCGCGAAGTCATCCGCCGGCTCTTGCGCACCCACGTGGTCGGCACCCAGGAGGAGCTGGGGGAGCTGCTCAAGCGCGAAGGCATCGAGGTGACGCAGGCCACCCTGTCGCGCGACCTCGCCCGGCTACAGGCCCGCCGCGTCACCCTGCCCGACGGCGGCACCGTGTACGAGCTGGACGGCGCACCCGCGCCGAAGGGAGAAGAGCCGCTGCGCGCGGTGCACTCGCTGGTGACGGCGGTGGACGACTCGGACGCGATGGTGGTGGTGCGCACCCTGCCCGGCGGCGCGCCCGCGGTGGCCCACGCCATCGACGCCACCCGCCCGGCCGGAGTCCTCGGCACGCTGGCCGGCGACGACACCATCTTCATCGTGCCCAGGAAGGGCGTGCGGCCCGCGCGGGTGAAGCGCGACCTGTTGACCGTGTGGAAGAAGGGAGTGGCGTCATGACGTTGGCAAAGACGGAGGCCGCCGGCGGGCCGGGGCTGTTGCCGCAGGTGCTGGCCTTCTCCAGCTCGCTCACGCTGGACAAGCAGTTGCTGCGCGAGGACCTGGTGGGCTCGCTGGCCCACGTCACCATGCTGGGGCGCACCGGCGTCATCCCCAGGGACGCGGCGCAGACGATCCGCCAGGGCCTCATCGCCCTGTGGGAGCGCGCGGACGCCGGCACCCTGGCGCTGCCCGAGGAAGAAGACGTGCACATGGCGGTGGAGGTTGAGCTCAACCGCACCATCGGCCCCCCCGCCGCGCTCCTGCACTCCGCCCGCAGCCGCAACGATCAGGTGGCGACGGACTTGCGCCTGCACGTGCGCGAGTCGGCGGCGAAGGCGCTGGACTCGGTGGCCGCCTTCGTGGGCGAGCTGGCCGTGCGGGCCCGCGCCGAGAAGGACGTCCTTCTCCCCGCCTACACCCACCGGCAACGCGCCCAGCCGGTGTCGCTGGCGTACTGGCTGGCGAGCTACGGGGCGGCCTTCCTGCGCGACGCGCAGCTCTTGGCCTTCGTGCTGGAGCAGTGCCGCCTCTCGCCGCTGGGGGTGGGCGCCATCTCTGGCACGTCCCTGGGCATCGACCGCGAGGTGACACGCACGCTGCTCGGCTTCGAGGGGGCGACGCTCAACGGCCTGGACACGGTGGGCGATCGCGACTTCGCGCTCGACTACCTGTACGCCACCGCGCGGCTGCTGGTGCACGCCAGCCGGCTGTCGACGGATCTCATCGACTTCACGACAGCCGAGTTCGGCTTCGCCTCGCTGTCGGGCGACATCTCCATGGGCAGCTCGATGATGCCGCAGAAGAAGAACCCCGACGTCTTCGAGCTCATCCGCGGGAAGAGCGGCAGGGCGGTGGGGAACCTGGTGGGCCTGCTGGTCACCGTGAAGGGACTGCCCGGCGGGTACAACCGCGACCTGCAGGAGGATCGCGCCTCGCTGCTGGAGACGGGCCCGCTCTTGCACGGCAGCCTCGAGGTGCTGCGCCTGGCCCTGCCCCGCGTCACCTTCCACCCGGACAGGTGCCGCGCTGGCGTCGACGAAGGCTTCACCCAGGCCACCGATCTCGCCGAGGCGCTGGTGAAGAAGGGCATGCCGTTCCGCAAGGCCTACCAGGTGGTGGGCAGCCTGGTGCGCCGCTGCCAGGAGCAGGGCGTGACGCTGGCGCAGGCCACGGTGGCGCTGGGCCAGTCCGTGGACGCCTCGCTGGACGGGCCGACCCTGGCCGTGCTGGAGGCCGCCGGGGCGGTGGCCCGCAAGCAGAGCGCCGGCAGCACCGGGCCCCAGCCGGTGGCGAGGCAGCTCGACGAGCTGGACACGCAGGCCAAGGCGCTGGCGGAGAAATCGAAGTCCGTGCCGCGCCTCGAGGTGGTGTACACCCGGCTCAAGGAGGCAGCCCTGTGACGAAGAAGCGCGACCTGTTGACGCTCCGGGACCTGACGGTGCACGAGCACCTGGCCCTGTTCCGCCGCGCCGCGGTGCTCAAGCACGCCCGCCACGAGCGCCGGCCGGTCAACACCATGGTGGGCCGCACGCTGGTGATGATCTTCGAGAAGGCGTCCACCCGCACGCGGCTGTCCTTCCAGGCGGCCATGCTGCAGTTGGGCGGCACCACCATCGACCTGTCCGCCGCCAACTCGCAGATGGCGCGGGGTGAGCCGCTGGCGGACACCGCGCGCGTCACCGGCCGCTACTGCGACGCGGTGATGGTGCGCACCTTCGGCGACGAGCGGATCCGGGAGTTCGCCGCCCACTGCGAGGTGCCGGTCATCAACGGGCTCACCGACGACGGCCACCCGGTGCAGGTGATGACCGACCTCTTCACCGTGACGGAGCGGCTGGGCGAGGTGAAGGGCAAGACGATCGCCTTCGTGGGCGACACCGCCAGCAACATGGGCCGCAGCTTCACCCGCGGCGCGGGGCTGTTCGGCTACCACCTGCGGCTGGCTTCACCGAAGGGCTACCACCCGGCGGACGACGTGCTGACGCCGTCGAAGGACTTCGTGGCGCTCTCGGCGGATCCGCAGGAGGCGGTGAAGGGCGCCGATGTGGTGGTGACGGACGTGTGGACGTCGATGGGCCAGGAAGCCGAGTCGAAGCAGCGGCTGGCGGACCTGGGCGGCTACCAGGTGGACGCGAAGCTGATGAAGCTGGCCGCGCCGCACGCCGTCTTCCTGCACTGCCTGCCGGCACACCGCGGCGAAGAGGTGACGGCCGAGGTGCTGGACGGCCCGCAGTCGGCGGCGTGGGACGAGGCGGAGAACCGCCTGCACGTGCAGAAGGCCCTGCTGGAGTTCCTCATCTCGGACCACGAGCTGCGCCGGCAGACTCGATGAGGCCGCCGTAAGAAGCCGCGGCGGCAGGGCACCCGCCCGACGCGGAAAATGAAGCGGCGCCGCCGCTCACGAAGAGCCGGCGACGCCGCGTTTACGTCCACAACCGGGGGTGGCTTCAGTCCGCGCCGGTCGGGGCCGCGGCCTTGAGCGCCTTGGCCAGGTCCACCGCCCGCTTCCCGGTGATGGACATGTTGCCAATCTCGTCCTTCGACAGTCCGTTGTTGTTGAGGTCGTACTTGTTGACCATGTGCGTCTTGGCGTACTCGACGGCCCGCTTCACGTCCTTCGCGGTCACCTGGGCGCCGGCCTTGAAGTCCCGGTGGTCGATGAACTTGAAGAAGATGTCCACCAGCGCCGCCTGCTGACGTGGCACGCGATCGGTGGCCAGGGCGTTCTTGATCTCCTTGCGGGAGACCCGGCCGTCCTCACCACCCGCCGCGATGATCGTCTTCGCCGCCGCCGCCAACGCCGCGTTCACGTCCGACTTGGAAATGCGAGCCATGCTTGCTTCCTCCCCACTGCGGTTGAGTGAGCCTCTCAGCCCACGGTGTTGACTTCACCCCAGAGATTCTGTGCCGGCGGCCGCAAGATGCGCCCGAAGGCCTCCAGCAGCGAGAAGTCACCCTTGCCGGTGACCTCCTTCGCCTGCACCGCCGCCACCACGTCCAGCGAGCCGTCCACGAAGCCGTCGAAGGCCTTCTTCGTGAAGGTCAGCTTCAGCGCGGCATCCTTCGTCAGCCCGCTCTGCACCGGCTCCTCGCTGCCGAAGACGAAGGTCCACTGGCCGGCGTCCTTCACGTCGAAGGAGATCGAGCCTTCCTGCTCGAGGAAGTCGTAGAAGCTCTGCATCACCAGCGCGGGGACCACCTTCTCGAAGAAGCGCCGGGGCTCGAGCATCAGGCGGCGAAAGCTAGATGATCCGCGCCCCGGGGCAAGAGGCGACCTCGCCTTTTCTGTCACCTTCCGGTGCCGATTTACCGGCCTGGGCCGCGCCCCTTGCCCCCGCCCCCGGGGCCCGCTACACCGCCCTCGTCACCGCGGGTGACCCGCATGGACCGCTGAGCCGCCAGCCGCGTCGCTTTCTCTTCCTTCCCCCATCTGCGGGACTCCCCATGCCCTCCCTCTCCGTACGCGCGCAGCGCGTGTCTTTCTCGTATTCCGACCGGCAGCTCTTCGACGAAGTCTCCTTCCACCTCGGGCCCGGGTGGACCGGGGTGGTGGGCGCCAACGGCTCGGGCAAGTCCACCCTCCTCCAGTTGATCAGCGGTGAGCTCCGCCCTGACGCGGGCCAACTGCGCGTCGAGCCAAGGGGCGCGCGCGTGGTGCGGGTGCCGCAGCAGATCGAATCGCCGGGGGACGAGGTGGGCGCGCTGGCCGGCGCGGACGAGGGGTGGGCCCACCAACTCCGAGGCGTCCTCGGGCTCGACCCCGGCGCGCTGGCGCGCTGGCCCACCCTCTCGCCCGGGGAGCGCAAGCGCTGGCAGGTGGGCGCGGCCTTGTGGCGCGAGCCGCAGGTGCTGCTCCTGGACGAGCCCACCAACCACCTCGACGCGTCGGCCACGGCGATCCTGGTGCGCGCGCTCCAGCGCTTCGACGGCGTGGGCCTGCTGGTGTCACACGATCGACACCTCCTGGCCGCGCTCACCACCTCCACCCTCCGGCTCCACCGCGGATCCGCCCGGCTCTTCCCGCTCCCCTTCGACGAGGCACGGCGCGCCTGGCTCGAGGAGGAGCGGCTCGAGACGGAGCGGCAGGAGGAAGCCGCACGCCGGCTGAACGTGGCCGCGGCGCGGCTGGACGAGGCCCGGCGGCGGCACGAGGCGGCGAGCCGTCAACGGAGCACCGGCGCGCGGATGAAGGGGATGAAGGACTCCGACGCGCGAACCCTCGGCGCCGACTACCGGGCGGAGCTGGCCGAGAAGGGCCACGCCGCGGCGCTGCGGCGAAACGCGCGGAAGGCTGGCGACGCGCGGGAGGAGGCCCAGCGGCTGCGGGTGAAGAAGGAGCCGGGGAGGAGCCTGTTCCTGCGCGACGCGCCGTGTCCCCGGCCGGTGGTGCTGTCCTTCACGGGCGCGGTGCGGCACGCGGGCGGCGCCCAGTGCCTGCGCGACGTCGCGGTGCAGCTCGGGCGCGGGGAGCACGTGGCGGTGACCGGCGACAACGGCGCGGGGAAGTCGACGCTGCTCGCCACGCTGCGGGACGCCGCCGGCCTGCCGGAGGACAAGGTGCTGTGGCTGCCCCAGGAGCTCTCCACCTCGGAGGCGGCGGAGGACCTCGCCCGGCTGCGCGCGCTGCCGCCGGAGGAGCGCGGGCGCGTGCTTCAGCTCCTCGACGCGCTGGGAGTGGACCCGGAGGATCTGCTGCGCACCACCGCGCCGTCACCCGGGGAGGCGCGCAAGCTTCACCTCGCGCTGGGCCTGGGCCGCGGCGCGTGGCTGGCGGTGCTGGACGAGCCGGAAAACCACCTCGATCTCCCCTCGCTGGAGCGGCTCGAGGCGGCGCTGCAGGACTTCCCCGGAGCGCTCTTGGTGGTGACGCACGACGAGCGGCTGGCCCGGGCGGTGACGGCGCGCCGCTGGCACCTGGCGGGCGGCCTCCTCCACCACGCGTGAAGCAAACAAGTGCGCCCCGGCGCGTTGTTGCGTACCGTTCCGCGAGGTGGAACCGGTGTTCACCATCTGGCTGGCCTTCCTCGGGCTGGCCCTCGGCAGCTTCCTCAACGTGGTGATCGCGCGGGTGCCCCACGACGAGAGCATCGTGCGGCCGCGCTCGAAGTGCCCGAAGTGCGGGGCCGCGCTGGCCTGGTACGACAACATTCCCGTCGTCTCGTGGCTGGTGCTGCGCGGGAAGTGCCGCAGCTGCAAGGCCCCCATCTCGCCCCGCTACATCCTGGTGGAGCTGCTCACCGGCGCGCTCTTCATGGGCTGCCTGGCGCGCTTCGGGTGGAGCTGGCCGCTGGTGGGCGCGCTGACGCTGGTGGTGGTGCTGGTGCCGCTCGTCTTCATCGACGCCGAGCACTGGGTGCTGCCCTTCGAGCTGACCCTGCCGGGCATCGCCCTGGCCGTGGTCCTCCAGGTGCCGAACGGGCTGGACGCGGTGAAGACGGCGGCGCTGGGCGTGGTGGCCGGCTTCGTCCTCTTCCGCGTGATGGAGTTCGCCGGCTGGGCCGCCACCGGGCGCGAGGCCCTGGGCGCGGGCGACAAGTACCTGGTGGCGATGGTGCTGGGCTTCCTCGGGTGGAAGGCGCTGCTGGGCCTGGTGCTGCTCGCCTCGGCGCAGGCCGCGGTGGTGGGCGTGGTGCGCATGCGCCTCCACGGCAGGGCGCACCAGGGCGCCGCCAAAGCCGAGGGCGAGGGCGAGGGCGAGGAAGACGCCGAGGACGAGCAGCCGGCCCGCCAGAAGTGGACCCCCGCCTTCCTCGCGCCCGGGCTGCCGGCGTGGAAGCGGGTGGTGCTGGTGCCCTACGCGCTGCTCTTCCAGGACGTGCCGGATCCGATCCTCGACGAGGAAACCGGTGAGGACACCTGGGAGCCCCAAGCCAACAACCTGCCCTTCGGTCCGTGGATCGGCCTGGCGGCCATCGAGCTGATGCTGCTGGGGCCCTGGCTGGCGCAGCAGCTGTCCGGCACGGCCTTCGCGCTGCACGGCAGGCTGCTGTTCGGCTGACTTCCGCGCCTCGCGTGGCATGCTGCGGCCCGTGGGAGATCGACTTCGCACCGGGCGCGACGCGCTCAAGGCCGCGCGGCGGGTGGTGGTGAAGATCGGCACCAACGCCCTCACCAACGCCACCGGCCGCTTCCACCGCCCGCACTTCGAGGGGCTGGCGGGGGAGCTGCTCTCGCTGGCGGAAGGCCGGCAGTTGATCGTCGTCTCCTCCGGGGCGATCGCCCTGGGCGTCGAGCGCCTGGGCCTCAAGGACAAGCCCAAGGACATGCCGGGCAAGCAGGCCTGCGCGGCGGTGGGGCAGAGCCGGTTGATGCGCGCCTGGGAGGAGGCGCTGCAGCCGCGCGTGGTGGCCCAGGTGCTGCTCACCCACTCCGACGTGCAGGATCGCCGACGCTACCTGAACGCCCGCCACGCGCTGGAGCGCCTCATCGACGAAGGCGTGGTGCCGGTGATCAACGAGAACGACACGGTGTCGGTGGACGAGATCAAGTTCGGCGACAACGACACGCTGGCGGGGCTGGTGGCGGGCCTGGTGTCCGCGGACGCGCTGGTCATCCTCTCGGACGTGGACGGGCTGTACGACGCCGATCCGCGGAAGCACCCGGGCGCGAAGTGGATCTCCGAGGTGCACGAGGTGACCCGCGCGATGCTGGCGGCGGCGGGCGGGGCAGGCAGCCAGGTGGGCACCGGCGGCATGGCCACCAAGCTGAAGTCGGCGGCCCGCGTCACCGAGCTGGGAATCCGCTGCGTCATCGCCAAGGGGCACGCGCCGGGCACCCTGGGCCGCGTCTTCGCCGGGGAAGCGGTGGGCACGCTGTTCGAGCCCAGGTCCACCCGCCTCGACGCCCGGCGCGCGTGGATCGCCCACGCGCTCAAGCCCAAGGGCACGCTGGTGGTGGACGCGGGCGCGCGCGACGCGGTCCGGCAGCGCAACAAGTCGCTGCTCCCCTCGGGCATCCAGCGGGTGGAAGGCAGCTTCGCGCTCGGCGATCCGGTCGATCTCACCGACGCCTCGGGCGAGGTGTTCGCGCGCGGGCTGGCGGCCTACGGCGCGGAGGAGCTCAAGAAGCTGGCCGGAAAGAAGACGTCGCAGATCGAAGCGGCCCTGGGCTACCGCGGGCTGGACGAGGCGGTGCACAAGGACGACCTCGCGCTGCTTGATTGAAGCGGCGTCGTCAACCCCACCTGCCGGCGCCGCGCGAGGGAACGGCGAAATCGAACCTGTCAACCGGGGCACGGCCTTGTTTCATTCGCGCGCGCGCGGTCTTCTTCGGTCTGCACGCGACAGGGAGGGCCGCCCGATGCTGCGTTCCGAAGTCCCCAGCCTGAAGAACTTCGAGGAAGCCGGCAGTCAGCTCCTCGAGAGAGCCGTGGACCCCACCCGGTGGGGCTTGATGGTGCGGCGGGTCACGGTGGACAACTGCTGCCGCGTGGGCCGCATCCAGGTGTGCGCCACCGTGGACGTGATGCCGACGCTCGACACCTACCTGCGGGTGTCCTTCCGTGGGCCGGGGCTGTCGCCGATGGACGCGGCGGAGTACCTGGAGAAGGTGCTGTCGCCGCGCTTCCCCTTCATCCCCAACGTCGAGTGGTTCGTGGAGATCGACGCCCGCAAGTGGATTCACTTCTCCCGGCGCTACACTCAGCCGAAGATGGAGGCGTGAGCGCGCTCCGTCTCGTCGGTGGTGTCCTGCTGCTGTCGGCTTCCTTCGCCTGGGCCGACCTTCCTCCCCCCGACGTCTCCGGGTGCAACGGCAAGGAGCCGGGCGCCTCGTGCAAGCGTGACGACGGCTCGTCGGGGACCTGCGCGAAGGCGACGTGCACCCGCAACGACTACTCGGAGGGCCCGCCGCCGAAGACGGTGGCGTACGACTGCGTGAGGTGCACCGAGGGGGCCGCGCCCGTGCCGCCGGAGGTGGACGCCGGAGCCGGGGACGCGAAGAAGGCGAGCTGCGCCGCCGTCCCCGGTGGAGCGCTCGTGGCCCTCGCCGCCTGGCTGCTCGCGCGACGCAGGCACCTGTAATCGGCTACCCGAGGTGCCGCTGGAGGAAGCCGGGGATCCGCCCCCAGAGCTCCTCCCAGTCCTGCGGGCGCATCAGGTGATCCGACTGCGGGTACTCCACGTACTCGACGGGGCGCTTCCCGCGCAGGCGCTCGGCGAAGGCGCGCGCGGCGAAAGGAGGCACCACCGTGTCCAGCCCGGCGTTGACCAGCAAGAGCGGCGCGCGGGCGGTCGCCTCGGGATCCTCCACCGGAGCGCCGCGCATCAACGCGCGCAGCTCCTCGCTCACCTCCCGGGCGGGCGGGCTCCAGTCGGGGCTGCCGAGGAGGGAGACGGTGGCGGCCACCCGCTCGTCCGCGCGCGCCACCCCCAGCGCGACGTAGGCCCCCAGGGAGATGCCCAGCACCGCGAGGGGGCCGTGGCCGTCCTCGCGCAAGTGGGTGAGGACGCGCGACACCTCGGGGATGGCCTCGCGCACCAGCCTCAAGAACTGCGCGTGCGCCCCCGGGCCCTCCAGCGCCCGCAGGTCGCCGTCCCGCCGCCGGCCGTGGTGAGGCGCGTCGACGCCCACCGTCGAGAAGCCCGCGTCCGCCAGCCGCCACAGCTCCGGGAGCTGCACCTCGGCGGAGGCGTCCAGGCCGTGCAGCACCACCACCGCCGGCGCGGGCCTCGGCTCGTGGTGCACCTTCAACACCGGGATGGCGCCGTCGACGAGGTAGCGGTGTTCGCCCACAGGAGGAGTCTACCCGGCGCGGCTCCTCCCACCGGGCTTTCCCGTGGCGTACAGTCGGGCGCCCATGCCGCGCCTGCTGCTCCTCCTCGTGCTTTCCACTGGAGGCCTCGCCTTCGCCGACATCGCCCCGGACAACCTGGCCGGCTGCCGCGGCAAGTCCGCCGGCGCCGCCTGCCGGACGGACGACGGCCAGCCCGGCGTGTGCACGAAGACGATGGTGTCCCGGCCCGACTACAGCGAAGGCCCGCCGCCGAAGTACCGCCAGGTGGAGTACCTGCTGTGCGCCGGCACCTCCACCGCGACGGCCCGCGCGCCGTCCCCCGCGCCGTGGGCGACGGGCCTCTTCCTCACCCTCCTCGCGGGGCTGGGGGCGCTCTTCGTTCTCCGGAGGCCGAGGCCCACCTGATGCGCCTCGCGTCCCTCGCGCGCCTGGACTTCCTCGCGCCGCTCGACGCGGTGCGCTCCGCCCTGTACCGCGCGCTCGCGCCGTGGCTTCGCGGCCTCTACGCGGATCGCCCGCGGCGCGTGGCGTGGATGGGCGCGCTGTCGGTGGGCACGTCCTTCGCGCTCGTCCTCGCCGCGCCGCTGTGGGTCCTCGCGCTGGGCCCCGTGCTGCTGGGCGTGCCGCACCTGGTGGCCGACCTGCGCTACCTGGTGGTGAAGCCCGGGCTGCATCGCCACTTCGTGCCCGCGTCGCTCGCCGCGGCCTGCCTGGTGGCGGTGGGCTTCGGCGCGCCCTCTGTGGTGGGGCTGTTCGCCATGGTGCCCGCGGTGCTGGCCGCGCGCGCCGACGGGTGGAAGAAGGGCCTCGCCCTGGGGGTGTGGCTGGTGTTGAGCGTCTGCGCGTGGCGAGACGAGTACGCCTTCCTCCTCGCCTTCCTCCACGCGCACAACCTGCTGGCGCTGGCGCTGTGGTGGCGGGTGCGGCCCCGCGATGGGCGGGCGGCGGTGACGGTGCTGCTGGTGCTGGCCGGCGCCGCGGCCCTGCTCTTCGGCCTGGGCGACGGCGTCATCGCGGCGTTGGGAGGGTTTTCCTCGCCCGGCACCGGCACCGACTTCACCGAGCTCGTCGCCTCCATCGCGCCGGACGTCGAGCCCACCCTGGCGCTGCACCTGGTGCTGTCCTTCGCCTTCCTCCAGTCGGTGCACTACGCGCTGTGGGTGCGCCTCATCCCCGAAGACGCCCGCGAGCGCCCCGCGCCCCGCACCTTCCGCGCCTCGCTGCAGGCGCTGGCGCAGGACTTCGGCCGCCCGCTGCTCGCCCTCGCCTGCCTGGTGGCGCTGGGCATCGCGGTGTGGGGGGCGTTCGATTTGCCCGGCGCGCGGTGGGGCTACCTGCGGCTGGCCACCTTCCACGGCTACCTCGAATTGGCCGCCGGCGCGTGGCTGTGGCTCGAGGGGCGCCGCCCTGCCCTGCGCCCGGAGGTGGCGCGGTAGTGGCTTCCTGGCTCATCGCCTTCACCTTCACCCAGGCCTTCGAGGTGCCCGTCTACCTGCGCGCCACCGGCAACTGGCGCACCGCCTTCCTCGCCAGCGCCCTGACGCACCCGGCGGTGTGGTTCCTCTTCCCGGCGCTGTTGGATCACGGCTTCACCTATTGGCCGATGGTGGGCGCGGCCGAGGCCTTCGCCGTCTTCGTCGAGGCCGCCTGGCTGTTCTTCAACGGCGTGCCTCGCGCGCTCCTCTGGAGCTTCCTCGCCAACGGCGTCAGCTGCGCCGGTGGCTTCCTGCTGCGCGACGCCTTCGGCGTTCCCTGACGGCGCCGGTGGTGTAGACGGCCTGTCGCCATGTCCGCCGCCGCGCTCGAGTCCTTCGTCAAGCTGCTCGTCCTCGACAAGGAGGCGTCGGCCACCTTCTACGAGGCGCTCGGGTTTTCCCGAGTCGGCAGCGACGGCACCCACGTGCACCTGCGCTTCGGCGCGCGAGGAGACGTCTTCCTCGTGGGCGTGCCGGCTGGCGTCAACGTCGAGGGCAGGCGCGGCTGGGGCGTGTTGATTTCCTTCACCGGTGACGTCGACGAGGTGGTGAAGCGCGCGGGGGCGCTGGGCGCGCCCACCCAGGGCCCGGAGGTGAAGCCGTGGCATGCGAGGGAAGTCGTGGTGACCGATCCCGACGGGTACCGGCTGTGCTTCCTCGAGCCCGCGAAGGGTTGACTCCCCTCTCCCCAGCCCTCTTCCTACGGGGAGAGGGAGTCATTCCAGCCAGGCGCGCAGCGGATTCAAGGTGGGGCTGACGGCGCCGCGGATGACGAGGCTCGCGTCCTGCCCCAACTGCGTCTCCACCGCCGCGAAGGACTTGTCGAAGCGCCGCACCAGCGGCTGGTCGAGCGGGTGTTCCTCCGGCGGCGGGCGCTTCACCACCGCATGGCTCCCGTCGGACAAGAGCACCGCGGTGCCAGGCGGGTAGAAGCCCACGGTGTGCGTGAAGAGGCGCACCACGTTCTCGTCCAGGCGCGAGCCGCCCAACTGGCCCAGGAGGCCCATCACCGCGTTGACGGCGATCGCCGGGCGCCCGGGCCCGGGCTGGCTGAGCAGCTCGAAGAGGGAGGGCACCGCGAGAAAGCGCGCGGTGGGCGGGGCCTGCTTCGCCGGCGCGGCCCACTCCAGCGCGGTGGCCGACTGGTGCATCACCTCGTCCGTCAGCACGTCGGCGCTCACCCGCACCAGGCTGCGCACCCCGAAGGCCGACGGCGGGAAGGGCTCTGCCGGGAGGCGGGAGAGATCGTGAAAGAGCGCCGTCACGCAGAGGTCCACCGAGTCCTTCGGCGGGAGCAACAAGCGCCGCGTCATCGCCAGGCAGTAGGCCGCCACCGCCGCCAGGCGCTGGGCCACCGCGTCCGCTCCCCGGGGCAGGCGGGCCAGGGCCACCAACAATGCCTCGCGCTCCAGCGCCTCCTCGAAGACGTGCTCCATCGCGCGCCGCGCCGCGGTGGTGCGGAAGGGCTCCTGCCGGCCCAGCCGGGCCAGGGCGTCGCGCAGCACCACCACCAACTGGGCGTAGGCGCGCACCAGCCGCAGGTACGACTCGCGCTGCTTGCCGGGATCGCTCACGTCCCGCCTCCCAGCCGCGCCAGCGCTTCCTTGCACGCCTTCTTCAGCTCGGCGTTCCCCAGCAGCCGCCCCGCCTCCGCCTCCAGCGCCTCGCGCACCTTCGGGGAGCTGAAGCCGCCCAGCGCCTGCGCCGCCGCCACCCGCACCGCCACGTCCGTCTGCTGCTGCAGCTCCTCCACCAGCGCCGCCGCCGCCTTCGGGCCGCCCAGCTTCGCCACCACCGCGTACACGCCCTTGCGCTCGGAGGGCGCCAAGGAGGCCTTGTGCAGGAGCGAGGTGAGGGCCGGCAGCGCGGTGGGATCCTCCAGGTCGCCCACGTGCTTGAGCGCCAGGGCGCGCACGTCGGCGTGGGTGTCGG
This sequence comes from Myxococcales bacterium, assembly GCA_020846875.1. GTDB lineage: Bacteria > Myxococcota > Myxococcia > Myxococcales > Myxococcaceae > JADLDB01. Next base: position 47,191 of record JADLDB010000002.1, on the reverse strand, counting down.
TGATGCGCTGGTGGAGTACCTCGGTGAGCTGCACGGCGTGCGCCTGGGTCATCACCTCCAGGGCGTGCCGGCGCACCCCGTGGTCCGGGGAGCCGACCGCCTTCTTCAGCGCCGCCACCGCCTCGGCCAGCGGCAGCTCCTTGAGCCTGTCCAGCGACGCGGCGGTGGACGCGGCGGCCTGCTCGGTGGCCTTGCGCGCGGCGTCCCCGTCCAGCTCGGCGATGACGGAGTTGAGCCGCCTGCGCCCCTCGTCGGTCAGCCCCGGCACCTGCGCGAGGCTCTTCGCCGCGCCCGCGCCCATGTGCCGCAGCCCGGCCAGCGCCTCGATGGCCGCGCCCGCGTCGTTGAGCGACTGCACCAGCGTGCCGAGGAAGCCGCCGGACTTTAGCCCCGCGCGGAAGCGCTCCAGCACCGCGTAGCCGCCCTGGGTGTGGATGCCGCTGGACACGGCCATGCGGAAGACGTCGATGGCGGCGGCGAAGTGGTGCTCGTGCGCCAGGCGGGAGACGAGGCGATCGACCACCGTGAACAGCGCGTTCACCTCCTGCTGGGAGGCGGCGCGATCTCCCGCCAGCACCAGCGCCACGGCCAGGTGCTCCTCGCAGTTGCCGCGCGGGCTGGTGAGGGCCTTGGTCAGCGCGTCGAGATCTCTGCGCCACTGGTCGATGTCCACCAGCCCTGCCTCGGGTTCCAGCTCGAGGGCCTCCAGCGCGCGCAGCGTGGGCACGGTGCGCTCGTCCGAGAGGAGGACGGTCTCGGTGGGGGGCAGCGCGGGCGTCGTCGTCCAGTCGCGGAACAGGCGCTCGGCCTCCAGCAGCGCGCCTTCTCCCAGGCAGCGCGCGGGCGGGTGGAGGAGCAGCGCCACGTGGCCCGTGCCCACGTCCCACACCGCCGACGCCACGCCCTCGGTGCCGTGGGGGCCGGCGGCGGTGTGCACCCAGGCGCTCGCCAGGCGGGTGGCCTCTTCCAGCGGCAGGCCGGCGCGGAAGGTGACGGCGCGGATCCCATCGCGGGCCAGCGGCGCGGCCAAGGCGTCTCCCAGCGGCACCGGCGCGCCGTCCACCGTGAGGCCGTGGGCGTCCACCGTGAGGGTGAGCTCGCCGCCCACCTTCACCTCGTCCACCAGCGCGTGGGCCAGCTTCCCCACCGACTGCTCGACCGCGCGGGGCACCAGGGGGGTGGCGCAAAGCGCGTCCCGGCCCGCCTTGAAGGCGGCGGCCAGTCCCTCCAATCGGGCAGCGCGCGCGGCCATCCCGTGGCTCCCAGAGCCCCTCGCGCGAGGGGCCGCGTCAGTCCAGCAGCTTCGCGTAGCGCAGCGGGTGCGCCACGTTCTTCACCGGCGTCTCCTGCAGCGGGCCGAAGCGCAGGGCCTCGAGCTGGGGATCCTTCAGGGCGCGCAGCGCGTCCAGCGCGGAGTCCATCACCAGCGTCTCGCGGAAGCCGCCCAGGGACTGGAGCCGCGCGGTCTGGTTCATCCCGGTGGAGAAGGACGTGTAGTTCCGGTTGGGGCCGAACAGCCCGCAGAAGCTGTTGGCCAGGTTGACGCCGACCGCCACGCCCAGCCCGGGCAGCTTGATGATCTCCGACAGCCGCGACACCTCGGGGTGCGCGCTCATCGTCTCGCGGGTGAAGCGCTGAATGTCGATCGCCGCCTTGAGCGCCGCGGCCGCGCGCTCGGCCGGGGAGTCGGAGAAGAAGGGCGGCCCCCACAGCCCGATGATGCAGTCGCCGACCATCTTGTCGAAGACGCCGCCGTACCGGTGGACGATGCGCACCGCCTCCTCGGACCAGTCGTCGATGAAGGTGCCGATGCGCTCGGGCCGCTCCAGCACCTGCTCGCAGATGCGGGTGAAGCCGTTGATGTCCGCGAAGAGGATGCCGATGTCCTCCGCGCGCGGGTCGAGGTAGCGCCGCTCGTAGTCGGGATCTTTGAGCAGCTTGTCGATGGTGGCGGTGGAGAAGAACTGGCTTAAGTGGATCCGCTCGCGGTTGTAGTCGATGAGCCGCTGGGAGAGCGTAGACGCCAGCAGGTGCAGCAGATCCATGGTGTAGGCGGAGAAGCTCTCGCCCGAGGTGGTCCACACCAGGATCTTCCCCAGCGTCCCCGCCTCACTGAAGCCCGAGATGAGCACCGTCTCAACCGCGCGGCGATCGCCCCACACCTCCTTGAGGTGCTTGTCGTGCGCCGCCACCAGCGCGGGCCCGAAGCGCTTGATGGCCTCGGCCAAAGGCTCCAGCGCGCGCCCGTTGGACGCGTACTCCAGCTGGCCGTACTTGTAGATGCGGTAGTGCACCGCGCCGGACTCCACCGCGTCGCGGTAGAGCAAGCAGAAGCCGGGCAGCTTCACCTGCTCGCACATCGCCCGCACCGCCCCGTCCATGCCGATCTCGAACACCCGGTTGGCCAGCGAGTGGTTGACGGCCACCAGCAGCTGGTGCTTCTCCGCCGCCGTCTGGATGGAGGCCAGCACCGTGTCCAATTCTTCGGCCACCGTCTCCACCAGCAGCGAGAGCCGCGCCGCGTCCTTCGTGCGATCGCCCGCGAACACCAGGCCCAGGCTACCCACGTGGTGCCCCACCAGGTCCAGCGACTGGCTCACCAGCGTGTCCCCCGTGTCGAGGCGCCTCACGCCGAAGCCCGCCGAGTGGATCAGCTGCGCGGGCGCCACGCCGCCGAACTCACCGTGCGAGAAGGTCTCCTCTTTCAGCTCCTCGTTCTTCGTCGTCACCGCGATGCCGCGGGCCCCGAGCAGGCGCAGGGTGGGAGGAAAGACCCGCTTGAAGGTCCCGGCGAGGCCTTCCCGGGCCTTGAGCGACTCCTCGAGGAGGTCGTCCAGCGTCCGGTTCACCTCCCGGAGCACCTTGAGCTCTTCCAGCGTCAAGTCCGGGGTGTCCATGTGTGGGAGAGGAGGGTAGCAGAGAACCTGACCACCCCCACGAAAGCGTTAAGATGGGGCCATGCTGATCGCCGCCGCCGCCGCCTTCGTGCTGTCGACGTCCGCCGGGACCAAGCCGAACACCTACAGCGAGCGCTGGCTGTGCGACCTCTGGGCCGGCGCCATGTGCCACGCCACCAGTTGCCAGAAGGACGGCAAGGCCCGCTGTGAAGCCGTCTCCAAGCAGTGCAAGGAGACGAGCAAGCGGGTGCAGGTGGACGAGGGGCGGGCCGAGAAGAAGGCGGCGTGCGCCCGGGCGCTGCTCAAGGCGGCGTGCGGCGCGCCCCGCCCGCCCGAGTGCGAAGGGCTGATGTAGGCACCCGCCGGGCCAGGCGCGGGAACGCCCCACCTCGTCGCGGGGTTGTTCCGAAGTGCATTCCCCGCCTCAAGTCGTGTAGGAAACCCGCCATGATCCGCCTCTCCGCCGCGCTGGTGCTGGCCGCGTCCCTGTCCGCGGTCGCCCAGGACGCCCCCAAGTCGAAGCTGTCGGTGATGCCCTTCGCTGCCCTCACCGGCGACGTGCCGCCCCGCGCCGGCACCAAGGCCACCGGCATGCTGACCCAGGAGTTCAAGAGCGCCGACACCTTCCAGTTGGTGGAGGCGAAGAAGGACAAGGGCGACGACGCCGCCACCGCCGCGCTGGAGCAGGCGCGCAAGCTGGTGGAGGAAGCGAAGGCCCACCGCGCGAAGAAGAAGTTCCGCCTGGCCGAGGAGGCGCTCACCAAGGCCGTCGAGTCGTACCGACAAGCTGCCACGGTGCTGCCCGAGACGGGCGAGCTGGTGGACGCGCTGGCCCTGCTGTCCGCCGTGCAGTTCAACACCGGCCGCGACGACGAAGGGCAGAAGAGCTTGAACTACGCGCTGAGCCTGGCGCCGGACCGCGAGCTGCCGCTGGCGAAGACCTCCGCGCTCTTCTCGAAGCTGGTGGAGTCCAGCCGGAAGAACCTGAAGGACGGGCCCAAGGGCACCCTGGTGCTCGAGTCCTCTCCTGCCAACGCCCCGGTGACGCTGGACGGGGTGGCCCTGGGCGCCACGCCGCTGTCGGTGAAGGACGTGCCGCCGGGGCTCCACGTGTGGCGCGCGCAGCTGCCCACCGGCGAGGCGCTGGGCGGCTTCATCGAGGTGCACCCCGGAAAGTCGGCCACCGCGAAGGCCGCGTCCTCCAGCAAGGACCCCGAGTCGCGCCTCCTCATCGCGCTGGCGCAGAACAAGCTGGACGCCGAGGCGGTGACCGCGGCGAAGGAGCAGGCGAAGGCGGCGGAGGCGGACCTGCTGGTCTTCGGCGCGCTCTCCAAGGACGGCAAGGGCCTGGCGCTCGACGCCTTCCTCTTCGCGGCGGCCAGCGGGGAGCTGCGCCGGCTGCCCCGCGCGCGCTTCGACACCGAGCTGCTCTCTGCGGGCATGGAGTTCTACAACCTGGCCGGCGAGCTGGCGAAGAAGGGCAACGCCGTGGGCGAGCCGGTGAAGGTTCCAGCGGGCGTGGCGGTGGCCCTGGCCGCAAGCACCGCGAAGACCAGCGAGGCGAAGTACGGCGTGGTGCCCGGCAAGGAGCTGGACGTCGAGGGCATCGACACCGGCGTCAACACCGGCACCGCCCAGCCGCCGGCCGACGGGCAGCGCAAGCCGCTCGAGCAGAAGCGCCGCGTGCCGTTGATCAAGAAGTGACGGCGGGGGCCTCACCGGTGGTGGGCCGCTTCGCGCCGAGCCCGACCGGACGGCTCCACCTGGGCAACGTGCGCAGCGCGCTGCTGGGCTGGCTCGAGGCGCGCGCGGCGAGCGGCCGCTTCCTCCTGCGGGTGGAGGATCTCGATCCCGAGCGCTCCCGCGCCGAGGCCATCGACGCGCTGCTCGAGGATCTCTCGTGGCTGGGGCTGGACTGGGACGGCGAGGTGTGGCGCCAGTCGCAGCGCGCTTCTGCCTACGACGCCGCGCTGGAAGCGCTGAAGGAGAAGGGGCTCGTCTACCCGTGCTGGTGCACGCGCGCAGAGATCGCCCGCGCCGCCTCCGCCCCCCACGCCGGGGAAGAGGGGCCGGTGTACCCGGGCACCTGCCGCGACGGCGCCGCGCCGAAGCCCGGCCGCGCTCCAGCCTTCCGCTTCCGGGCGACGCCCGGGGTGGTGCGCTTCGTCGACCTCGTGCACGGCCCGGTGGAGCAGGACGTGGCCGCAGAGGTGGGCGACTTCGTGGTGCGGCGCTTCGACGGCGTGGCCAGCTACCAACTGGCGGTGGTGGTGGACGACGCGGCCCAGGGCGTGACGGACGTGCTGCGCGCCGATGACCTGCTCTCGTCCACGCCGCGGCAGCTGCTCCTCTACCGCGCGCTGGGGCTGCCCGAGCCCCGCTTCGCGCACGTACCCCTCTTGCTGCAGCCGGACGGCAAGCGGCTGGCCAAGCGGGAAGGCGCCACCACGGTGGCCGGGCTGCGCGCGGCGGGCGTGCCCAGCGAGGCGCTGGTGGGCCTGTTGGCGAAGTGGAGCGGCCTGACGGAAGGCGCGCCGGTGCGCGCGGCGGACCTGGTGCGTGACTTCTCGCTCTCGCGCGTGCGCCGGGAGCCTGCGGTGGTGATGCCCGAGGCGCTGGACACCCTGGTGCGGAGCGGGACGTGAAGGGCCCGGCGCGACCGGAGTCACTCATCCTCGCGGGCGTGCTGGTGCCCTTCGCGCTGCTGCTGGTGGCCGGCTTCCTCCTCACCGCAGACGACCCCGCGCGTCCGGCACCTCCCGTCGCCCTGACGGCGGCGCCTCCCCCGGCCCTGCCCCCGCCGCCTCCTGTGAGGCCCCGCCCAGCGCTGGAAGCGGACGCCGGCGCCGCCCTTCCGGCCGCGACGGACGCGGCGGTGCCAGAAGAGGAGCCGCCGCCGGGCCTCGAGGGCGCCTTCGCCGTGCTGCGCCGGGCGCTGACGTACTGCTTCACCGACGCCCCCCACCACCCAACGTCCACGCACCTGCGCGTCTCTTTCCGCGCCCGCCCCGACGGCCGCTTCGACGGCTACCGGCTGCTCGCGCGAGACTGGCAGGATCCGTACTTCGAGGCCTGCGTGGAAGACGTTTTCGAAGAGGTGGCCTTCGCGCCCCTGGCCAGCGGGTCCCCAATTCTGGTGACTCACACCTTCGTGCTCGGCGCGCGGTGACTTGCGCCCCGCGGGGCGCCGGGCGGATAGTTCTTCCATGGCGGGGCCGCGCCCAGACTCGGACGCCGAGGGGCGGTTTCGCCTGATGTTCGAGGGCAGCGCCGACGCCATCCTCCTCCTCGACACCGGCACCAACCGCTTCGTCGAGTACAACCAGGCCACCCTGGACATGCTGCGGTGCAGCCGGGAGGAGCTGCGGGCGATGCACCCTTCCGAGCTCTCGCCGCCCACCCAGCCCGACGGCCGGCCGTCCTTCGAGAAGGCCAACGAGATGATCGCCACCGCGGTGGCGCGGGGCAACCACCGCTTCGAGTGGATCCACAGGAGCCGACACCGCAGCGACTTCCCGGTGGAGGTGCTGCTCACCCCCATCCAGACGGGCGCCGCCCCGACGCTGCTGGTGGTGTGGCGCGACATCACCGAGCGCAAGCAGGGCGAAGAAGCGCTGCGGCAGGCCCAGAAGCTCGAGTCCCTGGGGGTGCTGGCCTCTGGTATCGCCCACGACTTCAACAACCTGCTGGCGGTGATGGCCAGCAACGTCGCCCTGCTGCGCCGGGCGCTGCCCAAGGAGCACGAGGCGGCTCAGTACGTGTCCCAGGTGGAGAGCGCCGTCTTCCGCGCCGCGGAGCTGACCCGGCAGATGCTGGCCTACGGCGGAAAGGGGGCCTTCGTCATCGAGCCGGTGGACCTCTCGCGCACGGTGAAGGAGATCGCCGACCTCCTGCGCGTCTCCATCCCCCGGCGGGTGCAGCTGAGCGGCGAGCTGGCCGAGGCGCTGCCCGGCGTGCGGGCCGATCGCGCGCAGCTCCAGCAGGTGGTGATGAACCTGGTGACCAACGCCGCGGAGGCGATCGGCGGCGGCCAGGGCACCATCACCCTGCGCACCTCGCAGGCCACCCTCGACGGCGGGGCGGTGGCGCGCGACTTCGCCGGCCAGGAGCTGAGGCCGGGGGCCTACGTGGTGCTCACCGTGCGCGACACCGGGGTGGGGATGAGCGCCGACGTGCTGGGGCGCATCTTCGACCCCTTCTTCACCACCAAGCAGCAGGGCCGGGGCCTGGGCCTGTCGGCGCTGCGCGGCATCGTCCGCTCCTACAAGGGCGGCCTGAAGATCAACAGCGCCCCCGGCGCCGGCACCACCTTCGAGGTCTTCTTCCCGTCCACCGGCGAGCCGGCGCGCCCTCCGCCCAGGGCCGAGGCCACGCCGCCGGCCGTCAGCGCCGCCGAGGCCACCGTGCTGCTGGTGGAGGACGAGCCGCTCCTGCGCGTCGCCCAGCGCGGCCTTCTGGAGTGCCTCCACCTGCGGGTGCTGGAGGCGCCAGACGGGGAGCGCGGCCTGGAGCTCTTCCGCGAGCACGGCCCGCGCATCGCCTTCGTGCTGCTGGACCTGACGATGCCAGGCATGGGCGGCCACGCCACCCTGCGCGCGCTCCGCCGGCTCCAGCCCTCGGTGAAGGTGGTGGTCTGCTCCGGCTGGGCCGAGAACGACCTGGCGGAGCAACTGCGCGACGAGCCGCCCACCGCCATCCTCACCAAGCCCTTCACCCAGGAGGAGCTGCAGCGCGCGCTGGCCGCGGTGGGGCTGGGGGGCTGACGGCGGCACTTCCCGTTGCCGCGCCTGCGCGAGGCGGTGAAACTGGCGGACGCCATGCGACCATCCGTCCTCTTCGCCGTCGCCGCGCTCGCCATGCCCGCTCTCGCCGCCCCCGTGAAGAAGCCCGTGTCGTGGAAGCTCGCCGGCGCCGCCTACGAAGGCGTGCTCGTCTACGACGACGCGGTGCAGACGCCGCGCCCTGCCCTGGTGATGGTGCCCAACTGGCTGGGCGTCACCGAGGCGGCGGTGAAGCAGGCCGGCCAGCTCGCCGGGACGAAGTACGTCATCCTCGTCGCCGACGTGTACGGCGTGGCCTCGAGGCCGAAGGACCGCGACCAGGCGGGCAAGGCGGCGGGCGCGCTGAAGAACGACCGAGCCCTCTTGCGCGCGCGCGTCAACAAGGCGCTGCAGGTGCTGCTGGCCCAGGCGAAGAGCGCGCCGCTGGACACAAAGAAGGTGGGGGCGATCGGCTTCTGCTTCGGCGGCACCGCGGCGCTCGAGCTGGCCCGCAGCGGGGCGGACGTGGCCGGCGTGGTGTCCTTCCACGGCGGGCTGTCGTCCCCCACGCCGGCCGACGCCAACGCCATCAAGGGGCGGGTGCTGGCCCTGCACGGCGCCGACGATCCCTCCGTCCCGCCCGAGGAGGTGAAGGCCTTCGAGGACGAGCTGCGCGCGGCTCACACCGACTGGCAGTTGGTGTCCTTCGGCGGCGCGGTGCACAGCTTCACCGACCCCGAGGCGAACGTGCCGGGCCGCGCGCAGTACCACCCCCAGGTCGCCCGGCGGGCCTTCAAGCTGATGGACGACTTCTTCGCCGAGCTGTTCGGCGGTTGAGCCGCCCCGGGCAGCAGGGGCAGCCGCCAATCGCCCATTCGGACGATCCTCCCTCCGCCGGACGGCGGTAGGCTCGGCGCTGCATGGGGGGCGTGGACGTCTTCCAGATTCCCGAGGCCTGGTGCGCCGTCGACGCGGCCGGGGCGATCTGCCGCGCCAACGCCGCCAGCGTGGGCCGCTTCGGCAGCGATCCAAAGGGCCAGCCGGCGACCGAGCTCTTCGGTCCTTCGGTGTGCGACGCGCTGGCGCGGGTGCGCGCGTCGGGCCAGCCCGAGGCCATCGAGGGGCTTCGGGGCCTGCGCTGGTTCCTGTCGAGGAGCGGCGACGAGGTGCACTGCCTGGGGCTGCCGGGGCGCTCGGGCATCGTGGGGCGGGCGCTCACCCTGGTGGCGAGGGGTGCGCCGCTGCCGGACGTCCTGCGGGAGGTGACGCGCGACGTGGCCGCCACCTGGCCGGGCACCCACTGCGTCATCGAGCTGTGGGATGCGGAAGGACCCATGCTGTTGACCGCCGCGCCCGGCGCCGCGCCGAAGGGCTCCGCGCTGCTCGAGGCCGCCCCCACCCCGGGGATGCACGAGCTGGGGCCGGGCTCGCCGCTGGTGAAGGCGCTGGGCGCGCCGCTGGGGCTCCACCACGCCACCCTCTTCGCCTTCGACGTGCGCGGGCCGGCGCTGCGGGGCGCGGTGGCGCTGTTCCTTCCGGAACCCACCGGGGCGCCGCCGGGCATCGTCTCGGCGCTGGGGGACCTGGTGGCCGCGGCGGTGCGCGCCTGGGACGTGGAGCGCGAGGGCCGCGACGTGGCCGAGCGGTACCGGCTGGTCACCGAGGCCACCCAGCACGCAATCTACGACTGGGACGTCCAGTCCGACCTCTTGCAGTGGACCAGCCGCGTGTCGGAGGTCTTCGGACACAAGGTGACGGACGAACTGGCGCACGAGGCCTGGTGGACCCAGTGGCTGCACGGCGACGACCTGCCGCGGGTGACGCAGAGCCTCGCGCGCGCTCTCTCCAGCGGCGAGCGCTTCTGGACCGCCGAGTACCGCTTCCGCTGCGCCGACGGGCGCTACGCCTGGGTCTTCGACCGGGGGGCCATCGTCTATGACGGCTCGCGCCGCCCGGTGCGGATGGTGGGCGTGATGGAGGACATCAGCCGCGATCGCGAGCTGCAGTCCCAGCTGAACCTGGCCTCGCGGCTGGCGGCGGTGGGCTCGCTGGCCAGCGGCGTGGCGCACGAGCTGAACAACCCGCTCACCTGGGTGACGAGCAACCTGGGCTTCGCCATCGAGGAGCTGCAGCGGCTGCACCAGGAGAACAAGGAGGCCCGCGAGCGCGCCGACGAGGCGCTGGACGCGCTGGACGACGCGAGGGCCGGGGCGGAGCGGATCGCCCAGATCGTCTCGGACCTGCGCACCTTCGCCCGCAGCGACTCCGAGGAGCTGCACGCGGTGTCGGCCAACCGCGCGGTGGACTCGGCCCTGGCCATGGCCCACAACGAGCTGCGCCACCGCGGCCGGGTGGTGCGGGACCTAAAGCCCCTGCCGGCGGTCCTGGCCAACGAGGCGCGGCTCTGCCAGGCGGTGCTCAACCTGCTGCTCAACGCCGCCTGGTCCCTGGCGGCCAGCCCGGGGGCGATCAACGAGGTGCGGGTCGCCACCTTCACCGACGAGCGCGGCGAGGCGATCATCGAGGTGGGGGACACGGGCGCGGGCATCCCTCCCGACGTGCTGCCGCGCATCTTCGACCCCTTCTTCTCCACCAAGCCCACCGGCGAGGGCCTGGGGCTGGGGCTGTCGGTGGCGCACAGCATCATCACCGGCATCGGCGGCACCATCGAGGTCCAGAGCGCACCCGGCCAGGGCACCACCTTCCGCATCAAGCTGCCGGTGCTCAAGCGCGCCCTCGATGCGCCCGCCCCCGCCCCCGCGCCGAAGAGCACCTCGCGCCGCGGCAACCTGGTGGTGATCGACGACGAGTCGGCCATTCTGGTGGCCTTCCAGCGCCTGCTGGGCGAAGCCCACGACCTGCGCGTCTTCGAGCGCGGCCTCGACGCCCTCCCGTCGCTCAAGGAGAACCCCGCCGACCTCATCTTCTGCGACGTGATGATGCCCGAGCTCACCGTGGCCGAGCTGTACCAGCGCATCTGCGACGCGGCCCCCGGGCTGGGCGGCCGGGTCATCTTCATGACCGGCGGCGCCTTCACCGACGCCGCCCGCGACTTCCTCGCGAAGACCCACGCCACCGTCCTCGAGAAGCCCTTCTCACCCCAGTACCTGCGCGAGGTGCTCGCCGCCCACCTCGAGCCCTCTGGGGCCGGTTGACTTTAGATTGAGCCAGTGAGACTCTTTCGGGCATGAACGAGCTGCCTGGAAGGGCCCGTGGGGTGCTGCTGGGACAAGCGGTGGGCGACGCGCTGGGGACGACGGTGGAGTTCCAGTCGCCCGAGTCCATCGACGCGCGAGACGCCGGCGACGGCTGGCCGGGGCGCATCGTGGGCGGGGGGCCCTTCGGGATGGCGCCCGGGCAGGTGACGGACGACACGGAGCTGGCGCTGGCGCTGGCGCGCAGCCTGGTGGAGCGCGGGCGCTACGACGCGGACGCGGTGGCGGGCGCGTACGTGGCCTGGCGGCGCTCGGAGCCCTGGGACTGCGGGCAGGCCACGCACCAGGCCTTCGGGCTGGCCGATCCACTCCCCGAGGCGCTGGCCCAGCGGGTGGCGGAGCGCGCCAGCCGGAAGACGCAGGCCAACGGCGCGCTGATGCGGGTGAGTCCGCTGGCCGTCTTCGGGCACGCGCTGGCTCCACCGGCGCTGGCGGAGCTGGCCGCCCAGGACGCGCGGCTGAGCCACCCCGATCCGCTCTGCCAGGCGGCCAGCGCCGTCTTCACCCTCACCCTCGCGGAGGTGCTGCGGAAGGGCCTGGACGGCCCGGCGGCGTACGCGCGCGCCTTGTCCTTCTGCCGCGAGGTGCCGCGCGCCGCCCCGGCCCTCGGCGTGCTGGAGGCCGCGGCCGAGGCCCCGCCCGCCTTCGACGAGGAGCGGCAGGGCTGGGTGAAGCTGGCCCTGGGCTACGCCTTCTTCCACCTGCGCCACGCCCGGAGCTTCGCCGAGGCGCTCGAGGCGGTAGTGCGCGCAGGCGGTGACACCGACACCAACGCGGCCATCACCGGCGCGCTGCTGGGCGGCGTCTTCGGGGAAGACGGGATTCCGCAGGGCTGGCGCGCCGCCGTGCTGGGGTGCGCCCCTCGGCGGCCGCAGGTGTACCACTGCGGCGATCTCCTCCAGGTGGCCGAGCGGCTGCTCGAGCGCGGGCGGGCGCAGGCCGGCTGAGCCTCACCTCGGGTCATCGCCGCCCGAAGTACAGCCGCAGGTGGGCGTCGAGGCGCTCGCCTTCACCTTCGGCCTCGAGCGCCCGGGCCTTTTGTACCAGCTCCAGCGCGCCCACCTCCGACACCTCGCCGTCGCGCAGGCCCACCAGCAGCAAGCACTCGAAGCGCCGGCAGACCAGCGGCCGGCGTTGGTACACGGCGCAGCAGGTGCCACGCAGCGCGGCGCACGGCTGCGGCAGGTAGCGCGCGCCGGTGGCGGTGGTGACGGCGTGCACCTCCGCGGGCACCTCGTCCGCGGGCGCGAGCGGAACGCGGGTGAAGAGCGTGCCGTCGCAGCACAGGGCGCAGGCCTGGCAGACGCGCTCCTCCGGGGACATGAGGGGCTCTTGGCTCTTCCCCCGACGCCAGGCAAGCGCCGCGGCGCTGCTCTCGGGCCTTCGTCTTTGAGGGGCCCGCGGCTACATAGGCGCCTCATGCGCATCGACCCGCACTCCTGGGCCTCGTCGTCGCAGCCCCGCACCACCTCCCTCGACTGGAAGGCCACCGTCGACTTCGGCACCCGAGTGCTGCGCGGGGAGGTGACGCTGCACCTGGCCAGCGCCGCCCCGGCCGACGGGCCGCTCGATCTCGACACCCGCGAGCTCACCATCGACGCCGTCACCGGCAGCGACGGCCCCCTGCCCTTCACCCTCCACGAGGCGGATCCAATCCTCGGCAGCCGGCTGGAGGTGCAGCTGCCCGCGGGCGAGACGCAGGTGCGCGTCCGCTACCGCACCTCGCCGTCCGCCTCGGCGCTGCAGTGGCTCGCGCCAAAGATGACGCTGGGCGGGAAGCAGCCGTACCTCTTCAGCCAGTGCCAGGCGATCCACGCCCGCAGCGTGCTGCCCTGCCAGGACACGCCGGCCTTCCGGGTGACGTACCAGGCCGAGCTGATGGTGCCGGCGCGGCTGCGCGCGGTGATGGCGGCGCAGCACCTGGGCCGGGAGGAGCGCGACGACGTGGCCTTCGAGCGCTTCTCCATGCCGCAGCCCATCCCCCCCTACCTCTTCGCCTTCGCGGTGGGCGAGCTTGCCTCGAAGGACCTCTCGCCGCGCACGCGGGTGTGGACGGAGCCGGGCCAACTGGACGCCGCGGCCTGGGAGTTCGCCGGGGTGGAGGCGATGATGGAGGCCGCCGAGCGCCTCTTCGGGCCCTACGACTGGGAGCGCTTCGACCTCCTGGTGATGCCCCCCAGCTTCCCCTACGGCGGCATGGAGAACCCGCGGCTCACCTTCCTCACCCCCGCGCTCCTCGCCGGGGACAGGTCGCTGGTGAACGTGGTGGCGCACGAGCTGGCCCACTCCTGGACGGGCAACCTGGTCACCAACGCCAACGCCGAGCACTTCTGGTTGAACGAAGGCTTCACCGTCTGGGCGGAGCGCCACATCCTCGAGGCGCTGGAGGGGCCACAGCTCGCCGGGCTGCACGCGGCCATCGGCTTCAAGGAGCTGCAGGGAGCCTTCCAGCGCTTCGAGAAGCGGCCCCAACTGACCCGCCTGCGCACGCAGCTCTCCGGGGTGGATCCAGACGAGGCCTTCAGCCTGGTGCCCTACGAGAAGGGCTACCTGTTCTTGAAGACGCTGGAGGCCGCCGCGGGGAAGGAGCGCTTCGAGGCGATGCTCAAGCGGTGGCTCCACGAGCGCCGCTTCGGGGTGGCCACCACCGACGACTTCCTCGCCCACGTGGAAGCCCAGCTCCCCGGAGTCCTGGCCCAGGCGCGCGCCGCCGAGTGGGTGGACGCGCCGGGCCTGCCCGACAACCACCCCACGCCGAGGTCGACCCGCCTCGACGCGGTGACGGCGCTGGTGGGGAAGGTGCCGGAGCCGGCCCAGGTGGCCCACTGGACGCCCGCCGAGTGGCAGCTCTTCCTCGACGCCTTCCCCCGCCCGGCCTCTGCGGAGGTGTGCCGGACGCTGGACGAGCGCTTCACCCTGGCGCACGCGAAGAACCCGGAGGTGAAGGTGGCCTTCCTCACCCTGGCCTGTGAGTCCGGCCTCGGCCAGCCCTACGCGGGTCCGGTGGAGGAGGTGGTGAGCCACCTGGGCCGGATGAAGTACCTGCGGCCCTTGTACCAGGCGCTGGCGGGCCACCCCGAGACGAAGGCAGGCGCGAAGGCGCTCTTCGAGAAGTGCCGCGCGGGCTACCACCCCATCGCGCAGCATGTGATCGCGCAGCTCCTGGCGAAGGCGTGAGCCGCTACTCGGGCTCGGGGCAGGTGAACTCCACGTCCTGCTCCTCGTCCACCTTCACCGTCACCGTCTTCACCGGCCCGGCGATGGCGTTACCCGCGGCGTCGTAGCAGTCGAAGCGCACCCGGCGCGTGCCCACCTTCGCCTTGAAGCCCATCACCGGCGAGCCTCCCACCTTCTTCCCGTCCACGTAGACGTCGGCGGTGTCGCTGGCGCGGAGGTTGAGCAGCCCCTCACCCCCGGGCTGGGCGGCCGGCCTGGGGACGGGCGGCCTCGCTGCTGCTTCGGGAGGCTTCGCCGGAGGCGGCTGCTTCGGCTCTGGCTGCTTCGGCTCCGGCTGCTTCGGCTCCGGCTGCTTCGGCTCCGGCTGCTTCGGCTCTGGCTGCGTCGGCTCCGGCTGCTTCGCGACGGGCTCCGGCTGCTTGGCCTCCCCCTCTGGCGGTTTCGCTTCGGGCGTCTTCGGCGCCTCGACGGCTGGCGTCGCCGAGGCGAGCAGCACCGGCAGGGGCCTCACGGCCAGCGGGAGGAGCGCTGGCGGCTGCGACTTCTCGCTCGCGCCGCCCTCCATGAATCCCAGCCCGAAGGAGCCCGCCGCCCCCAATCCACAGATGCCGATGATGATCCACTTCAGCGCTGCCATGGGTCACTCCTGATGCGTCGGTCGCCCGAGGGCGCCGCCCCGTTCCCGGTACAGGGCATATTTTAGCTGGCTTCACCGCGCGCGTCTTCTTATGAGTCGCCCTACTTCACGGGAGAGGGTGCACATGACGACCTTGGCGCTGACGCTTCTCACGCTGCTGTCCCAGAATGGCCAGGACGCGACGCCCGCGGCCGCCACTCCGGCGGCTTCGAGCGACCAGAGCGCGGCGGAGAAGGCGGCGGCGGCGGCGGAGAAAGCCGCAGCGGCGGCGGAGAAGGCCGCCCTGGCCGCCCAGAAGGTCGCGGAGTCGGTGGCGCCGCCTGCCGTGCCGGAGGCGGAGAAGAAGGACGAGAAGCCGAAGGCCTGGACGGGGCTGGTGGGCGCGGGCCTGCAGTTCCTCACCGGCAACACCCAGACGCTGACGCTGACGTTCAACGTCGCCGCGGAGCGCAACTGGGAGGTGTGGGTGCTGGGGCTCAAGCTGAACGGGGCCTACGCGCTGTCCAACCCGAAGGCCAACGAGCCGGGCACCACCAGCGACACCACCGCGCGGCGCGCCCAGGGGCTCATTCGGGGCGACCGGAAGTTCGGCAGCTTCGCGTCCGTCTTCGCGCTGGGCGGCGTCGAGTTCGACCACGTGAAGAACATCGAGTCGCGCAGCTACGGAGAGCTCGGCTCGGGCCTCACCTTCTTCGACACCAGGGACGCGGAGAAGAACGAGCGGCTCTTCCTCCGGCTCGACCTCGCGCTGCGCGCCGGCTACGAGACGCGCTTCCAGTACTTCCCGGTGGAGCAGCAGGTGACGGATCCGGCCATCCCCATCCTCGCGCCGCGCGCCGCCATCGCCTTCCGGTGGAACTTCAACAAGCACGTGAAGGTGACGGAGGACCTGGAGTTCATCCCCTTCCTGCTGGCGCCCGATGCCGGCCGCCTGCTCATCAACAGCACCACCAAGCTGTCGTCGCGCATCACCGAGAACGTGTCCCTCACCGCCTCGGTGCTGGTGAACTTCGACTCCAGCCCGCCCTCCGTGCCGCCGCCGGGCTTCCAGCGGCGCACCACCGACGTGGCGCTCACCGCCGGGGTGGACGCGAACTTCTAGAGGCCACGATGGAACAACCGGTCACCGTCACCATCGAAGACTCAGCCCGCGCGCCCACCACCCTCTCGGTGCAGGTTTCGTCCCTGTCCTGGGGCGCGCGGTTGGGACGGGGACTCAAGACGCTGGGGGCGCTGTGGCTCGCGTCCATCGCCAGCATCCTCATCCCCGGGCTGCACTTCGTGCTGGTGCCGGGCTTCTTCGTGGCGGGGCTGGTCTTCCTCGTCTTGCGGGTCCGCGGGACGGTGCGGCTCGAGCCAGGCAGCTTCCCCTGCCCGAAGTGCGGCGTGGCGGTGCCGATTGAGGACGGCACCACCGGCTGGCCCGCGAAGTGCGCCTGCCCGGACTGCTGCGCGCGGCTCTCACTGACGCCTCGGTGAAGTCAGCGGCCGACGAGCTGGTACTCGGCGGCGAACTCCCTTCGCAGGGTGCCGGCCTCGTCCACCAGCCAGCGGGGCGCCAGCTTCCGGTTCAGCGTCACCGGGTCCGGTGTCTCGCGCGTGCCGAACACCACGTCCCACCCGGGCATTGTGACGCCGTGGTTCATCTTCGGAGTGACGTGGTGGTGCAGGTGGTGGCGGCGCATCCACGCCAGGTAGCGGTTGCTGGGCGGGTGGGTGTGGATGCGGCGGTGGAGAACTTCGTACGCCAGGTAGGTGAAGCCGAAGCCTGCGCCGAAGGCGAGGCCCACCGGCGCACTGACGAGCCACGCGGGGACGCCCCCCAGCACCGGCACCAGGATGGCGGTGGCCAGGGCCTTCTTCCAGGCGGGGGCGAAGTACAGCGGATCGCGGTGGTGCGCGCTGTGCTCCTCGTGGAAGAGGATGACGACGGCCAGCGGCGTGAGAAACCACAGCCCTTCCTTACGGCGCAGCGGCCCGTGCCCGGCGAAGCGGTGCATCAGGTACTCCGACAGCGTCCACCCGGCGACGCCCAGCGCAGCAGCCAATACGATCGCGACCATGCGCGCACCGTAGAGGCCGGGCCCGCCGCTCGAGAAGGCACCCCTGGCGAACCATGCAGGGCGTTACGGATGGCGAAGGGCGATGCTCCTCGCGCCTCGAAGCCCCGGAGGGCTGGCCGCGTCGACGATGCTCGCGCTCAGCCTCACGCTGGCCCAAGCGCCCGGCGTGCGGGCGCCCCCACGCCCGGCGCGGGCCCCTCGGCCGGCAGCGGGAAGCTGATCGTCGTCCGGGTCTTCTGACGGACAGGTTCGGCGCCGGAAGGGGTTCCTCTCGGTGACGGGGGCGCTGGCTCAGCGACGCCGCCGCAGGCGAGGCCACGCGCCGAGCAGCAGCGCGCCCAGCCACATCAGGTCCACCACGGGAGCGCCGGTGCAGCCGCAGCCGCCGCCGCTGCCACCCCCGCCGCCGGTGCCGCCGTCCTGCTCGGCGCCGCCCCCTGCGCCACCGCCGGTGCCACCGCCGGTGCCACCGCCGGCGCCTCCCCCGGTGCCGCCGTCGCTGCCGGTGCCGCCGTCGAGGCAGGCGTTGTCCACCACGCCGTCGCAGTCCTCGTCCTGGCCGTTGCAGAACTCCTGTGACGGCTTCACCTCGCCGGTGCAGCGGGTGTAGTCGCCTGCCGGGCAGGTGCGCGTGCCGCCGTGGCAGACGCCCACGTCGCGCGTCTCGCTGGGGCCCGTGTAGCAGGTGCGGTTGTCGTCCTCACGGCAGTTGCAGTCCTCGTCGGTGGTGCCGTCGCAGTCGTCGTCGGCGCCGTTGCACACCTCGGCGCCCGCGGGCAGAGGCGTACAGGTGCGCACGGAGCCGCCCGAGCAGCTCGGCTGGGTCTGCCTGGTGCAGCTCCCCACCCCGCAGCGCAGGTAGCCGAACAGGAGCTGCGTCTGCTGCGCGTTGTCGAGCAAGCCGTCGCAGTCGTCGTCCTCCCCGTTGCACACCTCCGGCACCGGGATGCGCGCGCCGATGACGGGCCCCCAGCCGCCGTCCGCCTGGCAGTACTGCACGCCCTCGCTGCAGGGCAGGCGCGGGACGTTCCCGCTGACGGGGTACAGGGTGCGGGAGAAGCCGAAGCCTCCGTCGGGACGGCGGCAGTCGAAGTCCTCGTCGAATTGCCCGTCACAGTCGTTGTCTTTGCTGTCGTTCACCTCGGTGTTGGGCACGCCGGCGTCGCAGGTCTGCGCCGCGCCGTTCACGCACAGGGACACCACCCGGTAGCACTCGCCCTGCCCGCACGCCTGCTGCCCGAAGCCGTCGTCGATGGCCCCGTCGCAGTCGTCGTCGACGCTGTTGCACGTCTCGACCTGAGGGCCCGAGAGGGGCACGCAGCTCAAGCGGCCCGACAGGCAGGTGCGCTGGCCCGCCCGGCAGGCGCCGAGTTCGCCTTCCACCGTGCAGCTCGCGCCGCCACCGGGGTCGCCCTCGTCCACCTCCCCGTCGCAGTCGTTGTCCAGGCCGTCGCACGCCTCGGGGAAGGGGCCGATCATGTCCCGGCACGCCCCCCAGAAGCCGTTGCGGCACTGCTGGTTGCCCTGGCGGCACTCGCCGTAGCGCAGGGTCATCGTGTCCGCGGTGTAGCAGGGGCGCCGCGCGCCGGTGGGGCACTGCTGCTCGCCCGTCTCGCAGTCCGCCGCCAACTGAGGCGCGGGATCGTACGACACCGGGCAGGTGACGGCGTTGCCGATCGGCACCTGCAGGCTGCCGGTGGTGGGGTACGTCACCCGGGTGCCCGCCGCGTCCACGAAGAGGAAGTAGTACGGGTGGCACCCGTCGGGGATGACGTCGGGATCAGGGAAGTGCGTCTCGTAGGTGCCGTTGTCGTCGTAGCCCCAGGTGCGATCGAGGTCGAAGCAGTGGCCCGCCACCACCACCACCGCGCGCCGCGGCGCCTGGCCCGAGGGATCGAAGTAGTTGGCCCCGAAGTACATGTTCGCCGTGTTGGACGGGTTGGGCGGCTGGTAGAAGACGGAGGCGGCCGGCACCGTCGGTACCGTCACCGCGGCGTTGCCCCAGGCCAGCGCCCAGTAGGCCGACGTGCAGGTCTGGTTGGCTTCCTGCCAGAGGCCGCTGGCGAACTCGGTGGCGGTGTCGGCGTAGATGATCGCCCGGTTGTCCGAGCTCTGCATCAGGTTGCACCACAAGTCGTACGCGCTGGACACGTTGCGGGCCACCGACACCGCGGACAGCGAGTTGAAGTTGAACAAGGAGTAGCGCTGCTGGGCCGTCTGTCCCACGCCGGCGTCGCAGGTCTGCTGGCACGAGGCGCCGGTGCAGGCGGCGTTGGCCAGGCAGCCCACCCCCAGGCCCATGCCCGCGTCGCCCAGCACGCAGCAGTTCTCATTCTGGTAGCAGCCGATCTCCGACATGTGCCGCGCGGAGTAGCGGGCGCCCTGGTTGGCCTCCAGCGAGTACACCAGGGGCGTCTTCTTCACGTTGGGGCCGACCTCGGCCGTCCAGTCGCCGCACTCGTTGTTGTTGGGCGTGGTGGGCGAGTGGCGCGCCTGGTTGACGAGGACGTGCAGCATGCGCTCCTGGTCGTTGGGGTAGCCGCCCGCCACCTCGCCCAGCGCCTGCGCTGTCTTTCGCGCCGTCGCTGGCGCGCCCGGGAAGCGGGCCGGAGCCTCCGACACCTTGTCCGCACAGCCGGCGAAGACGAGCAGCGCCGCCAGCGGGGCACGGGCCACCTTCGCCCACGCGTGCGCGCCCGCCTTCCGCCGCCGGAGCGCCAGGAGCGCCAGCGCCGCCAGCGGGGTGAAGCCGTCCACCCCGGAGCAGCCGCAGCCCTTGGGCGGGTCCATGGAGCCGCCGCCGCCTCCTCCGGCGTCGCCCGCGGACACCACCACCGCGGTGGACGCCTCGTGCAGCCCGCACCTCACCTGCACCGCGAAGGTGCCCTCGGCCATGCCCGCGGTGAAGGTGCCGCCCGAGTCGATGGCGCCGCCGGTGGCGCTCCAGGTGCACGCGGGCAGGCCGCCCACGCCCACGCCGGCGAAGTTGCGCCCCGCCACGGTGAAGGCCTGGGTGGTGCCCACGGGCACCGTGGGTGAGGCGGGAGAGATGACCAGCGACGCCAGGCCCTCGCGCACCTCGACGGTGACGAACTCGGCGGTGCTGTTGTCGCGCGCGTCGGTGACCTCCACGCGCAAGACGTAGCTGCCCACGCCGCCGAAGGTGATGACGGTGTCCTTCGCGGCGTTGGAGTCGTTGGGGGTGAAGGTGACGAGGGCGGGGGGGCTCATGGCGGTCCACGTGTACTTGAGGGCGGGCTCGCCGTCGTCGTCCACGGCCACCACGCTGCCCTGGGCCCTGCTGCCGTCCACCGGGCTGGGGGTGACGGCGGGCCCCATCACCACGCGGGGCACCGGCCCGATGACGACGGTGACGGTGGCCGAGCCGGTGATGCCCCCCACGGTGGCCTGCACGTCGCACATACCGGGCTCGGTGGCGGTGAAGCGCCCGGTGGGCGTCACGGTGCCGCAGGTGCCATTCACCGCCCAGGTCACCTCGCTGGAGGCGTCGATGGGGTTGGCGAATTGGTCCGTGGGCGCGGCGACGAACTGCTGGCTGGCGCCCACGTCGAGGGTGCGCGAGGCGGGCGTGAGGGCCACGGCGGTGGGCACCGGCGGCACCACCACGGTGAGATCCGCGGTGGCGGTGAGGTTGCCTGGATCCTTCACCTCGACGCGGAAGCCGTAGCTGCCGGCGCGCGGGAAGGTGACGGTGGTGTTCTTCGCCCCGTTGGCGGCGTTGCGGCTGAAGCTGGCCGGCGCGGGCCCGAACAACTGGGTCCAGGTGTAGAGGAGGTCGCCTTCGGTGCCGGGGGCCGGGTCGTCTCCCAGCACGAAGAGATCGGCGGTGGTGCCCGTCACCGGGAAGGGCGTGGCGGTGGGGGGGATGGCGATCACCGGAGGGGCGTTGGCGCCCAGCACCCCGAAGTCCTGGCCGGGTACGTCGGCTCCCGCGAGGGTGACGGCGCGCGACACGGGAGAGAAGGTGTAGCCCGACTTGTTGGGCGACACGGTGTACGCGCCGTCGGGCAGGTTGATGAGCGCGTAGCGGCCGGTGCCGTCGGTGGTGCCGCTGGCCACCACGGCGCTGGCGCCGTCGCGCGCCTCCACCAGGGTGCTGGTCAGCCCCACGCCCGCCTCGTCCACCCGCCCCAGCACCAGGTAGCCGGTCCCCGCCACCGAGGTGAAGGTGAGGCCCGTCACCGCGGTGCCGCCCACCGTCACCGGGTTGGTGAAGGCGGGGGTGATGAGCTGCCCCGGCGCGGTCGCCACCAGGTTGTACGTGCCGGGAGGGACGCGCGGGAAGGTGAAGGCCCACAGGCCCCCGGCGTTGGTCGTCTGCACGGTGCGGGTGCCGTCGGTGATGGTGTGCGGGCCGGCCAGCCCGTTGACGACGCCGGACACCGGCACCACCTCCTCGGCGAAGTTGCGGCCGGTGACGGGCGCGTTGTTCACCTGCACCGGGTTCATCCACCCGGTGGGTCGGAAGGACTGCCCGGGCTGGCCGGTGGCGGTGACGGTGTACGTGCCGTTGGGCACGGGGAGCGCGAAGTCGCCGGACGCGTTGGTGACACCGGTGTAGCTGCCGGCGGCGACGGTGATGCCCGGCACGCCGGTGCCCAGGCTGGACACGCGCCCGAAGATGCCGAAGACGATGCGCGAGGCGGAGAAGTCGATGTTCGCCACCCCGCCGGCCGGCACCATCACCGGGTTGGAGAAGGTGGGCGACAGCGTGTACTCCGCCTTGAGCGCCGACATCGTGTAGCTCCCCGGCGTGGCGCCCGCCAGGGTGTAGGTGCCGTCGGAGTTGGTGAAGGTGTGCCGGCTGCCGCCGCTCGAGGTGGCGCCGATGACGCGCACGCCGCCCACGCCGGCGCCGTTGTCGGTGACGCGGCCGGTGATGCGGGCCGTGGTGGGATTGCCCACCCGCACCACCACCGAGGCCAGCACCGCGTGGCCCTTCATGTCGCTCACCGTCACCTGGGCCACCACGTCGCGCGCGCTGGAGAAGCTCCTGGCCTGGGTGTTCTGGTTGGTGGACGGCGTCGAGTCGCCGAAGTCCCAGTAGTAGGCCAGCGGATCGCCGTCAGGATCGGTCGCGGCGGCGGTGAAGGTGACGGACTGGCCGGGGTTCACCTGAGTGGCTGACGCCATCAAGGTGACGGTGGGCGCCTGGTTCATCGAGAAGTCCCCGCGGTTGACGACGACGTCGAGGCTGGGCGGGATGGTGGCGGCGGTGCCCACCGGGGTGATGTGCACCGAGGCGCCGAGGTCCGAGAAGGTGAGGCCGATGGCCAGCGGCGCGTCGGAGGCCGTCGTCGTCCACGGCGTCATGTCCAGCAGGTCCGAGCTGCGCGGCGAGGGGTAGCCCCAGAAGATGAGCGCGCTGCGCTGGTTGAGCGACGGCCGGTACTCCACCCAGTAGTCCTTCGCCGCGCCGATGGGCACCTTGAGGCCCTGGAGGTTGGACAGCGCGGGCTGCTGCAGGTCGTACAGCCGGTAGCTGCCCGAGGCGGTGACGGTGGCCCACCCACCCGCGCCGAACCAGTCGAGGTTCTTCTTGTACCAGGCGTTGTAGTGATCGTCCCCGCTGCCCATGATGTCGAAGGGGTTGCCGTACTCCTGGCTGGCGCCCGCGCCGATGATGGTGTCACCGGAGGCCTGCCAGAAGTTGGCGTGGGACAGCCCCAGGTTGTGGCCGACCTCGTGGGCCAGTACGCCGATGGAGTAGCTGCCGTTGATCCACGTCCCCTTGCTGCCCACGTAGCCCAGGCCGGCCCAGCCCCAGGCGCTGATGCGGCGGAAGGCCACCACGTCGAGATCGTAGTTGGCGGTGTCGAAGCCGGCGGCCCTCGCCGCGGCGCGCGCGTCGGACAGCAACTGGCTGGTGGCGTTGCTGTTGCCGTAGGAGGCCTTGGTGCCGGGCACGCGCACCACGCTGGTGGTGACGGTGCCGGTGACGGACGTCTGGTTGAAGCTGGCGGCGCGCAGGAAGGCGTCCAACTGGGCGAGGACGCTCTGCGCGTTGGAGACGCTCAGGGGCTCGCCCGGGTCGTCGGAGAAGTCGACGCGGATGTAGAGGACCTTCTTGTTGCCCACCGTCCACCCCGAGGGCTGGGGCAGGTTGCTCCTGGGCTTGCCGGCCCTCGCGTGGGTGAGGACGGCGGCCTTCTCGACCGCCCAGCCCTTCACCCGCACCACCTCGTGCGAGAGGTCGGCCAGGTCGCCCACGGGGGCGACGCGGAAGCGCGCCTCGCCCAGCACCAATTCCCGGGAGAGCGGCTCGCCGTAGCGGCAGAGGACGTCGTAGCGGGCGGCGCCGTCCAGGGGCGCTTCCATCAGCGCGGCCACCGAGGCGGGCAGCTCGGAAGAGGCGCGCACCACGCGCAGGGCGGCGGGCGGGTCCTTCAACATCAGCGCGGCCAGGGCCGTCCGGCGGGCGGTGGCCAGCGCCCGGCCTTCGGCTTCCAGCGCCGCTCGCTCATTGACTGGCGCGGCGCGGTAGCGGGCGGCCCAGGCGTCGAAGCGAGAGAAGTCGTCGGGCGCAGCGGCGTGGGCGGACATCGCGAGCGCGAGCGCGAGGAGGGCAGCGGAGGAGCGAAGCATGAGGAGTTCCGACGTGAAGGAGGGACGGCCGGCCGGTCCGTGACGTGCGAGCGATATAGCCGAGCGGCTCCGGCGCGGCGAGGCCGGCTTGCGCGCCTCCTTGGCGACGGCACCTCAGGGGTCGAGCGGGGTCGACGCGGGCGCGCACCTGCGGCGTTGATCGAGCCGCGGCGCGCAGCCGCAGCCCGACCAGCGCTCCATCATCGCGAGGAAGTCCGGCTCCAGTTCGCGGACCAGCGCCACCGCGTCCGCTCCGAAGCGCGAAGGCAGGCGCAGGAGCTCGTGGGCCTCCAGGCTGCTGCTCAGGCCCCAGCCCGGGTGAAACTGCTCGCACCGGGCGCGCTCGAGCGCCTCCATGCCCTCCGCGGTGCACGCCCACTTCGTGAGCTGCCGGTTGCGGTCCTCGCAGAAGAAGTGATCCCACTTCGAGAGCTCGGTCACCTCTTTCGCCTCGAGCCGGGCTCGGCGGCGCGCCGCTTCCACCGCTGTGCTGGCCAGCTTCTGCAGCTTCGGGGTCCGCTGCAGCACCCGTCGAAGCAGCAGCGCGTCGCCGTACCCGAGAACGTCCCGCTCGTCCGGCCTGGCTGCCGCGTAGACGTCGTCCCTCGTCGCCAGCTCCTGGAGCGCGCGCGCGTAGTCGCGGCGGAAGGTGAAGTACGCCTTCCACTTCGCGCGGGTCATCACCGCTCGCCGGTCGAAGCAGTCGGCGCGGGCGTAGTCCATCGCGTCACCCAGCGCGGAGTACAGCTCGGCCTCGAGCCGCCGCTCCTCCAGCTCGCGCTCGGTGGGTACAGGCGGCGGGTGCCCTTCACCCGTCATGAAGCCAAAGGCAAGCGCGCCGGTCCAGGCGCGGCACCACTGGGTGCCCTCGGGGAGGGTGGCACAGAGGCTGGCGTTCAGCGAGCCGCAGTCCGGGCAATACAGGCCCTTCGGCCGGCCTGAGAGCGGCCCGGGGGCCGCGAGGAAGGTGAGCCAGGCGCGCGCGGTGCGATCGAGCTCGGCTTTGAGCCACGCGGGCGTCTCGGGGCACTGCTTCGTGCTCGACTCCTTCCGCGCGGTGATGCCCAGGTTCGCCTTCGTCGGCGGTTTCCCGGCCCGCGTCTGGTCGAGGAGGCCGAGCGCGTTGGTGCCCGGGGGGAGCTGCAGCCTGGCCCGCTCCGTCGTCTCCGAGACCAGCCCGGTGGACAGCGCGACCTGGGTGGTGGTGACGCGGAGCTTGGCGTCTGACGAGCGCACCTCGAGCCGCCAGGGCGCCGCAGACAGCACCTCGGGCGGAGGACCCGGCGGCTCCGCGGGCGGCGGAGGTGGGGGAGGAGCCGCCGCAGCCTGGGCCGCGACGTCGTCCGAGACGCCGGCGTCGAGGGAGCCAGCGTGGGCGAAGGCGCCTTCCTCGGGGGCTTCTTCCACCGGGGAGGCCCGGCAGGACGCCAGCACGACGGCGAGGACGAGGCTTCGCATGCTGCCTCCCGGGACGAGGTGACAGCATGGCACAGGTGGGGGTTCCCGCTCACCGCGGCCGCCGGGCGAGCCTCTCAGGCCTGCCTACTTCGCGGACAGGAGCTCCACCGCCAGCGTCGGCCTCGAGTCGAGCTGGATCAGCAACCCGGCCACGTGCAGCGTGACTCGCCCGGGGAAGGCCGCGTCTTCCGTCACCTTCTGAATGGGCGCCACGTCCAGGTCCGCGCGGACCACGCCCTTCGCGTCGAGCAGCACGGCCATGAAGCGCTGCTGAGTGCCCTCGATGTTCACCTTGAGCCGCGCGCCGTCGGTGCTGTCCACGGCGAAGCGCACGTCGTTGCCCAGGCTCTCGACGCCGCTCGCGCCCAGCACCTTCGCCAGTCGTCTGGTGGTGTCGTCCATGTCCGTGTCCTCCTTCGGCTGATGCGGGTGTCGTCCGAAAACGTCCTCCCCTATTCCGCCTCGGCCTTCCGGGCCGGGCGCGCCTCGACGAGCTGCTGCTGCTGCGACGGCGGCACCGGCTCGTAGTGCGACAGCTCCATCACGAAGCTGCCGGTGCCCCCGGTGGAGCCGCGCAACTGTCCGCCGTAGCTGCCCAGCTCCGCCAGCGGGGCCTGGGCGCGCACCAGGGCGTAGCCGCCGGGCAGCGTCTCCACGCCCATCACCCGCCCGCGCACGTGCTTCAAGTCGCCGGTGATGGCGCCCAGGAACTGCTCGGGCACCGACACCTCCAGGTTCACCACCGGCTCCAGCAGCGCGGGCCGCGCCTTGGCGATCGCGTCGCGCACGGCGAACTTGCCCGCGGTGCGGAAGGCGATGTCCTTCGAGTCCACCGGGTGGTGCTTGCCGTCGGTCACCACCACCCGCACGTCGTGGACCGGGAAGCCCGCCAGGGTGCCCGCCTCCAGCGCGTCGTGCACGCCCTTCTCCACCGCGGGGATGAACTGGGTGGGGATGGTGCCGCCGAACACCTCGCTCTTGAACTCGAAGCCGCCGCCCCGCGGCAACGGCTCGATGCGCAGGTACACCTCGGCGAACTGGCCCGCCCCGCCGGTCTGCTTCTTGTGCCGGTAGTGGCCTTCCGCCTTCTGGGCGATGGTCTCGCGGTACGGCACCGTCGGCGCCTTGGCGCTCACCTCCAGCTTGAAGCGGTTCTTCAGCCGCTCCAGCAGGATCTTCAGGTGCACGTCGCCCACCCCGGACAGCACCAGCTCGTGGGTGAGGGGATCGTGGGTGAACTTGAAGGTCGGATCCTCCTCGGCGAGGCGCGAGAGCGACTGGGACAGCTTCACGTCGTCGCCGCGGTTCTTCGACTCCACCGCCAGCGACAGCATGGGCGCCGGGTAGGCGACCGGCACCGCCCCAAAGCCGTTCCCCGCTGCCGGGTCGTGCAGCACCTGGTCGACGTGGAGGTCCTCCACCCGGGCCAGCGCCACCAGGTCCCCCGCGTACGCCACCGCGTCGAGCTCGGGGTGGTCGCGGCCCTCTACCTTCAGCACGTGGCCGGCCTTGCGCACCTTCTTGTCCGCGCCGGCGACGAAGGTGGTGTCGCCGTCCAGCTTGCCCTGGAGCACGCGCAGCATGGCCAACTGGCCGAGGCCAGGATCGTTGGTCACCTTGAAGACGTGGGCGAGGAAGGGCGCGCCGGCGTCGCAGGCCACCTCGGTGAGCTCGCCGTCCTTCAGCAAGCGGCGCCTCTTGCCGTTCACCGGGCTGGGCGCCTCCTCCACCAGGATGTGGAGCAGGTCGTCCACGCCCACCTCGTCGCGCGCGCTGGTGAAGAGGACGGGCACCACCTGGCCCTGGGCCATCGCCTTGACGAAGGTGGCGCGCAGCTCCTTGAGGTCCAGCTTCTCGCCCGCGAGGTACTTCTCCAGCTTGGCGTCGTCCGCCTCGACGGTGGACTCGAGCAGCTCGCGGTGCACGTCCTTCACCGACAGGAAGTCCGCCTGGCCCGCCTCCTGGTCGAAGCAGTCGATGACGTCCTTCCCGCCGCGGGTGGGCAGGTTGATGCAGTGCAGCCGGGCGCCGAACGCCTCCTTCAACTCGTCCACCCGGCCGCGCAGCACCGCGGGCGACACCGCGTCCAGCTTGTTCACCACGATCATCCGGGCCAGGCCCGCTTCCCCGGCGGCGTGGAAGAGGCGGCGGGTGTTGAACTCGACGCCGGTGCTGGCGCTGACGACGATGATCGCCGTCTCCACCGCGGGCAGCGCGGCCAGTGCGTAGCCGACGAACTCGGGGTGGCCGGGGGTGTCGATGACGTTCACCTCGCGGCGCTCGTGCGTGGCGAAGAGGATCGACGAGTTGGTGGAGTGCTGGTGCTCCTTCGCCTCGGGCTCGAAGTCGCCGGTGGTGTTGCCTTCCGTCACCGAGCCCATGCGGGAGATCGCCCCGCAGCGGTGCAGCATCGCCTCGGCCAGCGTCGTCTTCCCCGTGCCACCGTGACCGAGAAGCACGACGTTGCGAAGGTCCTCCGGGCGGAAACTCGCGGCCTTGTTCATGTGGACTCCCTCGGAGTGCGTGGCTGTCTTCCACCGACATCGAGCAACCGATGTGCCACGGCGCCTTCAGGGACCGGTCGCTGGTCGACTGCATAATCTGCGTCGGTGGGGGGTGCCCGGAAAGGCCTGCGCGATAACGTCCTTCTCGCCTGTGGGGAGAGGGACGGTAAGGTGCCCGTGTGCTCGGGCGTGGAGCGCTGCGCGTCGTGGTGTCGCTCCTCGTGCTGGCCGCGGGCGCCGCGCACAGCGCAGGCGAGGCGGACGCGGGGGCGGTACCGCGGCCCCTCGAAGAGGCGCCGGACGGCGGGGTGACGAGCGCCGCGGACGAGGGGGACACCTACCCGCTCACGCGCGACGCCCTCGACGTGCTCTTCCAGAAGCGCGAGGCGAAGGCGAAGGAGCCGATGAAGGTGGGGCGGGTGTACGTGACGCTCCTGCCGGGCATCAGCACCTCGCCGTCCACGGGCGTGCTGGCGGCGGTGACGGCGCAGGGCGTCTTCCTCACCGGGCCCGCGCCGAGCACCACCGAGTCGCAGGTGCAGGCGGTGGTGGCCTTCACGTCGCTCAAGCAGCTCTTCCTCGCGGTGCGCTCCCAGGTGTACCTGCCGCGGAACCGCCTGGCGCTCATCGGCGACTGGCGGCTGTGGGACAACGTCGAGCGCACCTACGGCCTGGGCAGCGAGAGCTCGCTGGACGACGGGTCGCGCCTGGAGTTCGGCTTCCTGCGCCTGGACGAGACGGCGCTGGCGCGCATCGGCGGCCACTGGTTCTTCGGGGCGGGCCTGCGCGTCGACTGGTTCGCCAACGTGAAGGACCCGCTGCGGGAAGAGACGGGCACCTCGCCGATGGCCGAGTACGGCGTGGGCGTCACCGGCAGCCTCGCGGTGGGGCCGTCCCTGGCGATGATGTACGACAGCCGCGACGCGCAGGTGCGGCCGACGAAGGGCCTCTACGCCCAGGTGGCGGCGCGGCTGTACCCGCAGGCCTTCGGCTCGACGACGACGTGGTTCGAGCTTTGGGGGGAGCTGCGCGGCTACCACCGCCCGGTGAGGAACAGCTCGCGGCAGGTGCTGGCGGCGTGGCTGTACCTGTGGGCGACGGCCGGGCCGGTGCCGTACTTGAACCTGCCGGCGAACTCCTGGGACCTCCGGGGGCGCAGCTCGCGCGGCTACGCCGCCGGGCGCTTCCGGGGGCCCGCGCAGCTCTACGCCGAAGTGGAGTACCGCCTCGGCGTCACGCCCGACGGCGCCTTCGCGGCGGTGGCCTTCTTCAACCTGACCACCTTCACCGCGAGCCGCACCTCGGGCTTCGAGGCGCCGGCGCCGGGCGGAGGGCTGGGCGCGAGGCTGCTGCTGAGCAAGGAGGCCGGCGCCTACCTCGCGGTGGACTTCGCCTGGGGCGTGCAGTCGACGGGGCTGTACTTCATGCTGGGTGAGGCCTTCTGACTTCAGAAGCGCAGCGCGCCGCTCAGCGACAACCCGAAGGTGTGCGACACCGTCGAGTTCCCGAAGATGGGCAGCACCGCCATCAGCGCGACGGACGCGGGGCCCCGCCGCCACTCCACCGCCGGATCCAGCGTGCCCGCCTCGAAGCGCCTGGGCTCGTGCGACGTCCAGGGCCGGTTGTAGGTGAGCCCCAGCGAGGCGCGAAGGCCGAGGCCCATTTCGTAGCCCATCACCACCCCGCCCACCGACTCCACGATGGCCGGATCCTTCAGGTCGCCGCGCACGTCGAACATCGCCTCAAACTTCAGCCACGCGCGCACCAGGAAGCGGCCCGGCGTCCACAGCGCCAGCAGCGCCACCTCGCCGCCCAGCCGGCCCGCCTCGAAGAGGGCCATCTCCTGGCTGCCCTGCGAGAAGCCGGCCCCGCGCAGCAGCAGGAAGCGGTCCACCTCACCCGGGCTGCCTGCCTCGTCGCCTCGCGCGGTGGGCAGCGCGAGGAGCCCGCGCGGCTCGAGGAGGAGGTTGTCGGTCGGCCGGAAGCTGAAGCTCGCCTCGGCGGCGAGGTTGCCGAAGGCGTCGACGCCTCGGGGCGCTCCGCCTTCCTCCCGCAGCGCGCCGACGACGAAGGGGATGAACAGGGCCACGCCGAAGCGATGGTCGAACTCGTAGCGGAAGGTGAGGAGCAGCGTCGCGCTGTCCGTCCGCGTGTGGGTGATCGCGCCGTCCTCGTGGTGCGCCTCCACGTTCGCCAGGCCGTAGCGGACCCGGAGGTCAGCCAGCCACGGCGCGTCGTCTGCTGTCTGTTGGCGCTCGACGCGTGGACTGGCCGCGGTGGAAGCCAGCGCCAGCGCCGGCAAGGCGATGACGGCGACGCAGGTGAGCCGCAGGGGCGCGCTCACATCGTGGACGTCGGCGCCTCAGGGGCCGGGGGAGCCACTCCCTCACCGACGCACTGGTAGCTGTCCGCGGTGGCCGCCACGCAGCCCACCACCTTCCCGCAGGCGTGCATCGTCCACACCAGCGTTCCGCGGCGATCGAGCACCACCTCGTCCTGGCAGCCAGGGCCGGCCAGGTGTCGCCGGTGCTCGGCCAGGGACTTCTCCATCAGCGTCGGCACGCGCCGGGCGATGGGCTGCAGCTCGGCTGGCTCCAGGTAGCCGCACAGCCCGCCGTCGAGGCACACCACGGTGCGCCCGCAGCCCTCGAACTGGCGCCAGCCGGGGGCGCTCACCTGAATCGTCCCGGCCGGCAGCACCAGGTTGGTCAGCGTCGCCCCCGCCAGCAGCGCCGCCACCGAGCTGATGCGGGCGATTTCCCCGCCCACCTGCGCCTGCGCCGGCGTCACCACCCGCGGGGTGGGAAAGTCCTTCGCCGGGGCGCTGGCCACCAGCTCCACTTTGTCTTCGGCGCACGCCATGGCCAGCCCGGCGATGGCCTTCTCGTGCGCCGCACACCCGGACAGGACTGCGCCCACCGCCACCGTCAGCCACGCGACTCGCATCTTTCCCGTCCTCCAGGACACGTCAGTTGGGCGTCACCGGCGCCTGCAGCCGGAACTCGAGCAGGGTATTGGGCGCCACGCCGATGGTCTGCCCCTTCTTGAGCAAGGACACGCCCGCGCCGATGGCCGCGCCCTGGGCCGCGCCCTTTCCACCGCCCGCCACGCCGCCGATGATCGCGCCTACCGCCGCGCCGCCCGCCGTCTTCTTGCCAGAGCCTTCCCCCTGGCCGCCCAGCACGTCGGTGGCGACCGGCGTCATCTTCCCGTTCACCTCCACGTCCGTCAGGGTGATGGCCAGCGCCGACTTCCCCGCCAGGCGGCCGGCCTGCTCGGCCTGCACCACCTTGCCGTAGCCCTTCGCGCCGCCCTTGATGAGGACCTGGCCGTTCACCACCACGTCCGCGTCCACGCTGACACCGAAGCGAGAGCCCGCCGCCGACTTGGAGGTGATGGGATCGACCGTGCGGATGAGCAGCGACGTGCCCGCCGGAATGGAGACGACCGCCGGGGCCGCGGGCGCCGCAGGAGGAGCCGCCGGGGGAGGCGTGGGCGCGGCCGGCGCCGGAGCCACAGGAGGAGGCGTGGGGCCGCCCACCGCGCCGCTCCTCACCTGCGCGAAGGACAGTGCCGCTGCCAGACAGCCGCCGACGGTGACGATGCGAGTGAGAGAAGTCATGGCGGGTTGATTACTCAGCGCCCCCGTCCCCGTCCAGCCGGAGATTTTCGGGGCGGGAAACGCAGCCCTTGCTTCGCCGGGCGCTCCCCGTAAGTCAGCGGAGTGCCTCCGCGTTTCCCCACTCCATCTACACCAGCCACCGCCCGGGTGGCTGGCGTAGCAACAGTGGGCGAACGGGCCTCGTCCGCCCGACGCTGGGCAGTGGCGCTCGCAGCCTCCTCCCTGCTGGGCGCCGCAACGAGCGCGCGGGCCCAGCCGGTCGAGGCGCGCGACAGAGAGGCTTCCCTTCCCGGCGCCCTTCCCGCGGGGAGCGGACACCGTGCGACCGGGGAGGACGTGAAGCCTGCGGCCGGCGCCCCGCTTCCCGGGCCTGCGCCGTCAGGAGTCGAGCGCGCCGCCACCGACGCGCCGCTCCCCGGGGCTGCGCCTGCAGAGCGCGAGCGCCCTGCGACCGACGGCCCGCTCCGCGGCCCCGGGAGTGAAGGGAGCGACGCGCCGCTCTCCAGGCCCGCGAGTGCAGCAAACCCCGCGACCGACGGCCCGTCCGCGGCCGCTGGGGTGACTTCCCCTCTCCCCGGCGCTCCCGCCTCGGGGGAAGGGCCAGGGACGACGCCGCTCCACCCCGCGTGGCTGCCGCTGGTGCTGCCCTGCAACCTCCTCGTCCCGGGGACGGGCCAGCTCTTCCGCGGCGAGACGGCCGCCGGCCGAAGGCTGCTCGTCACCGCCGGGGGCCTTCTGGCCGGGGCCTTCGCCGGCGGCCTCTTCCTGGGTTCCACCGGCGCGTCCGACGTGGCCGCGGCCGTCGGCGTCCCCCTCCTCGTCGTCGGCCTCGGCGGCTTCTTCACCCTGGGCGCGGTGGACGCCATCGGCACCTTCACCGACTCCGCCGACGCCTTTCCCCAGGGCGTGCAGCGCGACGCGTGGAATGCGCGGCTGCGCGCCGGCCTCCTGCTCCAGGTCGCCCCCGCCAGCGGCTCGACGGACCGGCCCGCGCTGGGCGCCTTCGTGCGCGCGCGGTGGAGCCGCCTCTCCGTTGCCGCCGACGGAGGCACGCTGCCCGGCCTCGACGAGTGGTGGGTGAGCGGCGGCGCCGGCGCGCGGCTGGTGAAGTTCGGCGACCTCACCGACGCCGCCGGGCTGTGGCTCGAGGCCTCGGTGCGCCACGACGGCGTCGGCCACCTCGGCTTCGAGGCCACCCGCGTCCGCGTCACCCTCCAGTCGACCC
Organism: Myxococcales bacterium; assembly: GCA_020846875.1. GTDB lineage: Bacteria > Myxococcota > Myxococcia > Myxococcales > Myxococcaceae > JADLDB01. The sequence goes on along the minus strand of JADLDB010000002.1, from coordinate 15,027 downwards.
TTCCCTTCGGCGTCTTCTCGGCGCGCCTGGGCCGCGTGACGTCGCTGCTGCGCCTGGGCCTGGACCCCACCTGGGTCCGCTACCGCGCCGCCGGCGCCACCAACTTCGAGCTGCCCGTCTCCGGCGGCTTCGAGGTGCGCTGGGCGCTCGTCGACTGGCTGCGCCTGTACTTCGGCTACGAAAACGCCCGCGACGGGCTGGTGGGCGGCAACTACCTGGGCTTCCTCGGCGTCCTCTTCGCTGGCGTCGAGCTCGCCCTCCCCGCGCAGTGGGTCCTCGACTTGCGCGCCCTGGCCGGCACGCCCGCCGGCTTCTTCGCCACCCTCGAGTGGAGGCTCTGACAGACTCATGCGCCGCGCCCTGCCCGCCTTCGCCCTGTGCCTCTTCGCCTGCGTCTCCGAGCCCGAGGAGCGCGCGCTGCGCAACCTGGAGCTGGGCCGCGCCTCGACGCCCGCCTGGGCCTTCCGCGACGAGCAGGGCCTCCTGCACGTGCGCGAGGCCGCCGACAGCACGCTCACCCTGCGCGCGTCGTCCGCCGACTTCTCCTTCACGTTGACCCGCACCGAGCCCACGCTGAGCACCGTCTCGGTCCGGGTGTGGAACCTCCTGCCCGGCCTCACCTTGAGCGCCGCTCCCGGCGTCCTCACCGCCGACGGAAGCCCCACCCCCGGCGCGCCGGAGCCGGCGCTGACGCTGGGCGCCCGCTTCGACGTCACCTTCCCGCCGGGCGTCGACGTGGTGGAGGTGCGCAGCGTGCCGCCGGCGGCGGGCGACTTCACCTTCCTCGCGCTGGGCGACATCCAGGAAGCCATCGGCGGCTTCGGCGCCGTGGCGGACAAGCTGAACGAAGAGGCGGGCGCCGACTTCCTGCTGCTGCTGGGCGACCTCACCAACCGCACCAGCACCAGGGAGCTCGACGACATCGAAGCGGCCTTCGCGAGGCTGCGGCTGCCGGTGTACGCCACGCCCGGCAACCACGACTGCTACACCTCGGACGGCTACCAGCGGCGCTTCGGGCGCACCAACTACTCCTTCCTTCACCGGGGCGCGCGCTTCACCTCGCTGGACTCGGGCAGCGGCACCCTGGCGCCCACCACCTGGGACGCGGTGCCCCTCTGGCTGGACGCCGGCCGAGCGCAGCCCCACGTCGTCTTCACCCACATCCCCGTCACCGAGGTGAACGGCCTGCGGGGGGGCCAGTGGGCCAGCCGGCGGGAGGCCCGCCACGCCGCGTCCCTCTTCAGCGAGGCCGGCGTGGACCTGCTGCTCTTCGGCCACGTGCACTCCTACGACGCGTACCAGGTGGCGGGCATCCCCGCGTACATCGCCGGCGGCGGCGGCGCCTCACCCGAGGCCTTCGACGGGGTGGGCCGGCACTTCCTGCGCGTCACGGTGCGCGGCGGCGTGCCTGAGGTGGAGCTGGTGCGCGTCGACGAGTGAGCGGCCCCTCAGAGCTCGGCCGCGTACAGCATCAACGTCACGCCCCGGTCCTCGTCCACCTCGGGGATCTGCACCTGGTTGATTTCCAGGTTGATGGACTTCACGTCGTAGTTCTCGCAGGTGTTGCCCATCGCCTGGAAGATGCCCGGCGCCGACGCCGACGAGAGGAAGTACTCGTAGACGACGCCGTTCTTGCACTCGATCCAGGTGCGGCCCGCCAGAGTGACGCCCTGCGCGCCGTCGTTGGAGAAGCCGAAGTTGCTGTAGCGCCGGTCGATGGCCTTCGACCACTTGCACGCGCCCGTCGAGCTGCACGAGCCCTTGCGCACGGTGGTGTCGCCCAGCTTGGTCCAGACCAGCACGCCGGGCAGGAAGGCCAGGGTGGGCCCAGCGAACAGCGCGGCGGCGAGGACGAGAGAGCGGTAGCGCATGAGAGGCCTTCTGGTAGCGTGCGGCGCGATGACGACGCGACCCTACCTCACTCTTCTCGCCGGTCTACTGCTGTTCACCAGCGGCTGCGCCACCACCGGCGTGAAGGCCACCGCCGCGCCGGACGCCGCCCGGGGCGCGCGCGACGTCTTCGCCGCCTACCAGGCGCGCAACCCCGACGCCCTGCTGGCGGCCCTGGCCGACGACGTCGTGGTGTCCTCCCCCAACGCGCCCGACCGGGTGGGGAAGGACGCGGTGAAGACGCAGACCCCCGAGGCGATGAAGGCACTCGAAGGGGTGACGCTGACGCCGGTCCGCTGGCTGGTGGCCGGAGACCGCGTGCTGCTCGAGTGGGTAGCGTCCCGCGAGCGCACGGACACGAAGCCCGCTGCCTTCAAGGTGAGCGGCGCCACCCTCTTCGTGCTGGCCGCCGACGGGAAGGTGGCGAAGATGCGCCACCACGTCGACGCCCTGTCCATCGCCGCGCAGGAGGGCCTGGTGCACGTGTCGGCCCGCAGCGCGCCTTTGCAGGTGGAGCCGGGCTCCGTCACCGCCACCTCGTCCGCCGCCGAGTCGCAGAGCCTCGACGCGGTGCGCGCGGCCTACGAGCAGGGCACGCTGGCGGCGCTCTTCGCCGAGGACGCGGCCATCGAGGATCTCACCTCGGGCCAGAGCGCGAAGGGCCGGGCCGCGGTGGAGGCCGCCGCCGCGCGGCTGAAGACCGGCTTCCCCGACTTCCAGCTGAAGCCTGAGGTGGCCTTCGCCGCCGGACCCTTCGTGGTGGTGCAGCGGGTGGTGACAGGCCGCAACACCGGGCCGCTGGGGCCGCTGGCGCCCACGGGCCGCCCGGTGGCCTGGCACGCGCTCGACGTCTACGAGCTGAACGGCGGCGTCATCACCCGCGCCTGGGTGTACGCCGATCGCTCCGAGGCCGCGGTGCAGTTGGGCCTGGGCAGCGCCGCGCCCATCCCCGGGCTGGGCTACGGAGAGAGGTGATGCGAGCCCTCACCCTCACCGCCGGCGTGCTGCTGGCCGGCTGCAGCTCGCAGCTCGCCCAGGTGCGCGCCGACTACGACCGGGCCGCCGACTTCAGCAAGTACAAGACGGTGGCCTTCGTCAGCGAGCTGGGCGCGGCGAAGGGCGGCTTCACCACCTTGAGTGAACAGCGGATGAAGAACGCGGTGAAGCTGCAGCTCGAGCGCCGCGGCTACACCTTCGTGGAGGCCGAGCCGGATCTGCTGGTGAACGTGGCCGGCAAGCTGACGCGCAAGCAGGAGGTGACCGCGTCGTCCAGCGGGCCCGCGTACGCGCCGTACTACGGGTACCGCGGCGGCTACTACGCGCCCTGGCCGGGCTACACCACCGTCACCACCCGCGACGTCACCGACGGCACGTTGAGCGTGGACCTGGTGGACGCGAAGTCGAAGCAGCTGGTGTGGGAAGGCCTCGCCGAGGGGCGCGTCACCGACGAGATGCGGGAAGACGCCGAGCGCGTCATCTTCCAGGTGGTGTCGGACATCTTCGACAAGTACCCGTTCCGCGCCGCGGGCGCGCCGCCGCAGTAGCCCTCTCCCCTCACAGCTTGCGGACGGTCAGCAGGTTGGTGCGCCCGGCCTCGTTGAGCGGCTGGCCGGCCACCAGCACCACCGTGCTGCCTCTGGGGGCGAGGCGCTCTCGGCGCACCAACTGCTTGGTCCAGGCGATCATCTCGTCGGTGGAGGCCAGGCGCGGGGCGAGGTGGCTCTGCACGCCCCAGTACAGGGCCATGCGCCGCATCACCTCGGGCCGCGGGGTGATGCCGAGGATGGTGGCGCGCGGGCGCAGCTCGCTGATGAGGCGCGCGGTGCGCCCCGACTCGGTGTGCGCGACGACCAGCTCGCTGCCCAGGCGATCCGCCGCCTCCACCGCCGCCGCCGCGACGCCGGTGCTGATGTCGCGCGTCCACTCGAAGCTGCGCGGCCGCACCACGCCGTCCACCTCCGCTTCCTCGACGATGCGGGCCATGGTGCGCACCGCCTCCACCGGCCAGCGCCCCGACGCCGTCTCGCCCGACAGCATCACCGCGTCGGCCCCGTCGAAGATGGCGTTGGCCACGTCCGACACCTCGGCGCGCGTGGGGCGGACGTTCTGCACCATGCTCTCCAGCATCTCGGTGGCGACGATCACCACCCCGCCCATCAGGTTCACCTTCTTCACCATCGCCTTCTGCAGGGCGGGCAGCTTCTCCAGCGGCATCTCCACGCCCAGGTCGCCGCGCGCCACCATCACCCCGTCGGCCACCGCGGCGATGGAGTCCAGCGCTTCCACCGCCTGCGGCTTCTCAATCTTCGCGATCACCGGCGTGCCCCGCGCCCGCAGCAGCTTCTTCGCCCGCAGCACGTCCTCGGGCGTGCGCACGAAGGACAGCGCCACGTAGTCCACGCCCAGCTCCTGGCCGAACTTCAGGTCCACCCGGTCCTTGGGCGTCAGCGTGGGCACCGACACCAGCGCGCCGGGCAGGTTGAGGCCCTTGTGGTCCTTCAGCGCGCCGCCCACCAGCACCCGGCAGGTGACGTCCTGCCCCTTCACCTGCCGCACCTCGAGCCGCACCCGCCCGTCGTCGAGGAGGATGGGGTCGCCCTTCTTCACGTCCTTCGGCAGCGTGGTGATGGGCGTGGGCAGGACAGTGGAGGTGCCCAGCACCTTGCGCGTCGTGACCGTCACCGTCGCGCCGCTCTTCACCTCGGCCAGCCCGCCCTCGAAGCGCCCGAGGCGGATCTTCGGCCCCTGCACGTCCTGGAGGATGGCCACCGTCCGCCCGGCCTTCTTCGCCGCCGCCCGCAGCGTCTCCACCCGCCGGCGGTGCTCGTCATGGGTGCCGTGCGAGAAGTTGAGCCGCGCCACGTCCATGCCCGCGCGCACCATCGCCTCCAGCACCTCGGGTTGGGACGACGACGGCCCCAGCGTGCAGATGATCCGTGCCTTGCGCATAGGGCGGCGGACTGTAGCCCCTGACGCCCCGGGGGCGGGCCCCATTCGGCGCGCTTGACGGGGGCCGGGGCGCTCATTAGGTCGAGCACCGGGCCGTCGTCGGGAGGAGGGTTGTCCATCGTGAAACGTCTGGTTGCTCCAACAGTGGTCGCGGCGCTCGCGCTCGCGGCTTCGTTGAGTTGCGTGCCGTACCCGTCCAGCTCGGACATCGTCGATCAAGACATCGTCATCTCTCACTACGACACCAAGGCGAACTTCGGCTCGTACCGGACGTTCGCGATGCCGGACAAGATCCCGGTCCTCAAGGAAGACGAGCTGGGCCGCACCGAGGTGGAGTACATCGACGCGCCCGAGGTCATCAGCACCGTGCGGACCAAGCTGATCGCCCGCGGCTACACCGAGGTGACCCAGGCCAGCGGCACCCAGCCGGACCTCGCGGTGGGCCTCACCGCCGTGTCCAGCAACATCGAGATCTACGGGGGCGGGTACTGCTACTACTGGTCGTACTGGTACTGGTACTACCCCTGCTACCCCTCCTACACGTACGTCAGCAGCTACAAGGCGCGGACCTTCGTGATGGACCTGGTGGACACGAAGTCGGCCGCCGCCAACCCGCGGCCCGACGGCGGCGCCAGCCCGGCCGGCATCATCTGGTCCAACTGGCTGTACGGCGTCGTCTCCTCCAGCTACCAGCTGGAAGGCGCGGCCATCCTCCAGGGCATCGACGAGGCCTTCGCGCAGTCGCCCTACGTCAAGGCGGGGAACTGACCATGGCTCGCACGCACCTCTTCGCCGCCGCTGTCGTCCTCGCCGCCGGTTCCGCCTTCGCGCAGGTGGAGCCGGCCCAGCTTCAGCCCGTCACCCCTGCTCCGGCCGACGCGCCCACCGCCCCACCTTCGGTGACGCCGCCCCCCGCGTACAACCCGTCGGGTGACGCCGCCCCGGCCGCCCCCGCCAACATCGACGAGTGGGCCCAGTGGAGCGATCGCAAGGCCTACCGCGGCGGCATCTTCGCCTTCGCCTGGCTGCCGTCCTTCCCGGTGGGCAACCTGGCCGCCGTCACCCCCAACGCCACCGTGCACGGGATGGAGATCGACACCCGGGTGGGCGTGAAGAAGGGCCTCACCCTGGGGATCATCGGCTCGTGGAACAACTTCTGGACCCGCCAGGAGCGCGCCACCTACACCCTGCCCGCCGGCGCGGTGACGGCTCAGCTGTGGCGCTACTACGAGACCTTCCAGCTGCGCGGCACCGTCTATTACCACTTCGTGGTGGACCGGAAGCTGCCCCTGGTGCCCTACGCCGGCGTCGGCCTGGGCGTGGCGTCGAGCCGCTATGAGATCCTCGCCGCGGACCTCACCTCCAACCGCTACCAGACCAACTTCGCGATGAACGTGGACGCCGGCACCCTGGTGGACCTGCGCTTCTCCCGCAGCTTCGGCGCGGGCCTGCTGGTCGCCTTCCGCTTCCAGTTCACCACCGCCAACTTCCAGGAGCCCACCTTGAGCACGCCGATGAACCTGGGCTTCGTGCTGGGCGGGTACTCCAGCTTCTGAGGCGGTAGCCAACCCCCTGCGGCTGATCCACACTGACAGCCTCGCGGGGAGCGGATGACGGACCTGGTTCGCTGTGGGCTGGCCTTCAGCACGCCTGAGGAGTTCCGCGCGGCCTTCGTGGCGCGCGGCGCGGGCCGCTGCTTCGTCCCCTACCCCGACGAGCTGCTCGACGGGCAGGTGGTGATCGTCGACGCCACGGTGGGCGACCACGCCCGCCTCGAGGTGAGCGGCGTGGTGCTGCAGCCGGACTTCGACGAGTCGGGCAACATCGGCGTGCTGGTGCAGCTCGACGAGGCCTCCGCCGCGGCGGTGAAGACGCTGGACTCGAAGCTGGCCTCGCCCACGTCCACCACCGAGCCGATGGAGGTGTTCGCCACCACCCGCTTCCGCGCCCGCACCGGGAAGATGTCCTCGGCCGCCCCGCAACTGGCCACCCCCAGCGACGAAGGCGAAGAGCCGCTGCTCGAGCCCGGCACCATGGTGGACGAGCGCTTCGCCATCGAGGCGCACGTGGCGTCCGGCGGGATGGGCGACGTCTACCGGGCCAACCACGTGCACCTGAAGCGCGCGGTGGCCTTGAAGCTCTTGAAGCGCATCTTCGCCAGCGACCCGGAGATGTGGGCCCGCTTCAAGCGCGAGGCCGAGCTGGTCAGCCAACTGGAGAGCCAGCACGTGGTGCGCGTCTTCGACTTCGGCCAGACGAAGGGCGGCCAGCCCTACCTGGCGATGGAGTACGTCGACGGGCCCACCCTGGACGAGGTGGTGGCGAAGGGGCCGCTGTCCCCGGGGCACGCCACTCGGGTGCTGCGCCAGGTGTGCGAGGGCCTGGCCGAGGCGCACGCGCTGGGCGTCATCCACCGCGACTTGAAGCCGCCCAACATCATCCTCGGGCACAAGCGCGACGGCGCGGAGGTGGCGAAGATCCTCGACTTCGGCATCGCGCGCCTGGCCGACAGGGGCCACAGGGCCGGGGGGGAGAGGCTGACCCAGCTGGGCATCGTGGTGGGCACGCCGTCCTACCTCTCGCCCGAGCAGGCGCTGGCCGACGAACTGGACGAGCGCACCGACATCTACGCGCTGGGCTGCGTGGCCTACGAGCTGCTCACCGGGCGCCCGCCCTTCGTCGCGGACGACCTGCGCAAGGTGATCAGCCTGCACCTCACCGCCGCGCCGGCCGAGCCGTCCGCCCGGCGCCCCGAGTTGGCCCAGCACCCGGCGCTGTGCGCGGTGGTGCTCAAGGCCCTGGCCAAGGAGAAGGACCGGCGCTTCCAGACGGTGAAGGAGCTGGCGGCGGCGCTGGAGGCCGCCGCAGGAGGCGTGGCGCCGGCCCCCTCCGCGCCGCCCAGGGCCCCGCCCGTCGAGGAGTGGGCCGAGGCGCCCGCCCCCATGGCACCCGAGGACTGGCCGCCCCCCTCCGTCGCCGCCGCTCCGCCGCAGGCGCCCACCCCCGAGCTGTCCGCCGCCGCCGACGACTTCTTCAGCACCGTGGGCGGCCAGCCGCTGGCCCCGTCCAGCTCGCCGTCGGGGCTGCGCACCTCCGCCGAGGCACTTCAGGGGCTGGTGGACGGCGACGTGCTGCGCCGCCTGCAGCACGCCCGCGACACGCTCCCCCCTTCGCCCACCGCGGGCGTCACCGTCTTCCTCGAGGTGATGGGGCCGCCGCCGGGCTCTGCGCTTGCCCGCCTGTGTCTGGGCCGCGCGCTGGAGGCGGCAGCCGAGGCCGGGGCCTTCGTCGACGGAGTGGACGAAGACGGAGCGCTCCTGGGCTTCGCCACCCGCGAGCAGGTGCCCTCGGGGCGCGCGCTCAAGGCGGTGCTGGCCATGCGCGACGCGGTGGTGGACGCGGGCCTGGCCGCCGAGCCGCCGGCGCGCGCCTCCATCCGCGCCGCGGTGGTGCCCGCCACCATCGATCCGGACGAGACGCCGCTGTGTGGCCCGGCCCGCGCTCGCGCCCGCCAGCTCGCCGCGCGCTTCAAGGCCGGCGAGCTCGTCTGTGCTGCCAGCCTGGGGGAAGAGGCCCAGGACGCGGTCGACCTCTCCCCCGTCGGCGACGCCTGCCTCCTCACCGGCCGGCGGGCGCGCAACAAGCGCACCGCCGCCGAGCCGCTCGCCCGCGGCCCGGTGCTGGAAGCGCTGGACCGCCGCATCGCCAGCTTCGCTCAAGGGGTGGTGGCGTCGGTGCTGGTGCGCGGCGCCCCCGGCGCGGGGCGTAGCACCCTGGCCCACGAGGTGGCGGCGCGCGCTCGTCAGAAGAGCCTGGTGGCGGTGGTGGCCCACAGCCCGGACGGGCCGGGCGGCACCCCCTTCGGCGCGCTGGCCTCGCTGCTGTGCGCCACCTGCGGGGTGCCGCTGGAGCACCGGGCGGCGCGGCTGCGCGGCGCCCTGGCCCAGCTCAAGCTGCAGCCCGAGGACCTCGAGGCCGCGCTGGTGCTGGCCGGGGTGACGCAGCTGCCCCAGCCCCTCACCGCCGGGCAGGCGGTGCAGGCTCTGCGCGCGGTGCTCAAGGCCGGCGCCGCCGAGCGCCCGGTGGTGCTCCTCTTCGACGGCCTGGAGGAGATGGACGAGCAGAGCCTCGAGGCCTTCCGCGAGCTGGTGTCCCGCCCCGCCACCCGCGAGCTGATCATCGGGCTGGGCGACGCGGCCGTCGCAGAGCGCTGCGGCGGCGTGCCCGGCGTCGACCTGCCGTTGCTCTCCCCCGCCGAGATGAGCCGCCTCGCCGCCGCCTACCTCGACGCGGTGCCCGGGCCCCGCCTCCAGGCGCTGCTGGCCGCCCAGGCCCAGGGGCTGCCCGGCGTGGCGCTGGACTGGCTGTGGTGGCTGGACGATCGCGGCTCCTTGAGCGTCTCCGGGAAGACCATCGAGCTCGTCGACAGCGTGCCCGACCTCACGCCCCAGAAGCTCCTCTCGGCGCGGATCGCCGCCTTACCGCTGGAAGCCCAGCGGGTGCTCGAAGCCGCCGCCCTCGGGGGCGAGACCTTCGACGGCCCGCAGTTGTCCACCGCCTTCCCCCGGGCCACGCCCGCCGCCTTCCAGGTGGTGGTGAACAGCCGCTTCGTGCGCCCCACCAGCAACCGCCGCTGGCGCTTCAACAGCCTGGCCGGCCGCCAGGCGGTGCTGGCCCGCGCCTCGCCGGAGCGCGCCGCCATGCACCGGCGCCTCGCCGCGGCGTTGATCGAGCAGGGCCGCGCCGACGCCTCCAGCGTGGAGCTCGCGGTGGTGGCCCGCCACCTCACCCGCGGAGGAGACGGCCCGCGCGCCGCGCAGGTGTGGAAGCACGCCGCCGACGCCGCGCTGGCCCGCCGGGTGCCGCGCGACGCGGTGGTGGCGCTGCGGGGCCTGGCGCAGGCGCTGGCCCTGGTGCCCGCCTCGCCCGAGGCGGTGCGCGCCCGCGTCGACGCCCTGGCCCGCGCCGCCGGCATGGCCCTGTCCGCCCAGGACGCGGCCACCGCCCGCGCCGTGGTGGACGACGCCGCCGCGCTGGAGAAGGCGCTCCCCGCGCCCTCTCCCGAGCTGGCCCTCTCGGTGGCCCGCGTGCACCGCTCCGAGGCCCGCCGCGCGCGCGCGACCGAGGCGCTCCAGCGCGCCCTCCAGCTGGCGAAGGGCACCCCCCTGATGGCCCTGGTGGAGGCCGAGCGCGCCGAGTCTCGCGAGCAGGAAGGCGATCTCGACCAGGCCGCCCAGGCCTTCGAGAGCGCCTTGTCCTGGGCCGAGCAGGCGAAGGAGCTGGCGCGCTGGCACGGAGAGGTGGACCTGCCCGCCCGGCTGCTCGCTCGCCTGGCCGCGGTGAAGCTGCAGAAGCGCGACGTGGAGACCGCCCGGAAGCTGCTCGACCAGTCGCTGGCCCGCTGGAAGACGTCCGGCTGGGCGCCGGCAGAGGCGCGGGTGCTGGCCAACCAGGGCACCGCGCTGGCCGCCGCGAAGCAGTTCGAGCCCGCCGCGAAGGCCTTCGAGGCCGCCGCCGCCGCCGCCGCGCGCTCGGGCGATCTGCTCTTCCGCGCCCGCGCCCTCCTCCAGCAGGCCCGGGCCCTCACGCGCCACGACTCGGCGTCGGCCCGGGCGAAGGCGGTGGCGGCGGAAGCGCGGAAGGTGTGCACCGCGGTGGGGTGGGACCAGGGCAGGACCGAGGCCGCGTCGCTGGCCTGAGGGCCTCCAACGGCTACCGCGCAGGCGGGCGGACGGCGGGCACCCGGGCGGGCGTGACGACGGCCTCGCGCGTCTCGAGCCCCGGCGGCAGGCGCACGGTGAAGGTGAGCCCCGCGCCGTCCTCGTTGGCCGCGGCCGACACCTCGCCGAGGTGCGCTTCGATGATCCGCTTCACCACCGCCAGGCCCAGCCCGGTGCCCGTGGCCTTGGTGGTGAAGAAGGGCTGGAAGATTCGCTCCACCGCGCGCGGGGTGAGGCCCACGCCTTGATCTCTCACGTCCAGCTTGAGCCAGGCGACCTTCCCGCGCAGCTCGATCGCCGCCCGCACCGTCACCGTCCCCCCTTTGGGCATGGCCTGGATCGCGTTGACGATCAAGTTCACCAGCGCCTGCTTGAGCAGGTGCGCGTCGGCCGGGAAGGGGGGGAGCTCGGCGGGGAACTCCGTCACCACCTTCACGTTGGCCTGGCTCAAGGACTGGGCGGCCGAGTCCACCGCGCTCACCACCACCGGCTCGATGGCGATGGGCCTCTTCACCAATTCGTAGGGGCGCACGAAGTCGAGCAGATCGCCGACGATGCGGTTGAGCCGATCCGCCTCCTCCCCGACGATGTTGATGAGCATCTCCGCGTCGCCCTCGAGGCGGATGAGGCGCTTCAAGGTGGTGAGCGAGTTGAAGATGACGCCCAGCGGGTTGCGCACCTCGTGGGCCATCACCGCCGCCAGCTCGCCCAGCGCCGCCAGCCGCTCGTGCCGCACCAGCTCGGCCTGGGTCCGCGCCAGCTCGTCGTAGGACATCTTCAGGTCGCCGAAGAGGCGGTTGGTGTCGTCGTAGAGGCGCGCGCGCTCCAGTTGCGACGCCATCTGCACGCCGAGGATTTCTGCCGAGTACAGCTCGTTGTCGCCGTACGCCTCGTCGGCGATGCGGCCCAGGGTGAGCATGCCCGCGCGCTTGCCCTCGATGTTCAGCGGAAGGAGCGCGAGGTGCTTGAAGCCGGCCGCGGCCACCTCCTTCTCGCTGGTAGCCAGCGCCCTGACGGGCAGCGCCAGCGGCCGCGCGTTGCCCACCAGCTGCTCGGGCGGAGGGAAGCGGCGGAACGCCTCGAGCAGCGGGCCCTGGTAGCCGTAGCCGTCCCCCACCAGCTCGTACATGTCCGTGTCGGGATCGAAGCGGTGCAGCACGCCGGCGTTGGACTGGGTGGTGCGGCAGACGGTCTCCAGCGCGCGCAGGGTGAGGACGCGAATGTCGGCGCGCGGCCCGGCCACCGCCAACTGGTGCGCCAGCTCGAGCTCGGCGGTGCGGTGCTCGAGGCGCTCGAAGCCCAGGGCCACCTCCAGCGCCGAGCCCAACTGCAGGGCGAAGAGGTTGAGCGCGCCCGCGTCGTCCTCGCTCAACAGCTCGCGCATGAAGACGATGACTCCCCACACCCTGCCGCCCACGTTGAGGGGCGCCACCAGGGCGCGCGCCTTGAGCGCCCGGGCCATCGCCTCCTGGCCGGCCACGCCCGCCTCCCCCATCCAGCCGGCCACGGCCCCCTTCAGGTCCCCAACCACCTGCGAGGCGTGGAGCACTCCGGTGGCAGCCATCCACGAGGCGTCCCAGCGGCGATCCCCGAGCGCGGCCTCCATCACCGTGGCCAGGGCCTTGAGCTCGGACCTCGGCGACAGGTAGCGCACGTCGTACGTCCCGGCGTCCAGCACCAGCACCGCCACGTCAAAGTCGATCGCCTCCAGCCCCGCTCCCGCTACCGCCAGCACGTCGGCCACCCTGCGCGCCCGCTGCACCTCGAGCGCGATCTCCGTCAGCGCGCGCAGCAGCCCGTCGCCGTGTAAAGCGGCTCGTGCATCGGACGTGGGCGCTCCAGCCACAGGCCACCTCGCCTCTCAAAGAGTGAGAAAATTAGTCTGAAATCGGGGTTTTCCGAAACCACAGGTGTGCACTCCCGATAACGGGGCATGCGCGTCCTGGTTTCGGCTCTGTGCGTGGTGGTGGCGGCCCCGGCCCTGGCGGTGCCCTGCAGCGAGCTGCCTGTCCTCTTCATCGTGCAGGACAAGTCGGGCTCGATGGACAAGGCGCCGGACGGCAGCACGGCCACGGCGGGCAACCCGTCGAAGTGGACGACGGCGCAGCAGGTGGTGCCGGCGCTGGCCTCGCAGTTCAGCAACCGCTTCCGCTTCGGCGCGGCGATGTACCCGGGGGCCACCAGCACCTTCAACTGCACCACCGGCAGCGTGGTGGCGCCGGTGTCGTCTTCTCCTGCGGGGGTGCAGGCGGCCTTCGCCAGCGCGGTGGCGGGAGGCGGCACGCCCACGGCGGCGTCGCTGCAGCTGACGAAGAACTACCTGTTGGGCCTGGGCCTCACCACGCCAGCGCACGTGCTGCTCATCACCGACGGGCTGCCCAACTGCAACCTGGCCTTGAATCCCGGCGCCTGCACCGCCACCACCCCGGGCTGCGGCAACAACGCCTGCGGGCTGGGAGCGAAGGACTGCCTGGACGACGCGGCGTCGGTGCAGGCGGCGGCGCAGCTGTACGCGGCGGGCATTCAGGTCTTCGTGGTGGGCTTCGACCAGGGCCTCACCGCGGGCAACAACAAGGCGGTGCTGGACGCCATCGCCCAGGCGGGCGGCACCGGCAGCGCGTACCTGGCCACCAGCCAGGCGCAGCTGTCCGCGACGCTGAACACCATCGCCCTCAACACCGCCACCTGCTGCGTCAACGCCTGCACCGCGGGGACGGCGCAGTGCCTGTCCTCCGACCAGCGGCAGGTGTGCCAGCTCGACTCCGCGCTGGGCTGCACCGCCTGGGTGACGCAGTCCTGCCCGTCGATGTCGACGTGCCAGGCGGGCCAGTGCACCTCTTGTCAGAACCAGTGCACCGCGGGGGCGCAGCGCTGCAGCGGCGACAGCGCCCAGCAGTGCGTGGTGGGCGCGGGCGGCTGCACCGAGTGGGCGACGACGGAGCAGTGCGGCTACGGCGAGCTCTGCACCGGCGGCGCCTGCACCAGCTGCGAGGGCTGCACCATCGGCGCGTCGCGCTGCACCGCCGGGGGAGTGGAGACGTGCGACTGGAACGTGGTGTCCGGGTGCACCGGCTGGGTGGCGGGCAGTTGCCCTTCCGGCAGCGTGTGCCAGGGCGGCAACTGCAGCTCGTGCAACGGGGCGTGCACCGCGGGCGCCACCCGCTGCGCAGGGAATACGGTGCAGACGTGCGTGGCGGACGCGGCGGGCTGCACCCAGTGGCAGGCGTCGCAGACGTGCAGCAACTTCTGCTCCGGCGGGGCGTGCGGCACCTGCGGCACCAACTGCGCCCCGGGCGCGATGCGCTGCAACGGGCGCGGAGTGGAGACGTGCCACATCGACCAGAACAACTGCCCGGCCTGGGGCGCGGCGCAGCAGTGCGCGCCCAACAGCTACTGCGCGAGCGGCGGGCTGTGCACCGAGTGCGGCGCCGGGTGCACGCAGGGGGCGAAGCGGTGCGGGGCCAACGGGGCGGTGGAGACCTGCCAGTTGGATACGAATGGCTGCACCGGGTGGACGACGACGGGCCAGTGCGCCGCGGGGGAGCGCTGCGAGACGGGCGTGTGCATCCCCCCCTGCCAGGACGCGTGCGCGCCGGGCTCAGCGCAGTGCGCCAAGGGCGCGCCGCAGGTGTGCGCGTACGCCGCGACCGGCTGCACCGTGTGGCAGGACGAGGCGGCGTGCGGCGCCGGCGAGCTGTGCAGCGGCGGCGCCTGCCGCACCGCCTGCAGCGCCGACGAGTTCGAAGACTGCCCCGCCGGCTTCGAGTGCACCGGCACCAGCGATGGGCGGGTGTGCCTGCCTTCCACCGGGGCGCCCGATGCGGGCAGTCCCCCGGTGACGCCGCCGGTGGACGCGGGCACCTCGCAGCCCGGGCCTCAGACGGTGGGGGTGGACGACGAGCCGAAGACGCAGGAGCCAGGCGGCGTCAAGACGATGGGCTGCGGCTGCGCCTCGGGCGTGGACGCGGCGCTGTCGCTGCTGGGGCTGCTGGCGCTGGGCGGGCTGCGGCGCCGACGGAGGTAACCGGAAGGGCCTGGGGGGCGCAGGTGCGCGTCCGGCCAGCCCCGGGAGCCCTCGACTCCGGACACGGACAACCACGTTGCGCCCAAGAGCCGTGCGCGTCTCTGGCCGGCCCCGGCAGCTCCTCGGCTCCGGACGGATTGGCCCTCGTGAAGGGCGGGTACGGCTCGGCTCTCGACGGGGGTCGATCATCCACGGTGCTCGCCTCCACCGGCCCGCCGCCAGTTCTGACTCGACAACGCTGCCCGCCGTGGAGCGAGCGCCCAGTCTGAGAAGGCGCCGGGCCCCCTGCGGCGCTCGCGGGGAAGCGTCGCTCCTTCTCAGGGCGCTCGCGGTGGACGGCGCCCCTTCGAGGTGGTCGAGTCGGCGCGTGAGCCCCACCACCTGCGAGCGCTGCGGCCAGCCGATGTTCCACCTGGCGCAGGTGTGTCCGCACTGCGGGGCGCG
>JADLDB010000001.1 GCA_020846875.1 Myxococcales bacterium | reverse complement strand
TCATGCGGCTCTCAACGCGCGGCGAGCATGAATATTTCGCCAGTTCTAGTTGGACCGCCCGGCGGCGCCAACCCCCTGAAACTCGATCAGCTCTTTCGCGTCAGTTCATCCGCCGCACGAACTCTGGAGCCCGGGACGCCGGTGCCCGATTACCTTCGCGGGTACCGCGAGGGTGAGTCCGTCTTCGTCCCGCGGAACAACGACGACCTGTTTCGAGGCTCGGTGGCTCTGCGCGTCGCGCTCGCCAGCAGCTTCAACGCGCCGGCCGTTGCGACCGCGGAATGGGTCGGCCCGCATCGGCTTCGGTTCACGCTCGACTCCGTGGGGCTCCGCCTCGATCGACCGACCGCCACGTACGGGCTCGGGCTCGCACTCGGCGTCGCAGATGTTCGTCTCCTCGACCTGACGACCGCGTTCACCGTGTTCTCCCGCCGGGGCCTCTGGTGTCCGCCCCGAGTTCGCCTGGATGAGTCGCCAGCTCCCGAGGTGCGAGTTTTCAGCGCACCAACGGCCCAGACCATCCTGGACATCCTCTCGGACGAACGCGCTCGCGAACCGGGCTTCGGCAGGTTCGCCCACCTCGGGTTGCCGTTCCCCGTCGCGCTCAAGACCGGGACGTCTTCGTTCGCCCGTGACTTCTGGGCTCTGGGCTCTTCTGCAAACTACACCGTGGGCGTGTGGGCCGGGAACTCGAACGGCGCTCCGGCCGCCGACACCATGGCCGTCGAGGTGGCTGTGCCCGTGCTGGTCGACCTGTTCGCCGGCCTCACCGAACGGGCGAAGATCCGTGGTGTCTCGCCTGACGCACTGCATTAGGCTCGTCTCGACGCACCGCGGCACAATGCGTCAAAGGCGGTCCCGACATGCAGACCCACGGCCTCTACGAGCCGAGCACCGAGCGCGACGCGTGCGGCGTCGGCTTTGTCGCCCACATCAAGGGCGTGAAGTCGCGCGCCATCGTCGAGCAGGCGCTGGAGGTGCTGCACCGCATGCGGCACCGCGCGGCGACGGGCGCGGATCCGCTCACCGGCGACGGCGCGGGCATCCTCCTCCAACTGCCGCACCGCTTCTTCAAGCGCGAAGCCTTGAAGCTGGGCTTCGAGAAGCCGCGCCGCCGCGCGTACGGCGTGGGTCAGGTCTTCCTGCCTCCCGAGCCCGAGGCCCGCGCGGCGTGCGAGCGCATCTTCGAAGAGGCCGTCAAAGAGGAAGGCCAGCGCGTGCTGGGCTGGCGCGACGTGCCGGTGGACACCTCGCAGTTGGGCCCGGTGGCCCGGGGTGTGCTGCCCGCGATGCGGCAGATCTACGTGCTGCGCCGCCGCGTCGTGCCCTCGGCCTTCGAGCGCAAGCTCTTCATCATCCGCAAGCTGGTGGAGAACCGGGTCCGCGCCGCCGGCGTCGATCCGCAGGGCCGCTTCCACGTCGCCTCCTTCTCCGCGGAGACGATCATCTACAAGGGCCTCTTGCTCCCCTCGCAGCTCTCCAACTTCTACGCGGATCTCCGCGATCCGGACATGGTGAGCGCCATCGCCGTCGTCCACAGCCGCTTCTCCACCAACACCTTCCCCACCTGGGATCTCGCGCAGCCGTTCCGCTTCATCGCCCACAACGGCGAGATCAACACCGTGCAGGGCAACCGGAACTGGATGGCGTCGCGCCGCAGCCTGCTTCAGTCCGCGAAGTTCGGCGGGCCGCTCGATCGCCTCTACCCGATCATCGTCCCCGGCAAGTCCGACTCGGCGCAGTTCGACAACATGCTCGAGCTGCTGGTGCTGGGCGGCCGCACCCTGCCGCACGCGATGATGATGATGATCCCCGAGGCGTGGGACGGCCACCCCGACATGACCGACGCGCGCCGCGCCTACTACGAGTTCTCCAGCTCGCTGATGGAGCCGTGGGACGGCCCCGCCGCGATCGCCTTCACCGACGGCCGCCTGGTCGGCGCCACCCTCGATCGCAACGGCCTGCGCCCGGCGCGCTACGTGGTGACCAACGACGATCGCGTCATCCTCGCCTCCGAGACCGGGGTGATCGACGTGGCGCCCGAGCTGGTCCAGAAGAAGGGGCGCCTGCAGCCCGGCCGCATGTTCCTCGTCGACGTGGAGGAGGGGCGGATCCTCGAAGACGACGAGGTGAAGCAGGAGATCGTCAACCGCTGGCCCTACCGCCGCTGGCTGGAGCGAAACCTCTTCGTCTTCGAGGAGCTGGAGAACGTCCCGCCACCTCCCCCGCCCGACGCGGAAGGCCTGGCCCGCCTGCAGCGCGCCTTCGGCTACTCCGACGAGGATCTGCGCCTCCTCATCGCCCCCATGGCCGAGTCCGGCCACGAGCCCACCGGCTCCATGGGCAACGACGCGCCGCTGGCCGTGCTGTCCGATCGCGCGCCGTCCCTGTTCGACTACTTCCACCAGCTCTTCGCGCAGGTGACCAACCCGCCCATCGATCCGATCCGCGAGAAGCTGGTCATGTCGCTCGCCACCGCGATCGGCCCCGACGGCAACACCTTCGAGGAGTCGCCCGAGCACTGCCACCGCCTCGCGTTGCCCGGGCCGATCCTCGACAACGAGCACGTCGCGCGGATCAAGGGCATGGCCGGCGCCGGGGACTTCGAGCCGCACGTGCTGTCGACGCTGTACGAAGGGGCCCTCGAGCGGGCCGTGGCCAAGCTGTGCGACGCGGCGGTGCAGGCGGTGGAGGACGGCACCGACGTGCTGATCCTCTCCGACCGCGGCGTGGACGCCCGGCGCAAGCCGATCCCCATGCTGCTGGCGCTCTCCGCGGTCCACCAGCGCCTGGTGCGCGACGGCATCCGCCGCAACACCGGCCTGCTCGTCGAGACCGGCGAGGCCCGGGAGGTCCACCACTTCGCGCTGCTGATCGGCTTCGGCGCCGCGGCGGTGAACCCCTGGCTGGCGCTGGACTCGCTCCCCACGCTGGGGCTCTCGGTCGACGCGAAGATCTCCACCGCGAACTACCTGAACGCGATCAACGAAGGCCTGCTCAAGGTGATGTCCAAGATGGGCATCAGCACCGTGCAGTCCTACCGTGGCGCGCAGATCTTCGAGGCGGTCGGGCTGAACCAGGAGCTCGTCGATCGCTTCTTCACCGGGACGCCGTCTCGGCTCCAGGGCATCGGCCTCGAGGAGCTGGGACGAGAGGTGAACGAACGCCACCAGCGCGGCTTCGACACCGTGCAGCCCGAGGATCTGTCGGTGCCCGTGGTGGGTGGCAGCTACCAATGGCGGCGGGAAGGCGAGCGCCACAAGTGGAGCCCCGACACCATCGCCGCGCTCCAATTCGCGGCCCGCACCAACAGCGCGAAGCGCTTCGCCGAGTACGAGCGCCTCGCCGACGAGGAGGAGCGCTCCCCGGCGCTGCTGCGGAGCCTGCTGGAGATCGACACCAGGGGGATCCCCCCCGTGCCGCTGGATGAGGTGGAGCCCGCCGTCGAGATTGCCCGTCGCTTCGTCACCGGCGCCATGTCCTTCGGCAGCATCAGCGCCGAAGCCCACGAGACGCTCGCCATCGCGATGAACCGGCTGGGCGCGAAGTCCAACTCCGGTGAAGGCGGTGAGGAGCCCCGCCGCTTCGCGAAGGACCCCAACGGGGATTGGCGGCGCAGCGCGATCAAGCAGGTGGCCAGCGCCCGCTTCGGCGTCACCACCGACTACCTGGTGGAGGCCGACGAGCTGCAGATCAAGATCGCCCAGGGGGCCAAGCCTGGCGAAGGCGGTCAGCTCCCCGGCCACAAGGTGGACGAGCGGATCGCGAAGGTGCGCTGGTCCACGCCGGGCGTCACGCTGATCAGCCCTCCGCCGCACCACGACATCTACTCCATCGAGGATCTCGCCCAGCTCATCTACGACTTGCAGGCCGTCAACCCGGCCGCGCGGGTGAGCGTGAAGCTGGTCAGCGAGGTGGGCGTGGGCACCATCGCTGCGGGCGTGGCCAAGGCGGGCGCGGGGGGCGTCACCATCTCGGGCTACGAGGGCGGCACCGGCGCCTCACCGCTGTCCTCCATCAAGCACGCCGGCTTGCCCTGGGAGTTGGGCCTGGCCGAGGCGCAGCAGGTGCTGGTGATGAACGGCCTGCGCAACCGCGTCCGGCTCCAGGTGGACGGCGGCCTGCGCACCTCTCGCGACATCGTGATCGCCGCGCTGCTCGGCGCAGAGGAGTTCGGCGTCGCCACCGCGGCGTTGATCGTCGAAGGCTGCGTGATGCTGCGGAAGTGTCACCTCAACACCTGCAGCGTCGGCATCGCCACGCAGGACGCGGCGCTCCGCAAGCACTACCAGGGGCGCCCCGAGGACGTGGTGAACTTCTTCCTCCTGCTGGCGGAGGAGGTGCGCGTGCGCCTGGCTGCCCTGGGCGCGCGGAGGCTGGAGGAGGTCGTCGGTCGGGTGGAGCGGCTCCGGCAGCGCGAGGACGTTCCGCACTGGAAGGCGGCCAAACTCGACCTCTCCCAGTTGCTGGCCAGGCCCCTCGAAGGGCCTCGCTCCTGCCGCGAGGCGCAGAAGAAGGACGTCAGCGATCACCTCGATCACCAGCTCCGCGCGCGGCCCAAGGGGCCGATCGCGATCACCAACGCGCACCGGGCCGTGGGCGCCATGCTGTCCGGCGAGCTGGTGAAGCAGCACGGCGCGCAGGGGCTGTCCGACGACTCGGTGCACCTGAAGCTGAAGGGCAGCGCCGGCCAGTCCTTCGGCGCCTTCCTCGCCCGCGGCGTCACCCTGGAGCTCGAGGGTGAGGCCAACGACTACGTGGGCAAGGGCCTCTCCGGCGGGCGGATCCTCGTCTACCCGCCCGCGGGCAGCCGCTTCGTGCCCGAGGAGAACGTGATCGTCGGCAACACCGTCCTCTACGGCGCTACCAGCGGCGAGGCGTACTTCGCGGGGGTGGCGGGCGAGCGCTTCGCGGTGCGCAACTCGGGCGCGCGCGCGGTGGTGGAGGGCGTGGGCGATCACGCCTGTGAGTACATGACCGGCGGCATCGTCGTGGTGCTGGGACCGACGGGCCGCAACTTCGCGGCGGGAATGAGCGGCGGCACCGCGTACGTCTTCGATCGCAACCGCGCCTTCCGGCAGCGCTGCAACCTGGAGATGGTGGAGCTGGAGGCGCTGGTCGACGAGTCGGAGATCTGGCTGGTGTACGGGATGATCGAGAGCCACCTCCGCGCTACGCAGAGCGCCCAGGCCCGGCGGATCCTCGACAACTGGGAGCACCTCGTCGGCAGCTTCGTGAAGGTGATGCCGACGGACTACCGGAAGGTGCTGCAGTCGCGGCGGGCGAGTCGCCTGCGGCCTCCGGGCGCGGAGCCCCGGCTGCGCGTCGTCGGCGGAAGGGAGGGCTGAGGTCATGGGCAAGCCCACCGGCTTCATGGATTGGGAGCGCGAGGGCGCGAAGAAGCGAAGCGTCGAGGAGCGAAAGGGTGACTTCCGCGAGTTCATTCTTCCGCTCGCGCCCGAGGCGACGACGAAGCAGGCCGGCCGCTGCATGGACTGCGGCGTGCCCTTCTGCCACCAGGGCTGTCCGCTGGGGAACGTGATCCCCGACTTCAACGAGCACGTGTTCCGCGGGCGTTGGCGTCAGGCCTGGGAGGTGCTGGCGCGCACCAACGAGTTCCCCGAGTTCACCGGGCGGCTGTGCCCTGCGCCGTGCGAGGCCGCCTGCGTGCTGGCCATCGACAGAGAGGCCGTCACCATCGAGCAGATGGAGAAGGAGATCATCGAGCGCGCCTTCGCCCAGGGTTGGGTCCAGCCGCGCACGGTGCTGCACCGGACCGGGAGGCGCGTGGTGGTGGTGGGCTCCGGGCCGACCGGGCTGGCCGCAGCGTCGCGGCTCAATCGCCTGGGTCACACGGTGGAGGTGCTGGAGCGGGACGATCGCCTGGGCGGACTGCTGCGCTACGGGATCCCCGACTTCAAGCTGGAGAAGTCGATCATCGATCGGCGGATCGCGGTGCTGGAGGCCGAAGGCATTCTCTTCCGCACGGGCGTGGACGTGGGCCGCTCGCCCAACTGGAGTGACTTGAGGGCCTCCTTCGACGCGGTGGTGGTGGCGATCGGTGCGCGGCGGCCGCGGGCACTACAGGTGCCGGGCGCCGACGCGGCGGGCGTGGTGCAGGCGATGGACTACCTGGAGGCGCAGAATCGCGCGGTGGCGCTGGGGCAGGGCAGCACGATGAGCGCGGCGGGCAAGCGCGTGGTGATCCTCGGCGGCGGTGACACCGGCTCCGACTGCCTCGGCACGGCGCTGCGGCAGGGCGCGGCCTCGGTGGCACAGGTGGAGCTGCTTCCGGAGCCTCCGAAGCAGCGCGCCGCGAACAACCCGTGGCCCACCTGGCCGGTGATCTTCCGCACCTCGTCCAGCCAGGAGGAGGGCGGCGTGCGCGGGTTTGGCAAGCGCACGACGGAGGTGGAGGTGGCGGACGGGCGGGTCGCCGCGCTGCACTGGGTGGGCGTGAAGCTGGGGGACGGCAAGCTGCAGGAGGTCGTCGGTACCGAGGAGCGCGTGGAGGTGGACCTGCTCATCCAGGCCATGGGCTTCCTCGGCCCGGACCTGACGGCGCTCCGTGAGCAGCTGGGCGTCGAGCTGAACGCGCGCGGCAACCTGAAGGTGGACGAGGAGTTCCGCACCTCCGTCCCGGGCGTCTTCGGGGGCGGCGACGCGTCGCGCGGGGCGAGCCTGATCGTCTGGGCGATCGCCGACGGGCGCGATCTCGCCAAGTCGGTTTTCACGGCGCTCGCTCCGCAGCGCTCCGGGTAGGGGCGTACCAGGGAAAACGTGACACACGCGCCCGGACTGTGCAGCGTCGTGCACGGTTCCACGCACAGCGCTTCGAGGGTAGGTGGGCTTTGCGCCGGGCGCGCTGCTTGCAGAGCGCTCTTCCATGCGCCTCGCCTGGGTCACCCCCGGCCGATCCACCGCCGCCGATCATCACCTTCTGACTCAGCGTCCCACCTCGAAGCGGAACCGCACGCCCCGCGGATCCTCGACGCGATCGCCAGGCAACAACCGCGTGGCCACCGCCGGCCGCCCGTTCAGCGTCACGCCGTTCTCGATGGGCAAAAGACACCACACCGGGGCCTCCTGCCGCACCAGGAAGCTCTCGGCGAGCCCCTGCCGGTGCACCCCCGGAGGCACCGCCCGCAGGCTGCCCTGCGCCGACGATCCCACCCACACGCCGGCGTCCAGGGGAATGCGATCCTCCGACGGGCCGGCGTGGTGGAAGTCGATGCCGTCGGGCACCGCCTCCACCTCCAGCCAGGCGTGCCGCGCCAGGGGCAAGAGCGCCTCGCGCGCCGTCTCCAGCAGCGGGTAGCGGCGCTCGAGGCGCCCCCACAGCGCGTCGATGAAGGGAGAGTGGGGGAGCTGCTCCACCACGTAGCCCAGGGAGAGGCGCCGCAGGGCCGGCAGCGCGGGGCCGCTCACCAGGCCGCGCAGCACCGCCGCCGCGTCGAGCTGCAGCCGGGTGGCCGACGGCATCACCCAGGTGGAGAGATCCACCACCAGCTCGCTCATCCACCGCGCCGCCCGCAGCGACAGCAGCCGGGCCAGCAGCTCCACGTTGGAGTAGGTCGCGTCGTTGATGCACCGCAGCCGCGCCACGCGGATGAGCCCGTGCTGCCAGTCGAGCTCCAGCCGGCCGTCCTTCACCAGCGGCGCGAGGCCTTCCAGCACGAAGTCCGACGGCGCCGGCGCCAGCAGGTGCTCGCCGAAGGGGTCGCCGTGATCGAGCAGCCAGTCAGCCCACACCCGCACCCGCGCCGAGTCGTCGGGCCGCTCGGCGATCGCCGCCTCCAGGTCCGCGTTCTTCACCTCCGGGCGATCGAGGAAGACCAGGATCGTCTCGCCCAGCCAGACCGCGTCGCCGTGGGAGAGCACCTGGGAGGTGACGCGCCGGCCGTTCAGCCACGTGCCTCCCGCCGAGGCCACGTCCTCCAGCCGCCAGCGGCCGCCGTCGCTCGCGAAGCGGCAATGCAGCCGGCTCACGGCCGCGCTCGTGATGAGGAGATCCGCCGGCGCGAGGCGACCGACGGTGACGGTGCCGGCGCCGTCAGGCAGCGCAACCTCTTCGACCCGGAAGCCGTCGAGATCGATGCGCTTGAGGCGGGGCGAGGTCAGCACCGTTGCAGCCTCTCTCTCTGGCCCTCTCCCCACCGGGAGAGGAGAGGTTGGCGCGTCATCCCGCCACCTCGAAGCGGAAGCGCGCCATGCCCTGCAGCTCGATCAGATCGCCCGGCAGCAGCTCATGCTGCGCGTCGATGCGGTGGTTGACGCGCAGCTCGCCGCGCAGGCGGCCCGCCACCAGCCGCACCCGCCCGTCGGTGAAGGTCACGTAGCAGGGCTCGCCGTCGGTGAAGGGAATGCCGGGCGGGCTCTCGAGGTGCAGTTGGCCGCGCAGCCCCTTCCGCAGCCGCAGCACCCCCGACAACAGGCGCCGCCCGTCGTTGAGGCCACTCAGCCGCGTGCCCTCCGCCTGCCACACCAGCGCGAGCCGCCCCAGGCCCGCGCGCCGGTACACCTCGCCGCCCAACAGCCGGGGCACCCGCTGGGCCAGCTCGTCCACCACGGGGATCGACGGACCGGAGGGCTGCTCGATCTGGTACCCGAGCGAGACGCGCTCCAGCGAAGACGGCAGCGAGGGCAGCGACGCGAGGAAGCGCTGGGCTTCGATGATCGCCTCGGCTACCCGCGGGCCCGGTACCGAGTCCAGCCGCGGCACGTCCACCGTCAGCTCGCGCACGAAGCGCCCCACCCGCAGGTTGAACAGCCCTGTCACCGCGGCGCGCCAGTCAAGAGGCAGCCGGCCCGCCACCGTGCGCAGCGTGGCCCGCCGCACGAAGCCCAGGTGCCAGTCCACCTCCAGGGCGCCGGAGACGAAGGCGTCCCACAGCGGCCCCAGCCACGGCAGGTGATCGAGGCGATCGCCCGCCTTCGCCCGCGCGATCCGCTCGCCCAGCGGATCCCCGAGCTCCTGCAGTTGATCGGCGTAGACCAGCCAGGGCGCCGTCTCTTCGGGCCGCGCGGCGATCGCCTCGAGGAGGAGCGGATCGTCCGGCGGCGCGTCATTCTGGAAGCGCAGGCGGGTCGATCCCAGCTGCACCACGTCGCCCGGGAAGAGCGCGCGCACGGTGGTCAGCTCGACTCCGTTGACCCGCGTTCCGGCTTCGGTGCCCAGGTCGCGCACCCGCCAGAAGCCTTGATCCCAGGCGATCTCGCAGTGCCGCGCGGACAGCGTGGTGTCGTCGAAGACGATGGTGGCCTTCGGGGAGCGGCCCAGCACCAGCGATCCCGAGCCCTCAGGCAGGGTGATCGCCGCACCGGACGGTTCCACGCGCTCGAGCCAGGCCCTCACTGGCCCCGGAGTGTACTACTCGTCTTCCTTCTCGCGCTTCCGGTCGCGCTCGGCGCGGTAGCGGGCGTTGAAGTCCAGCATCCGCTTGCGCAGGCGAATGGACTTCGGCGTCACCTCCACCAGCTCATCGGAGGCGATCCACTCCAGCGCCTTCTCCAGCCCCATCTCGCTGGGCGGCGTGAGGATCACGTTCTCGTCCCGGCCCGCGGCGCGGATGTTGGTCAGCTTCTTCTCGCGCGAGGCGTTGACGTCGAGATCGTTGGGGTGGGCGTGCTCGCCGATGATCATCCCCTCGTAGAGCTGCACGCCGGGGCCGACGAACAGCTTGCCGCGCTCCTGGATGGAGAAGAGCGCGTAGGGGATCGAGTCGCCCAGCCGGTCGGCGATGATCGCCCCGTTGGATCTCCGGGGGATGTAGCCCATCCACGGCTCCCACCCGTCGAACTGCGAGGACATGATCCCCTCGCCGCGGGTAATGGTGAGGAACTCGCCGCGGAAGCCCACCAGCCCGCGCGCGGGGATCCGGAACTGCAGCCGCGTGCGCCCGCCGCCCAGCGCGCCCATGTCCACCATGCGGCCCTTGCGGGGCCCCAGGCGCTCGGTGACGATCCCCACCGACGTCTCCGGCACGTCGGCCACCAACAGCTCCATCGGCTCGTGCCTGACGCCGTCCAGCTCCTTGATGATCGGCTCGGGGTTGGACGCGGTCAGCTCGAAGCCCTCGCGCCGCATCGTCTCGATGATCACCGCCAGCTGCAGCTCGCCGCGCGCCACCACCCGGAAGGCGTCGGGCGTCTCCGTGTCCTCCACCCGGATCGACACGTTCTTGTACGCCTCGCGCTGCAGGCGATCGCGCAGGTTGCGGGACGTGACGTACTTGCCTTCGCGGCCCGCGTACGGCCCGTCGTTGACGCGGAAGATCATCATCATGGTCGGCTCGTCGACCTTGATGCGCGGCAGCGGCACGGGGCGCTCGGGATCACTCAAGGTGTCGCCGATCGACAGGCTCTCGATGCCGGCGACGCAGACGATCTCTCCCGGCCCGGCCTCCTGGAGCTCTACCCGGCGCAGCCCAGAGAAGCCGTACAGCTTGACCACCTTCCCCTGCTCGATCTTCCCGCCGTCGCGGCACACCGACACCGGCATGTTGGGCGCGAGGCGGCCCGCGGTCATCCGGCCGATCGCGATGCGGCCCACGTAGTCGTCGTAGTCCAGGTTGGCGACCAGCAGCTGGGTGGGCACGCCCGCCGGAGGCGCCGGCGGCGGAGGGATGTGGCTGAGGATCGAGTCGAACAGCGGCTCCAGGTTGGTCCCCACCTGCTCGAGGCTCTTCGAGGCCTTGCCTTCGCGGGCGATCGCGTAGAGGACGGGGAACTCGAGGTCCGGCTCCTCGGCGCCCAGATCGATGTACAGCGAGTAGACGGAGTCGAGCACGTCGCGGGCGCGCGCGTCCTTGCGGTCGATCTTGTTGATCACCAGCACCGTCTTGAGGCCCAGGCCCAGCGCCTTGGACAGGACGAAGCGCGTCTGGGGCAGCGGGCCTTCCGCCGCGTCGACCAGCAGCAGCACGCCGTCCACCATGCGCAGGCCGCGCTCCACCTCGCCGCCGAAGTCCGCGTGGCCGGGCGTGTCGACGATGTTGATGAAGTGATCTTTCCAGCCGATCGCCGTGTTCTTCGCGAGGATCGTGATGCCCTTTTCGCGCTCGAGATCGTTCGAGTCCATCACCCGCTCGGCGACGTGCTCATTGGAGCGGAACGCGCCGCCCTGCCGGAGCATGAAGTCGACCAGCGTGGTCTTGCCGTGGTCGACGTGCGCCACGATCGCTACGTTGCGGATCTTCTCTCTGGGGAACATCGCGCGCGGCTTCTACGCAGGTTCCCCCAGCGAATACAACGGTTGTCACGGCAGCGCGGTGACGGGGGCGGCCTCGCGGATCCGCTCGCGCAGGAAGCGCTCCACCGCGGCGTTGACCAGGCCCGGGCGCTCCAGGGGGGCGGTGTGGGTGCCGCCGGGGACGAAGACGTATTCACACTGGGGGATGTGTTCGGCCATGCGCTGGCTGAGCCACACCGGGGTGAACTTGTCGCCTTCACCGCCCACCACCACCGTCGGCACGTCGACGTAGGGGAGGTGATCCCACGCGCTGTGATCTTTGAGCGAGTCCAGGGTCCGCACGAAGTACAGCGGGTGCATCTTCGCCAGGTGCTCCATGTAGGGGGCGAAGTCGTTGCGCTTCATCAACTCGGGGTTGAGCTCGGCGCGGATCCCCATCTCCACCGCGAGCTGGGTGTTGAGCAGGGTGGAGGTGAAGGTCCTCGCTACGTCCGGGGCGCGCTCCACCAGCCGGCGCAGGTATGGGAACGCCACCCGCATCAGGGTGTGATCGTGCCAGGTGTCCAGCGGCGTGCCGTAGCTGCCGCACAGCAGCACCATGCCTTTGACGCGCGCGCGGAAGCGCCGGTGGAACTCCAGCGCCACCTGCACGCCCATCGAGTGGCCGAAGATCACCGCCGCGTCCAGCTTCACGTGATCCATCAGCCGCGCCAGATCGTCGCAGATGTACTCGACACCGATCCGCGTGTCGTCGGGGGGCACGCCGCTTCTGCCGTGGCCGCGGTAGTTCCAGTGCAGCACGCGCCGGCGCGCGGTGAGGGGCTCCCACAGGTAGCGCCAGATGAAGCCGTCGCAGCCCAGGCCGTCGCAGAGGACCGCGGGGGTGGCGTGCGCTTCGCCGCGCAGCTCGTACCAGAGCGGCGCGCCGTCGGGCGTGGTGTGGAAGCCCTGGTGGAAGTAGGCCTGCGGCAGGGCCGTCACAGTGCGGCCTCGGGCTCGTCGCTCTCGTCCTCGCCGCCCGCCTGTCCCGGCTTCTCGAGGGCGTACTTCTGGATCTTGAGGATCAGGTTGGACCGGCTGATCCCCAGCTCGCGGGCCAGGCGGCTCTTGTTCCCCCTGGTGCGGGTGAGGCCCTGGGCGATCATGTCGCGCTCGAGCTGCTCCACCGCGTCGTTGAGGCGCCCGGCCGGGAGCTGGGTGATGCGGGACGCGCCGATCACGTTGGCCCCCGCCGCGCCCGACACCGCGTCGCGGATCCGGCTGGAGATCAGCTCCGCGGGGATGATCTCTGCGTCGCTGCCCAGCACCAGCAGCCGCTCGATCTCGTTCTCCAGCTCGCGGATGTTCCCGGGCCAGTGGTAGCTCTGCATCACCGAGATCGCCTCGTTGGCCAGGGCCCGCGCCCGCTGCCCCTCGCGCTTGTGCTTGCGCATGAAGTGATCGATCAGCACCGGCAGGTCGTCCTTGCGATCGCGCAGCGGCGGCACCTGAATGCGGATCACGTTGATCCGGTAGAAGAGGTCCTCGCGGAACTCGGCCTTCTTCACCATCTGCCCCAGGTCCTTGTGGGTGGCGGCGATCACCCGCACGTCCACCTGCTTGTGCTGCGTGCCGCCCACGGGGATGAAGGTGCCTTCCTGCAGCACGCGCAAGAGCTTCACCTGCAGCGCGGCGGACATGTCGCCTACCTCGTCGAGGAAGAAGGTGCCGCCGTCGGCCACCTCGAACAGGCCCTTCTTGTCGCGCAGGGCCCCGGTGAAGCTGCCCTTGGTGTGGCCGAACAGCGCGCTCTCCAGCAGGTTGTCGTTGAAGGCCGAGCAGTTCTGCACCACGAAGGGCTTGTCCTTGCGCGGCCCGTTGTAGTGGATGGCGCGGGCCACCAGCTCCTTGCCGGTGCCCGACTCGCCGTTGATCAGCACCGTGGAGTCGGAGTTGCAGACCTTCTCCAGCAGGCGGAAGACCTCCAGCATCGTCGCCGAGCGGCCGATGATGTTCTCGAACTTGTAGCGCTCGGACAGCTCGGTGGACAGCGACTGGATCGTCTCATCGCGCTTGGCCAGCTCGGCCTCGTAGTTGCTGATCTCGTTGGCTCCGAACTCCAGCAGGTCGCAGATCTTCTCGATCTCGCGATCGTCCATGGTGGGGATCCGCTCCAGCGCGCGCTCGAGATCGGTCGCGCCCTGGTTCATCTCGGCGATCTTCGTCTTGAGCAGGTCCGCTTCCCGCGGGCTCACCTCCTGCCTGGCGAAGCCTTCGACGAAGAGCATTCCTTCGTACTCCTGGTCGATGTACAGCGGCGCGCCCACCACGGTGAAGCCCAGGTGGCACTCGTGGAACTGGCTGCGGCGCAGCTTCTTCGACGCCTTGAACTTCTCGTGCAGCACCCGCACCGAGGCGCTGCAGCGGCGAAAGCCTTCCTTGGAGAAGAGCGCCAGCCGGCAGAAGTCGTTGGGTGGCGGAATGATGTGCCCCTTCGCCCACTCGATCACCGTGCCGTTCTTGTCCGCGAAGGTCAGCTCCGCGCGCCACCACTTCCGCAGGATGTCCCGCAGCATCACGATGGTGTGCAGGTTGAGGTACCGCTCGTAGTCCATCGCCGCTCGCCCCTTCGCTCGTCTTGAACCCGGACAGTGTAGCCCCAAGGCTGTCCGCTTTTCCGACGATTTCATGAGTGGAAATGTCGGCGCGGGTGGGGAAAAACCTGCCTCACCATGCGAATCGTCGCCGGAACTGCACGCGGACGAGTCCTCGCTGCCCCAGAACGGGACGAGGTGATCCGCCCCACGGCCGATCGGGTGCGGGAGACGATCTTCAACGTGCTGGGGCAGACCTGTGACGGGTACAACGTGCTCGATCTGTACGCGGGGACCGGCGCGCTGGCCTTCGAGGCGCTGTCCCGCGGCGCGAGCCGGGCGGTGCTGGTGGACACGGGCAGGGAAGCGCACCACCTGATCCGAAAGAACGCCGAGGCGCTGGACATGTCCCAGCAGCTCGAGCTCATCAAAGAGCCGGCGGCGCGCGCGCTCCAGACGCTGGCCCGGCGCCGCGAGCGCTTCGAGCTGGTCTTCTCCGATCCCCCGTACAAGCAGGAGGCAGGCCTCGAGGTGCTCACCGCCCTCGACGAGCACGAGCTGCTCAGCGAGGGCGGCGTCCTGGTGCTGGAGCACGCGAAGCAGGAGGCGCTGCCCGAGAAGGTGGGCCGCCTCACCCGCATCGACGAGCGCGCCTTCGGGGGCACCGTGGTGTCGATGTACCGGTTCCACTTCGGCGAGCCGCCGCCTGCCTCTTGATCTTCCGATTGACCTGACTGGCGCGTTGACCGACGCTTTGCGGCGCACCGCACCATGCGCACCGCGATCTACCCCGGCTCCTTCGATCCGCTGACCAACGGGCACCTCTCGCTGATCCAGCGCGGGCTGAAGATGTTCGACAAGCTGATCGTCGCCATCGCGGTCAACCCCAAGAAGACGCCGCTCTTCTCGGTGGACGAGCGCAAGCAGCTCATCAGCGACGCGGTGAACGCGGACAAGCGGGTGGAGGTCGACGCCTTTGAAGGGCTGTTGGTCGACTACGCCAAGCGGAAGAAGGCGCCGGTGGTGCTGCGCGGCCTGCGCGCGGTGAGCGACTTCGAGTTCGAGTTCCAACTGGCGAACATGAACCGCCGGCTGTCCAGCGAGCTCGAGACCGTCTTCATGATGACGGGTGAGGACTACTTCTACGTCTCCTCCAACCTGGTGCGGGAGGTGGCGTCCTTCGGGGGGAACGTCGAGGGGGTCGTCCCGCCCAACGTGCTCGAAGCGCTGCGCGTGAAGTACGCGTCGCTCAAGGCTCCACCCCGGCCGGGAAAGAAGAAATGACGCTGCAGCTCGCCAGGCGCCTCAAGGCGGTCAAGCCGTCTGCCACGCTGTCGCTCAACGCCAAGGCCCGGGCGCTCTCGGCGAAGGGCGCCGACGTGTTGTCCTTCGCCGCCGGCGAGCCCGACTTCGACACGCCCGAGCACATCAAGGACGCCGCCAAGGCCGCGCTCGACGCCGGCTTCACCAAGTACACCGCGACCGGGGGGATCCCCGAGCTCAAGAGCGCGATCGTCGAGAAGTTCAAGCGGGAAAACCGCCTCGCCTTCGCCCCCGAGCAGGTGATCGTCTCGGTGGGCGGCAAGCACGCGCTGTTCAACTGCTTCCAGGCGCTGCTCTCGCCGGGCGACGAGGTGGTGATCTTCGCGCCGTACTGGGTCAGCTACCCGGACATGGTGCGCCTGGCCGACGGCGAGCCGGTGATCATCGAGACCAGCGCGGCCGATCGCTGGACGCCGGATCCGAAGGAGCTGCGCAGGGCGCTGTCTTCCCGGACCAGGGCGGTGATCTTCAACTCGCCGTCGAACCCCACCGGCAGCGTCATGCCTCGGAAGGCGCTGGAGGGGCTGGCGGAGGTGCTGCGCCACCACGACTGCCTGCTCATCTCCGACGACATCTACGAGCGGCTTCGCTACGTCAACGAGCCGTTCGTCAACGTGGCCAACCTGGGCCCGGACCTCGCGGCGCGAACGTTGGTCGTCAACGGGCTGTCCAAGGCGTACTCGATGACCGGCTGGCGGCTGGGCTACGCGGCGGGGCCGAAGGAGCTGATCGCCGGGATGCAGACGGTGCAGGACCAGTCCACCTCCAACGCGGCGTCGATCGTCCAGAAGGCGGCGATCGCCGCGCTCAGCGGCCCCGACGAGCCGGTGCAGAAGATGGTGAAGGCCTTCCACGCCCGGCGCGATCGCATGGTGAAGGGCTTGAACGCCATCCCCGGGGTGTCCTGCCTCGAACCCGACGGGGCCTTCTACTGCTTCCCCGACGTGGGGCAGTTGATCGGCAAGCGCTACCAGGGCCAGCCGATCACCGGCTCCGTGCAGCTCTCGGAGATCCTGATCGACGACTTCCTGCTCGCCGCCGTCCCCGGTGAGCCGTTCGGCGCCGAGGGCTTCCTGCGGCTGTCCTTCGCCACCAGCGACGAGAAGATCGACAAGGGCCTCGGGCGGCTTTCGGACTTCGTCTCGAAGCTGCAGTGATTCAAACCACCGCCAGCACCGTCCCCGGCGCGAAGGCGGTCAGCGTGCCCGGCTCGCTGAAGGCGTAGAGGCGTAGCTGCTTGTCCACCGCGAGATCGGTGAGGCGCGGGCCGGTGTCCAATTCGCCCAGCACGCGGCCGTCCTGCGGGTGCACCAGGCGAGCGGTTGGCCCCGGCACCACCAGCACGTGCCGCGCGAGCTGCAGGGGGATCGCCCGCGACAGCTCGTCGTCGAAGCCGCCCAGCACCCAGTCCACCTGGCCGTCGGGCCGCAGCCGCGTGCACACGCCGCGCGCGTCCCCCGCCAGCACCCCCGACTCGAAGGGCAGCAGCGTCACCGTCCGCGCGTCGCAAGGGATGCTGCGCTCCCACAAGAGCTGGCCCCGCGTCCCCAGGCACACCACCCAGGTGCGGCCCTCGCGCGCGCCCGCGAGGAAGAGCTTGCCCCGGGCCACCGCCAGCTTCGAGGGTGTGGCGAGCAGCAGCTCCTTCGTCCAGCGGATGGTCCCGGCCGGGGTGGTGTCGCCCTTCGCGGTCGGCGTGCAGGCGAAGACGGCGGTGTGCTCGCCCCGGTTGAGCGCCGTCACCACCACCGGGCCGAGCAACACCGACGGACCGGCGCAGGGCAGGGAGGCGCGCACCCGGAAGCGCACGTGCCCGTCCGCCGCGTCCAGCGCGTAGAGCGAACCGGAGTCCGTCCCCACGAAGACGCGCGGGCCCAGGCACGACAGCCAGCTCTTCTGCGTGCGCGGGGGATCGAAGCGCCAGCGCTCGCGGCCGGTCAGCGCGTCCAGGCCGCTCGCGCCGTGCCGGCCCAGCGGCGTCACCAGCACCCCGTCGATCGCGCTCAGCGAGGGACCGAGGGCGACGCCGTCGTGATCCCGGACCCAGGTCGCGGACCGCCCCCTGCGGGGGAAGTGCAGCACCTTGTCGCTGGTCACCAGCACCGTCGCACCGGTCGCCGCCACCGCCACTCCCCGCGGGGCCATGCGGCGGAACTTCGTCGCGCCCTTCGCATCGAAGGCGTGGGCTGCGTGCGGGCTGTGCACCACCACCAGCCCCTTCCCCAGCGTCACCCGGCCGCTCTCCTCGCCCAGCGCCACCGGCCGTGTCCACACGTGGCTCACGGCGACCCGCCGCACCGCGCCCTGCGTGGCCAGGGGCGCTTCGGCCGACGCCGTCCGCTCCGCCGGAAGCACCGCCGCAGACAGATCCGGCAGCGGCTGCTGGAGCGCCTTGAGCCCGTCCGCGCAGCGCAGCTGCAGCGCCTCCAGCCAGGGGTTCGACGAGAGCGCCGGGTTGTGCGCCCGCAGCGCCAGGCACAGCTCCAGCCCGGCCGCGAAGATCGCCTCCGGCCCCACCGGCGCGCCTCCCACCTCCTGCGCGCCGTCCGACGCCGCCCGCGCCAGCGCCATCAACCGCAGCACCGGCCAGCCCGGCTCCTGCGCGCCCCCCGCCGCCTGGAGGTGCCCCGGCGCCAACAGGCAGGCCAAGCCTGCGCGCGATCGGCGGGCCCACCGCCGCGCGCGCCCCTCCGTGTCCTCGAAGGAGTACCCCAGGCCCGCCTCGTCCCCGCGTGAAGCCGTGAAGGCCTGACCTGGGCGCGCGGGCGCCGGCTCGATCACCGCGCCCGACAACGCCGACAGCTTCTTCTCGATCGCCAGCACCTCGGCGGTGCGCTCCTGCGAGGACAGATCGCGCGCCAGCGCCCGAGCGCACTGCACCGCGGCTTCCAATAACGAAGGCAGCTCCACCAGCACCGGCCGGCCCCGCTTCAGCCTGCCCTCGGCGAGATCGACGATCGCCACCTCCACCTCCAGCCCCGGCAGCCGCCAGAAGCACAGCTCCAGGGCCACGTCCTCCAGCGACAACTCGCCCGCCGGCTCCCCGTCCACCACCAGCCCCGCCACCGCATCGAGCAGCCCCGACACCACGTGCACCAACGGCTCGTCCGTCGCGCCGGGCACCAGGTTCACCCCGTCCAGCTCGAAGGTGAACGCGTCCCGCGGCCCCGCCGGCCCCGCCGCCTCCCGCTTCCAACTGTGTCCCACCCGAAACCGAATCCTCACACGTTGACACCCAGTGTACCCATGCGTACCATCCGCCGTCTCTCCGTGGGCTATCTGTCAAGCCCATGAAATTACTGTTAAATTTCCCAGGAAAGAGCATGACGTTCTACGAAGCTGCGCTCCGGGTGCTGGAGGAGGCCACGGCGCCCCTGCACTCGGAAGAGATCACGAAGCGGGCGATCGACAAGGGGCTGTTGTCGCACGTGGGGAAGACGCCCGAGGTGACCATGCTGTCGCGGCTGGCCGCGATGGCGCGGCGGACGGTGGGCCGGCGGGTGATGGTGACCGCGCGGGACACCTTCGCCCTCACCGATTGGATGCTGCCGGAGGACGCCGCCGCGCTGGCCCAGACGGGCGTGGCGGGGACCAACCCCGAGGAGGAGCTGCCGCCCTACCGGCCCAGCGAGCGCCACCCGGAGCCGCACGCCGAGTACCTGCGCAGCATCGGCCGCCAGGCGGATCGCAAGCGCCGCGACGACGATCGCAAGAAGAAGTTCCCCCCGCTCCCCGAGGTGGCCTTCCAGCTGCTCGAGGAGTGCAAGGGGGCGCTCACCCCCGGCGAGCTGATCGCCCGCGCCCGCACGGCGGAGCTGGCGGACGACGATCTTTCGGTGGGCGCGCTGCTCGACGCCCTGGCCGAGGACAACCAGAAGCGCCTCGACGAGAACCGACGGCCCGCCTTTGCCGCCGCGCGCGCCGAGGGTGGCGAGCTGCAGGTGTCCATCGAGCTGTCGCCGCCGGCCGAGGGTGGCCCGTCCCCAGCCGAGCTGATGCAGACGTTCTGCTCGGCGGCGAACCTGAAGTTCGAGAACGGCCGGGTGGTGCTGCGCGCCGATCGCGCCCGCGCCCGCGTCGTCGAGGCCGAGGCGCCTTCCGGTGACGAAGCGGCGCTGCTGCAGGCGGCCCGCCACGCCACCCGGGACGCGAAGAAGGCCATCGCGCGCCTGCTGCGGCGCAGGCTGGCCGACTTCGAGCTGGGCACCTTCGAGAAGTCCTGCGTGCGCATGCTGCACGCGCTGCACTTCCGCGAGCTCAAGGTGGCCCGACGCTCGAAGGAAGGCCCGCTGCTCACCGCCCGGAAGAAAGACGGCAGCCTCGAGCTGCGCTACGCGGTGAAGCTGCTCAAGGGCAACCAGCCGATCGAGCGCCGCCACGTGCAGGAGCTCAAGCGCGACCTGTCCCACCTCGGCGCGAACATCGGCCTGGTGCTGTCGCCCGGCGAGGCGCGCGGCGAGGCCCGCGGGGAAGCGGTGGCCGGCTCCAACCTGGCGCTGCTCTGGTGCGGCGACGGGCTGGCCGAGAAGTTCCTCGAGGCCCACGTCGGCGTGAAGGTGGCCACCGTCGAGCTGTACGAGGTGGACGACGCCTTCTTCGCCCAGGCCTCGAAGGACGCCGAGGAAGCGCGGCTGCGGCGCGAGGAGCGGCAGCGCGATCAGGGCCGGCCGGAAGCGGCCGCCTCCGAAGGTCAGGCCGCGCCCGAGAGCGCCCCCGCGAGCGAAGGCGCCGCGCCTGCCGCCGCTGCTGCCGGCGCCGCAGCCGAGGGAGGCGAGTCCGACGAGGACGGGGACGACGACGAGGGCGGGGAGGGCGACGAGGGCCCCGAGGCGGAAGGCGCCGCCGGTCCGGAGGGCGCGGCCGGCGAGGGCCGCCGCCGCCGCCGTCGCCGCCGCCGCCGCCGCCGTGGAGGTCAGCGCCCGGAGGGTGGACCTCCCGGTGAAGCCCAGGCCGCCGAGCCGGGTGCCGCTGGCGAGTCCGCTCCCCCCGCGGCGCCCGCCGCCGGCGACGCGCCTTCGCCCCCTCCGCCTGCTCCATCGACTCCCGGCGCGGGGTGACGGTGCGCCGCCTCGGCCTCATCGCCCTGGCGTTGGTGGCGGGCTCCTGCTCGTGCTCGAAGCGCTCGCACCCGGTGGTGGAGAAGATCAGCGTCGACGCCTTCGAAGGCACCGACGTGGTGTCGATGACCCAGGCCCAGCTCAAGGAGCGCCTCACCGCGCGCCTCGAGGCGTCCCACTTCACCCTGCGCGAGGCGGGCAAGCCCCTGCCCGAAGGCGTCTCGCCGTGGACGATCACCCTCGCCGCGGGTCTCACCGAGCCCGAGGTGGACGGGGAGCCTGCCTCCACCGTCGAGGTGCTGCTCCAGGTCCGGCAGAAGGGCACCCTGGAGAGCTTCGAGCTCCGCACCCGGCGCACCACCGCCCCGGTGGGCAACGACGTGGAGGCCATTCAGTCCTCCGCCCGTGAGGCGCTCGACGCGGCCCTCGGCCAGGCGGTGCGCGAGGCGCGCGCGCTCATCGATCTGACGGCGCTCAAGGACGAGCAGGTGGCCCAGCAGCTCACCTCCAGCGACGACGCGGTGAAGAGCGCCGCGGTGCGGCTCTTGGCTCGCAGGCACGACGCGCGGGCGCTGGCGCCGCTGCTCGGCCGGCTGGAGACGGACGATCTGACGCAGATCCGCGAGACGATGGGGCTGCTCATCGAGCTGGGCAACCCCGACGCGGTGCCGGCGTTGATCAACGCCTCGCGCGCGAAGGACAACGTGGTGCAGCGAGAGATCGTCTTCGCCCTGGGGGCGATCGGCGGGGACGAGGCGGAGGCCTACCTCGACGCGGTGGCCACCGGGCACGACGATCCCCTCGTCCGCGCCTCCGCGGAGCAAGCGCTTGGCGAACTCAAGGACCGGCGCAGCCGGGAAGGAGCCAGGAAATGATCCGGCAGGCGATGTTTCTCTTGGCGGCTGTGCTGCTCTCGTGCACCACCGCCCCGGAGGTGAAGAAGGAGTCGGCCAGCCTGGGCCCCAGCGCCCGCGACTTCTACCCGCTCACCGTCGGTACGAAGTGGAGCTACGAGGTCAACCTGCTGGGCGAGAAGCGCTCCATCGACGTGGCGATCCAGAAGCTGACCCCCGACGGCTACGCGCTCGACTCCACCGGCGCGCAGCTGCTGGTGGACTCCTACGGGGTGCGCGATCAGAAGCGCTACCTCCTGCGCAACCCGATCGAGGCCGGCACGAAGTGGACCAACGTGGTGTCCGTGTCCTCTGTCGAGCACTACGAGATCCTCGCCGCCGATCAGCCCTGCGACGCGCCCGCCGGCGCCTGGAAGGGCTGCGTGGTGGTGGAGAGCCGCAACAAGGTGGAGGAAGGGAAGATCCTGGTCAACGAGATGACCTTCGCGCCCGGGGTCGGGATCGTCCGGCTGTCCACGGTGCTGGAGGCGAAGGGCCAGAAGATCCCCCAGTCCACCCTGGCCTTGAGCCGCTTCGAGGCGCCCAAAGCCCCATAAAGCCCGTCGCAAGGTGGCTTGATGGGAGGCGGCCGGCCCATTAGCGTTCCCCTCGTGGAGCCGTCCGAGTCCTCCAACGAGGAGCTGATCCTCTCCTTCCTCGTGGAGGGAGGGGACGAGTTCGTCTCGGGGGCGGCGCTGTCGGACAAGCTGGGCCTGTCGCGCACCGCGGTGTGGAAGCACGTGGAGCAGCTGCGCAGGCTGGGCTACCAGATCGAGGCGCAGCCGGCCCGTGGGTACCGGCTGGTGGCGGTCCCTGATCGGCTGACGGCGCTGGAGCTGTTGCCGCTGCTGGGCACGCGGGAGCTGGGCCGCACCATTCACCACTTCGAGTCCACCGACAGCACCAACCGCGTGGCCTTCGAGCTGGCGCAGGACGGGGCCTTCCACGGCGAGGTGGTGATCGCCGAGGGACAGACGGCGGGCAAGGGGCGGCGGGGGCGGAGCTGGGCGTCGCCCGTCGGGAAGAGCCTGTACTGCTCGATCATCTTGCGGCCGGACATTCCCCCTGCGCGCGCGCCGGAGCTGACCCTGGTGGCGGCGGTGGCGGTGGCCCAGACGATCCAGGAGGCCGGCGGCGAGGCGGGGATCAAGTGGCCCAACGACGTCACCATCGGCGGGCGGAAGGTGGCGGGCATCCTCACCGAGCTTTCCGCGGACGTGGAGCGGGTGCAGTTCGTGATCGTCGGCGTGGGCGTGAACCTGAACGCGGCGAGAGAGGACTTTCCGCCCGAGGTGGCGGAGGTGGCCACCAGCCTCGAGCAGGAGCGCGGCACGCCCGTGCCGAGGGCGCTCTTCACCGCGGCGCTCTTCACCCGGCTCGAGCAGTGGCTGGACACCTGGACCGAAGAGGGCTTCGGGCCGGTGCGCCTCGCGTGGAAGAAGCTGTCGACGATCCTCGGCCAGGAGGTGCTGGTGCGCAGCGAGCAGAAGGAGCTGCGGGGCGTGGCCGAGGACCTCGACGAGACGGGGGCGCTGGTCGTCCGGGTGGGTGGCTCGACGGAGCGGGTGCTGGCCGGCGACGTAGAACAGGTCCGCGCCCGCAAGGCCTGACGGGCTATGCTGCGCGCGACATGTTGCTCGCCATCGACGTAGGCAACACCAACACCGTGCTGGGGGTATACGACGGCCCGAAGCTGGCCGCCCACTGGCGGGTGGAGACGACGGGCCGGCGCACCTTCGACGAGTACGGGATCCTCCTCCTCCAGCTCCTCGAGCACGCCGGCCTCGACGCGAAGGGAATCGACGCGGTCGCCGTGTCCAGCGTGGTGCCGCCCCTGCAGCTCAACCTGGAGAAGATGGCCGAGCGCTACTTCCACCAGAAGCCGATGTTCGTCGGGCCGGGGGTGAAGACGGGCATGCCGATCGTCTACGACAACCCCCGCGAGGTGGGGGCCGATCGGATCGTCAACGCGGTGGCCGGCTGGGAGAAGCACAAGACGGCCCTGGTGGTGGTGGACTTCGGCACCGCCACCACCTTCGACGCGGTGAGCGCGAAGGGCGAGTACCTGGGCGGGGCGATCTGCCCGGGCATCACCATCGCCATGGAGGCGCTGTTCCGCAATGCATCCAAGCTGCCGCGGGTGGAGTTCGCCCGCCCGCCCCACGTGATCGGCAAGAACACCGTGCACGCCATGCAGGCCGGCCTGGTGTTCGGGTACGTGGCCCTGGTGGACGGGATCAGCGAGCGGATGAAGAAGGAGCTGAGCGGCTCGCCGAAGGTGATCGCCACCGGCGGGCTGGCCCCGCTGATCGCCTCGGAGTCGAAGTCAATCGAAGAGGTCGACGAGTTCCTCACCCTCGAAGGCCTGCGGATCATCCACGAGAGGAACCGAGCATGAGCGACGAGCAAGCGCCCCCAATCGAGGCCGCGCCCGCCGAAGCGCCGCCCGCGGAGCAGGTGATCTACGCCTGCCCGGTGAAGGACGACTTCCTGCCGCCCAACATGAAGAAGCACGTGGATCCGAAGGCGCCCCTGCCGATCCGCATGATGGCCGCCAAGGGACTGGTGCCCCTGTCGCCGTCCGACATGACCACCGTGCTGTTCATGCTGATGTACGACGGGGACGAGAAGGTGCGGGAGGCCGCCGGGAAGACGGCGTCGACGCTGCCCGATCGCATCGCGGCCTCGGCCTTCCGAGACGAGCTGGTGCCGCCGCCGGTGCTGGGTTGGTACATGACGCTGTACGGCGCCAACGACGCCTACGCGGAGATGTTGATCTTGAACGGCAACACGCCCGACGGCGGCGTGGAGTCGGTCGCCGCCACCTGCAGCAAGCGCACCGCTGAGATCATCGGGCAGAACCAGCTGCGCCTGCTGCGGCACGAGGCGATCATCCGCGAGCTGGCGAAGAACCCCGAGGCCCAGGGCGCGCTGATCGACGGCGTGTGCGACTTCGCGGTGCGCAACGGGCTGGTGATGGCCGACGTGCAGCACATGCAGCAGGCGCGCGTCCGCCTCTACGGGCCGCAGGCGATCGAGCAGCCCCCGCCGCAGGAAGGGCCCACCGCCGACGACGTGATGCAGGAGTTCGGCATGGACGCGGAAGCGGAGGCCGGCCAGGCGTCGACGCCGATGGAGGAAGGCAAGAAGCTGACCCTCTCGCAGCGGATCATGAAGATGAACGTGGCGGAGAAGATCAAGCTGGCCACCAAGGGGAACAAGGAGGCCCGCGGGATCCTGATCCGCGACTCCAACAAGCTGGTGTCGGTGGCGGTGATCCGCAGCCCGCGCATCACCGACGGGGAGATCCTGGCCCAGTCGCAGAACAAGGTGGCCAGCGAAGACGTGCTGCGCGTCATCTATTCGAATCGCGAGTGGCTGCGGAAGTACGCGATCAAGCTGGCGCTGGTGAAGAACCCCAAGGTGCCGCAGGGCGTGTCGATGCGGCTGATGAACCAGCTGCACGAGTCCGACGTGAAGACGCTGGCCAAGGACAAGAACGTGTCCAACAACATCCAGATGCTGGCCAAGAAGCAGATCGACAAGAAGACGGCGCCGAAGAAGGACTGAATCAGCGCGCGTCAGGCCTCGGCCAGCTCGTCGATGTCCAGCTCGTCGGCCTCCGAGGAGGCGGCCTCCACGGAAGAGAGGGCCTGCTGCAGGCTCTCCTTGAGCCGCTCGAGCTGCTCCTGCTGGGCCTTGAGCCGGGCCTGGTGGCGGTTGGCGCGCTCTTCCTGGCGGGCGGTGTCGGCCTCGGCGTCGGCGAGCCGCTGCCTCAAGCCGGAGATCTCGTCGGCGAAGGTGGTGGCCTGGGTGGTGAGCTGGTTGCGCGCCGAGTCCAGATCGATCTGGGCCTGCTCCAACTGGCTGCGCACGTCGTCGGCTTCGCGGCTGCGCTCGTCGAGTTGCCCCTTCACCGCCTCCAGCTCGCCCCGCGCCTCAGAAAGCTCCGACTCCGCCTGGGACCTGGCGCTCTCGGCCTCGGACTGGGCGTTGCTCAGCGACTCGAACTGACCTTCCACCTCGGACAGGCGGGCCTGCAGGCTGTCGAAGTCACTCTGCAGGGTGGTGAGCTTCGCGGAGGCGGAGCGGGCTTCTTCCTTGGCCTGCAGGAGCTGCTGATCGACCTTCTTGCGCTCTCCGGCCAGCTGATCGGCCTTGGCCTGCAGCGTCTTGACCTGCGCGTCCTTGCGCGCCAGCTCGCCTGACGACTCGGACGCCTGCTGCTCCAGGCTGTTCTCTTTGTCGCGCAGCTCGACCAGCTCCTGCTCGCGGGCGTTGAGCTCGTTCTTGAGGCGGAGGACCTCCTTGTCCTTCTTGTTGATGGAGTCCTTGAGGGCGAAGACTTCCTTGTTGTCGCTCTTCCCGCCGGCGGCGCGGGCCGTCTCCAGCTCGGTGCTCCTGGTCTCGAGCTCGCTCTCAAGCTCGCGCACCCGGTTGTCCAGCTCGCCGGCCCGCTGGTTGGCGTCGTCCAGGGACGCGGTCAGCTCGGCCACCTTGGCGCGCAGTTCGCGGCTGTCGGCGTCGTGGCCGGCGATGGAGGCGCCGGAGGTGAAGGGCGGCGGGGCGGACTCGGAGCGCTTCACGGGCGGCGCCGGCGGCATGAAGCCGATCACCGTCTTTTCGGCGGCCAACGCGTCGTCGTCACCCGTGGACGACAGCGACACCTCTTCCTCTACGTGGAGCCCGCTGTCCGAGGAGAGGGGGATCTCCTCCACCGGTGGGGCGGAGCCCTTGTCCTCGAACATCGAGTCGACCATCTCGAAGTCCGGATCGGCGCTGCCGACGGTCTCTTCGCCGGTGGCGGACTCCAGCGGCAGGTCGTCGGCCGAAGTGCTGGTGCCTTCCTCGTCCAGCAGCGAGCCGGGATCGAAGTCGTCGGAGGCGGCCGACTCGGAGGCCTCGGGGGCGGGCGGGAAGCCGATCAGGGCGCCCACCCGGTCCACGAGCTCCGGCGTCTCCAGGGGCTTGCCCACGTACTCCTCGGCGCGGGTCTTCAGCTTCTGGTGCTGCCCGAAGCCCTTGGGGTCGCCGATGATCACGATCGGCACGGCCTTGAGGTCGTCGTCGCTCTTGAGCTTCTTGCAGATGATGTAGCCGTTCTGCCCCGCGTCGAGATCCACCGCCAGCACCACGCAGTCGGGGCGCGCGCGGCGGATCAGCTCCGGGGCACCCTTGCCGTCGTTGCTCTCTTCGACTCCGAAGCCCCGGCCCTCCAGGGCCTCGCGGATCGACCGCATCAGGGCCTGGTCCCTCTCGACGATCAGTACTGTTTTGGACATTCCAGAGGCAGAGGCTACTGACGCCCTCCGAGGGGGTCAACGAATGGTGGGCCCACCTGCTCTAGCGTTGGAGCGCGGCGGGCCGCACGTCCAGCACCGGGGTGGTGGCACCGGGCGGAGGCGGGAGCAGCTCGCGAATGTCCTGCTCCTCGAGATCGGTGACCAACTGGTACACCACGTCGCCGTTGCGCCAGCTGACCACGTTGAAGCCGTTGCTGGAGCCGACCGCGGGCTCGGCGCCCACGTCCACCTCGTGATCGTCGCCGTAGACGAACAGGCCCATGGGGCGGGGCGCGTCGTAGCGGATGTAGGCGGCCGGCTTGTCGCGCACCTGGAGCAGCCGCGCGCCGGCGGCCGTGGCGTTGACGAAGCGGGGCACGTTCACCGGGTAGTCCAGCTTGCCGCCGAACCAGCGCTCGATGTCCTGGGCGTGGGGCTTCTGGATTTCCAGGGGGAACTGGCGGGCGTGGCGCAGCGCCGCGTCGCGCTCGAAGAGGCTGCGCTGGAAGGCCCGGTACTGGTGGTTGGCGGCCACCACCGCCAGCGTGAGGCCCGCCGCCGCCGCGGACAGCTTGATGGCGCGGACTCGTCGCCGCCGCGTGTCGTCCTGGCGGACCGAGTCGAACACCCGCGACCGCAGGGTCTGCGGCGCCTTCGGGCTGCCGTCCTGCGAGGCCTGTTTGATCACCGTGAGGTTGTGGCGCTCGATCTCGACGCGCTTCGCGCAGGCAGGGCAGGTGGCCAGGTGGGCCTCCACGTCCTGGCGGGCCTCGGCGATCAACTCGCCGTCGAGGTAGGGCGTCTGCGCGGTCTTGAGTTCGCGACAGTTCATGTTGGCGTGCGGTTCGACCACTCCGGCACGTCAAACGCCGGGTTACCCCAGCTTCTTCCGCTCCCGCCAGGCGTTCAAGTCGATCGCCTCGGCGGCCTGCGCCGCGCAGCCCTGCCGCTCTGCGTCGACGAGCGTCTTCTGCAGCGCCTTGCGGCCTCGGAAGAGGCGCGACATCACCGTTCCCACTGGAATGTCGAGGACTTCGGCGATCTCTTTGTACGAGAACTCCTGGAGGTCAGCGAGGATCACCACCATGCGGAAGTCGATGGGCAGGCCGTCGATGGCCTTGAGTACGTCCTCACGCATGACGCGGTCGAGGAGGTACTCCTCCGGGTTGGCGGCCTGCTCGGTGGTGTCGGGGCTGAAGAACTGGGCCTCCACGGACTGGCGCTCGGACTCGTCCTGCAGCGACTTCTCGCGGGTGTTGCGGCGGTACGAGTTGATGAAGGTGTTGGTGAGGATCTTGAAGAGCCACGCGCGGAAGTTGGTGCCCTTCTCGAACTTCTCGAAGAAGCGCCAGGCGCGCATCACGGTGTCCTGCACCAGATCTTCAGCGTTGCGCTCGTTGCGGGTGAGGCGCAGCGCGGCGGCGTACAGCCCGTCGAGCCACGGCGACACCAGCGCCTCGAAGTCCGCCCGGCTCTGGTTGGTGCGCGAAAACCCCAGCATGTGTCTCCTCCCTCTTGAGTCGTCAGGACACGTGTAAGGCGCCTGGGACAAGCCGCCAGTTGCCACTGACACGTGCAGGCGGCGGGCCGATTTCGTCGAGGCGCAACTTCCCGGAATCAGGTGAGCTTGCGCGGGAAGCTGCGCGGCCTGGGACACGTTGTCGCGGCGGCCGTGACACGGGACGAGCGTGTCAAAGTCCCTGACGACATGGTTGTCCCTGCCCGATGGGGTGGTGCCGCGGGTGGGAGCGGAACGAAGACGCCGCCCCCGAGCAACGGAGAGGGCGTGAGGGATGAAGCAAGCGCTTGCGGTCCCGGCGCGATTCGAACGCGCGACCCCTGGCTTCGGAGGCCAGTACTCTATCCAGCTGAGCTACGGGACCAGTGTGACGAGTGCGCGTATACAACCGCGCGCGCGGGGCTGTCTTGTGATTTCTCGCCCGCCGATGGAACGGGACGGCTCCTCGTCCGTGTCCTGACAAAGACGTGAATTCGAAGGCCCGGGGACTAGAGTGGCACCGATGACGACGAGCCCGTCCGACAGCCCCAGGGCCTTGGGTCGCTACCAGTTGTTGTTCATGCTGGGGCAGGGCGGCATGGGCGAAGTGCACCTGGCCAAGCTGTCCGGCGCGGCCGGCTTCGAGAAGCTGTGCATCGTCAAGACGATCCTCCCGCAGATGCAGGCGGATCCGCAGTTCGTCGATCGCTTCCACCACGAGGCGCGGGTGCTGGTGCACCTGAACCACTCGAACATCGCGCAGGTCTACGACATGGGCGACGTCGAGGGCACGCTGTACATGGCGATCGAGTACGTGCCGGGCGTGGATCTGGCGCGGGTGCAGTCGCGGACCGTGCACGCGGGCGCCCAGGTGCCGGTGCCGATCGCGCTCTTCCTGGGGCAGCGGGTGGCCGACGCGCTGGGCTACGCGCACCGGAAGACGGGGCCGGACGGCGCGCCGCTGGGGATCGTCCACCGCGACGTGTCTCCGCAGAACGTGATGGTGTCGTACGAGGGCGAGGTGAAGGTGATCGACTTCGGGCTGGCCAAGAGCGCCGTCCGGTCGAAGCACACCCTCCCGTCCACGGTGATGGGGAAGCTGGGCTACATGTCGCCGGAGCAGGCGATGGCGCAGCCGGTCGATCACCGCAGCGACATCTACTCGGCAGGGATCGTGGTGTGGGAGTTGATCGCCGGTCGACCGCTCTTCGAGGGCGCCACCATGGCCGAGATGGTGGTGAAGATGGCCCAGCCCAGCATTCCCACTCTGCGCTCGGTCCGCCCCGAGGTGAGCGCCAACCTGGACCGGGTGGTGATGCGCGCCCTGGCTGTGGATCCCGCGGCTCGCTACGGCCGCGCCGACGAGTTCGCGAGATCGCTCAATGAGCTGGCGGTGCGGGAAGCGCTCACCATCGGC
The DNA here is from genome assembly GCA_020846875.1 of Myxococcales bacterium. Classification (GTDB taxonomy): domain Bacteria; phylum Myxococcota; class Myxococcia; order Myxococcales; family Myxococcaceae; genus JADLDB01. The sequence goes on along the minus strand of JADLDB010000001.1, from coordinate 8,900 downwards.
GCCGAGGACGTGGGCAACTACGTGCGCGCCATGTGCTCGGAGGAGTTCGCCGCCGAGCGGGCGCTCCAGTCGAAGCTGTCGGTGATGCGCAAGCGCGGGCAGGCGCTGGCCACGCCCCTCCCGGAGCCGGAGATCGAAGGGACGCTCCTGCGGCCGTCCAGTCCGGGCGCTCCAGCGGCGGAGCTGACCCCGGCCCAGCGCGCGCTCTCGGTCTCGGAGGCGCCCGCCCGTGGCCAGCACAAGGCGATCTCTCAACACGAGGCCCCGCGTTCCCAGAGCGGGCGCGGGCGCACGCTGGTGGCCCCGAAGCCCGTCGAGGCCGAGGAGCCTTCTGCGCCGGTGGCGATCCCCCGGAGCAAGACCCCGTGGATCGTCGTCGGGGTGCTTGGCGTGGCGGCGGCGGGCGTCTTGACCGCCGCGTTCTTGAAGAGCCGGCAGCCGCCCGAGCCCCAGCCCGCGCCGGTGGTGGAGGCGCCGGTCGAACCTGCCGAGCCCCCCGCCGGGGAGGACCAGAAGCCGCAGCCCGGTGAAGAGAAGCCCGCGGAAGAGAAGCCTGCCGAGGACGCCGCCAAGCCGATCGGCACCCTCGCGGTGGCCGGGCCGATCTTCAAGGTGCAGCAGAGCGGCGACAAGCTGCTGGTGCTGCTCAAGGACAAGAGGGCGCTCAAGAAGGGCGACCAGCTCGATCTGATCGGCGATCCCGCAGGGGAGAAGACGGCGCCGCTCTACGGTGAGGGCGTGGTGATGAGCGTGGTGGACGGCATGGCGGAGCTCGGCGTGTACGACGAGCCGCGGCTGCCCGCACGGGTGTTCGCGATGAAGGCCTCCAAGCCCGCCACCGCGCAGCGCACGGTGGGCAAGCCGAAGAAGGCGGTGGTGGCAGTGGCCGGCGCGAGCGAGGCTGAGCGGCCGGCCGCGACGAAGGCCGAAGGCAAAGGGGAGCCGAAGGTGGCCGCGGAGGAGCCCATCGTCCCGGCGATGGAGCCCGACAACCCCTTCGACAGGAAGGGCACGCCGACGAAGGCCGAAGCGCCGAAGGCCGAGGGCCCGAAGGTCGAGCAGTCGACCGCGGCGCAGCCCGCGCAGGTGGCTCCAGCGGCGGCGGGCACCCACCAGGTGACGGGCACCGTGCAGCTCATCGGCTTGCGGGCGCAGGCGATGGTGCGGCTGACCAACCGGAGCGCCTTCAGCCTCACCGGCTGCCGCCTGCGCCTCCCGGGGCCGGTCATGTACAGCTTCACCAAGGAGATCTACTCAGGCGCGCCCGCGGACGTGCCGATGGCGGCCTTCCGGGCGTCTCCCGCGCACGTCTCCGACGCGCAGTTCGAGAAAGGCTGGGCGCCGCTGTTCTGCAACGAGGGCACCGGCTTCCTGAAGCTGATGGATCAGCGGCAGTAGCGCGTCACTGCTGCGCGATGTCCCACTTGAGCCGCCGGAAGCTGTCGCGGAAGGCCTTCTCGTCGTTGGCGAAGGCCTTCTTGTCCTTCTCGCGCGCGTCGAGGAAGAGCACGAAGTCCAACTGGCGGACGGGCAGCTCCGCCTCGGCGTCGAAGCGCTTGACGAGCTCATTGGCGGGCAGCGTGCGCCGGCCGGCCACGTCGACCAGCTCGATGCTCAGGCCCTTGAGCTCCGCCGACGGCTGGTACGCCTTGTAGACCAACTCAGTGCACACCAGCGAGGCGTCGGAGAAGAAGTCGAAGTCGAAGTCGTAGGGGCGGCCCTGGTAGTGGAAGGCGCGCTCGATGGCCTTCGCCTTCTCCACCTGCGGGCGTCGTGGCCGCATGGCGCCCAGGTAGTCCACCCCGAAGGCGTGCTCGACGGCGGTGAAGCTGACGCCTTCGCTGATCGACTCGATCACCCGGATCGGCCCGTGCCCCTGGAAGTCCTGCCCTTCGGCGTACGCCTTCCACTTGGCCGGGTAGCGCTTCTGGAGCAGCTCGCTGAAGGTGGCGGCCTGCTCTTTCTGCGCCTTCGTCCAGGCGCTGACCAACGGATCGAGATCGAAGGCCTGAGAGAGATCCTTCGCGGTGCCCACGAAGAGCTCGGCGTGCGGCCAGAAGCCGGGCAGGCCCAGGTTGGACAGGAACCAGTTCTGCCGGGTGACGATGATGTCGCCCGGCTGCAGCTTCGGCAGCACCAGCCTGGTGATGTCGTCGGCCGTCACCAGCGGCTTGCCGATGCGCGCCACCCGGGTGTCGCCCGCCCACTCGGCGAAGTCCTTCTGCACCGGGAAGATCGCGTGGGCGGAGCTGTCTTTCACCAGATCCGCGGCGTTGCCGGCGAACAGCTTGAGGCCCTGTTTGAGCAGCGCGTCCTTCGCGGCCTTCGAGCCCTTCTGCATCTCGCGGAAGGCCCAGGCCATCGTCTTGTCCGCGGCGATCGCCGACTTGAGCACCAGCTTCGCCGCCGGGGCCCAGCTGTCACCCGTCATCAACTGGGTGGAGGTCGCGACGTGCACGCTCGTCAGCTTGAACTTCATGAAGGCGCCCTTCGGCACGCCGTACTCGTCGTTGGCCTCGTCGAAGAGCGTCTCCAGTTGCGGGTTGTTCAAGGTGAGGGCGGTGAACTCCAGGCCGCGGGCCAGCAGCGCGGTGAGGGCGGTGTGGGTGAGGACGAAGCCCCAGGCGTGCCGCCCATCGGTGGGCGCCAGCTTCACGAAGCCCCAGTACTTCTGGCGCAGGCCCTCGGTGGCGCTGAAGTAGGCGAAGAGCGAGCCCCAGGTGGACAGGAGCGTCTGCTTCTGCTCCGGAGAGAGCACCACGCCCTGCTTGAAGGTGAAGAGCGCGCGGTTCTGGCGCACGCGGCCCATCACCGCATCCATGCCGCCGATGTACCGCTGCAGTTGGGTGAGATCGCGCTGGGCCGTCTCGGCGAAGGCCGGCTGGGACAGCGCGTACACGTCGGCGGAGCCGCTGGGGGCCGCGGAGAGGAGGAGCGCGAGGGCGAGGAAGCTCATAGAGGCGCGGAGTGTAGCTCGCGGTTACGCTGTGCCAATCATGTCGAGGTTGCTGGAGACGGACGAGGACGTGGCGGCGCTGGTCCGATCCCTCAAGCGCGTGGCGGTGCTGGGGATCAAGACGGAGGCCCAGCGCGATCAGGCTGCCTTCTACGTGCCGGAGTACCTGCAGGGCGTGGGGATCGAGGTGGTGCCGGTGCCGGTGTACTTCCCGTCAGTGACGCGGATCCTCGGCCAGCCTGTGTTCCGCAAGGTGGTGGACGTACCGGGCGTGGTGGACCTGGTGAGCGTGTTCCGCCGGCCGCAGGACATCCCCCCGCACGTCGACGACCTCATCGCCAAGCGGCCGAAGGCGGTGTGGTTTCAGCTGGGGATCCGCAACGACGAGGCGGCGAAGCGGTTGCTGGCCGCGGGCATCGACGTGGTGCAGGACCGCTGCCTGCTGGTCGACCACAAGCACTTCGTCGGACGCTGAAAGGTCAGTCCTCGCCGGCCCACGCGCGGGGAGGGGAGCCGAGGGCGTCGAGGGCGGCCTGCCTTCCGGCCTCCACCGCCTTTGGGCCGTGCCGCATCGTTCCGGGGGACACGGGCGGGAGGCGGGAGGTGACGACGTGCACCTCCACGCCGCGGGCGCTGAGCACCTGAAGCTGCAGGCGGAAGTGATCGCGCCGGATCGCCGCGAAGCCCGCCGCCATGCCCGCCGGGTAGGCCAGCGCCCCCGAAGGCTCTTTCGCGCCGTCGCGGCTGGGCAGGTAGTGCACCAGCAGCACGTCCAGCGCGGCGCCCGGCTCCGAGTCCTTGAGCGCCAGCGCCGGCGCCTTGTCCACGATGCCCCCGTCCCACAGCAGCACCCCGTCGCGGCGCACCGCCTGGAAGAGGCCCGGGTAGGCGCAGGTGGCGTGGACGGCGGACGCCAGCGGCCCCTGCGTCATCACGTGGGGCGCCTGCTTCGACAGGCAGGTGGCAACCAGCACCAGCGGCGCGTCGAGCCGCGAGAAGTCGGCCACCGGCAGGAAGCCCTCCAGCAGCTTGTGGAAGCGCGCGCCCTTGAGCAGCCCGCTGGGGCGGTGGCCGCTGCGCACCGCGTCCACCGCGATGCCCAGGTAGTCCGGATCCCAGAAGTGCTCGCGGCGCTGCGCGAGGATCAGCTCGGCGATGCGCGACGGAGGCAGCCCCGCCGCCGCGAAGGCCGCCACCATGCCGCCCGCCGAGGTGCCCGCCCACGCTGCCGCCTTCACCCCCGCCTGCGACAGCCCGTCAACGAAGCCCGCGTGCCCGTAGAAGCCGAAGTACCCGGCGGACAGCACCACCCCCACCCGCCGTCCGGTGAGCCGCTGCCTGAGCGTCATGCGTGAGGACCTCGCGCTTGCGTCCATTGGCGCATCGATATATGTAGATGCGCCGATATGGAAGCCCTCTCTGACGCCTTCCGCGCCCTGGGCGACCCGACCCGCCTGCGGATCCTGCGGCTGGTGGGGCAGGCCCCGCTGAACGTGTCCGAGCTGGTGTCGCTGGTGGGCGTGGCCCAGTCGTCGGTGTCGCACCACCTGGCGAAGCTGAAGGGGCTGGAGCTGATTCGCGAGGAGCGCCAGGCGGGCTTCACCTACTACTCGCTGGCCGTGCCGCCGACCGATCCGCGCTGGCCGTTGATCCGCCTCGCCCACGACGCGGAAGACGCCCACGGCGATCGCGCGCGTCTGACCGAGCTGCTCCGCCGCCGCGAGGACCGGGCCAGCTTGAACGAGAAGCTGCTCGAGCCCGGCCAGTCGTGGATGTTGTGGGCCACCGCGCTCTCCACCCTCTTGCCTCCGTTGGACGTGGTGGACTTCGGCTGTGGCACCGGCGTGCTGACGGTGGAGCTGGCGCGCTGGGCCCGCCGCGTCACCGCCATCGATTGCAGCGCTTCGGCCCTGGGCCAGGCACAGGCGCGCGCCGAGCGTGAAGGCCTGTCCAATGTCACGTTCCTCGAGGCCGATCTGCACGAGCTGCCCCTGGGCGCCGGCAAGAAGGACCTGGTGGTGGTGAGCCAGAGCCTGCACCACGTCGAGCACCCCGAGGCGGTGCTGGCCGAGGCGGCGCGGATCCTGAAACCCGGCGGGCGGGCGATCGTCCTGGAGCTGATGCCCCACCAGGAGAAGTGGGTGAAGGAGCGCCTGGGCCACGTCCACCTCGGCTTCGAGCCCGAGGCGCTCAAGCAGCAGTTGGCGAAGGCCGGGTTCAAGGCCGTGTCGATTACGCCGTACGGGCGCGACGGGGGAGATCCCTTCCGCGTCTTCCTCCTCACCGGAGTCCAAAAATGACCGCCACTCCTCGCATCTATTCCCTGGGGCCCGACCTCAAGGCCGCCCGCGCGCGCCGGGTGGAGGCGCTCAAGGCCGCGCTGAAGCAACGCGTACTGGTGCTGGACGGCGCCACCGGCACCTGGCTGCAGAACCAGCACCTCAAGGCGGCTGACTTCGGTGGCGCCCAGTATGAAGGCTGCAACGAGGCGCTGGTGCTGACCCGCCCGGAGCTGATCCGCTCCATGCACGAGGCGTACTTCGCGGCCGGCGCCGACATCACCGAGACGGACACCTTCGGAGGCACGCCGCTGGTGCTGGGGGAGTTCGAGCTGGCCGAGAAGGCGCACGAGGTGAACCGCCGCGCCGCCGAATTGGCCCGCGAGGCCGCGCAGAAGTTCTCCACGCCTGATCGGCCCCGCTGGGTGGCTGGCGCGATGGGCCCGACGACGCGCGCCATCTCCGTCACCGGCGGGATCACCTTCGAAGAGCTGGTGCAGAACTTCGAGGCGCAGGCCTTCGCGCTCCTGGAAGGCGGCGTGGACTACCTGCTGATCGAGACCTCTCAGGACACGCGCAACGTGAAGGCCGCGATCCTCGGCTGTCAGCAGGCCTTCGCGCGCGCGGGAGATCAGGTGCCGCTGGCCGTGTCCGGCACCATCGAGCCCATGGGTACCATGCTGGCCGGCCAGACGGTGGACGCGCTGGCCACCTCGCTCGAGCACCTCGAGCTGCTCTACCTGGGCCTCAACTGCGCCACCGGCCCGGAGTTCATGACCGATCACCTCCGCACCCTGGCCGGCATGTCCCGCTTCCCCGTGTCCTGCGTGCCCAACGCCGGGCTGCCCGACGAGAACGGCCGCTACCTCGAGACGCCGGAGATGCTGGCTCGATCGCTCAAGCGCTTCGTCGAGCACGGGTGGCTCAACGTGGTGGGCGGCTGCTGCGGCACTCACGCCGGGCACATCGAGGTGATCGCGAAGGCGGTGCAGGGCCTCAAGCCCCGCGTGGCGGATCCCCCGGCGAAGTCGCGGCTGTCGGGCGTGGACTGCGTGGAGATCGAAGACGTGCGCCCGGTGATCGTCGGCGAGCGCAGCAACGTGATCGGCTCGAAGAAGTTCAAGGAGCTGATCGTCGCCGAGCAGTTCGAGGACGCCTCCGAGGTCGCCCGGGGCCAGGTGAAGAAGGGCGCGGCGATCATCGACGTGTGCCTCGCCAACCCCGATCGCGACGAACTGCAGGACATGCGCCGCTTCCTCGAGGTGGTGGTGAAGAAGGTGCGCGCGCCGCTGATGATCGACTCGACGGATCACCGCGTGATCGAGCTGGCGCTCACCTACTCGCAGGGCAAGGCGATCATCAACTCGGTCAACCTGGAAGACGGCCTGGAGCGCTTCGGGCACGTGGTGCCGCTGGCCCGGCGCTTCGGCGCGGCGCTGGTGGTGGGCTGCATCGACGAGACGGGCATGGCCGTGACGCGCCAGCGCAAGCTGGAGGTGGCCGAGCGCAGCTTTCAGATCCTCACGCAGGACTTCGGCGTGCGCCCCGAAGATCTCTACTTTGATCCCCTCGTCTTCCCCTGCGCCTCGGGCGACCGGCAGTACGTCGGCAGCGCGGTGGAGACGATCGAGGGGGTGCGGCTGATCAAGCAGCGCTTCCCGCAGTGCAAGACGGTGCTGGGGATCAGCAACGTGTCCTTCGGCCTGCCTACCGCGGGGCGGGAGGTGCTCAACTCCGTCTTCCTGCACCACTGCGTGCAGGCCGGGCTCGATCTGGCGCTGGTCAACTCCGAGAAGCTCGAGCGCTACCCGCAGATCGCCGAGCGTGAGAAGCAGCTCTGCGAGGACCTGCTGTACCACCGCGGGGGTGATCCGGTGACGCCGTTCGCCGCGCACTTCCGCGAGAAGAAGCCCGTGGCGAAGGTGGCCGCCGCCGATCTGCCGCTGGACGAGCGGCTCAAGCGCTACGTAATCGAAGGCAGCCGGGACGGCCTCATCGCCGACCTGGACGAGAAGCTCAAGGACACGCTGCCGCTGGCGATCATCAACGGCCCGCTGATGGCGGGCATGGACGAGGTGGGGCGGCTGTTCGGCGCCAACGAGCTGATCGTCGCCGAGGTGCTGCAGAGCGCCGAGGTGATGAAGGCCGCGGTCGCCTACCTCGAGCCGAAGATGGACAAGTCGGCCACCGCCATGCGCGGCAAGGTGGTGCTGGCCACGGTGAAGGGTGACGTGCACGACATCGGGAAGAACCTGGTGGAGATCATCTTCGCCAACAACGGCTTCCAGGTGGTCAACCTGGGGATCAAGGTGCCGCCCGAGCAGCTGATCGCTGCGGTGAAGGAGCACCAGCCGGACATGGTGGGCCTGTCCGGCCTCCTGGTGAAGAGCGCGCACCAGATGGTGGCGACCGCGGAGGATCTGCACCGCGCCGGCCTCAGCACGCCCATCCTGGTGGGCGGGGCGGCGCTGTCCCGCAACTTCGTGGACAAGAACATCGCGCCGGCCTACCCGGCGGGCACCGTGGCCTACGCGCAGGACGCGATGGCGGGGCTGGAGCTGGCCAAGTCCCTCGTCGATCCGAAGGCGTTGGCGCGGCTCAAGGTGGAGCTGGCAGAGCGTCGCGAGCGCCTCAAGGCCGAGGTCGCCGCCCGCCCCGCGCCCACCGCCGCCCCCAGCACAGCGCGCTCGAAGGAGATCCGCGTGCTGGACGTCTTGCCGCCGCCACCGGATCTCGAGCGGCACGTGATCACCAACACGCCGCTGGAGCACCTCTGGCGCTTCGTCAACCCGCTGATGCTCTACACCCGCCATTTCGGGGTGAAGGGCTCGGCTGCGCGCGCGCTGGGCACGCCCGACGAGCGACGCCTGGCCGACACCGAGGCCGGCAGGAAGGCGCTGGAGCTGAAGCGGCAGTTGGACGAGGTGAAGGCGCTCTTCAAGGGCGGGGTGATGAAGCCCCGCGCGGTGTTCCAGTTCTTCCGGGCCGCGGGCGAAGCCAACTCCATCCACCTCTACGACGCGGGCGGTGCGCGCCTCACCACCTTCGACTTCCAGCGCTCCGAGAAGGAGTCGAAGCTGTGCCTGGCCGACTTCGTGGCGCCCCTGAAGAACGGAGCCCCCGTCGATCACCTCGCGCTCTTCGTCACCACCGCCGGAGAAGGGATTCGCGCGCTGGCCGACGGGCTCAAGGCGAAGGGCGACTTCGTGAAGATGCACGGCGTGCAGGCGCTGGCGCTGGAGACAGCCGAGGCCTACGCCGAGCTGCTCCACGCCCAGCTGCGCAGCATGTGGGGCTTCCCGGACGCGCCGGGGCTGACCATGCTGGAGCGCTTCCGCGCCGAGTACGAGGGCAAGCGCTACTCCTTCGGCTACCCGGCCTGCCCGCGCCTCGAGGATCAGGAGAAGCTGTTCCAGATCCTGAAGCCCGAGCCGTTGGGGGTGCGCCTCACCGACGGCTGCATGATGGAGCCGGAGGCGTCCGTCTCTGCGCTCGTCTTCCACCACCCGCAGGCCACCTACTTCGCGGTGCAGTGAGCTCAGTCCGCCAGGCGGTGGTGCAGCCACACCGCCAGGGTGCTCATCGCGAAGACGGCGGCCAGGGGGAAGATCAGCACCGTCTCGACGATCGAGCCGCCGAAGGCGCCGTAGATGGTGAGGGCCAGC